>NZ_CP107558.1:1485000-2085000 GCF_026427715.1 Methylocystis sp. MJC1 | reverse complement strand
CGGCCGGGCGGCTTTTCGTCCAGGGCCGAGGAGTCCATGTCGCCGAACGCCGTGAGCGCCAAGGTGCGGGGAATGGGCGTCGCCGTCATCACCAGCACATCGACCGCCTCGCCCTTGGCGCCGAGCGCGAGCCTCTGCTGCACGCCGAAGCGATGCTGCTCATCGACGACGGCGAGGCCGAGATCGTGGAAGGCGAGATCGCTCTGCACCAGCGCATGCGTGCCGACGACGACATCGACCTCTCCGGCCGCAATGGCGGCATGCGCCGCGGCGCGTTCGCTTTGCTTCAACCGTCCGGTAAGAAGCTTCACGCGCACGCCCGCGGGCTCCATGAGCGGCGCGAGGCGCTCATAATGCTGGCGCGCGAGAATTTCGGTCGGCGCCATCAAGGCTGCCTGTCGCCCGCATTCGACAACGCTCGTCATGGCGAGCGCAGCGACAACCGTCTTGCCGGAGCCAACGTCGCCCTGGACAAGACGCAGCATGCGCATCTGCGAGGCAAGGTCGGCGCGGATATCCGCGAGGGCGCGTTGCTGCGCGCCGGTGAGGCGGAAGGGAAGGCCGGCCTCGATTGCGCGCGAGATGCGCCCGTCGCCTTTGTTCTCCCGTCCCGGCAGGCGGCGCATTTTTGCGCGCATCAGCCGTAACGCGAGCTGGCTTGCGAGCAATTCGTCGAGCGCCAGGCGCTGCCGCGCGGGATGCTGCGGCGAGAGAGACGCGGGACTGTCCGGGCGATGCGCCGTGCGCAGGGCGTCGGCGAAGGCGGGGAGCTTGTTGGCGGCGAGCACGGTTGGCTCCTGCCATTCGGGCAGCACGGGCAAGCGCGCAAGCGCCTCTTCTGTGGCCCGCAAGACAAAACGCGCCTGCAATCCTTCGGTGAGTCCATAAACGGCTTCATAGGGCGGCAGCTTGGCGAGGCCGGCCTCGTCGAGCACGCGGTCGGGATGCACCATCTGGCGGCGGCCGTCGTAAAGCTCGATGCGGCCTGAGATCCAGCGCGTTGCTCCCAGCGGCAGGCTGCGTTCAATCCAATCGGCGTTGGCCAGGAAGAAGACGAGCTCCACATCGCCCGTGTCGTCCTCGACGAGCACCCGATAGGGCTGCTTCGCGTAGCGTCCCTGCGGCCGGCGATGCGCCGCGACGCGCGCCTTGATGACCACCAAGGTCTCCAATGGCGCCTCGGCGATGGTGAGGCGCTGGCTGCGGTCGATGATGTTCGTGGGCAGATGGAACAGCAGGTCGACAAGGCGCGCCTGCTGGCCGGCCTTGGCCAACAGGCGATCGAAAAGAGGCGCGGTCTTCGGACCGACGCCGGAAAGGGCTGCAACGCGGCCAAAGAGCGGGGAGAGAATGTCGGGTCGCATGGAGGGCGCAGTTTATCCACCGGCGGTCATTTGTCATGTTGCCGCCGCCATTTGTGTGTTTTAACTTTGGTATTAACACATCATGTTGATACGAGAGTTCAAACATTGAGCGAGACAAATCCTGGCGAAGCCTTTGGCGCGCTCAAGATTATCCGCATCGGCAATTCCCTCGGGGTGGTGCTGCCGCGCGAGATCATTGCCGATCTTGCGGTTGAAAAAGGCGACCGGCTGTATCTGACGCGCTCTCCCGAGGGCTACCGAATCACCAAAAGCGACCCCGACTTCGAACGCCGCGTAGCGCTGGCGCGGCGGATCATCAGCCAGCGACATAATGCGCTGCGCCAGCTTGCAAAATGACCGGCTGGCGATTTCTCGATAGAAATATCGCGCTTGCGATCCATGAGGAGGTTCTTGCCGCACATGGCGGAGCCGTCGGCCTCATCAGCGAGGCGGCTTTGACGGATGCGATCATGCGCCCCAAAGACCTTGCGCTGAAGGACCCGCAATGCGACGCCGCGCGCCTCGCCGCGGCCACCGCCGCCGGCTTCATCCGCTGTCATCCTTTCGTCGACGGCAAGAAGCGCGTGGCCCTCGTGGCGATGGAGCTATTTCTTGTGGACAACGGCTTTGAGCTGGAGGCGAGCGACGAGGAGTGTTTCGTTCTGATGTCGCAGTTCGCCAATCGCGAGATCGACGAAATGGCTTTGGCAGACTGGATTCGGGCGAATTGTCAGGAGAGACTCGCGGGTCTGGGCAAAAGCGCCAAAGAATAAATTTCCCCCAGCGGGACCTGCAGTGGGATGACGCGAAAAGCTTTTCCTTTTTTTGGCTTGAACGACGCGCGGGCGGGCTTCGTCATCCCCGGCGGGCTTAAAGCCCGACCGGGGATCCAGAGCCACAAAAGCGCTGTCTTTGCCCTGGATTCCAGATCGCTCGCTGCGCGAGCGTCGGGAATGACAGTGAGCCCGGTCGAGCCGATTCCATATCGAATGATCGTGGTATTGGTGAACTCGGCGCCGCAGGCGAACCAGCTTACTCGATCTCCAGATCGTAGCGCGCCGCATCCCCCGCGCCCTTGAAGGCGTAATGCCACCACTCGCGCGGATAATTCTCGAAGCCGTGGCGTTTCATCAACGCGACCAGCGCGTCGCGATGCGCGCGTGCGTCTCCGGCGACTTTGGATTTCGTCCAGGAGCGCGGATCGAAGAAATCGAAGGGCGTGCCGAAATTCCAGCCGACGACGCCGAGATCGACGGCGAGGCCCGTCGAATGGGTGGATTGCGCGGCGATATAGCCCTGCGCAAAGAGCTGGCTCTTGTCGAGGCGCGGATAATAGGCGGGCTTCGTCGTCTGGTCGGCGTTGCGCGACCATTCCACGAATGAGGCGACGGCGCGCATCGGCCGGTAGCAGTCATAGACGGCGAGAGAGAAGCCCTGCGCCTTCGCGTCGGCCTGCGCGTCGGCAAGCGCCCTAGCGGCCTCGGCGCGCAGCCAGCATTGCGGCGCGCGATAGCCGGGAACCGGATGGCCGGTGAAATTATCCGGCCCCGCATAACGCATGTCCTGCGCAATATCTGGCGCATTGTCTGCGAGGCGCGCGAAGCCGGGCGGCGGCTCGGCATGGGCCGTCGTGGCGGCGATGGCGAGGAGGCAGGCGAAAGGGGCCGTCTTGTTCATCGGAAGCTCTGTGCGCCCGCGCAACTGCGCGCGCGGCCGGGGCGATTATAGCGGATTGCGCAGATCAAGGAGGTTTCTATGACTGAGAAATTGTCGATGGGCGCCGGCCTGACTCTGGCCGCGCTCGCCGCCACGGTCGCCTGGGCCGCGCCAGCGCTCGCCGGCGACCGCTGCAAGGTGACGGACTCGGCCGGCACGCCTCTCAATATCCGCGACCAGCGGAAGAACATCATCGGCGCGATCGAGAACGGCCGCGTCGTCTACATCCAACGCTATGGCGAGGACAGCGACGGCAAGCCCTGGGCCTATGTCTCGACTGCAGGCGGCAAACGGCTCGGCTGGGTCTATCGCGAGTTCATCAGCTGCTATTGAGGGCCCGTCATTGCGAGGGCGAAAGCGACGAAGCGACCCAGCGCCGGGATGCTGCTCTGGATTGCTTCGCTTTGCTCGCAATGACGACATTGGCAGGTTTGGCGAGCAGCCTTACGCCTTCGGCTTGTCCGCCCCGCCATGCGCGGCCGACCAGGCGATCGGATCGGCGATGAAGGCCTCGATCTCCTTCAGCGCATGCTCGGGGAAATAGCCGTGCTCCCGGGCCACCGCCAGCACGTCGCGCCAGGTGGCGAGATAATGCAGCTCGACGCCGAGCTTGCCCATATCGTCCCGGGCGCCGGCGAAGATGTCGTAGAAGAAAAACACGAACACATGCTCGCAGCGTTGCCCGGCGTCGCGCAGCGCCTGCACGAAATCCTTCTTGGAGCCGCCGTCGGTGGCGAGATCCTCGACGAGCAAAGCGCGGCCGTTCTCGTGAAGATCGCCCTCGATGCGGGCGTTGCGGCCGAAGCCCTTGGGCTTCTTGCGGACATATTGCATCGGCAGCATCAGGCTGTCCGACACCCAGGCGGCGAAGGGGATGCCCGCCGTCTCGCCGCCGGCAATCACGTCGAGGGACTCATAGCCGATGTCGCGCTCGATCGTACGCGCGGCGAATTCCGTCAGGCGGCGGCGCAGGCGCGGGAAGCTGATAACCTTGCGCATGTCGATATAGACGGGCGACGCCCATCCTGCCGTGGTGATGAAAGGCTTCTCGACATTGACGAGCACAGCCTGCACCTCGATGAGCGCCTTAGCGGTTTCCTGGGCGTAGAATTGACGGTCGTTGGACATGGCGCGGCTAAGTCTCCTTGGTGTTTCGCTGAGCATCAGGTGTAGAGCGATCATGGGGAGGGGCGCATGGCCCGCATGCACACATCTTCATGTCGCCGCCCTCGTCATGGCCGGGCTTGTCCCGGCCATCCACGCCATGCAGCGACAGCTAATGCTGGGCATTCATCCATAGCGATAACGCGTCCTGTTGGGCTGTGCCCCAGGGCGTGGGTGGCCGGGACAAGCCCGGCCATGACGGCCCCGAGATGTGTGACTCCCTTAGCCCGTAAAGGGGAGGGGGAGGGAAGCTGCGCGCCCGGCCATTTCCCTGGCGCCCCGCCTATAGCCTATTTCGCATCCGGGCGCTCGGCCGTCTGGCCGAAGAGAATTTCCCGCTCGAGCGCGGAAAAATCGGGGCCTTTGCGCTCATAGGGCGCGCCGGCGGCATAGGCGCGGGCGACCGCCGGCCGGGCCTTGATCGTTTCGAACCAGCGCTTGAGATGCGGGAAGTCGTCCAAATCCTGGCCCTGGTCGGCGTGCGGCACGATCCAGGGATAGCAGGCGATGTCGGCGATGGAGTAGTCGCCGGCGACATAGGGCGATTTGGCGAGCTCGCGATCCAGCACGCCATAGAGGCGATTGGTCTCGTTGCGGTAGCGCTCGATGGCGTAGGGGATGCGCGCCGGCGCATATTTGGCGAAATGGTGGTTTTGCCCGGCCATCGGGCCGAGCCCGCCAACCTGCCAGAACAGCCATTGCAGGGCGTGCATGCGTCCGCGCAGGTCGGCAGGAAGCAACCGGCCCGTCTTCTCGGCGAGATAGAGAAGGATCGCTCCGGATTCGAACAATGCGACCTCGGGCCCGCCGTCGGCAGGCGTGCGGTCGATGATCGCCGGCATGCGATTGTTGGGCGAGATGGCCAAAAACTCTGGCTTGAACTGGTCGCCCTTGCCGATGTCCACCGGCTTGATGCGATAGGCCAGACCCGTCTCCTCCAGGAAGATCGTGATCTTATGGCCGTTCGGGGTAGGCCAGTAATAGAGGTCGATCATGGGAGACTCCTTGCCGCATCCACCTTTTATTTCCATTTCGAGCGCTAGCCTGTCGCGAATTTTCACGGGCTCAAGCACTGCGATGACCAAAACTCTTACAGAATGGCGTCCCGAGCAGATCGCAGAGTTCGGCCGAAAACCCATGCTGTTGCGGCATAGGCTGGCCGACCACCCGCTGTTCTGCGACGCGGCGCTGGAGCGTCTGATTGAAGCGACGCCCCGCGACCGATTCCATGTCAATACCATAGCCCGCGACGAAACCGACCCACGCAAATGGCGGGAGGGCGATATGTCGGGGCTCTCCGGCCGCGAGGTGATGGCGGCGGTGGCGCGGGGAAACATTTGGGTTCATCTCCAGCGCGTCCATGAAGCCTTTGAATCCTACGACGATTTTCTGAGCGACCTGTTCGGCGACGTCGAGCGGCGCGTGCCGGGCTTTCGCAGCTACAAGCGCTCGATGAGCGTGCTGATTTCCTCTCCGAACATGAATGTCGCTTTGCATGCCGACGTTCCAGGCCAGAGCCTATGGCAGGTGAGGGGCCGGAAGCGCGTCTGGGTCTATCCGCCGCGCGCACCCTATCTGCCGCAGAACAAGATCGAGAATATCGTCCTTCGGCGCGCGTTCGACACCGATCTTCCCTATGATCCGTCATATGACGCGGGCGCCGAAAGTTTCGAACTTCTGCCGGGCGACTGGTCGAGCTGGCCCCGCAATGCGCCGCATCGCGTCCGCAACGCGGATTGCGTGAATGTATCATTCACGACGGAGCATTGGACGGATGAGCTGCGCGCCGGCTATGCGGTCGATTACGCCAATGGGCTATTGAGGCCGCTCTTTGGCGGCCGCGATCTCTCCCGCGCGACGACCGGCCCGGCCTTTTGGGGCAAGCTCGCCATAGCGGCTGCGCACAAGGGCTGGCGGAAACTAATTGGCCGCACGGTTGCGCCCATGATGATCGACTTCCGGGTCGACCCTGCTGCGGAGGCGGGCTTTCGCGACATCGCGCCTTATCAGGTGATGAAATAGCATGTCGGCCGCCTCGCCATATCGCCTTGAGCGCGCCGAGACCCTCGACGCCATCGATGCGCTCGCCGCCGAATGGGCGGAGCTCGAGAACGCCACGCCCGAGGCCACGGGCTTTCAAAGCTTCATCTGGTGCCGCAGCTGGCTCGCTGTCGCGGGACAAAGCATTCGGCCGCGCGTCCTGTGCCTGCGCGAGGATGGGCGGCTCGTGATGCTGCTGCCGCTGCAGATCGAAACGCGCTTCGGCGTTTCCATTGCGCGCTGGGTCGGCGAACCCATGACCCAATATGGCGACGCGCTGGCGCGCGCCGAGGCGGGTCGGACGCATTGGCGTAAGCTCGTGGAAGCCGAGATGAGGCGCTGGCGCGACGTCGATCTCTTCGCCCTCACGCGGTTGCGGGCCGGCGCCGTCATGGCGGACGGAACCAGAGCGGGCGAACCGTTTTCGGCGCCTTATGTCGATCTGCGTCTCGCGGCGGCGCGCCGCCATAAGAGCGTCGAGCGTCGCGTGAAGCGCCTTGTAGCCCGTGGGCCGCTTGCGCTCGCCCAGGCCGAGACGCCTGCGAAGAGGGAGAGTCTCGCGCGCCATGCGCTCATGCTCAAGCGTAGCTGGCTCGCCGCCAGGGGCGCCTATAGCGCCGGCCTTTCGAACCCGTTTGCGGAGGATTTCATTGCCGCGCTGGCGCGGGACGGCTTTCTGCAGGTCAATGTGCTGCTGGTCGGCGGCGAGACTTGCGCGATGGATCTCGGATTTGTCGGCGGGCGCGCCTATCGTTCCTTCTTGGGTTGTTTCGATGAGCGCTTCGCGGAAGGATCGCCGGGGCAGGCGCTTACGGGCCGCCTTATCGCGCGTTGCGCTGAGGAGGGGCTTGCAGCCTATGACATGCTATTGCCCGCCGACAGCTATAAGCTCGCCTGGGCCACAGGCGAGACGACGATCGAGGCGCGTTTCGTTGCAAGGACGTTGAAAGGCTTTGCGGCGGCTTTCGCGCTCGCCCAGATGCGGCCCTTCGCCAAGCGCGTAATTCACGCCGCCGGACCGATGTGCGCCGGGTTGAAGAGCGCATTCTCATTCCGGCGCCATGGCGCTAGATTGCCGGTGTCGAGGGCAAAGGAGACGGCGACATGATCGTCAGGCTGGCGAAGATCGCGATTGCCTTTTCGGCTGGCGTCCTGATCCTTCTCGTCGCTTTCGACAATCTCTTCGACTACGGCCCGAATTTCGAGGTCGTGGAGCATATCTTGTCAATGGATATGGTCCCATCGAGCCCTCTCAAATGGCGCGCGATCTCGAGCCCGGCGCTGCACCACCTCAGCTATCTTTTGATTATCGCGACCGAATTTGTTTCCGCGGGGCTCACGCTCTACGGCGCATGGATACTCTGGAAGGCGCGGGCAGGGCGGGCGGCGGCTTTCAACAGCGCTAAAGGCCTGGTGCTTGCCGGCCTTTGCGTTGGTTTCCTGCTCTATTTCTTCGGATTCATGGCGATTGGCGAATGGTTCCAGATGTGGCGCGCCGGCGTTTACAACATGCAGGAGCCGGCGTTTCGTTTCATCGGCAGCTTTGGCCTGGCGATGATCTTCATCGCACTGGCGGATATGGAATTGAGCTAGAGGCGCGCTAACTCCCTTCCGCTTGGCGCGTGGAACTCATGAGCGAAGAGAAAACGGCTTTTGTCCTGGCCGGCGGCGGCAGTCTCGGTTGCATCCAGGTCGGCATGCTCAGAGCGCTGCTCGCGGCCGGGGTCTTTCCGGATCTGGTTGTCGGCTCATCGGTCGGCGCCCTGAACGCCTGTTACTTTGCCGCCTATCCGGATGCGGAGGGCGTCGAGTCTCTTGCCAAAATCTGGGCGTCGGTGCGGCGCAGGGACATCTTCCCATTCACACTGGGGATGGCGTTGTCCGTCATCAAGCGGCGCGACTCCCTGGTCGATCCTTCTCCGCTGCGGCGGCTTATCGAGAAAGCGTTACCGTACCGCTTCCTGGAGGAAGCCAAGCTGCCCGTGTGCCTCGTGGCGACAGACATGCAAGGGGTCGCTGTTCCCTTGTCGCGGGGCGAGGCTGTCGAGGCCATCATGGCGAGCGCGGCGGTCCCCGGCGTTTACCCGACGGTCGAGATCGATGGCGCGCCTCTGATGGATGGCGCGGTCGCCGCCAACACGCCGCTCCTCGCCGCCGCGTCGCTTGGCGCGACAAGGATCTTCATCCTGCCCACCGGCTATGCCTGCGATCTCCAAGGACCGCCGTCGGGCGCGGTCGCGCGGGCGCTCCACGCCATCACCCTGCTGATTGCCTGGCAATTGAGCCGGGACATCGAACGTCTGTCGGAGACCGTGGAGCTGCACATGGCGCCCGCGCTCTGCCCGCTCGACGTTTCTCCTTACGATTTCTCGCAGTCAGAACGGCTGATGACCCGTGCGACTCTTTCGACGCAAAAATGGATCGAAGGAGGCGGTCTCTCTTTGCGCGCCGCGTCCTCGCAGCTCGCGCCGCATCACCATCGGCATTAGCGATCAAGCGCGCCCCCATTAGTGATGTTCGCGCAAAACCCAGCGCGCATCTCACCCCGCGTCGGGAGCGCTGATATGATCGCCGTCAGTGCGGAGGTTCCCATGCGCTTTCTCACGTCCTTGGCCGTCTATCTCGTGTCGGCTGCGTTTCCTCTTTTAGCCGCCTCTGGAGCCGACGCCGGCTTTCGCGGCCGTGTCCTGCGCGCCCATGGCCCGACTTTTCTCGGGTCCTGGCTGCAGGAGGGTTGGAACCGGGAGGACTGGTCGCGCGCGCCAGCCGTGCGGGACTGGGGGCTTTCCGCGCCCTGGGATTTCGACCCCATTGCGGGCTATCCGATCAGCGAGGCGGAATATCCGTGGGGCTATACGACGCCCTTCGCACGCGTCGGCCGTCGATGCGTCGCGAGCGAGGTCAACGCCAGCCCAGGCGGCGAGCTGGTGCGCTATCAGCGGGTCCGCCCCTCACATTATTGCAGGTAAGTGACCGGGCGAGGCCGCGCTGTTGGCGCCTTTCGGACATGAGCGAGCAACATTGGAGCCACGAGCGGGACAAGCGCGCCGCTTAAGATTTGACGGTCTCGACGCCGTGCACCCCCCAGTGTCCACGATAGCGGCGGAGAGACTGAAGACCCCCGGCGCAAGCTCGCCAGTTTTGCGCCGGGGGTCGCTGCCGCAGCAAATTGCGAGCGGCAAGGCGTTTGCTAGGGAACCTCCAGTTCGCGCGCTTTGCGGTCGCGTGGACGCTTGCGGGGGAAAAGGGCCGCCTTCCGATGGATTCCAGATCCACTCCGAATTCAGCTGATTTCATCCAGACCCATCCGGGGCTGGGCGTCTTGCGCATGGCGACGCTCTTTGCAGAATCGCAGACCGACCCGGATGACGAAGCGCTGGGGCTCATGTCCGCTCAGGTCGAGGCCGGCGCTTTGGGTGGCGCCGAGCCGTCCGAAATATGGCCGGAGCTGGTTCGCGGGATAATGTGCCCGGCGCCTTCCAAAATGTTCGGGGCTCTGCGCGAGTGCGGCGCCCTTTTTCAGGTCTTGCCGGAGGTCGCCGCGATTTTTGGCGTCCCGCAGCTTTCGGACGAGCCGGCTCAGGTCGATCTCGGCGAGCATATGTTGCAGGCGCTCGATGAGGCGGCCCTCAGGAATGCGCCATTGCCGGTGCGTTTCGCGCTGCTCGTGATGAATATCGGCAAGTCCGATTCCCCGCGCGAGCATCTTCCGGTCCATTACAAGCATATCGAGCGAGGGCGCCCGCGCGTCGAGGCGCTCTGTGCGCGCTTCGAGGCGCCTGAGGACTGCAAGGAGCTGGCGCTTCTGGCGCTGGCCGAATGCGAGCGCGTGCATCGCGTATCGAAAATGCGCGCCGGGCCCGTCGCGGCGATGCTCGAACGCCTGGGGGCCTTTAGCACATCGGAGCAGTTCCACCAGCTCATGACCGTCTGCGCTTGCGACTTCTGCGCCCATCCGGGCCGTTCGGGCCAGTCCTATCAAAAGTCGGCCCTGCTCGACATCGCGTTCGAAGCCTGCGCTGAAGTCGACAACGCCGCTGACGACCAAACGATGGCGCGCGCCGAGGCGATTGCGCGCGCGTTCCGCTCTCTACGCTGGTCCGACGAGCCCGCTTGAGCGGGCGGAAAGCGCTCTAAGCACTTCCCCCAAGTGGAAATGAGCGCCTGTCTCTGCGTTTATGGCGGGGACGCGGAGAGGCGCATGCTCGATCTTATCTTTATTTGTCGGCTCGACTTTCTGGTTGGACAGAGCGCGCTCGAGGAGCACGCTGACCGTAAGCCGATCGTGCGCGAAGCAAGACAACATCGCGACCATGCGCCGCTCCGCCAGCCGCGTAGCGACGCGGCCGCTGAGCGTGACTCCAGCGATAATCCTGTCGAGCCGAGCTAACGCTGTACCCCTGGCGGCAAAGACGCGCCGGGGCCGAGCGAGCGCTGCATGATCACCGAGTCCGTCCAACGGCCATATTTGAAGCCGACCGACGAGAGATAGCCCGCCTGCACGAAGCCGCAGGCCTTGTGGAGCCTCAGCGAGGCCTCGTTCGCCGCGTCGATATAGCCGATCAGCTGGCGGTAGCCCGCCGCCGCGCAGGCGTCGATCAGCGCCGGCAGCAAAAGGCGACCAACGCCCCGATGCAAATGGCTCGGATCGACATAGATCGAGTGCTTGACGACATAGCGATAGGCCGGCCGCTTCCGAAACGGGACGGCATAGGCGTAGCCGATCACGGCCCCGTCCAGCTCCGCGACAAGATGGGGCAGGCGGTGCTTGCCCATATTCTTCCGACGCCGCTTGAGGTCGTCTTTCTGCGGCGTCTCGTAAAGCGGCGCATCGGACGGATCGAGCCCCTTGCGGATATGATGCAGATAGATCGCGAGCATCGCGTCGACGTCGTCGTCGCGCGAGGGTCTCACGACGATCGCGGAACGCCCGGCTTCCGCAATGGCGGTTCTCTCTGACTCCAGGGTCATTCGCTCACGACATAAGTGTAGAGGCGCAGCCGGCCTTGTGCGTCGGTCTCCTTATAGAGCCCCTGAATTTCATAGTCGAAACCCGGGAACTGATTGGCGCTGCGTTCGAACATTTTCAGATAGTGCAACATGGGCCGCGCTTTTTCGTCGAGCCGCTCGCCGGGAACGATGGTGGCGATACCCGGCGGATAGACGACCCAGAGCGTCGTCGCAATGCGCCCTTCAATTTCATCGAGCGTCAGATAATCGACCTTGTTGCGCACGAGATGCAGATAGGCCTCGCGCGGCGTCATCGCCATGTCGGGCAAATGCTCGTGCGCAAATTGCGCACGCTGCAAAGCGCTGACGCCGGCTTCCTTGAAGAAGCGATGCATATCGCCGCAGAGATCGCGCAGCCGCACGCCTTTGTAGCGGCCCGGCCGCCGCGCCACGAACTCGGGAATGACGTCCTGTAGAAGCGCGTTGTCGTCGTGCAGCCGTTTGAAGGCGACGAGCGCCGAAACGAGCGTGCCCGCCTTGCTGGATTCGACGCCCGGCGTCAGCAGGAAGAGGAGTGAGTTGAGATCGTTCTTCTCCGGCACGATGCGGTTCTCGCGCAAATATTGCGCGACGATCGGGGCGGGGACGCCGTGATCCTCATAGGCGCCCGTGCTGCGGTCGAAGCCCGGCGTGAGCAAGGTGAGCTTGCAAGGGTCAGTGATTGCAAAGCCCGGCGCCATGTCCTGGAAACCATGCCAGCCCGCGCCCGGCGCAAGCTCCCAAAAGGCGGCGTTGCGCGAGAGTTGTTCGGTGGAGACCATTTCCCAGCCGACTTGATGCGCGCCGGTTTCGCGCGCGGCGTCGGGGATCGAGACCTTATCGGGAACGAAAGGATCGAAGAACCAGCGCCGCGCCGGATCCTTCTCCTTGTCCTCGAATTCGCGCCGCACGGCGCGCAGCTTCTTGCGCAGCTCGATGCCGAGACGCACTGTGTCGTCCCACAGAACTTCGCCGGAACGGCCTTTCATCATCTGCGCACCGACGTCGAGCGAAGCGAACAGCGGATAGAAAGGCGAGGTCGAGGCGTGCTGCATGAAGCCTTCGTTGAAGCGCTTGTGCTCGACCCGGCGCCTCTGCCCCTTGATATGCCGATCGCGCACATGGATCTGCGACGCCTGCGAAAAGCTCGCGAGCTGCTTATGCGTCGATTGGGTGGCGACGATGCCGGGCGAGGCCTCGGTGAGATTTTTGAGCCCCATGGCGAAGCGCCGCTCGTAGAGCGGGTGGAATTTCATGAAGCCCGCCCAGGCCTCGTCGAACAGGATATAGTCGCACAAATGGCCGATCTTCTTCACGATCCATTCGGCGTCGTAGATGGTGCCGTCATAGGTGCATTGCTCGATCACCGCGACGCGGAAGGGCCGCTCCTTGCGCCAGGCGTCCTTTTCCTTGACCAGCGGATTGTCGCGAATGCGCGCGCGCAGCGTCTCTTCGTCGAAGGCTTTGTGGTCGATCGGGCCGATCAGGCCGAGGGCGTTGCGCGTCGTCGGCAGAAAGATCGGCACGCCGCCGCTCAAGAGCAACGCGCCATGATGCGCGGCCTTGTGATTGTTGCGGTCGAAGAGCACGAGATCGCCTTCGGCCACGAGATTGGTGAGGACGACCTTGTTCGACGTGGACGTGCCGTTGAGCACGAAATAGGTCTTTTCCGCCCCGAAGATTTCGGCTGCCGCCTTCTGCGCTTTGAGCGCCGGGCCTTCGTGGGTGAGGAGGTCGCCGAGTTCGACAACGGAATTGTCCAGATCGTCGCGGAAGACGGCTTCGCCGAGATGCTCCATGAAGATGCGGCCGATCGGGCTGCGGCTATAGAAAATGCCGCCATTATGGCCGGGGCAGGTCCAGAGCTGATTGCCTTCTTCGGCGTAATCGACAATGGCGCCGAAGAAAGGCGTCTTCAGCGTGTCGGCATATTGCTTGAGGCGCGAAACGAGGTTCTTGGCGATGAACTCCGGCGTCTCCTCCGCCAGGAACACATAGCCGTCGATGAAGTCGAGCACCTCGACCGGAATATCCTCGAAGCGCTTGCGGCGGATGAGCAGCACGATCGGCATATCGAGGCCGCGCTTGCGCATCAGATCGATGAGCGAAGCGGTCTTGCCTTCGATGCCCCTTTTGCCCCAGTCGACCACAAGGCATCCGATCGCGGCGTCCGTCTGCACGACGATCTCGGCGTCCTCCAGCCGCCGCGCCCGCACGACCTGAAAGCCCATGCGCTCGATGGCCGCGATGATCTGATTGACGCGCAGGCCTTCGAGGTCGTCTGCCTCGAAATTGGGCGCGGAGAAGAGGAAAGTGAAGCGCTGGGAAAAGTCCATCCGATGCCGTCCATTCGGAAAGCGCGCGCGAAGCTGAGCCGCGCTGTCGCGTCTCGCAGACACTTCTTCGATGACGCAATCGTGACAGCGCGCGGGGTTTACGCCGTTAGCTTGTCAGAAGGCGAGAAGGTAGGCCACCACGAAAAGTTGTCGGGGAAGATGCATCCTTCATGCTGGCCCATTCAGATGAGCATCGGCCGCGCTTCGTAAAAAGCGAGCCGTCATATAACATTCGCGACAGCATCGGACGGTGCGGGCGACGAACGGCAGTTTATGCGCTCGTGAGCGCCTCATTGTCGCGCCTATATATAAACGCCTTGGTTTCCGACGGGGAGAATGCTTCATGAAGCCCTGGGGATTTGCATTTGGCGTGGCGGCCGGCGCCGCAGCGGCTCTCCTGCTTGGCCGCGAAGGAAATCGAGCGCGTCCTGTCGCCAAGGCTGCGCTAAAAGCCGCCGTTCTGGCATTGCACGAAGCCCGCGTGCAGGGCGCGCAACTCATGGAGGCGGCGGAGGACCTTTTCGCCGAGGTGAAGGCGGAGGCGGCCTCTGAAATTTTCACGGCCGCCACGGGGGAAGCCAAGAAGGCAGCCGGCCCAATGCCTGAGAAAGCCGCCGAGGCTGCGCCGCAGCCGGCTTCGAAAGGGGCATGACCATGGAAGCGAGCCTGCCAACCGCCGAAATCGCTCACGCCATGCCCGGAAGGGCCCGTCTGCGATTTCCCGACCGCCTTGGGGACTCGGCCTTTTTTGCCTCAGTCTCCAGCAGCCTGTCGGCGTTGCCGGGCGTCTCCAAAGTTGCGGCGCGGCCGTTCACCGGCAGTGTCCTCATCGAGCACGGGGGATCGCTCGATAAGGTGAGCGAAGCGGCGCGGGAAGCCGGGCTTTTCGCAGTCGGCAAGGCTCCGCCCGCGTCCACCGAGCTACCGGTCGAGATCGATCCGCAGGCTTTCGTTTCATTGGCGCTGATGGGGTTCGCGCTCTGGCAGATGTCCCGAGAAAAAGTCCTGCCGCCGGCTATTACGCTGCTTTGGTACGCCAGTAATCTGGCCGGCGTCTGGCGCAATGTCGTAACTGAGGGTGGCAAGTAGCTCGAGCAGCTTAGAGACGCCTCCATCGTCGCAAGACGCCTTCTCCTAACCGCGCAAAGCCTCGGCAAGATTCGTCGCCTCCCAGGGCAGGTCGAGGTCGCCGCGCCCGAAATGCCCATAGGTCGCGAGCGGCAGGTAAAAGCCGGAAGCGCCGGCGGCCTTGGGACGGCTTCGCAGGGAAAAGCGCCTTACGATGGCGGCGGGGCGGAAGTCGAGGACGGCGGCGAGGCGCTTGGTGATCGCCTCGTCGCTGAACCTGCCGGTATTGAAAGTCTCGACGCTCAGGCTCAGCGGCTCGGCCTGTCCGATGGCGTAGGCCAGATGGACCTCGCAACGCTCCGCCAATCCGGCGGCGACGATGTTTTTGGCGGCGTAGCGCGCCGCATAGGCGCCGGCGCGCTCGATGCGGGAGGGGTCTTTGCCGGAGAGCGCGGAACCGCTCATGCGTGCGATCTCTCCGTAGGAATCGATGCCGTTCTTGCGCCCCGTCAGCCCGGCGTGGCGCCCCGGCCCGCCAATCTCGAGAGGCTCGCCGGCGTTGATGATGACCCGCGTTTCGCCGTCCGGCTTGACGTCACTGCCCGCCAGGGCGTCGAGCGCCAATGTGCGCAGCCGATCCTGCGCTTCCGTTGCGCTCGGATCGTTCAGCGCCACGGTGAGCGACAGGCTATGCACGCGGATCGCGCGTCCGTCCCGATATTGCACAGAGACCTGCGTCTTCGCGTCGGGCGACAGGGAAGTGAAGCCATTGCGGCGCGCCGCATCCAAAGCTTTTGCGATTTTGTGCGCGCAGCTGATCGGGGCGGGCATGAGCTCCGTCGTGTCCCGGCAGGCGTAACCGAAAACATTGGCCTGTTCATGCGCGACCCTGCGCGCGAACGCCTCGGGCGCGTCTCCCGGAGACTCGGACTCGCGAGTGTAGAGCGGAAGCTCGGTCAGGCTCGTCAGGATCGAGCAGTTGCGCGCGTCGAAACCGTCGGAGACATAGCCGGCGTCCATGATGATTCTGCGTGCGAGCGAGGGCAGGTCGACCCCGGCGTCGGCCGCATATCGCGCGGCGAGAAACAGGACGCCGGTGGCGAGAGCGCATTCCACCACCGCCCGCGCGGTTTCGTCCTCCCTCAGCAAGGCGTCGACGGCCGCGTCGCTGATCTGGTCGCATAGCTTGTCGGGATGGCCAGGCGTGACCGACTGGGATGTGAAGATCATGTCAGACGACATGGCTTTCTTCCTCCTGGCGGCCAGTGCGGCGGGCCGCGCCGCGCTCGACCAGATAGCCTAAAAAATCATTGGCGAGCGAGCTGCCGAGGGCGATCGCGCCGATGCGCAGGAGATCGCCCGGACCAAGCGGCGCGAGCCGGAGGAGCCGCCGCGTCGGCGGTAGAAACTGCGCCGCGCATTGGAAGAGCAAAGACATGCCGACGCCGCCATAGAGCAGGGGGTTGGGGCGGCGTCCGATTTCCGCCGTGAGGCCCCGAGTCTCGGAGCGGCAAGCGATGGCGTGCAGCAATTGGGCGAAGGTCAGCCCGTGGAAAGTGATCGTGCTCGCGCGCGCATTCTCTTTCGAGCCGCCAGCGCTGTAATAGCCGAGAAGCGCAGCGGTTCCGATAACGGCGCCTTCGCGCAGGACGCGGCGGAAATCGTTCGCGCCCATGATCGGCGCGCCCGGATCATGCGGCGGCTCGTCGAGAACCTCGGCTTCCGGCGGCTCGAGGCCGAGCGCGAGGGCGGGGAGGGCGTCTGTCGCCAGATTGAGCCAGAGCAGCTGCATCGGCGTCAACGGCGCCCTGGCGTCGACCAGCGCGGCGCCGAGCATGGCGATGGTTTCGGAAGCGTTGGTCGAGACGAGATAACGCAGGACCTTGCGAATATTGGCGTAGGTCGCGCGCCCGAGCTTTATTGCCTCGACGATGCCGTCCATGTCGTCGGTCGCGAGGACGATGTCGGCGACCTGGCGGGCGACATCCGCGCCTTCGCCGCCCATGGCGATGCCGACATCAGCCGCGCGAAGCGCCGGCCCGTCGTTCACGCCATCTCCCGTCATTGCGACAATGCGGCCGCCGACCTGGAGCGCTTTGACGATGTTGAGCTTGTCTACGGGACTGACGCGCGCGAAGACATCCGGTTGCGCCGCCAGCGCCTCGAGAAGCTCGGGAGGCATATTGGCGATCTGTCCGGCTTCCAGAACGCGCAGTTCGTCGCCGTCATTGAGGTCGAGATTGCGCGCGATGGCGAAGGCGGTGGCGCTTTGGTCCCCCGTGATCATGACCGTGCGCACGCCGGCGCGATGCAATTGCTTCAAGGCGGGGCGCACGCTGGCGCGGATCGGATTCGCAATGCCGGCAAGGCCGAGCCAGACGAGATCACGCTCGTCGCGCGGGTCGCCGCCGTCCTCACAATAAGCGACGCCAAGGACGCGCAGCGCATCGCTCGCCATACGCTCATTGGCCCTCAGAGCCGCGGCGCGCGCCGCCTCGTCCAATGGGACGACGCCGTCGCTCCTGCGCTGTCTTGCGCAGCGCGCCAGAACTTCTACGGGGTCGCCCTTCACGCAGAGCTGACGCGCGCCGTCCGGCGTCTCATGCAGCGTGCTCATGCGCTTGCGGCCCTCGCCGCGCGCGGCGCTCGCCAAGGCGCGCGCTGAAAGCCGCAAATCGACCGGATCGAGGCCGAGCGCGACGCCGGCACTCAGCAAGGCGGTCTCGGTCGGCGTGCCGTCGATCGTCACGCCTTTGCCGGTCCGAAATGCGACCGCGTCGCTGCAGAGCGTCGCCACCTCGAAGAGCCGACGCGCCATCTGCCATAGAGCGCCGTCGGTCTCTTCTCCGTTCCGAAGCAGCCGGCCTTCCTGCAATTCGAGCATTGCGCCGTCGAGGTGGATTGCGCCCACGGCCATGCGGTTTTCGGTGAGCGTTCCCGTCTTATCGAGTCCGATGATCTCGACTGCGCCAAGCGTTTCCACCGCGTCGATCTTGCGCACCAGCACCTTGCGCTTGCGCATGTCCTGCACGCCGATCGCTAGAGTTGTCGTGGCGACGGCGGGAAGCCCCTCGGGAATAGCGGCGACGGCGAGTGAGATCGCGCTGCGCAGAGTCTGCACGAAGGGATGGCCGCGGTACAGTCCGAGCCCGAAAACAATCGCGCAGATAACGCCATTGATGATCACCAGCTCGCGTCCGACTTCGCCGAGCTCGCGCTGGATCGGCGTCTCCGGCGGCCGCACGGCGCCGAGCAGCTCCTGCACCCGGCCGATTTCCGTGCGCGCGCCCACGGCGGTGACGATCGCCGCGCCGGAGCCGCCCGTCACCACAGTGCCGCGAAAAACCATGTTGCGGCGATCCGAAACCAGGCTTTCCGCCGGCAGCAGCGCGAGCGCATCCTTGGTGGCCGGGTGCGCCTCGCCGGTCAGCGGCGCCTCGTTGACGCCCAAATCGTCGCTCTCGATCAGGCGCGCATCCGCCGGCACGAAGGCGCTACGCTCGATCACGAGAATGTCGCCGACAGTCAGCGCAGCGCAGTCGATCGACTGCCGCACGCCGTCGCGGATGACCGTCGTCGGCGGGGGCTTTTCAGCGGTCATGCCGAGAATCGTGCGGTCGGCCTCCCGCTCCGTGGCCGTAGCGATGCTCGCATTCACCAGCACAACGGCTGCGATCATGACCGCATCGGCGATCCCGCCGGTCGCAAGCGACAAGCCCGCCGAGATGGCGAGCAAGGCGATCGGCAGGCTGGTCATTTGCTCGGCGAAAATTGCGACTGCGGAGCGGGGCTCGGCAGGCCGCAGCTCGTTGCGGCCCCACTTTGAAATTCGCGCCGCCGCCTCCTTGGCGCTCAGCCCGACGGCAAGCTGGGTTCCGAGCCGCGCGGCAAGCGCGTCGACGGCTTCCGCGTGACAGGCGTCTGCGTCGGGAAGAGTTTTGGAAGATCCGGTTTCAGTCTCCGACGCTGCGGCGTCGAGCGCGAGAGCGAGCGATTCCGCCGTCGCTGGAGGATGAAAGGCGATCAGCGCCGTTCCCGTCAGCCCATTGGTCTTGACGCTGGCGACGCCCGGAATCCTTCTCAGAGCCTTTTCGATCCGTAACCTTTGCTCGTCTCGTCCGAGGAGACTCGCATGCCGCAGCCGAACCCGGCCAGGCACGGCGTCGTGAACGATCCGCGCCCCCATGGTCGCGTCGGCATCGACGGAGTGGTCAAGCTTCGACAGGAGCATCCGCGCGGCCAGGCTGGTATCGCTCGGTATTTTGCTTATTCGACTTGGATGACAAGTAGGCGCCACGTGCGCCTGCGCCGCAGGTCGAAAATCGCGCTGGCGCGTTTCCGTACGAGGCCTATCTGATCCGTGGGGACGAGGGGGCCTTTAGGCGCTCCCAACTTCCCACCCGAAAATACGTATGGCTCCTTGATACTTTTTCATCGGAATATCGGGGCATAGGCTCCAAGCAGAGCGGAGACGGCGCCATGAGGAAGACGACCTCGACAGACCGGGACAAGCGGCTCCCCTACGATTGGAAAGCGGATCTCATCGCCGTATTTCTGGCCGCGCTGGTCGCCATCCCCGTCGTTGCGGAGTGGTTCTACTGGACCCATTCTCAGCTTGGCCGCTGACGCGTCCGCCTGCCGTCACAAGGTGCGCGCGGGAACGATGCGAATGCCCGCGACGATCACGGGCCGAGCGTCGCTGATCTGGAGGCCTTCCTCACAGACCTCGCGAAACCTGCTTCCGATCTCCTCGATTGCCTTGCCGCTAAAGCTTGCCGAATTCGGGTCAGTGTCGAAGTTCACCTCGACGACCAGCACTTTTGCAGCAGCGCGATCAGCTCCCGCCCATTCGAACCAGGTGCGCGAAACGCCACGGATAGATTCGATTCGTTGGCGGACGGCGGTCTTGCCTTCCATTAATGTCCTCTACCATCGTGAATTTATGGACGATCGTCTCTCGACCGTTTTTCGGAATTTGTGCGACGCCGAGACCCATCACGGCGGAGAGAGTAGAGTTTAGTGCTAGGGCTCGTGGAGAATGTTTCAGGATAGTTTCTTGCCGGGCAAAAAGCGAACTGCCAGGGTTACGAACGTGGGAGCCGTGCAAAATTGCGCGGATTTTCAGGTACAGTCCCACGTAGGCTCGGACCAAGTTAGTTGGAAGCGAGACCGGGCTACTTAACCGGCGTATGAATATTTCAGAATTGTTTCCCTAACCAAGCGCCGCGCTGTTTATGCGGGCCCGCCGGAAGCTGGGAACAAGGCGGATGACGCCCTGGCCGCGGGAAACCGCCGGGCAGGATGGATGTGCGGCTCGCGCTTTCCCAAAAATGGTGCGACAATCGAGCGCGTCTTCAGGCTTGGAATGCTCGGCACATGTTCATTCGAGAGGAAATCTCATACGCGATTATGCTCTCCATTCTCGTCGCGGTATTTATAATCGCACTGCAGCTTGTAGCTGGCTGAGCGGTTCTTCTTGCTCGTCTCCGGCGGGTGAGCCGCTTGGCAAACCTGACCAGGCCGTCACAAAAGCCACCAATGAATCAAATCACCCAGCCCGGCGGCACGGTTACTCCTCGCCTGACCGGGGGGCGGAGTAATCCGCTAGCCGGTCCGCGGTTGGCAGTCAGACTTCGCGAGGATTTCTTGCCTCAAAAGCCGTGAAGGCCCGCTCGGTCAGGCCCTGGTCGCGGCAGACAGCGCGCCAGGGGGCGATGTGTGGCGCTTGCAGATGGCGCGCCAGCGACTCCGCGTCGGGCCATTTTTCCGAGAATCGGATCAGGCCCGGCTCGAAGATGTCTTCCGCGGCGTCATAGGTGATGCAGCCATCGAGCCGCCGCGTCGCCTCAACAAGGTTGCGCAAATGCGGCAAGACGTCGGCCATGTTCTGCGGCGGAAATCGCAGGATACCCGTGACCATTACAATCATGCTTTCCTCCGTAGTTGCAGCATCTGCGCTGCGCCCTGGGGGTCCGGTAGGGAGAGGAGCAATTCGAGAGGTGCTGGTGTTGTAACGACCTAGTAACAACAAACCGGCTAGCATAGCCGGAGTCGCGAGACGGCGACCGCTCATAGAGCGCCAAGCGTCGCATCGTAATGCCGAATCCTAGCGCGCCCGTGCGCGTGTCAGTCAGAATATCGCCAGCAGCGCCATAGCCGAAGCTCCGCGCGGTCTGACCAGAGAGCGTGACCGAAGTCAGCGGGTTCGACGCCGCCGGATAGGCATAGGTCGAAACGACCCCAATCGGCCGAGGTCATCCACGCCGGACGGGCCAGATCGTCGGTATGGATGAAATAAGTGGCCGGCATGGTCGTGTATCGTCCAGCCGATCAGCGTTAGCCTAACCAGCCTAATCATACTCATACGAAAACAGCCCGAATCCATCTTCAAAATATTTCATTATTTTACGACCGTCGTCCCCATTTTTTACAGTAATATCCTCTAGTATCAACAATAGTTCAGGCTCGCGCTCAGTTGAAGGTGTGAAAACTATATTTTTTACCTCTAGCCTACCAGAAAAACCATCAATGTTTACGTAGTCAATTCCGGCATTCGGTTTTGAAAACGTGATAAGAGAGCCTTGAGGAGGGACGCCTACAACGTTTAGATCGCCAGATATCATGCCTATGGCGCTTCCGTCGGCGCACAATACGCTTATGTCTACAGATACATTCATCATCTTCCCGCGAGCCAGTCAGGTTTTCTGTTACTGCACTTTATCCCACTCATTCTGCCTCTCACTATTTATTGTCGAGCCGCGGGGTCTGAAAATCGAACACGTATCTCGACAGGAGCCTACGCGACCGCTCCGTTCGCGCTTATTTGCCATTTGATCGGAGGGGGAATCGGATATCGAGGCTGAATAGGAGAGAGTTTTAGAGAGGGTAGATGGTGCCCCTGGCCGGAGTCGAACCAGCACTCCTTGCGGAACTCGATTTTGAGTCGAGCGCGTCTACCAATTCCGCCACAGGGGCCCGTCGCGGCCGATTTTGAATCGACCTAGCGAGCGGCGCGGATATTAGCGAGGCGCCGCGCCGCGTCAACCCGCTCTCCTTCTTTGCTCAAACTTTTCATGCTAAGCGCTGCCGGCAGGCGTTAGAGGCCTTGGGCCCGACCTCACGAGGCAAAATGAAAAAGCTTTATGACTGGACAATGTCGCTCGCCGCCAGCAAGCACGCGCCCTTTGCGCTGGGGGCGATCGCCTTTGCGGAAAGTTCTTTTTTCCCGGTGCCGCCGGATGTGATCCTCGTGCCGATGACGCTCGCCGAGCCCAAAAAGGCCTGGTATTTCGCTCTGCTTTGCACCATCGCCTCGGTCGCGGGCGGGGCGCTCGGCTACGCTTTCGGCGCGCTCTTCTACGACACCATCGGCCTGTGGCTCATCAATCTCTACGGCTACGCCGAGAAGATGGAGAGCCTGCGCGCCTTCTATGCCCAGTGGGGGGCCATTTTCATTCTGGTGAAGGGCCTGACGCCCATTCCCTACAAGCTCGTGACGATCGTCTCGGGCCTCCTCGCCTATAATTTCCCGCTCTTCATCGCGCTCTCGTTCATCACCCGCGGCGCGCGCTTCTTCATTCTGGCGGCGGCGATCAACCACTTCGGCGACGCCATCCGCCTGAAGCTCGAGAGCCACTTCGGACTTTTCGTCGGCGTGATGGCGGCGATCGTCGTCGGCGGCTTCGCCCTCGCGGCGAAGATGTTCTGAGGGGCCGTTATCTTTCTGGATCGCGCCCCGAGCCCCTCACCTCTCCCCGGAAGCGGGGAGAGGAAATAGCACGGCGCCGGCGCGGGGGTCCTCTCCCCGCGCGCGGGGAGAGGCTGGTTGAGGGGCCGGGGGATGACGACAAATGAAACCCGATAGAAGACAGGCTCTGGCCGCGGTCATTTTCGCCGCTTCCGTCGCGACCATCGGCGGCGCGTGGCTTTACGAGTCTCTCGGCTATCTGCCCTGCGAGCTCTGCTACAAGGAGCGCATTCCCTATTACGCGGCCTTTGCGCTGGCGCCGCTGGCGGGCTTGGCCGCGCGGGCGGGCAGGGCGGGGCTTGCGCGCGGCGCCTTTCTGCTGCTCGCCTTGCTCTTCGCCGGCGACGCGGCGCTTTCCGTTTATCACTCCGGCGTCGAGTGGAAGATTTTTGCCGGGCCCTCGGACTGCTCCGGCGCGGTCAACCAGGCGGGCTCCATGGCGGATTTCATGAAGCAGCTTCAGACCGTGAAGGTCGTGCGCTGCGACGAGCCCTCGCTCTATGTGCTCGGCCTGACGCTGGCGAATTGGAATGTGTTGATTACGGCGGCGCTGGCGGGAGCGGCGGCCTCCACCGCTTGGGCGAAGCGCACTCCCGCGATCAGGGTGTGACTTTAGTTCCAGCCTTCTGACGGCCTTCGCCTTACACCGGCCTCGATAACAATCGAACCGGAAGGCGTTCCCATGAAAAAACTGACATTCCTGCAAATCGCCGCGGCGGCGAGCCTGTGGCTAACCGCCAGCGTCCCCGCCCAAGCGGCGAGCCTCGATGACGCGCAGATTTTAGGGATTTACATTCAGGTCAACAGCTTCGACATCGAGTCCGCGCTGCTCGCGCGCGCTCAGGGGGCGTCGGCCGCTCTGCGCAAGCTCGCCGCTCATGTTGCGGCGGACCATATCGGCGTGCGCAAAGCCGCTTATGACCTTGCCCGGAAATGCGGGGTTACCCCCGCGACGCCAGCAAAGCGTGTTTCAGCAGCGAGCGACCATGCGGCGGCGATGCAAAGACTCGCGGCGCTGCAAGGCGCTGAATTCGACAACGCCTATTTGCGCCATGAAGAGGCGTTTCACGCAGGCGCCATCGACGCGGCAAAAAAGCTGCTCGAGCCGGCGGCGAGCTGCGCGGAGCTGCGCGCCCATCTGCAGGAAATTTTGCCGGCCTTCGAGGGGCATCTGTCGCAAACGCGCGCGATGGCGCGTGAATTTGGCGCCCGCTAGAGCGCATTCCGCAAAAGTTGATAGACTTTTGCGATCAGAATGCGCTCCAGCGTTTTGAATCTGCGCGCTTTTTCATCGCTCGCACGATTCCGTGCGAGCGGAAAGCGCGCGAGACGGGCGGCTGCAGAGAGCCAAAGGGGACCCGCGATCATGCGTGAAAGAAGGTCATTCGCCGCTGTGTCGACGCGCGAGTCCGAAGCCGACTATGATCGGCGGATGGCTTATCCTTCCCTTCGGCTCTTTCCATCGCTCGGCGAATTATCCGCCGAAGGACGCAAGCTCTTGGGCGCGTCGGTGCGCCATATCTCCTGCGCTGGCGGCGCGCAGCTCGTCGCCCGCGGCGATATGGTGGCGGGCGCCTATCTTGTCGAGCGCGGCGCGCTGCGGATCTATTACGTCAACGCGGAAGGCCGGGAGGGGACGTTGTATTGGGTCGACCCCGGCCAATCCTGCATATTGGCGATCAGCTGCGTGTTCTCGCGCCATCCCTATCCGGCCTGGGTGGAGAGTGAAGGAGAGACGGAAATCAGCATCGTCCCCGGCGACGTCTATCGTCGCCTCTTAACTCTCGAGCCGGCTGTTCAAGGGTTTACCTTCGACGCTCTATCCAGTCGCATTGTCGAACTCATGGCGCTGATGGAAGAGACGGCGTCGCAGGGTGTGGAAGCCCGCGTCGCCGCCTTCCTCCTGCGTCGTTCGAAAGGCGAGGCCAATGTCGAGATGACTCAAGAGCAGTTTGCGCGTCATCTTTCGACGTCGAGAGAGGTTGTGTCGCGCGTTCTCCGGGGCTTGGCCGCACGCGGATTGGTCGAGACGACGCAGGGACGTATAACGCTGCTCGATCTCAATGGATTGCACACTCTGACGGGCTGATCCGGGATCTTCCCCCCAGGCGTTGGCCGCGCAATATCACCCGATGATCCGCGCGCTGCGCAATCGCGTCTTGTCGTTCTTCGCCGCGCTGACGATGGCCTCTGCGATCTTCCCGCCACCGATGGCGGAGGGCTCGATCGGATTGGCGTAATCCGCCGGCGCGCTGCAGATGAGGCGCAGGTCGAGGATTGTCAGCCCGTGCTCGACCCCAATGCGGATGATCGCGTCGTTGAAAGGCGCGAGCGCGATCTCCGCCAGACGCTGAAGCGTCGGCTCAGGGAAATTGCCGGAATAGACCGTGCAGATCGCCATATGGCGGTCGATCTGCAAGCAGGGGCGCAGCATGTCGCGATAGGCGGCCTCGAAACGGCGCGCCGCGGCGCCCAGCAAATCGAAGGCCTCGGCGCTGGTGGTCACCGGCGCGCCCAGTATATCGGCCTGCTGCAAGAGATCGTTACCGCCGACGCTGAGAAAAAGCCGCTCTGCGTCCGCTGGAAGCCTTGCGAGTTGCGCGCCTATATCGGCGATCGTCGCGCCGTCGACGGCGACGAGCGTCGCACGCCAGCCGACGGGAATTCGCTTCCTCACTTGGGAGATGACGGCGGGCCCGCCGGCCGTATAGGCGCCGTTGTCGAAGGTCGCGTCGCCGAGAAGAACGAGATGCGACATACGCCCCGCCGCCTTTTACTCCGCAGCCTCCTGCGCCGCCAGCCGCGCCCTTGCGCGCAGTTTCTCCGTCTCGCTCTTCAATTGACCACAGGCGGCGAGAATGTCGCGGCCGCGCGGCGTGCGCACGGGGCTGGCGTAGCCGGCGTTGAAGACGATATCCGAGAAGCGCTCGATCGTCTCCCAATCCGAACATTCATATGGCGCGCCCGGCCACGGATTGAAGGGAATGAGATTTATCTTGGCGGGAACGCCCTTCAAGAGCCGCACCAGCTCGCGCGCTTCCGAAGGGCTGTCGTTGACGCCCTTGAGCATCACATATTCGAAGGTGATGCGCCTGGCGTTGCTGACGCCGGGATAGTCGCGGCAGGCCTGCAGCAGCTCCTTGATCGGATATTTCTTGTTGATCGGCACGAGGACATTGCGCAGGTCGTCGCGCACGGCGTGAAGCGATATGGCGAGCGCCGGGCCGCAATCGGCGCCGAGCCGCTCGATCTCAGGCACGACGCCCGAGGTCGAGACGGTGATGCGGCGCTTGCTGAGCGACAGCCCGTCGCCGTCCGCCATCACGTCGATCGCGGCCATGACATTGTCGATATTGTAGAGCGGCTCGCCCATGCCCATGAAAACGATGTTGGAGACCGCGCGCACGCCTTCGCCCATGGGAACGAGGCCGTCGGTGGGGCGCTCGCGGTCGGGGAAATCGCCGAGCCTCTGGCGTGCGACGAGAAGCTGACCCACGATCTCCGCGGTCGTCAGATTACGCACGAGCTTTTGCGTGCCCGTGTGGCAGAAGCTGCAATTGAGCGTGCAGCCGACCTGGGATGAAACGCAAAGCGTGCCCCGGTCACTCTCGGGGATGTAGACGCACTCGACCTCCGCGCCCTTATCGAGCGCGTCGAGGGGCTGCATCCGCAGCAGCCATTTGCGCGTGCCGTCGACGGAAATCTGCTCCTCGACGATCTGCGGCAGGCGCAGCTGGAAGGCGTCGTCGAGTGTCTGGCGCAAGGTCTTGGAGACGTTCAGCATCTCGCCGAAGTCTCGCGCTCCGCGAAAATAAACCCACTGCCAGATTTGCGAGACGCGCATGCGGATTTCGCGCTCGGGCAGGCCCAGCGCGCGCAGGGCGTCGCCAATTTCGGCGCGCGTCATTCCGGCAAGCGAGGGCTTTTCCGCGGCGATGGTCTGTGACAAAGTCATTTTATACCTTTGGCGTGGCCCAACTTTGGGCGGCCGGCTTTTCAGTTTCCAACCTTTCAAATGCGCTTTTTTCGCCGAATTATCCAGAGAAAGAAAAGGCACGGCTCCTGACCCCCCGGAAAATCCTGATCGCAACCTTCGGGTCGCTGGGCGATTTGCACCCCTTCGTCGCGCTTGCGCACGCCCTGGCGCGTGAAGGTTTTGCGCCCGTTATCGCGACGAGCGCAGCCTATGCGGAATTTATCAAGGGCGAGGGGATCAGCTTCGCGCCCATCAGGCCCGACGCCGATGATCTCACCGCGCGGCTCGGCATGGATATGGGCGAGATTGCCCGCAAAATGTCGGAGGACGACAAGTTCCTGTTCGACTCGCTGATTTTCCCGCATCTTCGGGAGACCTACGACGATCTCCTCCTGGCTAGCGAGGGGGCGGTTGCGGTCGTCTCGCACAGCCTTGCCTTCGCCGCCCGGGTCGCGGCGGAAAAGCGCGGCCTGCCGCTCGCCACCGTGTTGCTCTCGCCCATGATGCTCTACTCGGCGTATGATCCGCCGCTCGGCTCGCGCATGCCGCTCCGTAGCGCCCCCGCATGGCCGATCGAAATCGTCTATAATCGGCTCCTGCTCTGGTCGCTCTCCCACGCCATCGCGCTTTGGGCGGAGCCGTTGCGTCGGCTGCGGCGCGATGTCGGGCTCGATCCGCGTTATGGGCTCGACTTGCTGCTGGGGGTGAAATCCAGCGACGCGGTCATTGGCCTGTTCAGTCCGATGCTGGCGCCGCCGCAGCCCGATCACGGGCGGCGGACCTTCATTGCCGGGCATACCTTCCACGACCGGTATCTCGAAGGCGGGCGGCTGCCGTCAGAGCTTGCCGCCTTTCTCGCGGCTGGTGAGGCGCCGTTCGTTTTCACATTGGGCAGCTTTGTGGTCCGCGCGCGATGCGACTTTTACCGCGATTGCATCGCGGCTGCCCGACGGCTCGGGCGGCGCGCCGTGCTGCTTGCGCATGAGGACGATGTAGCGGAACTCGCCGCGGAGTTGGGCGCTGATGTTCACATCTCGTCCTACGCGCCGCATTCGCTCGTTTTTCCGCGGGCGCGCGCGGTGGTCCACCATGGCGGCATCGGCACGACGGGGCAGGCGCTGCGCGCTGGACGGCCGCAGCTGGTGACGCCCTTCCTTGGCGATCAGTTCGACAACGCCGAGCGGCTGCAAAGGCTGGGGGTCGCCCGCGTGCTGGACGGCAAGACGGCGACGGCGCAGGCGTTGTATGACGAACTCGCGGCCTTCGACAAAAGCTACGAGGCGCGAGCCTTGGCGGTGGCCGAGGAGGTCAGGCGGGAGGAGGGGGCGGGGATGGCGGCGCTGCGTATCGCCGCACTCATCGCCCAACATCAGCTGGCCCGCGAGGGGGCGCTGGTATGAGACGGTTTATCGCTTTTTTGTCAGTTCCATTTGTCGCGCTCAGCGTGACTGGCCTGCAAGCCTCGCCGGATGACGGCTTGTTTCATCGGATGAAGCCCGGAGATATTTTCGTCGTCTCAAACGAGGAAAATCTCTCGACGGGATACAGCTGGGGCGTCGATACCCGCGCGAGCACGGGGCTCGATCGCGTCGCCATTTCCGATGGAGGCCATACGCAGCCTGGCGAGAGCCTCCCCGGCGCGCCGGGAGCGCATAGCTGGACAATTCGCGCGCTTGAGCCGGGTCGGGCGACAATCCAATTCGTCTATCAGCGTCCCTGGGAGCCGGCTCCGGTCAGGACGCGACGAGTGATTGTCAAGATTTCCCCTTAGGGTGCACTGTGCGACGGCGCAATGGAAACGCGCCGTCGTCATAGAGTGGGCGGATCTCGCGGCCGAAATAATGGTCCTCGTTCACTTCCAGCGAGCATCCGTTGAGGATCTGTGGCGATAGTTCCTCGACGGCGAAACGGATCGCCTCCGCTGCTATTGTAAACCGTCTGAAAACCAATGATTTCTGCTTAGAATGTGGGCTCTTCGCGTAATAGAGCGAGGCTTCCGACGCATAATCCGTTGCATCCATTTCCGCCTCCAAAGTTCGTGTTTTTCTAGAACATCGCGCGCTGAAGGGACGACTCCACGACGACGCGCTCTTGACCGTCCCGGTCGGACCGGATGCGGTACTGCAGTCCTTGTCCCCCATCCGGAAGATGGCGCGTCACGCGATACAGGCCAGCCTCGGCCGACGCGCCGACTCTGTGGGAGACGTGCGACCCTATGTCGAACTTGTGGGTCGCGACCGTGATTGTTTTGGCGCTCCGATAGCGTTCGCGCGCGCGGATGTAGTCGGTCATGTTCGCTTTCGTATGGCTAGACGGTTACTTCTTCTTGCCAGGGTCGCGGGCTTTCAGCTTCTCGACCGTGGCCCATGGCGCGGGGTTCGCTGCCGCCGGCGCGCCGACCGATTTATCTTTTTTTGGCTTTTTCGCTTCGCGGTTGCCGCGGCGTTGCTCTTTGGCCATGTCCGTTACGCCCTATGTTGGAGAGAGCCGGTTACATGGAGAGCAGCGAACCCGGTCGCCGCCCTCCAAATCCCTCACCATCGGACCGCCGGTACATCCGCGGTCGGCCAAAGGCGTGAGATGGCTCAGCCCTGAAGCTGCAGCTGATCAGCGGAAAACTTGCCGCTACGCTTATCGACGAGGAGCTCGTAGCCGATCTTTTGCCCCTCGACGAGCGAGGGGAGGCCGGCGCGCTCGATGGCGGTGACGTGAACGAACACATCCGGGCCGCCCGCCTCAGGCTCGATAAAGCCGAAGCCCTTGTTTGCGTTGAACCACTTGACGACGCCAATTTGCATGAGATGTCCTTTCCAGGAGCAGTTGCGCGGAGGCGAGGTTCGCCGCCGCGGGAAATCAAAGTTCTGGAGAGGAAACCACAAGCCGACTCGCCAATGACGAGAGAGAAAGTAAGATCGTCCGGCCGAAACCTGATTGTATTAAGATAGTCCTATCTTTCCGAATTACAACAGTTATTCCAACCATCATTTCTAGAGTATCGAATTCCCGTTCAAATTTTCATTGTGGCCAAAGTTTTCGCTAGGCTGAAGCAATCAGAGACGCGCCGCCGGCGGGTGTCGGTCCGATCGGGGATTGCTGGAGCGGTAGCGAGAAAAGCTACTCTTCCTGGGAGCTGCGCGCCGTCTTCATCGCATTCTCCAACCGCATGGTGGCGGAACCTGGTTTGGCCGGCTTTTGCTGGCTCTCATGTGGCGCCCAGCCGGAAATCCAGACGATTTCGAAGCTTGCGCGCACCCGCCCATCCGGATCCGAGAAGCGCTCGGCGTAAATCTGCGCGGCGCGGGCAAGCACGTCGCGCCGCAGCGGACGCGCGGCGCGCTTGACGAGCACATTGGCCGCGCCCATGGCGCGCAGATCGGCCATCAGGTCCAAGAGCGAGTCGTAGCGCAGCGTGAAGCTGTCGACGTCGGAAACGGGGAGGGCGAAGCCCGCGCGCTGCAGCAGCCCGCCCATGTCGCGCACGTCGACGAAGGGCGAGACGCGCGGGCTCGCGCCGCCTGTGACTTCCTCCTCGGCCTGGGCCAGCGCCACGCGCAGCTCCACGAGGCTCGCGCCGCCGGGCAGGCAGGCCAGAAACAGACCGTCCGGCGCGAGGATGCGGCGCACCTGGGCGAAGACGCCCGGCAGGTCGTTCACCCATTGCAGGGCCATGCCCGAAACCACGAGATCGAACGAACCAGGCGCGAAAGGCAGGGCCTCTTCGTCCGCGATCACGGCGCCGCCGAGGCGGCTCGCCCGCAGCGGCGTGGCGCGGCCGCTGGCGACGATCGCTTCGGCAAAATGTTCGGCCGGCGCCCCCAAATCTAGTGAACGCGGGAAGCTGCGCTTAACGGTTAGGAGCCGGTCGAGAAGGTCGTCCGCCGCCCGCGCCAGCAGGAAGTCGGGGGCGCCCTTGGCGAGCGCCCGTCGGAGCCGTGCGTGCAGCAGCGCGCGGTCGAAAATTTTCGGCGGGAAGCTTTGTTTTTCCATCTGTTTTTCCTATCACCCAGCCGTCCTCAGGGGGCAAGTGCGCACCCGCACGGATTTTGGCGCAGAGAGGGCTAAATAAAGGCGAAGGCCGCTGTTGCATGAGCGCAACATGCGAAAAACCTTAAGGTTAAGCACTAACCGCAAGACACGGAACGCTTAGACAGGGCCTTAGCTGAAGCTAAAATGCAAAGCATCGAAATCTTTCCGTGTCGGGCGTCCAGTTAAAGGTGAGTCCCATGCGTAGCTCGTCTCTCCAAGCCGTAATTTTCGGCGCCGCCGCGGCGCTCGGTTTCGCCCTCTTGCCGCAGGTCGCCTCGGCCCGCGACACCGTCGCCTTCGCGCCCAGCGTCGAGCCGGGCACGATCGTCATCAGCGCCAGCCAGCGCAGGCTGTTTTATGTGGTGCGCCCCGGCGTCGCCATCCGCTATCCGGTGGCCGTGCCAAAGCGCGGCAAGGAATGGTCGGGCTACGCCGCCGTCGACGGTAAATATTACGAGCCGGACTGGTCGCCGCCGGCGGTCGTTCGCGCCGACCATCCCGAGCTTCCGCACTTGATTCCCGGCGGCTCGCCCCGCAATCCGATGGGCGTCGCGGCGCTGACCCTCGACCGCGGCGAGGTCGCGATCCATGGCACGACGGCGAAAATGCGCGCTTCCGTCGGCACCGCCGCCTCCTATGGCTGCATTCGCATGCTGAACGAGGATGTTGTGGACCTCTATTCCCGCGTCAGCGTGGGATCGCCGGTCATCATGCAGCCTTGAATTTGTCCACAGCCGTAGCGCTCGGCAGAGTTGCAAAACGGTTGACGATTCAAGCGCGGAAAGTAACGGCCGGAGTTCTCCAAAGTTTTTTTGAGGGCCCCGGCGTCTATCTGTGGAATAGGGGGTGGCGGGCATAGACGACGAAAGCCGAATCCCGCAGTCTATGTCCCAAGTTGACGGGCCATCCCGATCCTCATGCGTTTCCAGACAGGTGGAGTATAGTGGCTTTCGCGGGTGATTCGTCCGCACTGAGCGCTCTGCTGATCGGGAGACGCCTGTTACTCGACGCTTCGTAATGCGTCACATTATGTTGCTGTTGGTCGCCGCGTCCTGCTGACACTCCGATGAAGGTTGGCTATGCTGATCGCTACAGAAAAAGAAACGGAACGCGCCGAACATCCGGTGGATGTCGTGGAGCAGCTTGCCGCCACAAATGATTGGTCATTCGACCGCGAGGACGATGACGAGATTTCCATTTCGGTCGCCGGCGCCTGGACGGAATACCACGTCGCCTTCACCTGGCTGCCGCATCTCGAAACGCTGCATGTGAGCTGTGCTTTCGACCTCAAGGCGCCGGAGCGTCGCCGCCGCGAGGTGATGGCGCTCGTCAACGCCATCAACGAGCAGATGTGGATCGGCCATTTCGATTTTTGGCCGCAGGAGAATGTCGCCATGCACCGCCATGGGCTGATCCTCTCCGGGGGCGCGCAGCCCTCCGCCCCACAATGCGCGGCGCTTCTGGACAATGCGCTTTCTTCTTGCGAGCGCTATTATCAGGCCTTCCAATTCGTGCTCTGGGCGGGCAAATCCGCTAAGGAAGCTCTAGAGGCCGCCAATTTCGAGACAAAGGGCGAGGCGTGAACCGGGCGCTCGAGGGCAAGAGTGTCGCGCTGATCGGGGCGGGCAATATGGGGCTCGCCATGCTCGAGGGCTGGGCGGCGGAGGGGCTCGTTGGCGATGGGGTCGCCGTCATCGATCCAAATCCGTCGGAGCGGCTGCAAGCAGTCTGCGCGGCGAAAGGCTATTCGCTCGACGCCGGAGCGGGGGGCGCGCGCGACGCGGTGATCCTCGCCACCAAGCCGCAGATGCTGGAGGCGGGGACGTCGGCGGCTGCGCCTTTCGTGGGGCCCGAGTCGGTCGTCGTTTCTATCCTTGCGGGCAAGCGCATCGCCGATATCGGCGCGCGGCTGCCGACCGCTCAAGCCATCGTGCGAGCCATGCCCAATACGCCGGCGGCCATCGGGCGCGGCGTGACGGGCGCTTTTGCGAGCCCCGTGACAAGCCAGGGACAGAGGGCCTTGGCGCATGCGTTGCTCGCCGCGGCCGGACAGGTCGAATGGGTCGAGAGCGAGGCGCTGATCGACGCGGTGACGGCGGTCTCCGGTTCTGGCCCGGCTTATGTTTTCTATCTCGTGGAATGTCTGGCCGCCGCCGGCGTCGAGGCGGGCCTTCCCGCGGATCTTGCTGGCCGTCTCGCCCGCGCGACCATAGAAGGCGCTGGCGAGCTCCTGCATCGGCAGGCGGATGTTTCGGCCGAGACCTTGCGTCAGCGCGTCACCTCGCCGGGCGGCACGACGGCGGCGGCGCTCTCCGTGCTGATGGCCGAGGACGGCCTCGCGCCGCTGATGTCGCGCGCGGTGGCGGCGGCGAAAAAGCGCGCCGGCGAACTATCTGGCTGAGCAGTCCGGCTTGCCCCTTGATGGCGGAGCAATAAATTACGCCACAAGACAACAGACATCGGAGAACGAAGATGAGCGTCCGAAACAGGGTGATCGACGCCGCTTTGAAGCTGGCGGCGCGCCGCGACTTCGGCGACGTCAGCCTCACCGATATCGCCCATGAGGCAAGTATTTCGCTCGCCGATTTGCGCGATCTCTTCCCCTCTAAGGGGGCGATTATCGGCGGCTTCAACCGGCGTATCGACCGCGACGTGCTGGAGGCCATCTCGGCCCAGGACTCGCATGATCCGGCGCGCGATCGGCTTTACGAGGTGCTGCGCAAGCGGCTGGAGGTGCTGGAGCCCCACCGCGACGCGCTCGCCAGCATCTTCCGCTGGTCGACGCGCGACCCGCTGACCAGCGCCGCGCTCAATCGCGAGACCCTCAACTCCATGCGCTTCATGCTGGAGGCAGCCGACATCGATTGCGACGGTCCGGTCGGCTCATTGAAGTTGCAAGGGTTGGCGATGGCCTGGGGCAGGGTGCTCGACGCCTGGTTCCAGGACGGGTTCTCCTTCGCGCTGGAGACGCTCGACCGCGAGATCGCCCGCGGCGAGCGCTATGTCGAGCATGTCGAGGACTTCGCCCGCATCACGCGGCCTTTTGCCGATATGGCGAACCGGCTCTTCGAATTCGGCGGCGCGATGCGCCGCCGCCGCCACGGCCACGCCGAAGACGAATATCCGCACCATTCAGCCTAAATCGGCAGCGTCACCGTCGCCCGCAGCCCGCCCAGCGGACTGCGGTCGAGGGTGATGTCGCCGCCGTGCGAACGCGCAATGTCGCGCGCGATCGCGAGCCCAAGTCCCGAATTGCCGCTGTCCTGAGTGCGCGATTCGTCCAGCCTGTAGAACGGCCGGAAAGCGTCTTCGCGCCGCTCGACCGGAATCCCCGGCCCGTCGTCGTCGATGTGGACGATCATCGACTCGCCGTCGTTGACGAGGGAAAAGGCCAACGTCTTGCCATAGCGCTGGGCGTTGCCGACCAGATTGGCGAGCAGACGCTTGATCGCCGCGGGGCGCGCGACGACGATCGGGTCGCCCTCGATTTGGAGTGTGGCGACCTCGCCGCGGCGCTCCGTATCGGCCTTCAGCTCTTCGAGGATCGCCTTGATGTCCGTCGGCGTGGATGTCTCGCCGCCGTCGCCGCGCGCGAAGGCGAGATAGGCCTCGACCATGCGCTCCATCTCGTCGACGTCCTTGCGCATCTCACCCGTTTCGTTCGTGTCGCCCATCAAGGCGAGCGAAAGCTTGAAGCGCGTGATGATGGTGCGCAGATCGTGCGAGACGCCATTGAGCATGGTGGTGCGCTGCTCGATCGCACGTTCGACACGGCGCTTCATCTCCACGAAGGCGGCCCCGGCCTGGCGCACCTCGCGCGCGCCGCGCGGGCTGAATTGCACGTCGCGGCCCTTGCCGAACTCCTCCGCCGCACGGGCCAGCCGCAGGATGGGCCGGATCTGATTACGCAGGAACGACGTGGCGATTGCGAGAATGATGATCGAAGCGATCGCCATCCACATGAAGAAAATATAGGAGTTCGACGCATAGGCGTGCGAGCGGAAGATCAGCATCCGCAAGGTCGCGTCATTCAGCGCGACACGGATTTCAATGCGATCGGCCGAGAACCCGGTGTTGATCCAATAGGGCTGCAGCAGCTTGCGCGACAATTCGATCGACAGCGCTTTGTCGAGCAAGGAGAAGATCGGCTTCTTGGCAAGAGGCTCCGGCAGCGGCTCCTTGGGCAGGAGCGTGAGCTCCATGTTGAGATCGAGCGCCGCGATGCGACGCAGCTGATTGTGGCCGGCGTCATCCGGAAAGGTCTGGTAGGCGTCGACGATCGTCGCCACTTGCCGCGCCACTGCGCCGGAGAGGCGATAGGTCATGACCTCCCAGTGCCGTTCCATATACACATAGGCCACCGCCGACTGAAGCAGCACGACGGGGAGGATGACGATCAGCAGCGCGCGCGCGTAAAGGCCCTTTGGCATGCGCGCATGCAGCCAGTCGGCGAAGCGGCGCCAAATCTGGAGCGGCGCAGAAAGAACCTCGGCAATCACGACGGACATTGTCGCCCCTAGCTTTGCATTTTCTTCGCGCGCGGCGCGTCGACGACGAGCCGGTATCCCTGGCCGCGCGCCGTTTGTAAATAACGGGGCGCACTCGGGTCGATTTCTATCTTGCGCCGCAGGCGGGCGATTTCGACATCGACCGACCGCTCCGCCGCCTTCGGCTCCGACTCGCGACTGGCGAGACTCTGACGCGAAACAATGGCGCCCGAATGTTCGACGAGAATCTGCAGCACATCGCGCTCGCGTGTCGTGAGCCGCACCGCCTCGCCGAGGCAGGTGAGCTCGGCGCGCGCGGGATCATAGGCGAAAGGGCCGAAGCGCACGAGCGGATCGACGGTCTCGGGCCGGCGGGCGCGTCGTAAAATGCTGGCGATGCGCAGAGACAATTCGCGCGGATCGAAAGGCTTGGCGAGGTAGTCGTCGACGCCGGCCTCCAGGCCCTCGACGCGGTTGCGGGTTTCGTGGAGCGCCGAGAGCATGAGGATCGGCGCCGAGCGCATGGGTTCAGGACCCTCGCGCAGCCGCGCGGTGAATCGCGTGCCGCTTTCGCCAGGCATCATGACGTCGAGCACGATGAGATCGAACGCCATGTCCTCGAGCAGCTCAGAGGCCTCCCGCGTGTCGGCGGCGGCGCTGACGAGATAGCCTTCGCGCATCAGATAGCGCGTCAGAAGCGCACGGATTCGCTGATCGTCGTCGACCACGAGAATATGTGCGCCCTTCGCCCCGGCGTTCGGATTTTGCTGCGAGATCGTTGGAGACGGCGAGGAGGGCATCGGCGCTTACCGCTCGTCGCGGCCGAGGTCCGGCCGGCCGAGAAGGTTGCGCACCCTGTCGCGCTCCTCCTTGTCGATCATCGCGAACAGAAACTCAGCCGCGGCGTCGCGCGCTGGGGACGGCAGTTCTTCCATGACGCGGCGGAAGCGCGCCGATTGCAGGGCCGCGAGGTCACGCGCGAGCTGCGCGCCGCGCGGCGTGGGATAAAGCAAACGTTGGCGCCGGTCGACGGCCCCAGCGCGCGCCTCCACGAAACCGGCGTCGAGAAGCTGCTTGAGCACGCGGTTGAGGCTCTGCTTGGTGATTTTCAAAATATCGAGCAGCGCCGCGATCGTGAGGCCAGGCCTGCGGTGGACGAAATGCAGCACGCGATGATGCGCCCGCCCGAACCCGTAATTCTCCAACAGGCGGTCCGCGTCGCCGACGAAATCGCGATAGGCGAAGAAAAAGAGCTCGACCAGATCGAGCGCCTCGGCGTCGTCCTCCATGCGGCGCGCCGCCCGAGCGCCACCCGGGGGGACAGTGGCGTCCGCCGCCAGCCCGGCGGTCTTTCGCTCGAGAAGCTCGCTCAAGACGCTTTTTCCTCGCTGCGGGACCGTGAGCTTTATGCTCGCGAAGCTGGATTTTATGTCAGCTATATTGACATATTTCTGACCGATGGCTAGTGGTTCATGCGAGCGTCTAGGCGGCCAGCCGGGCCTTGCCAAGGCGCCGTTTTCCCGGAGCTTGCCATGATTGTTCCGCCCTTCGATCAGCGCGACGGATTCATTTGGTACAACGGCGCGCTCGTCCCGTGGCGCGACGCGAAGCTGCATGTTCTCTCACACGGCCTCCATTACGGCTCTTGCGTCTTCGAGGGCGAGCGCGCCTATGGCGGCAAGATCTTCAAGTCGGTCGAGCATTCGGAGCGCTTCAAGAATTCGGCGCAAATTCTCGATTTCGAGATTCCTTACACGGTCGACGAGCTGGTCGCGGCCAAGGACGCGACGCTGAAGGCGAATAATTTCACCGACTGTTACGTCCGCCCGGTCGCCTGGCGCGGCAGCGAGATGATGGCGGTCGCAGCGCAGAACTCGACCATCCATGTCGCTATCGCGATGTGGGACTGGCCGAGCATGTTCGACATCGCCACCAAGATGAAGGGCATCAAGCTCGACATCGCGGAATATTGCCGCCCAGACCCGCGCACGGCGCCGTCCTTGGCGAAGGCCGCCGGCCTCTACATGATCTGCACCATCTCGAAGCACCGCGCCGAGCGGCGCGGCTACGCCGATGCGCTGATGCTCGACTGGCAGGGCAGGGTCGCGGAATGCACCGGCGCCAATGTCTTCTTTGTGAAGGACGGCGCGCTGCATACGCCGATCGCGGATTGCTTCCTCGACGGCATCACGCGCCGCACGGTGATCGACCTCGCCAAGCGTCGCGGAATCGAGATCATCGAGCGCCGCATCATGCCGGAAGAGATGGCGTCGTTCGACGAATGCTTCATCTGCGGCACGGGCGCGGAAGTCACCCCGGTCTCGGAGATCGGCGGAAAATACAGCTTCACGCCGGGCGCGGTCTCGCGTGCGATGGTCGAGGACTACAATAAAGAGATCCACGCCTGAAAGTCGGACCGCGGGCCCTTAGGCTCGTAATAAAAAAGCGAGCCTAAAGGCTCGGTGTACTTATCAAGAGTGTTTTGCGGCGGCCTCTCGGGCCGCCGCTTTGTTTTTTAGTAAATCGTTTCGCAGTGGCAGCGCTTGCGCACGACCCGATATTGCGTGACCGGCCGATAGGAGACCGTATTGTACGCGCGGTACGTCGTCACCGGCACGTAATGCGTGCGCACGTAAGGCCGATAGACCGTCCGCGGCACGACATAGGAGCGCTCATAGGTCCGGCCGTAGGCATAGCGCGAGTTCCGATAGACGTCGGCGCCGCTGTAGGCTGCGCGGCGATAGGCCCCGCCGCCATATCCGCCGGCCGGATATTGGTATCCGCCCTGGTAATAGCCCTGGTCATAACCGACCGCGCCGCCATCGTAACCGCCTTCGTAGCCTCCATTGTAACCGCTATAGGCGTAACTCGGCCCCGGCGCATAGCCGCCGCCGAAGAAGGGAGCCGTGAAGTCCTGTGCGCAGGCGTTGCTCGCGGCGAGGAGCCCCGCGGCTGCGCCGGCCAGACCAAGCGACCGGACGATTGAAATAAAACGCATGTTACTCACCCCCTGATTACGACGCGACATAAGCGTCAATGAAACTCAATACTCGGCTGCATGGCGAGCAGCTTTTCGCGCCGCGCGCGGATTGTTGTCCGGCAGGTAAAAGATGTGCTGCGAAGGACGGTAAACTGAGTAGGGCGCGTAGCCCGTGGGGCCGTAAGTCGGCTCGCTGTAGTCTCCCGGCGGGCGGATCGAATAAAGACGGCTATAGCCGTCGTCGCCATAGAAGACGCCGCCGCCGCCATAGAAGCCGCCGTCCCGCCGGCGATAGTCGTTGTAGGTGTAATTGAAGAGGTTGGCAGAACCGCCGGGGACAATCGCGACGCCCTCGCCGCCATAACCGCCCCCGCAGCAGCCTCCGCCGAAATAGCCGAAGGGCCCTCTGGTGAAGCCGCGCCAATTGCCGCCATTCCAGCCCGCCGCGCCCGTATTGCCCTGCCCAGGCGCATAGGCGTTCGCGCCATAGCCCGGCAGAGGACCGAGGCCGCCACGGTGGCCGTCAAAACCGCCTCGGCTAAAGGCGTGGCCGCCAAAGCCGCCGCCATGCCCGCCGCCGAAGCCGCCAGCCTGCGCTCCGGGGAGCAAAATGATCGCTCCCGCAATCGCGGCCGCGCGAAATCCTGAAATGAAACGCATGGCAGGCGCCCTTTCGTGTCGGATCGGAGCGGTTGAAGCGCGCTTGCGCCGCAGCTGTCCGAAATTGGCGCGCCTCGGCCGCGCGCCTCACACTCAGGGCAAATAGCGTTCCGGCCGCGACGATAAAGCTCTCGCCGCGACCTGAGGGATCAGCGGCCGATGCCCGCCTTGATCGCGTGGCCGGCCAGCGTCTTGCCGAGCGACCAGACGGCGGAAGGCGCGTCATGCGCGTCCGCAATGACCGCGTCGAAGGCGCTTTCGATCCAGTCGCAATCGGCGTCCGTCAGCGTCAAGGGCGGCAGCAGTTTGATCGTGTGGTTGCCGTGGCCGGCGACTTGCGTCAGCACCTTGTGGTCGCGGAATAGCGGGATGGAGATGAGCTGGCAGAAGAGGCCGGAGTTGACGGTCTCGAGCAGATTCCACGCCGCTTTCAGCTTGAGGGACTTCGGCGGGCCGAATTCGACGCCGATCATAAGTCCGTTGCCGCGCACGTCGCAGACGAGCTCATAGCCTTCGGCCATCCTGCGGAACGAGGAGAGCAGGCGCGCGCCTTTCGCTGCAGCATTTTCGACGATGCGCTCGTTCTTGATCACGTCCAGCGTCGCGACGCCCGCCGCCATGGCGAGATCGTTCTTGCTGAAAGTCGAGCCGTGCACGACGGCGCGGTCCATACGGTCGAAGACCTTGTCGAAGACCCATTTGCGCGTGAGCACGGCGCCGACCGGCACATGGCCGCCCGAAAGCGCCTTGGCGACGACGATCATATCGGGCTCCACCCCCGCATAATGGTCGATCGCGAAGAATTTGCCGGTGCGGCCGATGCCGGTCTGGATTTCGTCGGCGACGAACAGCGTTCCATATTTGCGGCAGAGCGCCTGCACGCCGGCGAGATAATCGTCGGCGGGAATGTTGACGCCCTTGCCTTGAATCGGCTCGACAAAGAAGGCCGCGACATCGCGCGCGGCGAGCGCCTGCTCCAGCGCGGCGAGATCGTCGAAGGGGATTTCCTGCGCATTCGGCAACAGCGGCCCGAAGCCCTTCTTGAATATCTCGTCGCCATTCATTGACAACGAACCATAAGTAAGGCCGTGGAAGGAATGCGCGCAGTGAAGGATGCCGGGACGTCCCGTGGCGGCGCGCGCGAATTTGATCGCGGCTTCGATCGACTCGGCGCCCGAGTTGGCGAAGAAGACTTTCTCGAGATAAGGCGCGCGCTCGATGAGCTTCTCGGCGAGAATGCCCGCGAGCGTCGAAACATCGAGCTGGACCAGATTGGCGAATTCGCCGTCGATGACGCTGACGAGGGCCTCGCGCACGGCCGGATGGTTGCGGCCGATTGCGAACACACCCCAGCCGCTCAAGAGGTCGATATAGCGGTCGCCTTTGCGGTCCCACAGATAGGGGCCGAGGCCGCGCGTGAATCCGACGTCGTAGCCGATCGTCTTGAGCACGCGCACCCACATTTCATTGAGGTATTTGGTGTGTAGCGAGAAGCGTTCGTCTTCACGCGCCGCCACCATCGCCGCGAGATCGTAAGGGGAGGCGTCGCGCGCGCTTGCGCCTTGCGCAGCAAAAACGCCCGAATGCGCAGTCGAAAGATCGGTCATGCGGCGGCTCCAAGATGGGTGAAAGGGGCGGGATTGCCTTGCTCGGCAAGTCCGCGCAGCTTTCGATTGCGCGCGGCGGCGGATTTGTCAAATCCTGGTAAACGCCGCCGTCGGACGCGGATACAGGGGGCGCATGGCGACGCCTCCCAACTGTTGCGCTGCAGCAGCCTGCTAGAACATCTACAGCACAAAAGAAATTCAAATCAAATCGAATTGCCAATGCCTCGTTTTCGCGCAGGGCGAAGATCAAACAATTGCCCTCTTCACGTGTATCCACAAGGTTTTGCGCTCGCGAACGAATTCTTTGGTTGGACGAGACGCCGTCAATGATATCTTTACCTCAGTGATTCATTTGGCACGCAGCGATTCGAGATTTTTTAGCTCGCAGACTGCGCCGGTCGAATGCTCTGGATCAGCACGGGGAGTTGGTCGGTTGGGAGCGAAGGTGACTTTTGCAGAGTTGGACGCTTTGTCCACCACCGAGAGCGAAGAGGCTCTTGATCTTATCGAAATTGCCGGGCGCATCAAATGGTTCGACGTCGCCAAGGGGTATGGCTTCGTCGTTCCGGACGACGGTTCGCCCGATATTCTCCTGCATGTGACCATTCTGCGTCGTAGTGGCCATCAAACCGCTTTCGAGGGCGCGCGCGTGGTCTGTGAGGCGCAAAATCGCTCGAAGGGCATGCAGGTCTTCCGCGTGCTTGCGATGGACGAAACCACGGCCGTGCATCCGGCCCAGTCCCCGGCGGGCCGCACGCATGTCCAAGTCAAGGCGTCGAGCGGCTATGAAATCGCCATCGTAAAGTGGTTCAACCGCGTGAAGGGATTCGGCTTCCTCACGCGCGGCGAGGGCACGGAAGACATCTTCTTGCACATGGAGACAGTGCGACGCTTCGGAATGACCGAGCTCAAGCCAGGCGACAGCGTGCTGGTGCGTTACGGCGATGGACCGAAGGGGCTGATGGCCGCGGAGGTGCGTCCGCTCGAAGCCAAGAATTCCTCCCATTGAAAAGCGGCGCTGGCCGGTTTTGGCCGAAAGCTTATGTCGATCGTGGAGTGCGCATATGGCGAGTAGCGCTGCCATGGTGAGCCGTTCGGGTTTTCTGCCGGTCTTCCGAGCGCTGCTCCCTGCGCTCATCCTGTTTGTGGCGATCGTCGGAGCGAGAGCGGAAACCTCGCTCGAGCGGCTGGAAATCGTCACCTCGACGGGGACTCACGAGTTCCGGGTCGAGGTCGCGGACAAGCCGAGCGAGCGCGCCAAGGGCCTGATGTACCGCAAATCCATGCCGGAAGATCAGGGCATGCTCTTTGACTTTCATGTCGAAGGGCCGGTGATGATGTGGATGAAGAATACTTACCTTCCTCTGGACATGATCTTCGTCTCACGCCAGGGCGTGGTGACGAAGGTCGCGGCCAATACGGTCCCCATGTCGGAGGAGGTCATTTCATCCGGCGGCCCGGCCTATGCCGTCATCGAGCTCAATGCCGGCGCCGCCGATAAAATCGGCATTAAAGCCGGCGATCAGATCCGGCATCCGGCCTTCAGGCGCTAGGGAACCCGCCTTGTAGGGGACGGCGCCGCATGATAGCGAAGGGAAGGCTTGTCGCCAGTTTGTCGGGGTATAGCGCAGCCTGGTAGCGCGGAAGTTTTGGGTACTTCAGGTCGCAGGTTCGAATCCTGCTGCCCCGACCAACATTCTTGCCTGGATCGCGAGCGTCCAGGCTCGCAGGATCGTCAGCTGGCCAAAAGGTCGCGGCCGTCCCGAAAGGTCGCATAACTGAAAAGTTCGGGTTGCAAATTATCTTCGGCTGATTACGAAGGAAGCGAAGGCTTGCGCCTGGAACGCGGCAATTGAGACGAAGGCGGCGCCAGCCGCCGCTCTAAATGAAGCAAGAGGTTGAGATGACGGCTCGCATCTATCGCCAATCGCCGAGCGTGACGCAGTCGGGACCGGCTTCCGCCAAGGCCTGGTGTCTCGTTTTCGACCCCGAGCTGCCGCGCTCGATCGAGCCGCTCATGGGTTGGACCAGCTCCGCCGACATGAAGCAGCAGATCCGCCTGCGTTTCGAGACCAAGGAAGAAGCGATCGCTTATGCGGAGCGCGAGGGAATTCCCTATCGTGTGGAGGAGCCCAAGCCCGAGACAGCCTCGCGTCGCACGGTTTCCTATTCAGATAATTTCAGGACCAATCGCATCGGTTTGTGGACGCATTAGCCCCGGAATCCCACGGCCCCGTAGCTCAGCTGGATAGAGCAACTGCCTTCTAAGCAGTAGGTCGCAGGTTCGAATCCTGCCGGGGTCGCCAGAATCGACATATTTATGTAGCAGGTTGCCTGTCTGAGGACGGCTCGACCTATTCATGAAACCGTTACGCCTCTAGCGGAGCGGTATGCTCACAATGACTGGCTCCGTAGCTCAGCTGGATAGAGCAACTGCCTTCGAAGCAGTGGGTCGCAGGTTCGAATCCTGCCGGGGTCGCCAATGTGGGCGCGACGAGGGAATGGGAACGGCGTAGATGCGGCTCTATCGTCCAATTTTGGCTATCGTCGCAGTGCTTCTCGCCGCCGGGCTCTCCAGCCAGGCGGAGGCGGGGCTGCTCGAATTCCTTTTCGGCGCCGATCCAGAGCCCGCGCCACAGATCGCGCCTCAGCGCACCCACCCTGATTCCACGGGGCGGCGTCGCGGAGTGCAGGGTGAATTGCGGTTCGGCCAGCCGAGGGAGGGGAGCGGGTTCGCCTCGGAGCCTAACGCCGGCGGTTTTTGCGTGCGCACCTGCGACGGCTATTTTTTCCCGCTGATCAAATCCACCCGGGCGACGCGCCAGCAATCCTGCGAGCTCGCCTGTCCGTCGGCCTCCATGGAGGTATACGACGGCGCAGCGATCGAGACGGCTCGCAATTCCAAGGGCCATCGTTACTCGGCCCTGCCGGCTGCTTTCGCCTTTCGGGACAAGGCGAACAGCAGCTGCGCCTGCAACGATCCGAGCACGTCGCAAGCCTTCTTCGAGAAGACGGCCCGGAACGATCCGACATTGCAGTCGGGCGACATATTGGTGGAGGAGACGGGGGCCTTCGTCTATCGCAGCGATAAGTTCGTTCCGCTGGGCAACGCTTCCTTCTTGTCGTCTACCTTGCGCGATCGGCTGCGCGCCATGTTGCGGCGAACCGCCAGCGCGCGGTCGACTCCCGCTCAGGCGACGACGAGCGGACCAACCGGCGAAATCAGCTTCGGGAAGGATGACAGGACCGGCAGCACGACTCGGTAAATCTGCGAGATGGGGCGTGAGTTCAATCCGCTAACAGCTTTTATTCCAGAGACCGGCGCGCGGGAATCCGATATAGAACCAGCATCGCCCTGGGCCAGCAGGACCGGACGGCTAGCTGCCATTCCAACGAAGCCTCCCGCATGAAGGGCCCGAAGAAATCATCCGCCGACAAGGCGAAGAAAAAGCCTTCCGGATTGCCGCGGATGCAATACGGGGCATTGCCGTGGCGCGTCGACGATAAGAAGGGCGTCGAAATATTACTCGCCACCTCGCGCGACACCCGGCGCTGGGTCATCCCCAAGGGCTGGCCGATGAAGGGTCGCAAGCCGCATATCGTCGCCGCCATCGAGGCGCAGCAGGAGGCCGGCCTGCACGGCAAAATTGAGAAGACCAAGCTCGGCGAATACCACTATCAGAAACGGCTGCAATCGGGCGCGGCGGTCGAATGCCTGGTCGAGGTGTTTCCATTGCGGGTCGAAGTTCAGCGTAAGAAATGGCCGGAAAAATCGCAGCGCGCGACCTATTGGTTTCCTTACGCCCTGGCCGCCGAACAGGTGGACGAAGCGGAGCTGAAGGAGATCATACTGACCTTCGGAAAGTCGATCGTCCTCTGAGGATGACGCACCTCGTCATTGCGGGGAGCGAAGCGACGAAGCAACCCAGCGCCGCCACGGCTGTCCTGGATTGCTTCGCTTTGCTCGCAATGACGGGCTGAGTTTACCGTGCGGCGGGCAGCGTCACTCTTCGCCTCTCAACCGTGCAAATCCCGCTTCGAGATCTTCCTTGAGATCGGCCACATCCTCGAGCCCGATCGAAAAGCGCAACGCTGGACCTTCCGCTTCCCATTTGGTCGCCGTGCGGTAGGACGCACAGTCGAATGGCAGCACGAGGCTCTCATAGCCGCCCCAGGAGTATCCGATCCCGAACAGCTCCAGCCCGTCGACAAAGGCCGCGACGGCCGCCTCGGACACAGGCTTCAGTATGATCGAGAAGACGCCAGAGGAGCCGGAGAAATCCCTTTTCCAAATGTCGTGTCCCGGATGGTCGGGCAAAGCGGGATGCAACACCCGCGCAACTTCCGGTCGCGCCGCCAGCCAGTTGGCGATATCGAGCGCTGCGCGCTCCTGCTCGCGCAGACGCAGCGCCATGGTGCGCATGCCGCGCAGCGCGAGCGAGGCGTCGTCCGGCCCGGAGCCGATCGCGAAGAGATTGAAGGTGTGCCTGAGCCGCTTGGCCCATTTGGCGTTGGCGGAGACGAGGCCGAGCAGCAAGTCCGAATGGCCCGAGAGATATTTCGTGCCGGCCTCGATTGCGAGATCGCAGCCGCGCTCGTGCGGTGGAAAGAAAAGCGGCGTCGCCCATGTGTTGTCGATGATGACGCAGACGCCCTTTTCATGCGCGACGGCGGCGATGGCCGGGACGTCCTGAATATCCATGCTCTGAGATCCTGGAGATTCGAGCAGGATCGCAGTGGTCTCGGGCCGGATGAGCGCCGATATGCCCGCGCCGATCGCAGGATCATAATATTCCGTCGTCACGCCGAACCGCGTTAGGAATCCGTCGCAAAAGAAGCGTGTGGGCGCGTAGGCGGAATCGGTCACGAGAAGATGCGCGCCGGCCTTGGTGGCGGTAAGCAGCGCCAGAGCGATGGCGGCGAGCCCCGACGGGACAAGAACCGTGTCCACCCCGCCGGCGATCTCGCTCCAGGCATTTTCCAGGGCGCGCGTCGTGGGCGTGCCCTTGGTGCCGTAGGTGTAGGGCTGGCGCAAGGCTCCCAGTTCCGCAACGCTCGGGAAGAGCACGGTGGAGCCGCGGTAGATCGGCGGATTGACGAAGCCGAAGTGCTCGAAAGGCTCTCTGCCGGCTTGCGTCACAACCGTGGCCATACGCTTTTTTTGCCGCTTTTCGTGTTTATCGCTCATCGTGGTCCCTGGCTCGCCGAGCGCCCGCTTGCGCCTGCCGGGGTGGAACCTAATATAGCGACGGTTTGAATCCGAGCCTCTCCATGATCGCACGACGCTTCCTTCTCGCCGTCGCCACAGCGATCGTGCTTGCCGGCCTTCTGCCCACGCTGTTGGGGCAGGGCGCTTCGGCGCAGACCGACGCTGGGCCGACGCTCGCGACCGTCATCAAACGCGGCTATCTCTCCTGCGGCGTCGTCGAGTCGCCGGGATTTGCGCAGCCCTCTGGCGAGAACGGGGAGTGGCGCGGCTTCGACGTGGATTTTTGCCGCGCCGTCGCCGCCGCAATTTTCGATGATCCCACGAAAGTGCGCTTCCTCGGCCTCAGCGCAAAGGAGCGCGTTCCGGCGCTGCAAGCCGGCTGGGTCGATCTGCTGGCCAGCGCCGCGCCCTGGACGCAAACCCGCGACGGCGGCCAGCGCGTGATTTACGCAGGCGTCTCGCTCTTTGATGGCCAGTCCTTTCTCGTCCGCCGCCAACGCAGTTTCGCCTCGGCGCAAGACCTCGCCGAGGTCGCCGTCTGCGTGCAGCAGGGCACGTCCTACGAATTGGAGCTCGCGGATTTTTTTCACAAACGCAAAACGTCCTATCAACCTAAGCTCTTCGCGACATTCGAGGAGGCTGCCGCTGGCTACGATAAGAGCGAGTGCGAAGCGCTGACGGCGGACGCCGCGACGCTCTACGCCGCGCGCACGAAGTTGGCGACGCCTGCGGAGCACGACGTTCTGCCTGATCTTCTCACTAAGGCGCCGCGTGGCCCCGTGGTGCGGCAGGGCGACGATCAATGGCTTTCCATCGTGCGATGGACCCTGTTCCTCATGATCGACGCGGAAGAGCAGCGGGTTTCAAAGGCCAACGCCGACGCCGCTCTGAAATCGGAGGAGCCCCGCATCCGCCATCTCCTTGGCGTCGAGGGCGACCGCGGCGTCGGTCTCGCGCTGCCGGGCGACTGGCCGTATCGGATCGTCAAACATGTGGGTAATTACGCCGATGTGTTCGAGCGCAATCTCGGGCAGTCCTCGCCGCTTAATATGGAGCGTCGCTTGAACGCTTTGTGGAATAAGGGCGGGCTACTTTATGCGCCGGCAGTCAGATGAACGTGGATTGAGGGAAAAAAGCGCGGCGGAGCTTTGGCCGCCGCTTGCGCGCTTTGTCGAAGGAGAGGCGCGCCTCGGGCCCTGGGCGTCGCAAAACCCGGCGCGCCGCTTCGTCTATGAGTTTATCCGCTTTGGAATCAAGCAGGCGTGGGCCTGCCTCTTCGGCGGCGTCATGGTCGCTCTCGTGTTGGCGACGCGGTTCTTCTATCCCGCCCATGCGCCCCTCGCGCGCTATGATTTTCTGTTCCTCGCCGCGCTTGGCGTACAAGCGGCGCTGATCCTCCTGCGTTTCGAATCGCTCAAAGAGGCCGGCGTGATCTTCCTCTTCCATCTCATCGGCACGGCGATGGAGATCTTCAAGACGGCGCATGGCTCATGGGTCTATCCCGAGGCCGCCTTCTTTCGCATCGGCGGCGTGCCGCTCTTTACTGGCTTCATGTACGCTTGTGTCGGCAGCTATATGATGCGCGCCTGGGCGCTCTTCGATTTTCGCTTTCACCAACATCCGCCGCTATGGCAGGTGGGCGCGCTCGCCCTGGCGATCTACGTCAATTTCTTCACGCATCACTATGTCGCCGACATGCGCCTCGTTCTGTTCGCCGCGAGCGTCGCGATTTTCTGGCGCACGACCATCTATTACCGCATCCACCACGGTTGGCGGACGATGCCGCTGCTGCTGGCGGCCTTCCTTGCGGCTTGCTTCATATGGCTTGCGGAAAACATCGCCACTTACAGCCATGTCTGGCTTTATCCGGATCAGTTTGCGGCCTGGAAGCCGGTCGGCGTCGGCAAGCTCGGATCGTGGTTCTTGCTCCAGATCGTCAGCTATGCGCTGGTGGCGATCGCCTGCCGGCCCCGAGAGCCGGATGACGCCCCCATCGCGGAATCGCGGGCGCGCCATGCTGACAGGCTGATGTTCCGCTCGCGCGCCTCAGGCTGAAACCCGCGCGCGGGACCACCATTCGAGCAGCGCCTCGCGCGTCGGCGCGACATCCTCGGCGAGCGGCCCCGCGAAGCGGCGCCATTCCTCGCGAAAATGCGGCGACACAGCCGCAATCACGGGAACATGCGCGGCCATGGCGGCGCGGAAGGCGTCGCAAAGACCGCCGCGTTCGGCTTCCTGCTTGGAGAATTTGCTGACGACGATGAGACCAGCGCCCTCGCGCGCCGCATGCTCGACAGCCGCGCAGGCCATGGCGAGCCCGCTTGTGTCGAGGTTACAGGCGACGGAGCCCGGCCCAAGGTCCTGCGAGATCACAAATTCAGCGTCCGAGGCGATGTCGCGCAGGAAAATCCGCGAGCGGCCCGCCGAGTCGGCGCCGCGCATCTGCGTGACGCCCGCGACCCGCACGCCGCTTTCTGCAAGCTCAAGCGCGAAGCGGCGCATGAGCGCCTGAACATTCTCGCTGTCCTCAGCCGGCAAAGCGGCGATCGGAGTGGCAGGCGTTTCACGCTCCATATTGCGCTCCGCTTTACACATGTCTGCGTCGGCAAGGCCCCTGGACCGCGATCCTTCAGGCGCGCCTCTCGAAAGCGAGCCAGAAGGCTCGCGGTCCGATCATGCCCTTGCAAATTGCCCCTCTTGCGCTTGCGTTCCGCGCCATCCGGCGTAGCTTCCAACTCTCGCTCGGGCCACTTGCTTTGTAGTCCGCTGGCACGATTTTATATATCGTTACGAACAAGCGACGTGAAAAAAGTGGGCGACGAACAAAACAAGGCGCCGGCGCCGCGCCCCGTACGTAATGGCGACATCGACGCTTTTCTCGCAAAGGCTCGCGGCGTCGTCGAAAAACGCGCGCGGGGGCGGCTGATTTTCGCCTTGGACGCCACAATGAGCCGCCAGCCCACGTGGGATCTGGCGCAATCCATACAGGGCGAGATGTTTCGCGCCACCGCCGCGCAAGGCGAGCTCGACGTCCAGCTTGTCTACTTCCGTGGATTCAGGGAATGCCGCGCCTCGCGTTTCGTTTCGCAAGGCGAGGGGCTCGGCGCTCTGATGGCGCAGATTGCCTGTCAGGCAGGACACACGCAAATCGGCCGCGTGTTGAGCCACGCCCTGGACGAGACGCGATCCGAGCGCGTGGGCGCGCTCGTCTATATCGGCGACGCGATGGAGGAGAAGATCGATCATCTGGGCGGCGCGGCCGGCGAGATGGGCCTTCTGGGGCTCAAGGCCTTCATGTTCCAGGAGGGCCGCGACGCGAAAACGCGGACGGCCTTCCAGGAGATCGCGCGCCTCTCCGGCGGCGCCTATGCCGCCTTCGATCTTTCGGCGCCGCGCCGTCTCGCGGAACTGCTTGGCGCCGCCGCTGCTTATGCCGTTGGCGGATTGCCGGAACTGGAAAAACGCGCGGGCGAGGGCGAGGGGGCTGCGCGTCTGCTCCTGTCGCAGATGGGGTCACGATAAGCCATGCCGGTCTTGATGGGATTTTTCGCGCTCGCGCTCACGCTCTTCGCGCTCAAGGCCTATACGAAGGCGTCGCCGGCCATTCTGGCGCGCATGATCAGGCGCGGGGGCGGATTTCTGCTGATGGCGCTCGGCGGCCTGCTGCTGGCGCGCGGGCGGATCGACTTCGGTCTCGCTCTTGGCGCGGCCGGCCTTTGGATCATGGGGCGCTCGGAGCGCGCCGGATTGCGCAACGCCGGAGCGGGCGGCGGCGGAGTCTCCCGCGTGCGCTCGGCCATGATCGAGATGGAGCTGGACCATGCGACCGGCGCCATTCGCGGCATGATCCTCGCGGGCAAGAACGAAGGGAAGCGCCTCGACGCCTTGACCCGGCCGGCGCTTCTCGACCTCTACAACATGTGCCAGCGCGACGATCCGGACGGGGCGCGGCTACTTGAAGCGTATCTGGACCGCCGCTTTTCCGGATGGCGTGCGGCAAGCGACCCGAACCGCGACTCGGGGGGCGGCGAGACGCGCGCGCGCCGAGCGGGCACGATTACCGAGGATGAAGCCTACGAAATCCTCGGCCTGAAAAAGGGCGCGGCCGCCGCTGACATTGCGCGGGCTCATCGCGATCTGATGAAAAAGCTTCATCCAGATCTTGGCGGGACGACGGATCTGGCCGCCCGCGTGAATGAAGCTAAGGATGTCCTGATGCGGCGCCATCACTGAGGCGCGACGGGAGCCCTCGAGGCGGTCCCAGGTGGCGGACATGGCGGCGGGGTCTCTTCTTTTTTAGTTCTTGGTGGTGAAGCAGGCGAAGCCGGCGCGTTTCAGCGCCTTGCAGGCGGACTGGGCGCTATCTTCCTCGAGACCGGCGAAGCGGGCCCGGTAGAGGGTTTCGTTGCCCTTCTGTACCTTCTCGGTGAAGGACTTGGCGGTGGCGGGGAAGCCCTGAAGCTGGCTGCGGGCGCGCGAGAGCAGCTCATTGGCCTTCGCCGGGTCCTCGGCCGCGCCGATCTGGATCATCCAGCCGGGCTTCGTTGGTCGCGCGGCGTCGACCTTCGCCACATTGGTGGTGGAGCGAATGGCGGCGGGCGTCGTCGTCGCGACGGTAATGCCTTTGGTCGGCCGGCCGGACGTCGAGCCGTCGGCGATGGGGGAAGAGGCGGCCTTTTTCTCGGACGCTTTTCCGCGTCCCTTCTTCTCCGTGACGGCGGGCTCCTCGGCGACGCGCTTCTGCACGCCAGAGACGAAGGCGGGGCGCACTTGCGCGGCGGCGTCGGCCTGCGGAGCGCGTTCGATCGGCTTCTCGGCCTTTTCTTTCAGGACGGGAGCCGCCGCATGTCGCGGGATGGAGCCCACGGCCGTTTCGGAATCGATTGCCGGCTCTTCCGCGGCATAGGCGGTCCGTTCCGACTGACGCTCGGCGACCGGCTCGGAGAAGGCGGGCGCGCGCTCGATCGCTGTCGGGGCGACCGCAACTTCTTCGGCGGCGTTGTCTTCCGTTATGGCCGCGGCCGTGCGCGTCGACGCCCCACCGCCGATATATTGCTCGATGAGCTGCGCCATGATGCGGTCGCGTGCGCCGGCGGTGGTCCCGCCCATGACGACGGCGACAATATGATGGCTGTGCCGGCGGACCGAGGTCAGCAGATTGAAGCCGGAGGCGCGCGTATAGCCCGTCTTGATGCCGTCCATGCCCTCGACCCGGCCGAGGAGATGGTTGTGGTTGCGGTGAAGAGCGCCGTTATAGGCGAAGCTATGCGTCGAGAAATACCGGTAATAGCGCGGGAAGCGGTCCTGTATCGCGCGGCCGAGGATCGCGAGGTCGTAGGCCGTCGTGATCTGCCGCGGGTTCGGCAGGCCGGAGGCGTTCTCGTAATGCGTATTGCGCATGCCGAGCGCATGGGCCTTGCGCGTCATCATCTGTGCAAATCTGGCTTCGTCGCCGCCGATGTTCTCGGCGATGGCGCAAGCGATGTCGTTGGCGGATTTGGTGACCACCGCCTTGATGGCGTTTTCGACGCTGATCGTCTCTCCCGGCTGCAGACCGAGCTTCGAGGGCGCCTGGGCGGCCGCATGCCCTGAGATCATGAGCGGCGAGTCGAGCCGCAGCTGGCCCTTCTCGAGCTGCTCGAACAGAAGATAGAGCGTCATCACCTTGGTGACGGAGGCCGGGTGACGCAGCTCGTGCTCGTTGCGCGCGTAAATGGTTTTCCCGCTGTTGCCGTCCACGACGATGGCGGCGAAGCCGTGGTGCTCGCCGAGCATCTCGCCGCCGCCTTCCCCCGCCATCGAGGCGTAGAAGCGATGGCTGCGCGCATGGCGTGCATGATGGCCGCCCCTGTGATGCGCGAAGGCATGATGGAAAACGTGTCGACTATAGGAGGCGTGATGGCGATGGCCATGCCTGCGCGCTTCCGCCGGGATCGACGTGATAGCGACAAACGCCATGACGACCGCGAAAATAGCTGCGAGGGAACGGGGTTGCGCCAGACGATCCAGCTGACTCGGTTTCGACATTTGCCACACGCCTCTTACGGAACTGGCGCTTGCACGAGGCGACAACCGTGGATTGGCGTCGCATAAACGCTACAGTCATCAAGGGTAAGAGAACGCGGTTACCCAGGAGTTAAGCGAATACAGGATTTTCTATGGCAATTTTGCAATGCAACATTTTAATTGACGCGTAATTGTGCAACGCATATATCTATGCTGTCAGCAGGCGCGTGGGTCGCGCCGCCAGGGGGCGGCGTCGGGCTGGTCGGCGCCATATTATGAGGACGAAGCCAATGGTGGCCAATTTCGAAAGCGTGCAGCAGCTCGGGAAAGAGCACTTCGAAGCCGTCTCCGCCGCCGCGGCGGCCGTCACGAAGGGCTGGCAGAATATCGCCGCCGAGACGACGGACTATTCCAAGAAGTCTTTTGAGAAGAGCCGCTTGCTCGCCGAGAAGCTCGTCACGGTGAAGAAGATCGACGAAGCCTTCGCGCTTCAGTCGGACTTCGCCAAGAGCGCCTATGAAGATTTCGTCGCCGAGGCGACCAAGCTCGGCGAGTTGTACAGCGCCATCGCCAAGGAAGCCTTCAAGCCGATCGAAACGGCCACGAAGAATTTCACGACGGCCGCCGAGTAAAGACGCCGTTTCGCGCCCCTTTTCGTCCGGGGCGAGAGTATCAGACGCCCGGCGGGGAGCTTCCCCGGCCGGGCGTTGGTCGTTTTGGACCGCGCGCCTTCGGGCGCGCAGTTTGAAAAGCGCGCCCGAAGGCGCGCGGTCCAAGCCACTGTGGACGGCCGCAAACATTGGTTTCAGGGCGTCTTCGCAAGCGCTAGACTCTCGTCATGAGCGCCACTTCCGCCGGCTTCGTCCATCTCCATCTCCACACGGCCTTTTCGCTGCGCGAGGGCGCGCTCACGATCGGCAAGCTGATCGACTTCGCCGTGCGCGACGAGCAGCCGGCGCTTGCCGTCACCGACACCAACAACCTCTTCGCTGCGCTGGAATTTTCCGAAAAAGCGGCCAAAGCGGGCATTCAGCCCATCGCCGGCGTGCAATTGCGCGTCGATTTCGCCGACGCCAAGACGAGCGGCCCCTCGGGGCGGGACGAGGCGCTCGCCAATATCGTGCTCCTGGCCAAGACCGAAGCCGGCTATCTCAATCTCATGCGCGTCGCCTCGCGCGCCTATCTCGACACGGAGGAGGGGGACGAGCCGCATGTCTCGCTCGCGGCCCTCGCCGAGGACGCCGCCGAGCTGATCGCGCTGACCGGCGGGCCGGACGGGCCGCTCGACCGCATGTTCGCCGCCGGGCGGCCGGAATTCGCGCGCACGCGGCTCGAAACGCTGCAGGAACTTTTCCAGGACAGGCTCTATCTCGAAATCCAGCGGCACAAGCTTCAATCCGAAGCAGAGGTCGAACCTCAACTTCTCGACCTCGCCTACCGCCGGAGCGTGCCGCTGGTGGCGACCAACGAGCCCTATTTCGCCTCGCGCGGCGACTTCGAGGCCCATGACGCGCTGCTCTGTATCGCCGAGGGCACGGTGACGAGCGTCGCCGAGCGGCGTCGCGTCACCCCCGAGCATTATTTCAAGACGCGCGCCGAAATGCTGGCGCTGTTCGTCGACCTTCCAGAGGCGACCGCCAACACAATCGAGATCGCCCGCCGAACGGCCTACAGGCCCAAGACCCGCAAGCCGATCATGCCGCGCTTCCTGCGCGACGCGCCCGGCGACCGGCCGCTCACTGAAGTCGAAGCCGAGGAGCTGCGTCGCCAGGCGATCGAAGGGCTGGAAGCGCGCCTTGCCGCCCATGGGCCGGCGCCGGGCCATGAGCGGGAGGAATATTTCAACCGCCTCGACTTCGAGCTCGGCACCATCGAGAAGATGGGCTTTCCCGGCTACTTCCTGATCGTCTCCGATTTCATCAAATACGCCAAGTCGCAAGGCATTCCCGTGGGGCCGGGGCGCGGCTCTGGCGCGGGCTCGCTCGTCGCTTATGCGCTGACCATCACCGACCTCGACCCGCTCCGCTTTGGTCTCTTCTTCGAGCGCTTTCTCAACCCTGAACGCGTCTCGATGCCGGACTTCGACATCGACTTCTGCCAGACGCGGCGCGGCGAGGTGATCGACTATGTCCGCGACCGCTATGGCGCGGACCGGGTGGCGCAGATCATCACCTTCGGTTCGTTCCTGGCGCGCGGCGTTTTGCGCAGCGTCGGCCGCGTGCTGGAAATGCCGCTTGGGCAGGTCGACAAGCTCGCCAAGCTCGTGCCGCAGAACCCGGCCAAGCCCGTGAGCCTCGCCGAGGCGCTCGCCGGGGAGCTAAAGCTGCGCGAGGCAGTCGACGAAGATGAGCGCGTGGCGCGGCTCTTCAAGGTCGCCAGCGCGCTCGAAGGGCTCTATTCCAACGCCTCGACCCACGCCGCCGGCGTCGTGATCGGCGACCGGCCGCTGCATGAGGTCGCGCCGCTCTATCGTGACCCGAAGTCCGACATGCCGGCGACCCAGTTCAATATGAAATGGGTGGAGCCCGCCGGTCTCATCAAATTCGACTTCCTCGGCCTCAAGACGCTGACCGTGCTCGCCATGGCGAGCCGGCTGGCGCGCCGCCGCGACCCGGATTTCGACCTCGCCAAAGTGCCGCTCGACGACAAGGACACTTACGCCATGCTGGGCCGCGGCGAGACCGTGGGCGTGTTCCAGCTGGAAAGCGCGGGCATGCGCAAGGCCCTGGTCGAGATGCACGCCGACCGTTTCGAGGACATCATCGCCCTCGTCGCGCTCTACCGGCCGGGGCCCATGGCCAATATCCCGACCTATTGCGCCGTGAAGCTCGGCGACGAAGAGGCGAACTACTACCACCCCAAGATCGAGCCCATCCTGAAGGAGACCTTCGGCGTCATCATCTATCAGGAGCAGGTGATGCAGATCGCCCAGGTGCTCTCCGGCTATACGCTGGGCGAAGCCGACATGCTGCGCCGCGCCATGGGCAAGAAGATCAAGGCGGAGATGGACGCCCAGCGGGAGCGTTTCGTGAAGGGCGCCGTCGAGCAGGAGCTGGCGCCGGAGCTCGCCAATACGATCTTCGACATGCTGGCGAAATTCGCCGACTATGGCTTCAACAAGTCGCACGCCGCCGCTTACGCGCTGATCGCCTATCAGACGGCCTGGTTCAAGGCGCATTATCCGGCCGAGTTCCTCGCCGCCTCCATGACCTTCGATAAAAGCCAGACCGACAAGCTGGCCGAATTTCGCGACGAGGCCCGACGCCTCGGCATTGCCGTGGAGCCCCCTTCGATCAAGCGCTCGGGCGTCGATTTCGACGTCGCGACCGCTCCGGACGGCAAGCAGGTGATCCGCTACGCGCTCTCCGCGATCAAAGGGGTCGGAGAGGGGCAGGCCGAGTCGATCGTGCGCTCGCGAGGAGGGCGGCCCTTCAAGAGCCTTTCCGACGTCGCCCGGCGGCTCAACCCGCGCGAGGTCAACAAGAAGGTACTCGAGAATCTCGCCGCTTGCGGGACTTTCGACGAGCTGGAGCCGAACCGCGCGCGCGCTTTCGCCGCCACTGAAAGCGTGCTCGCCACCGCCAACCGCCACGCCGAGGATCGCAAGGCAGGCCAGAACGCGCTCTTCGGCGAGGCCGAGGCGGACGACCTCGTCCTGCCCAAGGTCCAGCCGTGGCCAGCGGGCGAGACGCTGCGGCGGGAGTATGAGGCGGCGGGCTTTTTCCTCTCCGGCCACCCGCTCGACGCCTATGCCGGCCTCCTACCCAAATTGAGGGTAACGAACTGGGCCAAATTCTCGGCGGCGGTGAAGCGCGGGGCTGAAGCCGATCGCCTTGCCGCGGTGGTTTTGGACCGCGCCGAGCGGCGCACCAAGTCTGGCTCGAAGATGGGCATCGTCCAATTGTCGGACCCAACTGGCCAGTATGAAGCCATTCTTTTTCAGGAGGCGCTCAACCAATATCGCGACGCGCTGGAGAAAGGCGCCGCAGTTTTGGTGCAGCTGACAGCGAGCGTGGACGGCGACGATGTGCGCGCCCGAATTGTCTCGGTCACGCCCCTGGCCGCCGCCGCGGCCCGCGCGCAGAAGGGCCTGCGGATTGTCGTCAGCGACCAAAGTCCGCTCGATAGGATTAAAGGCAGACTTACCGGCAGAGGCGAAGGCGAGGTGTCCGTCCTCGTTAAGCGCGACGTTGCGCCCGAGGAGATAGAAATCCGCCTGCCGGGCTCTTATCCCGTCAATGCGGAAGTCGCGAGCGCGCTGCGTGAAATCCCAGGGGTGCTGGAGGTCGAGCATCTGTAGAGCATAGCTCATCTTTTAGCTTAGTATTAAGTACAACATACTGTTTTTACGTGACTACTAATAATAACTTAAGGTTAAGGCGCAACATTTTGTCTGGGCTCCTGAGGCGATGCGTTGACCAGGCTGAGAAGCCGGCCACACGTCGCCTCATTCGTCCGGGCGTTGCCGTCCTTGCAGCTTCGCCTGCACCCGCTCACTGCCGTCTCTTTCCGTGATACATGAGCGCGAACGCTTCTCTCGCTGCGTGGCTGAAGTTGTTGCTTGATCACTTTAAGAAGAATTTCCTAGTCAGTTTTTTTCATTCTTGATGTGGAACCTTTACCCTTTTTGGGCGTTGGTCCGTCGGCCGCAGGAGCGCCGGGCCACTGGGCTTGGCGGCGAGCCTTTGGGGTTGGCTATGTGGGCGACGTTCGACGAGGCGTTCAGCGCTTCCGCCCTTTTCGCTTGCGTTCAATTCATCACCTTCTTGGCGATTGGCGCCATGGTCGGCTGGCTGCTCTCGCGGCCCCGTCGATGGGCGAGCTGGTCCAGCGCGCTATCGATGATCGGCGTCTGCGGAGCTTGGACGGGCGCGGAATTCGCCCACCTGATCGGGCAGGCTGAGCACGGCAGCGCGGACGAGCTGGCGGCGGCCGCGATTGGGGCCTTGGGGCTAGCCTATGCTTGGCGCCGGCTCCATCCGTCGGAGACCGGCGAGGACATTGCTATTCACCAGTCTCATGCGTAAATAATGGCGCAGGGAGACGCCCTGTGCCCACCATCGACCTGCTCAACGACGACCCTCGGTCCAAAAGCGCGGCGCGAGACGGCGCGGGCCTGCGCCATCCGGAAAAAGCCGCGCGGCCGGATCAGCCGGTCCTCAGGAAGCCGCCATGGATCCGCGTCAAGGCGCCTGGCTCCGCCGCCTGGGGAGAGACCAACGCGCTATTGAAGGGGGCCGGCCTCACCACGGTCTGCCAGGAGGCGGCCTGTCCCAATATCGGCGAGTGCTGGGAGAAGAAGCATGCCACTTTCATGATCATGGGCGAGGTCTGCACCCGCGCCTGCGCCTTCTGTAACGTCGCGACTGGCTTGCCCGCGCCGCTCGATCCGGGCGAGCCGGGCAGGGTGGCGGAGGCGACCAAGGCCCTGGGGCTCTCCCATGTCGTCGTCACCTCAGTCGATCGCGACGATCTTCCCGACGGCGGGGCCGAACATTTCGCCCACACCATAGAAGCGATCCGCGCGGCCTGTCACAGAACCACGATCGAGGTTCTGACGCCCGATTTCCTGCGCAAGGAAGCGGCGCTCGAGCGAGTTGTGGTGGCTGGTCCGGACGTCTTCAACCATAATCTCGAGACCGTGCCGTCGCTCTATGTCACGGTGCGGCCGGGCGCCCGCTACTTCCATTCCCTGCGGCTGCTCCAGCGCGCCAAGGAGATCGAGCCGAAGCTTTTCACCAAGTCGGGCCTGATGCTCGGCCTCGGCGAGACCCGCAACGAGGTCATGCAGGTCATGGATGACATGCGGAGCGCCGACGTCGATTTTCTGACGCTCGGCCAATATCTCCAGCCGACGCGAAAGCATCATCCCATCGACCGGTTCGTCACGCCGGAAGAATTCGAGGCCTATAAAGCGATCGCGCTCGCCAAGGGCTTCGCCTATGTGGCCTCCTCGCCGCTGACCCGCTCGTCCCATCATGCCGGGGAAGATTTCGAAAAGCTGCGCAGGGCGTCCTCTCGTTAGAGTTTCGAGAGCTATGTCCGCACCGTCCTGTTGCGCCTAAAATTAACCCTCCATTGAATTTTTCCGAGCTTAATCGTTACGCGTACGGCCGATGACGTGGCCGAAAGATGCTAGGATGGAGCTAGCAAATGTCGAGATTGATCAGAAGTTTTTCGGACGACGAATCCGGGGCGACCGCCATTGAATATGGCGTCATCGCTTCCTTGATCAGCGTGGCCATTATCGCGGCGCTCAGGATTACGGGGGCGAGAATGTCAGGAACCTTCGCAAAAGTTTCCAGCAACCTTTCCTGAGTGACCCCGCGGCGCGCTTGGCGCCTAAGAGAAGCGCCCTCCGCCGGGACTCTCGAGCGCTCGCGTAAGGCGCGTCATGTAACCCCTGGAAGCGGCATGGATCGCCGAAGTGACGCGTGCTTGCGGCGTCCTTGGGCTAGGCGCCGAGCGCCGCAGCGATCTCGGCCAGCGTCGCCCGCTCGGCGGCGCTGATTTTCTCTCCGCCAAAACCGAGAAACCCGCCCTCGGCGCTGGCTTCGGCGACAAACCACGCAATCTGGCTGAGCCAGTTCTTGAATGGCCGGGCCTCCAACGGCGCGGTGGCGTCGAGGATTTTGGCCGTGCTGCGCAATTCCTCCAAGGCCCGGATCTTGATCTCGTTGAGCTCTACGCCCTGAATGATCTTCCTGATCCCTTCGCGGGCGGAGGTCCGGCCTTCGGGCGTGAGAAGGTCGTCCACAACGGCTTTGATCAATTCATCCGAGCCGCCGTCTGTTTTTGCGGCTGCTAGAGCCTGGGCGCTGGCCATGCCTTCCTGCAGCGCGCCGATAAAGCCGTTCGGATCGGCGGCGCTGATGGCGAATCCGGCTAAAAGAGGCGCCTGAATGATCCTGTCCCACTGGTCGGCCGTGAAGCTGGACTTATCCGCCATGATTTTTCCCCGCTACAACAAGGGTAGGCTAGACCTTTTCCGTCGATGGCGCGAGAGGCGCTTGGGCGACGGCTTTCCATCGGGCGGGGAAATGGCTTAAAAGCCGAGCCTCATGAAAAGCTTTCGCACTCGCCGCCATGTGTCACACAGCGCCGCAGATATGTTTGCGCTCGTCTGCGATGTCGACTCCTATCCGAAATTCGTGCCGCTCTGCGAGGGCATGAAGGTGCGCCGGCGCAGCGAGATCGCCCCCGGGGTCATCGAGCTCGTTGCGGAAATGCAGGCCGGCTTCAAGGCTGTCTGCGAGCGCTACACGAGCCGGGTAACTTGTGATTCCAACAAGCTGGAGGTGAGGGTCGCCTATATCGACGGCCCTTTCCGCAAGCTGGACAACCGCTGGTCCTTCCGCGACGACGCGCCGGGGCCGGATGGGCGGCCGCGCTCCACCGTGGAGTTTTTCATCGCCTATGAGTTCAAGAGCATCGCGCTCGGGCTTCTGATGGGCGCCATGTTCGACAAGGCGTTTCAGAAATATGCCGACGCCTTCGTGAGCCGGGCAGACGCCATCTACGGGCGCAGATAGTGTTTTTCTGTCGCAGCTAACTGCTGAGCGCCGCGATCATGAGGTCGAGCGCCTGATCGACCGCGGCCTGGCGGATATCGCGCCGGGAGAGGGGGCCGAAGCGCCGTTCCAGAAGCACGATGTCGCCCCCGCGCCTGGCGCAGGCGAAATGCACGAGGCCGACCGGTTTTTGCGCCGAGCCGCCGCCGGGACCGGCGATGCCGGTGATGGCTACGGCGATATCCGCTAACGAACGCTCCAGCGCGCCTTTCGCCATGGCTTGCGCCGTTTCGGCGCTGACGGCGCCATGGGCGGCAAGAAGGGCTTCGGGCACGCGAAGCATGTCTGTCTTGGCGTCGTTGGAATAGGTGACGAAGCCTCGTTCGAAGACGTCGGACGCGCCGGGGACGTCGGTGATCGCGGCCGAGACGAGGCCGCCCGTGCAGGATTCTGCCGTCGCCACACGATGTCCGCGTTCTTTAGCTTTTACGACAAGCGTAATAGCTTTTACGTTATAGGTAATATCCATCTCTCAATCCTGCCCCGGTTTCGCGCGCATGGCTTTCACGTCGCCGCGCAGCTTCTTGCCTTCGAGGCGCCGCATCTTCGAGCCGAGCGTCGGCTTGGTCTTGCGCCTTGGGGGCGGCGGCGGGACGGCGGCCTCGCGGATGAGGTCGATCAGCCGCTCCAGCGCGTCGGCGCGGTTGCGCTCCTGCGTGCGATGGCGTTGCGCCTCGATGATGAGCTCGCCCTCTTTGGTGAGCCTGGAGCCGGCGAGGCGGGCCAGACGCAGTCTTACCGGTTCAGGAAGGTTTGGTGACCGCCAAACGTCGAACCGAAGCCGCACGGCGCTCTCGACCTTCTGGACATTTTGCCCCCCGGGGCCGGAGGCGCGCAGAAACTCCAGAGAAATCTCGGAGTCGTCCAGCGAAATGAAAGGGGTGACGCGGATCATCGGCGGCCTCGACAAGCCGGGCTTGTCCCGGCCTCTCTTAACGCGACGGCGTTCGGCGGTTGTCAAGGCGCGCGGCGAAAGAGGGCGCCCGCATGCGGCTCACATGCATGCGGGCCAGCTCACCCATATCGACGCGCCTCCGACGCGGCCTGCGAGTCTTCCGGCGCGCGAACCGGAACGACGCGTGCGCCGCCCGTCCTGAAAAACGCAGGACGTTCGAACAACCATTCGAACGGAGTCGCCTGTGTCAATGTTCTAACAATTATTGGAACCCAGACCGCGACGGCTGTGACGGTCAGCGCGATTACGCCCCCATCCGCAATGAGGCCGGTCTTTAGAAGGGCGATGCGGGTGGCGGCCATCGGCAGGAAGAAGGCCAGATAGACGACGATCGAACGCGCGCCCAGCCAAGCCAATTGGGGCAGAGCGCGGATTTCCGCGAGCAGCGCCGAGAAAGCGACGACGGCCCCCGCGCCAGCGAAGCCGAGAAGAAGCGAGACTCCGGGGAGACCCGAATAGCCGTATCGCACAGCAAATTCGTTGGCGGCGCCCCAGATGATCAGCGCCGGGATGGTCCGGCGCAGCTTCGCGCGCGCAGCTTCAGCAAAGGCGAAAATACGCGCCGCATAAAAATAGCCTGCATAGAAGTAGACGTAACGGGCGGCGAATTCGTCGATAACGATTGAATGTGTGACGACGTCCGTCATTTGCAGCGCGCCGGCGGCGGCCAGCACAGCCCAGGGCGGCGCGCGGCGCAGGAGCTTGGTGGTCACGAAGAAGATCGGCAGCAGATAGATGAACCACAGCGTGCCGAAGGGTTCGATCATTGCGAAAGCAAGATCACCCACAATCGACAAGGGATCGCCGCCCGCGAGCAGCAGTTTGGGCGCGCCCTGGATCAACGTCCAAAGCATGAAGAAATAGGCGAAGTGCAGGACCTTGCGGTCAAGATAGTCGGCCCAGGGCTTGTCGATCGTTCGCGAGAGAAAGAGACCCGCGACGAGAAAAAAATCGGGCATGCGGAAGGGCCGCGCCCAGTCGATGAAGCCATGAAGCCAGCTCTGCTGGCTGAGCGCCTGCTCGACGCCCAGCGTCGAATGCATCATCACAACGAGGATGATGCACCAGCCCTTGGCGTAATCGACCCAATCGATGCGTGTGGCGGGGAAGGCGGAAACGACGGCCTTGGTGCTCGCGAGCATGAAAAATGGCCCTCAAAAAATGCGCAGTTTTACTCCAATCGTGCCCCAAAGCGTTCATGCGCACGCCGCGCAAAAAAGTCTGCAATTTCTTGGAAACGTGGTGAATGTCACCATGTCATCGGCTCGTTGAAACGCTCCAGCCGGGGAAGAGTTCGTCACTCTGATACGATATCCGCTTGATTGGTTCGGTGTCATTCCCGACGCTCGCATAGTAAGCGATCGGGAATCCAGAGCAACACTAGCTACTATGGCTCTGGATTCCCGATCGGGCTTTCAGCCCGGCGGGAATGACATTCCTCAATGCGAGCCGTTCAATCGGAAATGGTATGACTCGTTTCCTCAGCCGGAGAATTACGACAGGAAGTTGCGCCCGGCAGCGCGCGTCACAGAAGGCTGCCCAGGCGTTGGCCTCGGCGTCGGCGGCTGCCGCTCGAGCCGCCAACGCACGCCCCGCTACTCCGGCAGCCGCACCGTCGCGATCGCCAGCGCCGCAATCCCCTCGCGACGCCCGGTAAACCCGAGCTTTTCGGTCGTCGTCGCTTTGATCGCCACGCGGCCGATATCCAGCTCCATGATTTCTGCGAGGCTCGCGCGGATGGCGTCGCGATGCGGGCCGACCTTCGGCGCCTCGCAGACTACCGTCGCGTCGATATGGGCGATCATGCCGCCGCGCGCGCGGACGAGCTTGCAGGCATGTTCGAGGAAGATTTTCGAGGCCGCGCCTTTCCACTGGGAATCGGAGGGCGGGAAATGCGCACCGATATCGCCTTCGGCTATCGCCCCGAGAACCGCGTCGGTGATGGCGTGCATCAGCACGTCGGCGTCGGAATGGCCGGCGAGGGAATGGCTATGGGGGATCGACACGCCGCCGAGCCAGACCTGGTCGCCCTCGGCGAAAGCATGGACGTCATAGCCTTGGCCTGTTCTAACGTCCGTTAGAACATTTATTGTTCTAACATTTGTTAAATCATCTGATTGGGGAGCTGCGGCTTTGATCTGATCCATGGCGCGTGCGAAATCCTCTGGCGTCGTGAGCTTGAAATTGGCGAGATCGCCGGGAAAGACATGCACGGCGTGGCCGGCGGCTTCCGCGATCATGGCGTCGTCGGTGTATTCGCGATCGGCCGCGGCGGCCGCGCGATGCGCCGCCAGAATGAGCGGGAAGCGGAAAGACTGCGGCGTCTGCACGGCGCGCAGCCTCGCGCGGTCGGGCGTCGCGACCACGAAGCCAGCCGCGTCGATCTCCTTTACCGTGTCGTTGAGCGGCACGCCGGGGACGGCCGCGCCATGGGCGCGCGCCGCCGCAATCGCGCGGGCGATGAGCGCGGGATCGGCGAAGGGCCGGGCGGCGTCGTGGATCAGCACAATCTGCGGCGCGCTCTCTCGGGCGACGGCTTCGAGCCCGTTGCGCACGCTCTCCTGCCTTGTGGCGCCGCCGAGCGCAGGCTCCGAGACGGCGGCGCGCGCCGCGTCGCTCAATTCGGCGACGCTTTGCGCATAAAGCGCGCGGTCGTCCGGGTGGATAACAGCCTTCAGGCGCGCGCCCGGCGCGCTGGCGCCCATCGCCTCCAGCGTGCGTGCCAGCACGGTCTTGTCGGCAAGCCGTCGGTATTGTTTGGGCATGCCTTCGCCGGCGCGCGAACCGCGTCCCCCCGCGACGACGAGGATAGAGATTTCCGTTTCAGCAACCATGCCGCTCCTGTGTCGCTTTTCCTGCATCGCGTCAAATGTGCGAAAATGCGGCGAAATGCTATGTTGCAACTGCGAAGCTGGCTGCTTATGGTATAGGCAAGATGACTGCTGCCAAAAAATTGGGCTTTGAACCCGAGCGAGAGGCGCTGCGGATCGGGGCAATCCGTCTGTCAGGGCGCGCTTTTCTTGCGCCTATGGCAGGCGTCACGGATCCAGCCATGCGCCGCATTGCCGAACGCTATGGCGCCAGCGCGACCGTGAGCGAGATGATTACGGCGGCCGGCGTCGCGCGAGGCGACCGCGAGACCGCGCTGCGGCTCGCATCTTCCAGCGATACAAATACGGCGCCGCGCGTGATCCAGATCGCGGCGCGCGACCCGCAGGAGATCGCCATCGCCGCACGCCATGCTGAAGAAGCGGGCGCCGATTGGGTCGACATCAATATGGGCTGCCCCTGCAAGCGGGTGACCGGCGGTCTCGCCGGCGCGGCGCTGATGCGCGACCTCGACCAGGCCTCGGCCCTCATCGCGGCGGCGCGCGCGGCCATCCGCGTTCCGCTGAGCGTGAAGATGCGGCTCGGCTGGGACGACGCCTCGCGCAATTCGCCGGAGCTGGCGCGCCGCGCCGAGCGGGAGGGCGCCGCGCTGATCACCGTCCATGGACGCACACGACAGCAATTCTACAAAGGCCGCGCCGATTGGGCGGCGGTCGCTCCGGTCAAGCAAGCCGTTTCGATCCCGGTGATCGCCAATGGCGATTGCGGCTCGGTCGAGGACGCCGCGGAAATGCTGAGATTATCCGGCGCCGATGCGGTGATGGTCGGCCGCGCCGCGCAGGGGCGGCCCTGGCTCGTCGGCGATATTGCTCATTATCTTGGCGCCGGGCGGCGTCGCGCCGAGCCTTCGCCCGCCGAGCGCAGCGCGCTCGCGCGCGAGCATCTCGATGGGCTTCTCACGCAAATGGGCGCGGAGGCGGGCCTGCGCCATGCGCGCAAACATCTCGCCGCCTATGTCGACGAGGCTTTCGGCGCCGCTTGCGCCGAGGTCGCGGCGCTGCGCCACGCGCTCGTCACCGCCAATTGCGCGTCGGAGGCCTTTCGGCTGATCGACGCCACTTTTACAGAGGGACAAGAGGTCGCCGCATGAGCCTTTCGGATCGCCCCAGACGCGACGACCCCCGGCGCGGCGAGTTTACCCCGCTCAAGATCATCGACGAGCGCGGCCGCAGCTGCGTGCTCGAGGCGTTGCCGAGCGTCATTCTCACCGTCTCGCGCGAGGGGGTGATCGAGGACGCCAACGCCGCCGCCGAAAGCTTCTTCGAGCTCGGCAAGCCTTTGCTCATCGGCCAGAAACTCGAGCGGCTGCTGCCCTTTGGCTCGCCGCTCCTCACGCTTGTCCAGCATGTTCAGGACCGCGGCGCGGCGATCAACGAATATAAGGTCGATCTGGGCCGGCCGGGGCAGGACGGCGACCGCCGCGTGGATGTCCATTGCGCGCCGCTTCCGGAGCAGGATGGTCTGGTTCTGGTTGTGCTGCAAGAACGTACAATTGCCGATAAAATAGACAGGCAGCTAAGCCATCGCGGCGCTGTGCGCTCAGTTTCCGGGCTCGCCTCCATGCTGGCCCATGAAATCAAAAATCCTCTGTCTGGTATTCGCGGCGCCGCACAATTGCTGGAGAGCGGCCTCTCGGACCAGGACCGGGCGCTGACACGGCTGATCTGCGAGGAGACCGACCGCATTGTGCGGCTGGTCGACCGCATGGAGGTCTTCTCCGACGCGCGGCCCCTGAAGCGTGAGCGCGTCAATATTCATTCGGTGCTCGATCACGTGAAGCAGGTGGCGCAGAGCGGCTTCGCCCGGCGCATCAGATTTGTCGAGAATTACGATCCGTCGCTGCCGCCGGTCTACGCCAATCGCGACCAGCTCGTGCAAGCCTTTCTCAATCTCGTGAAGAACGCCGCCGAGGCGATCGGGCTCGACGCGGTCGACGGCGAGATCGAGCTTTCCACGGCGTTCCGCCCGGGGGTAAGCCTGCGCGCCATGGGCGCGCGCAGCCCCGTCGGCCTGCCGCTCGAATTCTGCGTGCGCGACAATGGCCCGGGCGTGCCCGACGATATCGCCGCGCATCTCTTCGACCCCTTTGTCACCACGAAGTCTTCCGGGACTGGCCTGGGTCTTGCTTTGGTGGCGAAGATCGTCAACGACCACGGCGGCGTTATTGAATGCGAATCCCTTCCCCGACGTACGACCTTCCGAATTCTGATGCCCATGTATCGCGCCAAATCATCGGAGAAGAGAGAGGCAGCCCGTTCATGACGTTTCGCCAGCGGGGGAGACTGGTCTGATGACGAGAGGCGAAATTCTTGTCGCCGACGACGACGCCGCGATCCGTACCGTCGTCGCCCAGGCGCTCTCGCGCGCCGGCTATGAGGTGCGCACCACCGGCACGGCGGCGACGTTATGGCGCTGGGTGCAATCGGGCGAGGGCGATCTCGTTGTCACCGACGTGGTGATGCCCGACGAAAACGCTTTCGAGCTTCTGCCGCGCATCAAGAAGCTGCGGCCGGAATTGCCCATCATCGTGATGAGCGCGCAAAACACTTTCATGACGGCGATCCGCGCGTCTGAAAGGGGCGCCTATGATTATCTGCCCAAGCCCTTCGATCTGAAGGAGCTTGTCGGCATCGTCGGCCGCGCCATGGCCGAGCCGCGCAAGGGCGGCGAGGAGCCCGCGCCGGAAGAAATGGAGGGCATGCCGCTCGTCGGGCGCTCTCCGGCGATGCAGGAGATCTATCGTTCGCTCGCGCGGCTGATGCAGACAGATCTGACGGTCATGATCAACGGCGAGTCCGGCACGGGCAAGGAGCTGGTCGCGCGCGCGCTGCATGATTACGGCAAGCGCAAGAAAGGCCCCTTCGTCGCGGTGAATATGGCGGCGATTCCGCGCGACCTGATCGAGAGCGAGCTGTTCGGCCATGAGAAGGGCGCCTTCACCGGCGCGAACCAGCGCTCGGCCGGCCGTTTCGAGCAGGCCGAGGGCGGCACGCTCTTCCTCGATGAAATCGGCGACATGCCGATGGAGGCGCAGACGCGTCTGCTGCGCGTGCTGCAGCAGGGCGAATATACGACGGTCGGCGGCCGCACGCCGATCAAGACCAATGTCCGCATCATCGCGGCGACGAACAAGGATTTGCGCGGCCTGATCCAGCAGGGCCTTTTCCGCGAGGACTTGTATTTCCGCCTCAACGTCGTGCCGCTGCGCCTGCCGCCGCTGCGCGAACGCACGGAGGATATTCCCGATCTCGTCCACCACTTTTTCAAAGTGGCGGCGAGCGAAGGCCTGCCGCAGAAATATATCGAGCAGGCGGCGCTCGACCGGATGAAGAAATACCGCTGGCCCGGCAATATTCGCGAGCTGGAAAATCTCATCCGCCGCCTCGCCGCGCTGCATCCGCAGGAAGTGATCTCCGACCCGCTCGTCGAAGCGGAGCTCGATCACGAGTTGCGGCAGACGACTGCGGAAAAGCCGTCCGCGCCCGGCGCGGCGCCGACGAAGGAGCTGGAGAACGGCCAGACGCTCTCGACCTCCGTCGAGCAGCATCTCGCCAAGCTCTTCCGCGATTATGGCGACGGATTGCCGCCGCCCGGGCTTTATCACCGCGTCATTCGCGAGATCGAAATCCCCTTGATCTCCGCGGCGCTGGCGGCGACGCGCGGCAATCAGATCAAGGCGGCGGAGCTTCTCGGGTTGAACCGCAATACGCTGAGGAAGAAGGTCAATGATCTCGACATCCGGCTGATGCGCTCGCCGAGGTGAGGAAATTCGAGATGAGCGCCTAGAAGGCGCTCGATTTTCGCACGTTCCGACGGAATGATACGAAATCTGCTCGATCGGTTCGTTGTCATTCCCGACGCTCGCAAAGCGAGCGATCGGGAATCCAGAACCGAACCAGCGCTCTTGTGGCTCTGGATTCCCGGTCGGGCTTTCAGCCCGCGGGGAATGACAGCCCCAAGTGAGCTGTTCAAGCGGGAAATGGCAGGAAAGGTAGGGCCGCTTAAGAACGAGCCTGCGTTCGCAGAAGACGCGCTTCAACGCACGGAGCGCGGTGAGAGGCTCTAGTTTCAAATCTCACCTATTTGGCTGCCTTTATCGGTCGGATTTCGCTAATTTGCGCCATCGCCCGGGCGCTACGCCACTCCAACTTTCGAAGGCGCGGCTGATGCGCGAAAGGTCAGGACGACCGTCGAGAAGCTCCAGATCGATCAGGGCCCCGACGTTGCCGGGCAGGTCGTCGGGAGCCGGTATGTCGAAAATGCGCGCGAGTTCGTCGGCGTCGAGGCCTTGATCCGCACTGAGATGCGGGTTGACCGCCATGAGCAGCCGTTGATCGAAGACGATCGTGCCGGGCAGGTCACGGATCACTGTATCGACGCCCATCTGCGCATCAATGGAACGCCGCGCGTTTACGGGCAGGCCGCCGACCATGATGCGGCTTGGTAACCAGCCCGCGCCGGCGAAATGGCGGATCATGACAATCATGTACCACAGCGCGAGCATCTCATTTTGAGGCCTTCCGTCCGTGGCGGGGTCGGCCAATTCATAGGACCAGTGGACCTCGTCGCCATATCGTCGGACGGCAAGTCGCGTCGCACTCTGCATCATGTGCGGCAGACTTGTTCCCGAGCGGTGGATCGCTTCGAATAAGGTGGGCGCCTGTGTGACCCATTTGCCGTAGACCCCAAGGCCCGCGATTGACGTTTGGCGACCGAGGCGGGCAGCGAAAGCCTCGTCGCGCAGCTCACGAGACGCGGTCGCAAGCAGCCGAAAATGGTCGCGCAGCGGCAGAAGGGTGTCGGGCGACTCCAACAAGCGGATGGGAAGTTCGGCGCGGCGAAAGACCCGCTCGATCGAGCCGCCGTTCTCCATGACGACGCCGGCGATCGGCCCGAGCGTGCTCGCGCGCGTATATCCCGTTCGTCGCATCGATTGCCCTCACGCGCCGTAGAAAGCTCGATTTCGGCACGCCAAGGCATGCGGATTTTCGGCGCAAGCATAACATTAGGCTTCCCGATCACGAACGCCTGACCGCAGAGCGCTTGCGCGTGATCAAGGAGGAAGCGTATGTGCCTTTATTGTCTCAATCTTTCTTATGCCGCGAACGCGCGCGGCGCTTTTTCACGGCGCGACATATTGCGGCGCGCCACGGCGCTCGGCGTGGCCTTGCCCGTCACGGCCGCCTCGAACGCCATCTTCGCCGCTGAGCAGAGCGACCCGGCTCCGGCGGATTTCAAAAAGGGCGTCGAAGACCTGATCGCCCGGGCGCATTCGCCCGAGCTCGCGGGCTATCGACTGTTCCAAATCAATGGCCCCGATCTGCCTTGGATCGATCTTGGCCTCGAGGCTGTCAAAGGCCAGCAAATCACCTTTCTTGTCACCGGGCGCTGGTGGCTCTCCCGACAACACGACCTCTGGTTTCGTCCCGGCCTCGGATTCCACGCCCGCACACGCGGCAAACGACCGATCTACAGCCCGGGCGTCGACACGGGCGCCATGACCGCTTTGCACGACGGCCCCATCGAGGTGGCCCGACTGGCTACGCTGGGCGCCGACGAGGACGGCCGCCTGACCATTCCAGAAGACGTCTACGCCAGGGACGACGTGACAATCACCGGCGTCGCGCTGCTGTGGCGCGGAGAGGCCGCCACGGGTCTTGCGAGCCTCGCGGCCCATGGCGACGTCGACGGTCTCCTGGCGGTAGAGCTGGCGCGCCTGCGGCGCAACCGCAGGCTGCCGGAAGGCTGGTCCGACCTCTTCTTGTTCGGCGGCGGCGAGGAGAGCTTCATTCGGGACGCGAATGGCGAGATCGTCTGTGAGAGCGCGGGAGGCGCGTCGATTATCGAGCGGCCGCTGTCGCTTCCTCTCGCATCGCGTCCAAAGCTCGGCTGGCGCTGGAAGATCGACCAACTGCCGTCCGCCGTCCCGGAGGATCAGGCTCCTGTTCATGACTATCTCTCCATTGGCGTGAAATTCGAGGACGGGCAGGACCTCACCTATATCTGGAGCGCCGCGCTGCCGACCGGCAAGGTCTTCCGTTGCCCGCTTCCCGGCTGGAATGCGGTCGAAACTCATATGATCGTCGACTCCGGCGCCACCGGCCTCGGATCGTGGCGCGAGAGGGAGCGGGACGTCGCGTCTGACTACGCCGCCCATATCGGCGGGCCAGCGAAAGCGATCAGCCATATATGGCTGTTGGCGATCACGCCGTTCCAGCGCCGCCGGGGCGCGTGCCGTTACGCCGACATCAGGGTCGAGACGGCTGACGGTGTGGCGCACACACTTTAGAATGGAGGCTGCACAGGTTCGGGTCCGCTATGGGTGAACGAGCGGACCATCGAGCCTGGCTGCTTCGCGCCAAAACGGGCCTTGCGGAATCGTTCGATAATGGCGGTGATGCGACATACGACTTTGTTTAACCAAGCGCCGCAAAGGCCGGCGCGTAATCGATTATGCCAGTCGCAACGGGCAAGGGCCTATTGAATGACAGAGCCATGAGGTGCGGCCCCGCATAGGGAGAGGTGAAGCCACTTGCGAGGGCGGCGTCAAAGCCAAACTTTTGATACAGCTCTGGATCGCCAAGCACGAAAATACCCTGCCATCCTTCCTTTTCAGCCTCCTTCAAGGCTGAACGGACTAACGAACCGCCAGTCCCTTTACGCTGTCGATCGGGGGCGACGGCAACTGGCCCAAGACCTAGCGCACGGAACGGGGCGTCCATTTTTGACAACATGACGTGTCCTACGACGATCCCGGACTCGACAGCGACCATTGAGATAACGGCATCGCCATCCGACCGGAGCTGCTCGACCAACCGTGCTTCGGCGGGCGTGGGAAAAGCAGATTCCACAATCTTTCGAATTGCAGAAACGTCAGCAGGTTCTTCGCAACGAACTATCATCTTATCATCTCGATTTTTGAGCCGTTGTCTTACTACGTCGGATCTGAAAGCTCCGTATTCTGAAATCTTACTCTGCGTTTTGTTGTAGGCGGTTGCAACGCTTAGGAAGTAGCTCCCGCATGCGTGCGAAGATCAAAAGCAACGGCGACCTACACTTGCTGTAGGGTAAAAAGCACTTGGTCAACGCAAGGCGTCAGGTGTTGGCCGGCGGTATCGATCACCAGATGGGCGCGGTCCCAAGGGCGATAATCTAGGTCGGCGACCTCGGCCCATGTTGGCGGAACATGACCGGGGATTTCGCTGACACGCGTTTCGACGCGCCGACGGTGCTCATCAAAATCCGAGCAAATCGTCTCGATCTCAAACACGCGCGCGCCTGCCCGAAGCCCCACATTGCGCCACGCCTCGCGCGTCAGCATCAACGGGTTCACGCAATCGCCGACGACGAGCCGCCCCAGCCGGAGATTGTCCTCAGCTATGGCGTAAGCCGCACGATAACCGGCGTCCTCGATAGAGCCTGGGACGACGCCTGATGCCTTTATCGCCGTTTCAATCGAGTCGATCCGCAACCAAAGCGCACCAAGCCGCAGGGCGATTTCACGGGCAAGCTACGACTTGCCCGTGCCCGGCAGGCCCGAAAAAACAATGAGAGTCGCGCCAAGTTGCATCAAGTGAGGATAGGAGGCGCTCGCCAATCGGCGCAACAATCAAAACTCGAGACTTTTGCGCCGACGGCGCGCCCATACGGGCGTCCCCGGCACGCCCCCGCCCAAAGCGTTACGCATTTGCGACAGTCTCGCCCCCGGCCTATAACCGCCCCATGATCCAAACAGGCGAGCAAGCACTCTCCGACAGCGGCAAAAGCGCCGGCGTTCGGGCCTGGTTCGGGCCAGCCGTCGCCGTCGGGGCCGCGGGCTGCGCGCTGGCGACCTTTCTTGTCACGGCCGAGTTCGGCGTTCTCTCGCCGACCGATAACCGACTCGTCCCGCTTTTTCTCGCCAATCTTTTCTTCGTGGGCGTCCTCCTGGTCATGGTGGTCGCCAAGGCGATGCGGCTTTATCGCGTCTGGCGGCGCGGCGAGGCGGCGGCGCGACTGCATGTCCGCATCGTCGGCTTCTTCTCGGTTATCGCGCTCATTCCGGCGGTTCTACTCGCTGTCGCAGGGTCGCTGACGCTGGAGCGGGCGCTGAACCCCGCCTTCATGAATGGCGTGAAGGTCTTTGTGCACAATACCGCCCAGGCGGCCGAAGCCTTTCAATCGAGCCAATGCCAGGCGCTGCTTCAGGAGGCGCAGCTGACCGCCTCCGACCTCGACCGGGCGCGCGTGCTCTTCATCACCGACCGCAATTATTTCCACCAGATTTTCGACTCCCGCGCCAAATTCCTCGGTTTCTCCGTCGCGGCCCTGGTGTCTTCCAACGGGCAGGTCATCGACCGGGTGGATGTGAGTCAAAACGCCTCGGCGATCGTCATCGCGCCCCCGCAATCGGAATTCGAAAATGCGCGAAAGGGCGAGCCGCTGTGCCTGATGATCGACGACGGAAAGAGCTTCGTCGCGCTCAGGGCGCTGCACGCCTTCGAGAACACTTTTCTTTACGTCACCCGCCCGATTGATCCCTTCGCCATCGACTTCCCGAAGCAGGCTGAGAAGCTGATCAGCAATTACGACGCCTTCGACGCCTACCGCGTGGCCGTGCAGCGCGCCTTCGTGCTCATGTACGCGCTGCTGACCATGATCATGCTGTTGTCGTCGGTATGGTTCGGCCTCAATTTCGCCGACCGGCTGGTGAGCCCGATCCGCACGCTTATCGCCGCGACCGACCAGGTTTCGAGCGGAAATCTCCAGGTGCAGGTGCAGGTCGATCGCGCTCATGGCGAGCTTGCGCGCCTCGGCGATGTCTTCAACAATATGACAACGGAGCTGAACCTCCAGCAGAGCCGGCTACTCGAGGCAAACCGGATCAACGACGAGCGGCGCGAATTCACCGAGGCTGTGCTCGCCGGCGTGCCGGCGGCCGTCATGGGCGTCGACGCAGACGGAATTGTAACGATCCTCAACCGATCGGCCGAAGAATTGTCGCTCAACGATGCGAAGGGCCAGGCCACGGTCGGGGCCAATATCGCTGACGTCATGCCCGAGATCGCGCCGCTGTTGAGCGACGCTCTCGAGCTTTTCCCGCGCGCGGTGCAGAGCCAGGTCACGATGAAGCGCGGGACGGCCGAGCGGACCCTCAACATTCGCGTGACCTCGGCGCGCCGCGCCCAGGAAGGCGCGCCGAGCTTCGTCGTCACACTTGACGATATAACCGACCTCGTCACCGCCCAGCGCACCTCGGCCTGGGCCGATGTCGCGCGCCGCATCGCCCATGAGATCAAAAATCCCCTGACGCCGATCCAGCTCTCGGCCGAGCGCCTCAAGCGCAAATATGGCAAGCTGATTCAGGTCGACCGCGACGTCTTCGACCAATGTATCGACACGATTGTGCGGCAGGTAGACGACATCAAGCGCATGGTGGACGAGTTCTCCTCCTTCGCCCGCATGCCCAAGGCTCGGCCGGCGCGCGACGATCTCAGCGAATGCGCCCGGCAGGTCGCCTTCCTGATGCGGGTCGGCAACGCCGACGTCGATATTGTGGAAACCCAGTTGACGACGCCGGTCTATGCGCAGTTCGACCGCCGGCTTCTCTCGCAGGCGCTGACGAATATCGTGAAGAACGCCATAGAGGGGATCGGTGCCCGCGCGCCGCAGGACGCGGCCGAGAAGGGCAGGGTGGAAATCCGCCTGTCTGTGCGCGAGCGCATGGCGGAAATCGACGTCATCGACAATGGAAAGGGCTTCCCGGCGATCAACCGGCAGCGGCTGTTGGAGCCTTACATGACCACGCGGGCGGACGGCACGGGGCTCGGTCTGCCCATTGTCGCCAAAATCATAGAAGATCACGGCGGCCGACTAGAGCTCCTCGACGCTCCGGTTGGGCGCGGGGCCTGCGTGCGGCTTGTCCTGCCGCTTGCGGACGGCGACAAAGATACGAACCAGCCGGAGACGGCGCATTCCTCCGAAACGAGCGGGGCCTAATGGCAAGCGACATTCTGATTGTCGATGATGAGGAAGACATCCGCGAGCTCGTCGCGGGCATTCTGAGCGACGAGGGCCATGGCACGCGCACGGCCAAGGACGCCGACGAGGCGCTTGCGGCGATCGCCGCGCGCCGGCCGCATCTTGTCTTCCTGGATATCTGGCTGCAAGGCTCGCGGCTCGACGGGCTGCAGGTGCTGGAGCAGATCCAGAAGCAGCACAAGGGGCTGCCGGTGGTCATGATTTCCGGCCACGGCAATATCGAGACGGCCGTCAGCGCCATCAAGATCGGCGCCTATGACTTTATCGAGAAGCCCTTCAAGGCTGATCGTCTGGTTCTGGTCGCCGAGCGCGCGCTGGAGGCCTACCAGCTCAGGCGCGAAATCTCGGCGCTACGCCAGAGGGCAGGGGCCTTCGACCGGATCGTTGGCGCCTCGCCGGCGGCGCATCAGCTTCAGCAGCTCATCGCACGTGTCGCGCCTGTGAATTCTCGCGTCCTGATCATGGGCGCGCCGGGCACGGGCAAGGAGCTCGCCGCCCGCTGCATCCATGAGGCGTCGCAGCGCACGGATGGGCCTTTCGTGGTCATCAGCTCAGCGACCATCACGCCGGAGAATATGGAGATCGAGCTTTTCGGCCGCGAGGGGCCAGACGGCGAGCGCAAGATCGGCGCGCTGGAGGAGGCCCATGGCGGCACGCTCTTCCTCGACGAGATCGCCGACATGCCCAAGGACACTCAGGCCAAGATCCTGCGGGTGCTCGTCGACCAGACCTTCCAGCGCGTCGGTGGGACGACCAAGGTCCAGGTGGACGTCCGCGTCATCTCCTCTTCGGCGCGTGACCTCGCCTTGGCGATCGAGGAAGGGACGCTGCGCGAGGATCTTTTCCATCGACTTGCGGTTGTGCCGATCCGCGTGCCGTCGCTGGCCGAGCGTCGGGAGGATATTCCCGCGCTCATCGACTATTTCATGGAGAGCCTCTCGGTCGCCGCGGGCATGCCGCGGCGCAAAATCGCCGAGGACGCCCTTGCCGTTCTCCAGTTGCACGACTGGCCGGGGAACATCCGGCAATTGAAGAATAATGTCGAACGGCTGATGATCCTGACCGCCGGCGAGCCCGGCGCCGTGATCACCGCGGACATGCTGCCGGCCGATGTCGGCGAGTTGGTGCCGGCCACGCCGGCCGGCGTGCGGGGCGAAAAACTGATGAGCCTCCCGCTTCGCGAGGCGCGCGAAGTCTTCGAACGGGAGTATCTGGTGGCGCAGTTGAACCGCTTCTCCGGGAATATATCGCGGACCGCGGAGTTCATCGGAATGGAGAGGTCTGCCCTCCACAGGAAGTTGAAGTCTCTATCAATAGAATAGTTATTTCAACTAATTACAACATGTTGTTCATGTTTAACATTAATAAATCTCGTGTTTTTCTTTAAGTAGCGTTGGAGTGGCGGGCTTTCGCGTTCGCCGGCTTCGTTGAGAGGGCTGACGTCGTGTGTGCGGGTGGGCGATCGGCAGAAGGGCGAGCAAGGGGGAGATAGGCGCCTCATGGCCCCGAGGCGCCTTTTTCTATCTTCGGATTGGCCAGCCAATGTTCGGACATCGACAACGGGCCGAGGTTCAGTCCGCTTAGTCGGGGCGTGTTTTTGCAGCGCACAAAAGCATGCTTGCTATATGGCCGCGCAGCTTGATAGAGAGCTCAGGTGCCGCTTCGATCGCCGGCTGCGCGATCGGATGTAAGGGGGGCCTGAACGACGCCCTTAAGGAGTTCCCGTGAAGCTGCGCCAAGATATCGCATGCATAAGTTGTGATTTCGGCTCGAGGATATGTCGAGCGTCATTCTATTACATGCGGCAAAACACGAGCGTGGCTGATAGCAGTGGCAAACTTCCGGTCGGTTTGACTTCCACCTTGCGCTACGACTTTCGAGGGGTTCTAATGGCCGCGCGGCGACCGAACTAAAAATCATAAACCGCGGGGGGCGGCGTCATACCGCTCGGCTCAATCAAGATAAAGAACAGGACAGCCGATGTCGTCGGAGCGTTCGCAAAATCTACAAGATACATTTCTGAATTTCGTCCGAAAAAACAAAGTTCCGCTTACCATCTACCTCGTCAATGGCGTCAAGCTTCAGGGCATTGTCACTTGGTTCGACAATTTTTGCCTGCTGCTCCGCCGTGATGGGCACTCGCAACTTGTCTACAAGCACGCCATATCGACGATTATGCCCGGGCATCCGATCCAGATGTTCGAGCCGGCGGACGACGAGGGCGTGGAGAAGCAAAGATAAGCGGATTGATCGGCGAAGATTCAGTTGAAGGACACGCGCTCGGCGGGGATCGAACGCGCGCGATCGTTGTCGGGCCATATCTCTCGCGCGGCCCAACCACGCTTTCCCGCGATCCCCAGGCGCGGCTTGCCGAGGCGGTCGGTCTCGCCCAGGCGATAGACCTCGAGATCGTCGGCGAGCTTCCCGTAGGGTTGAACGATGTTCGCCCAGCGACCTATCTCGGCAAGGGCAAGGTCGAGGAAATCGCGGAGACGGTGAAGGCGCAAGAGGCGGGGCTCGTGAGCATGGATTGCCAGCTCTCGCCCGTGCAGCAGCGCAATCTCGAAAAAGCCTGGAACGCCAAGGTCATCGACCGAACCGGCCTCATTCTGGAAATCTTCGGCCAACGCGCCCGCACCAAAGAGGGCGCGCTACAGGTCGAGCTTGCCCACCTCGCTTATCAGAAATCCCGGTTGGTGCGGTCCTGGACCCATTTGGAGCGTCAGCGCGGCGGTTTCGGCTTCCTCGGCGGCCCTGGCGAGACGCAGATCGAGACCGACCGCCGTCTCATCGAGGAGCGCATGCGCCGCATCGAGCAGGACCTCGACAAGGTGAAGCGCACCCGCGGACTGCATCGCAAGACAAGGCGGGAGATTCCGTATCCCGTCGTCGCGCTCGTGGGCTATACCAATGCCGGAAAGTCTACGCTATTCAATCGGTTGACCAAGGCCGAGGTGCTCGCGCAGGACATGCTTTTCGCGACCCTCGATCCCACGCTGCGCCAAATTCGTCTGCCACATGGGGCGCGGGTGCTGCTCTCCGACACGGTCGGTTTCATCTCGGACTTGCCGACCATGCTGGTCTCGGCCTTTCGCGCCACGCTGGAGGAAGTGACCCTCGCTGACGTGATCCTGCACGTTCGGGATGTCTCGCACGAGGACTCGGAAGCACAGGCCCGCGACGTCGAGGCGATCTTGGAGGAGCTTGGCCTCAAGGGCGAGGCCGAGGGGCGGATCATCGAGGTGTGGAACAAGATCGACTCGCTCGACTCCGACCGGCTCGACGCCTTGCGCCTCGCCGCGCGCGGTTTCGACCCTCGCCGCCGTCCCGCGCTTGTTTCGGCGCTGACGGGCGAGGGGCTCGACGATCTCCTGGCGCGCATCGAGTCCCTGCTTGCCGAGAGCCGCGTGACGCTGGCGTTGGAGATCGGGCCGGAAGACGGGCAGGGGCTCGCTTGGCTTCATGCCCACGCCGAAGTTCTCTCCCGCGAGACCAAGGAGAACGGTGTCTCCCGCCTTACGGTGCGGATTGCGCCGGAGCGGTTGGACGAGGTAAAACGGCGCTATTCATCGGCCTTGCGAACATAAGACCTTAACACCATGCACTGGTTCTACCTTGCGATTGCGATCATCTCCGAGGTCGCGGCCTCCACGGCGCTGCCCGCCGCCCAGGGCTTCCGTAATCCGCTGCCGTCGCTCGCCGTCGTCGCCGGCTATGTGACGGCCTTTTATTTCCTGTCGTTGACGCTGGAAGCCATCCCGCTCGGAGTGGCCTATGCGGTGTGGTCGGGCGTCGGTCTCGCGCTGGTTTCCGTGGCCGGCTGGGTCGTTTATCGCCAAAGCCTCGGTTCGGTGGAGATCGCGGGCATCCTGTTGATTGGACTGGGCATTGTCGTTTTGAAATTCGGCGGCGGCCGCTAAAGTCCAACGAGAGATCCGTTTGATCCGGTTCGGTGTCATTCCCGACGCTCGCGAAGCGAGCGATCGGGCATCCAGAGCAAAACCAGCGCTTTTGTGGCTCTGGATTCCCGGTCGGGCTTTTCAAAGCCCGCCGGGAATGACAAACCCCAATGTCGCTCTGTTCAACCGGAAATGGTCATTCGAAAATCGCCGGCAACATGCGCTTCAAGGTCCGGTCTTTCAGCACATGGTGATGCACGATGGCTGCTGCTGCATGCACCGCCGCCAGAATGATCAGCGTATGCGCCAGAAACTCGTGTATTTCCTTGTAGTCGTGCTTCAGCTCACGGTTTTTGATCCAGGGAGAAGGGATTTCCGAGAGGCCGAAGAGCGGCAGCGCCTCGCCGCCATGGAATAGCGTCAACACGCCGACGATGGGGACCGCGAGAAGCAGTCCGTAGATCGCGAGATGGCCAAGCTTCGTCGCCAATTCGCCGGCCGTGCCGAAGCGCGTTGGCTCAAGCGGCGGCGCAGGGGCGACGAAGCGCCAGACGACCCTCAAAACGAGCAGCAGCACAACCATTTCGCCCAAGATCACGTGAATGAACTCTCCCGTATGGCGAATCGAGCCCTTGGGCAGGTCGTCGCCAAAGACGCCGAGAATCCAAGCGCCCGCGACGCACAGAACCGTGAGCCAATGGAAGAGCTGCGAGGGCGGGCTGTAACGTGATGCGCTAGATGCATCGGACATGGTACGGTGGCCTCCATGGTGCTAAGCGTGACCTTAACGCCGTCAAGCGCACGAAATTAAGGCAGACCCGTCGCCTCCGGAGCGGGGTCCCCATTTGCCCCTTTCTCCAGCTGCTTCGCCTCAACCCAGAGCGCCTCCATCTCATCCAGAGATGCAGCGTCCGGCGACGAGCCCATTTCAGCCAAGCGCTTCTCGATATGGTGGAAACGGCGTTCGAATTTGGCGTTAGCGCCCCTCAGCGCCTGTTCGGGATCGACCTTGGCGTGGCGCGCGAGATTGGAGACGACGAAGAGGAGATCGCCGATTTCCTCTTCCAGCGATTTGGGGTCGAGGTCTGGCCGGCGCAACTCGTCGGCGACTTCCTCCGTCTCTTCGCGGATCTTCCCCATGACATGCGCGGCGTCGTTCCAATCGAAACCGACTTTCGACGCCTTCTGCTGCAGCTTCACCGCCCGGACGAGCGCGGGCAGGGCGAGGGGGACGCCATCGAGCAGGCTCGCAGGGGCAGGGGCGCCTTTCGCGGCCTTTTCCGCCGCTTTGATCTCGTTCCATTGCGCCGTCACGCCATCGGGCGTGAGCGCTTCTCCTTCGCCGAAGACATGGGGATGGCGGCGAACGAGCTTGTCGCAGATGGCTTTGACAACATCGGGGAAGGCGAAGGCGCTCTGCTCCTGGGCGATGCGGGAATGGAAGACGACCTGGAGCAACAAATCCCCCAGCTCGTCTCTCAAATCGTCGAGATCGCCGAATTCTATGGCCTCGACGACCTCATAGGCCTCCTCGACCGCATAGGGGGCGATGGAGCGAGAATCCTGTTCGAGGTCCCAGGGACAGCCGGTTCCCGGGGTGCGTAGCGCCGCCATGATCTCGATAAGACGCGCAATGTCGCCGGGCATCTGAGGACGATCCTCCGAAGCAAAATAAAACGCCGCGCGCCCGAAAGGGGCGGCGGCGTCAGCTCAGATTGCCAGGATGTTAGTCCAGAGCAATGGAGAGGGCTTCGCGGCCCTTGGCGGTGTCGACGACCTGCATGGTCACCGGCTGGCCTTCGAGCAGGCGGTTCACGCCCGAGGGGGCCAGGATCGAGATATGGACGAAGACGTCCTTGCCGCCGTCATTCGACTGGACAAAGCCGAATCCCTTGGTCTCGTCGAACCATTTGACCTTGCCGGAGACCGGCACGGCGGTCGACGGATCGGGTGCCTGGCGGCGGGGACGGGGGCTGTCGAAGCCGCCGCTGCGCGGCGGGGGCGGCGGAGCGCGCTCGGCTGCGCCGGCGAGGTCGACGTCGAGAATGCGGGAGACCTGCTGGCCCTTGACCGAGCTTGTCACCACAACCTGAAGCTTCGCGCCAGGTGGAAGCGCGTCATAGCCCGCCGCCTGAACCGCGCCGATGTGAAGGAAGGCGTCGCCCGTGCCATTGGCCAGCTCGACGAAGCCGAAGCCCTTGTCCGCCTTGAACCATTTCACGACGGCGTCAACGGAGGGCTCGTTCATCATCGGGGGCGCCGAATCCGGGAATCCGCCGCCGCCGAACGGCGATCTCGCAGGACGATTAGGCCGCGGCGCGTCATAGCCAAACGGCCCGTCGTCGTCGAACCCACGCTTACGGGGTCCCCGGAAATCTCTACCTTTGCTCATGTCTACCTGCTCGTCTCCGCCAAAAAAGGCAAGACTCTTATGCCAAACGCGTGCGCCCATGCAGAACCGCTCGGACGCGCAAAATGTGTCCGCTCGGAAACGATGGGATGTTGCCAGTTGAATGCCATATAGTCCCGCGCAACAGGGCTTTTAGCAGATTTCAGGCCGTTCTGGCCAGAGATTTTCGTGGCCCTATCGAAAAATCCAAAGAATTGCCTCGCTCCGGCTAGCGCAAGAGACCATCTTTTCAGAGGTTTCGTCGGCGCGCGCCATGGCCGCAAATGCGACCATGATTCTGAAGCTTCGCCGCGCGGGAGGATGGCGGCGCTGGGACGCTCGCCGGGCGGCTAGCGGGTCTTCCCGTAAATCAAGCTGGCGATTCTACGAGAAGAATCAAGCCAAGCGAGGGGTCGCTCGACTGTAGCGCCGATTCGCATAATCGATATTATGGAACCAAAGCTGGCATCCTGCGGGGGCGGGCATCGGCGGCAAGAACCACGACAAAGCCGACATGAGCCGTCGCAAAATTAACACGGCAGCGCGCCATGGGCGCCGGTTTCTCGAAATATGGAAAATTTGCCGCAAATGCGCCAACGGGCCGCGACCATTATGCAGCGAGGAACCGCTCTATTTGCGCACAGAAAAAGTCCGGCGCCTCTTCGGCGACGAAGTGCCCGCTGTCCTCGGCGATCACGGCCGTCAAATTAGGCGCACGCGGACCCAACGCATCCGCGAGCTTGGTCCCAACGCCATAGCGACCAGCGATCGCCAGAACGGGCATTTCCAGCTTGCGGCCTCCAAAAGACTCGACCCGCGCCGCGTCGTCACGTAGAGCGCGATAATAAGCGAAGCCGGCCGTCATGCCGCCAGCAGATGCGTAATGCCGCGCGAACTCCGAAATCGCCGCTTCCGTGACGGCGTCCTTCCTGTGAGACCAGGCGCGAATTTGGGCGGCGATATATTCTCGCTCCCGCCCGCGCGTCAGCGTTTCCGGGATCTCGGGAGCCATATGGAAGCCATAGTGCCAGGCCCCGCCGCGCCGGGCGTCCATGTTCTCAGTCCCTGGGACGAGGCAATCGACAAGAACCAGCTTTTCGACTTTCCTCGGCTGCAGATGGGCAAGAACGAAGGCCGCTTTGCCACCCATATCGTGTCCAACCACATGGGCGCGGCCGTCGGCCACATGGTCGATCAACGCTGCGACGTCGGCGGCGATTGTCTGCTTGTCATAGCCGGCCGGCGTTCTCTCTGACAGTCCGAGTCCTCTGAGGTCGAGCGCGACGCATCTGAAACGGGAGGAAAGCCGCTCCATGGTTCCTCGCCAGGCGAACCATGTCTGCGGCCAGCCATGGAGCAGGATCACGGTAGGACCCGACCCGACGCTCACGTAATGCAGCTTGACGCCGTTGAGCTGCGCAAAGTGGCTGGTTCCGCCGCGCGGCAGTGGAGGCGCCATCGAATCGTCTGCGGCGACGGATTGGGCGGCGGCGGAGGCGAGCGCCGATCCGAACAAGATGGCGTGGGAGCTTCCGACGAGGAAGGCGCGGCGTTCTGCTTTCATGGATAAGTCCTTGTTTGAAAACGTCAGACCAATAGGCTTGAAACTAATGAGCTAAACCTCGATCCGCAGCCCGTCATAGGCCGGCTCGACATTGGCTGGCAGCATGGCCGCCAGCGTATCATAATCGAGATCGACATGGAGGTCGGTCAGCACGGCGCGCTTCGGACGATAGAGATCGATATAGGCCAGCGCCTGTTCGACCGAGAGATGCGTGCCGTGGCGCTGCCAGCGTAGCGCGTCGATGATCCAGAGATCGAGGCCTTCGAGAAAGCGCGCGCTTTCCGGCGGAATGGCGTTCAGGTCGGGCGTGTAGGCAAGATTCCCAAAACGGAAGCCCAGCGCGTCCATATCACCGTGATCAAGCCGGAATGGGGTCGCTTCGATCGGCCCACCGGGCCCCTCGATTGTCACGGATCGGCCCGGATGCAGCCGATGCTCCGTCATCAGCGGCGGATACAGGCTTCCAGGCGGCGTGGTGAAGATATAGCCGAATTTCTCGCAGATATCGCTGGATGTCCGTTCGTCCATATAGGCCGGAATGCGCCTGCCGTTCAGAATGACGAGCCCGCGCACGTCGTCGATCCCATGAGTATGGTCGGCGTGCGGATGCGTATAGAGCACGGCGTCGATCCGCCTGACCTCCGCGTCGATGAGCTGCTCCCGCAAATCGGGACCCGTGTCCACGAGGATCTGGGTTCTTGCCGCATCGTGGTCGCCGCGCGAGACCAGGATCGAGCAGCGGCGGCGTCGGTTCTTGGGATTGTCCGGGTTGCATTTGCCCCAGCCCTGCCCGACGCGCGGCACGCCGCCGGAGGACGAGCAACCGAGGATCGTCACCGTGAGCGTCACGCAGCGGCCTCGAGCGGCGGCATTTTGGAGAAGAGCCGCAGGGCGTTTGCCGTCGTCACGCGGGCAAGCTCGTCTTCCGAGACGCCCTTGATTTCGGCAAGCAAGCGCGCCGTGTCGACGACAAAGGCCGGCTCGTTGCGCTTGCCCCGGTGCGGCACGGGCGCAAGGAAGGGCGCGTCGGTCTCGACCAGCATCCGCTCCAGGGGCACGACTTTCACCGTCTCGCGCAGCTCGGCCGAATTCTTGAAGGTAACGACGCCGGAAAAGGAGATGTAAAGGCCGAGTTCGACTGCTGTTTCCGCCAATGCGCGGCTCGAGGTGAAGCAATGGAGCAGGGCGGGAAAAGCCCCCTTCCCCATTTCCTCGCTCAGGATCGCGGCGCAGTCTTCATCGGCGTCGCGCGTATGGATGACAAGCGGCAGGCCGGTCTCGCGCGCGGCGGCGATATGGGTGCGGAAGACCCGTTGCGAGAGCTCGCGCGGCGCGCGGTCGTAGTGGTAGTCGAGCCCCGCCTCGCCGAGCCCGACGCATTTTGGATGCTGGGCGAGCGTGACGATTTCCTCGACAGTCGGCTCGGCTTCTTCGTGAGAATGATGCGGATGCGTGCCGACCGTGCAGAAGACGTCCGGATAGGCGTCGGCGACCGCTTTGACGCGGTCGAAACGAGAGAGATGCGTGGAAATGGTGATCATCCGACCGACGCCCCGCGCCTTTGCGCGCGCGACGATCTCCGCCTGCTCCGGCGCAAAATCAGGGAAATCAAGGTGGCAATGGGTGTCGATGAGCATGTCTCGTTCAATTTCCTGCATGGGCGGCGCGCCAGGCGCCCCGCGCGCATAGCATACTATTGGTCGACCAGTCGCCTGCCCCGGACTTGTCGAGCATCTTGCCGTGTATGGCGGCGGTGACGCTGAAAACCTTCAGGTTGATCGACACGCCGCCGTCCGCCCCGATTTGCCCCGAAGTGCTCGCGGGTATGCCGACGAGCTTGGTCACCTGACCTCCATGCACAATCGCGACCAACTGCTTCCGCTTGACGGGGCAAAAGAAGCTCGAGGTCGTGGCCTCGATGACCCACCGGCCGTCGAAGGGCGTGGACGGGGGCGTGGCCGCCTGGGCGGGGCCGGCCTGCGCCGGGCTCGCGAGGGCGGCAAGGCTGATGGGAATGAGGACGCCTATGAGGCGCCTGGAGATAGCGTCGAACATGGCCATTTCGCCTTGTTTCGCGCCGCTGGTTACGCGGCGTCGCTTCCCGAAGAGATAGGACGGGATTTCGACAAGGCCGCGTCGGATGCGTGGCGACCCTCAAGGGGTCGGCCACGGCCTACGCGCAGAATGGCGGATTATGCACGACCTCGATAGCGTCGACTTTGAACCGGTAGAAAATCTTGTAAGGGCAGTCTGGCAATCGGGGCTACCTCACCGTCGCGACCCCTCGAACAGAATGGCTTGCATGGGCATTCGCGCCGGCGCGCCGAATTCCTCGCTGAGCCTCTCCACCAAAGCCTCGACGACCGCCTCTGGCACGACCTCGCCCCGCGCGCGGATCTGGTCGATGAGCGGGCTGCCGAAGACAAGGCCGGTTGCAAAGGCCGCGACATCCGCGATCTCATGCACGCGCGGCAGCACGGAGATGACGATATTTGTGAAGCCCGCTCCGATTAGCGCTTCCTTTGTCGGATCGATCTCCGGGCAAGAGAAGGGCGTCTTCAGGAATTTGGGCGGATCGTCGGGGAAGAAGCGCTCGACCACTTCGAGGCCGATGCGCGAGAAGGGATTGTAGCGCGGCGCGTCCCAGACGCTCGTCAGATAGCGGCCATGGGGCTTCAGCACGCGAGCCGCTTCGCGGTGGGCGGCGTCCTTGTTGGGAAAGAACATCAGGCCGAACTGACAGATAACGGCGTCGAAGGCGTTGTCTGCAAAAGGCAGGACGAGTGCGTCCGCGACGTCGAAGCCCACCTCTTCGCCCGGCCGGAACTTCTCCCGCGCGATCTCCAGCATGGGGGCGTTGAGGTCGGTCGCGGTGAGCCGGGCGTCCGCTGGCAAAGCGTCGCGCAGCTTGCGGGTGACGATGCCCGTGCCGGCGGCGATCTCCAGCGCGTTTCGCGGTCCCCAAATCGCCGCCCGCCGCGCCGTCTCCTCGGCATAGGCCTCGAAGATCACGGGGCCGAGGCCGCGGTCGTAATGGCGGGGGATGTCGCCGATGAAGCGGGCGGGATCGGAGGTCATTTGATTTCCAAGCTGATATGCTGAGAGTTCGAATTACGCCACATCACACCTCTAGGCGGGGCGGCGCTCAGCTGAGAGCCGAATCTGCACATCTCTGGGCGAGCATGGGATCCTTAGCGAGCTGATCGAAGCAATCGGCATGTTTTAGGGCCTTTAGCAGACCATCCGCATCCGACGTCATAGCAACTCCGTTGATGAGCAACGGTGTTCCAATGACTTTTTCGTGAATGATGCAAACAAAGTCCTGGAGGTTAAGCCAAAACTCATCCCAGTCGTTCTCCGCCGCCGCAGGGCAAGTCCCGCCAGAATCGCATTCCTATCTGCATGAGAAATCAGCTTATTACGAGCTTCTACCAGCTTATTTCGGAAAGCCTGAAGTTGGTCGGCGATCGCGGCGAGTCGAGCCTTGATCGCAGGTTCCGAGATGAAATCGTAACGTTGCAGCAAGAACGCCACGGTGTGATTATCATTCTTGCGAGCATCCTGCGCGGGATCGGTTATTTTGCAAACCTGCAGTATCACATACTCAATAAATATTCGATTGAGATCGGCGAAGAGTATGGCAGCAACCCCCGACATCCGATTTTTGTCGGAGGCTGAGCTTCTCTCGAATAGTATTTTATGATGTAAATAAATCGAGCGCATAAAAACGCAGTTATTGGCGAATAAGACGATGTCTTCGTTGGGGTTCGCCGGCGGAATGATATTAAGATTAGCGATGGGCTTTGAGTTCACGGTTCGGCCCTTCTACTAGAACGAGGCGTGGTCGCAATTGACCAACTCGCGCCTCTTAATAGCTGCGCCGAGCACGGATGATCACTCCCCCCACATCCGGTCCATAAACGCCTTGGCGTCGAAGTCCGGATTGGGTGCGCCGATCTTATCCGCGAGAGCAAAGGCTTCGGCGTTTCGTTCTGCAAAGGACTGACGCGCCTGCACGCGCTCGAGCTCGTGCATAAGCGCGGCCCGCACGGCTTCCGCCTTCGTGCGGGCTCCAACAGCTGCCTGTAGCTTCTCCGCGGGCAAATCGACGTCTTCATCTTTGATGTAAAGCGCCATGAACGTATCCTCGAAGATAAACATACCAAAGGCGGGATATTTAGGACAGTTCTTCCTCCACAAACCTCGGAAACACCGGCGCCGGCGGCGGCAGCGGCGCGCCTTCCTGCAGCGTGTTGCCCTCCCCGGCATGCGCAAAGTCGCGCTCGTCCGGGCCAACGCCCAAGGAATCGAGGAACTTCCCCGCCGCCTCGGGAATAAAGGCCTGCAGCGGGATCACCAGCCGGCGCAGCGTCTCCGCCGTCACATAGAGGATCGTCTCCATGCGCGCCGGGTCGGTCTTCTTTTTGGCCCAAGGCTCCTCGCCGGCGAAATAGCGGTTGGCCTCCGCCACCACGCGGAAGATCTCCGCAAGCGCATGATGCGGCTGATAGGCGTCCATCGCCGCGCGCGCCTTCTCCAGCACGCCCGCCGCCTGGTCGAGGATATCCCTGTCCGCGTCGGTGAAGGCGCCCTTCTTCGGCACCGCGCCGTCGCAGTTCTTGGCGATCATGGAGAGCGAGCGCTGCGCCAGATTGCCGAGATCATTGGCAAGATCGGCGTTGATGCGCATGACGATCGCTTCATGCGAATAATTGCCGTCATTGCCGAAGGGCACTTCGCGCAGGAAGAAATAGCGTAGCTGGTCGACGCCATAGCGGTCGATCAGCTCCTGCGGGCCGACGACATTGCCGAGCGATTTCGACATCTTCTCGCCGCGCGAGAACAGAAAGCCATGCACCACGATCTGCTTGGGCAAAGGCGCCTCGGCCGACATCAGAAAGGCCGGCCAATAGATGGCGTGGAAGCGCGTGATGTCCTTGCCGATGACATGGGCGTCGGCGGGCCAGTAGCGCGCCTTCTCGCCGCCGGTGAGCCAGCCGGTCGCGGTGATGTAATTCGTCAGGGCGTCGACCCACACATACATGACATGGTTCGCGGTCGTCTGCGGGCTCGGCGGAATTTTGATGCCCCAGTCGAAGGTCGTGCGCGAGACCGAGAGGTCGGAGAGCCCGCGCTTCACAAAGGCGACGATTTCGTTCTTGTAATGCTCGGGCGTGATGAAGTCGGGATAGGCCTCGTAATGCGCCAGCAGCTTCTCGGCATAGGCCGAGAGCTTGAAGAACCAGCTCTCCTCCTCGACCCATTCGACCGGCGTGCCGGTCGGCGCGTATTTCTTGCCCTCGCGCTCGGTGAGCTCGCTCTCGTCGTAATAGGCTTCGTCGCGGACGGAATACCAGCCGGAATATTTCGAGAGATAGATGTCGCCCTTGGCCTCCATGCGCCGCCAGATCTCAAGCACGGCCTCCTTGTGGCGCTCCTGCGTCGTTCGCACGATGTCGTCGGCCCGCGCGTTCAGCGCCTCGCCCATGCGGGCGAATTGCGCGGCGATGCCGTCCACGAACTGCTGGGGCGTCACGCCTTCCTTCTCGGCGGTGCGCTGCACCTTTTGGCCGTGCTCGTCCATGCCGGTGACGAAGAGCACGTCGTAGCCGTCGAGCCGCTTGAAACGCGCGAAGGCGTCCGTGGCGACGCGCTCATAGGCGTGGCCGATGTGGGGCGCGCCATTCGCGTAGGGAATGGCTGTGGAGATCATATAGGTGGGGCGCTCTGACATGGCGCCCGAGATAGCGCGCTTTTGAGACGCGGGGAAGTCGGAGCCTGCGCTTTAGCCAAGCGAGCATGAAGCCCTGCCCCGCACCGTCACCGTCTTGCTCTCGGCTGCGCCCTTGTGGAGCAGGAAGCTGACCTTCAGCTCGTAGACGCCCCGATATCGATTGGGATCGCTTGTCATTTTCGTCTCGACGACAAGCTCGAAACTGGCGAAGCGCTCCCCCTCGCGTTCCTTATAGGCATGGAGCTTCAAGTCTTTGCCGTGAACCCAGCTGTGCGGCAGGTTGTCGCTCGCAAGGATTATTTTGCGAAAATCGTCCGGAACTCCTTGAACGAGAACGTCGAATTCGCCGTGAACCTGCAGGAGGCCCGGAAGCGAGCCCATCAGAGCGCTGATCACGCCTTTCAGCGATTTGTCCTCGATCTCGCAGTCGAGATTGGCCGTGGCGCGGGCGGGCGCGGCGGCGAGGATGGCGAACAGCGTGACCCAAGGCAAATTGCGCATGTTCATCTCCCGGAAATAAAGCCGAGATTAAAGCCTGACAGACGCGGGTAGGAAGGCGAATCACAGACTCCCTTTTCTGGCCGTCGCGCGCTATGTTTTGGCGCACTGTGCGGGAGCATCGGTATGAGCGTAACAAGGGCGCCGAGAGACATTGCGCGCAGGCTCAGCGAGAAGGGCCGCGCCGGGAGCGACGGCTGGCGGCGCGAGACCTTCACCTTGCCGCGCCACGACGCCCGCGCCAAGGCGCGCGAATGGTTCGACCGCTACCCCAAAGCCGCCTATATGACCGAGATCGAGTTCTGGCGCGAACTCGAGGACGGCCGCATCGAATTCGTCATGCGGCGTCTGCCGAGCGCGGACTGAGCTATTCAGATAAGCTGTTGCTCAACTTTATTTTTTCGGCTTTTTCTTTGCCTTTCAGCGCCCTTTGCACGCAGCGCGCGAGGGGTCATCGAAACGCAGCCGTTTTGACATCCCCCGGCAATAAACCGGACCCAGTTTCCGCCCCGCAAAGGTCCTGATGGCGGCGCCTCGCAAAGCCAGCAGGGACGATTTTGTGAGGGGAAATCATATGCGTTCGATATTCAAGACTCTGTGTCTGGCGACGACCGCGCTTTGCGCGGCTCCCGCCCTTGCCGGATCGGCCAAGACGCCGATCGAGCATGTCATCATCGTCATCGGCGAAAATCACTCTTTCGACAACGTCTTCGGAACCTACACGCCGACTGCCGGCCAGAAGGTCGACAATCTGCTCTCCAAGGGCATCGTCAAAGCCGACGGCGCGCCGGGCCGGTATTTCGATCGCGCCAAGCAGCGCATCGGCTCGGACGGCCCCTTCGCCTCGACCTATTTGGCCGAGACGCCTTCCATCGGCGCCTACGCTACACTGCCCCAGCCTTACACGACCTCCGCCATCGGCCAGACGGCGAACATCCTGGACGGCCGCTTCCCGGCTGATCTGCCGAACGGCCCGTTCCAGATCACGAAATACGTCCCCTATCTCTCCTTCACCGGCGATCCCGTCCATCGCTTCTTCCAGATGTGGCAAGACATCGACGGCGGCAAAAACGATAAGTTCGTCTGGGTCGAGGAGACCATCGGCACCGGCTCGAATGGCGCCCCCTATGCGGGCGGGTTCAATCCGAAGCAGGGCGCGCTCGCCATGGGCTTCTACAATATGAACCCCTATAAGGACGCCAATGGCGTTCAGCAGCCGGGCGACGGCTCTGTTTTCAAGGCGCTCGCCGACTCTTACGCGATGAGCGACAATTTCCATCAGGCCATCATGGGCGGCACGGGCGCCAACTTCCAGGCGATCGTGACCGGCGACGCGGCCTTCTTCACCGATCCCGACAAGCTCGACGGCTCGGCCGCGACGCCCTGGGACAATCAGATCGAAAACCCCAACCCGGCGCAAACGAGCAATAACTACTACATCAACGACGGCTACGGCGGCGGTTCCTACGTGAATTGCGCCGACGCCAAGCAGCCGGGCGTGGCCGGGATCTACGAACTGCTTCGCGAGGGCGGCAACGTCAAGAACAACTGCGCGCCCGGCCATTATTATCTGGTCAACAACTACAACATGTATTGGAACCAGACGAGCGCCAAGACCCGCACCCTCGGCGCGAAGAGCTATGTTCTGCCGCCGCAGACGGCTCCGACCATCGCCGATGTGATGACCAAGGCCAGCGTGTCCTGGAAATATTACAGCGCCGACCGCGGCGACGACGCCACGAACTTCCCCAATGACATCGACGGCGTTCCGCTCGCCTATCACTCCTATTGCGGCATCTGCGACCCCCTCACCGGCTATGCGCAGATCATGAAGAACCCGACCGAAGAGGCGAAGCTCCAGAACTACGGCGCCTTCCTCAAGGACATCGGCGCGGGAACCCTGCCGGCGGTCTCCTTCGTGCGGCCTTTCGAATATCTCGCTGGCCATCCGGCGAACTCCAACAACGGCCTCTATGAGCAGTTCCTGACCGCGCTCATCAAGCGCGTGCAGAGCAATCCGGACATCTGGTCGAAAACCGCGATCTTCATCACCTATGACGAGGGCGGCGGCTACTACGACTCCGGCTATGTGCAGCCTGTCGACTTCTTCGGCGACGGCACGCGCATTCCGTTCATCGTCGTGTCGCCCTACGCCAAGAAGGGCTTTGTCGATCACACCTATTATGATCACGTCTCGATGCTGAAATTCATCGAGCGCAACTGGAGCCTGCCGAAAATCTCTTCGCGCAGCCGCGACAATCTGCCGAACCCGATCGTCAGCGAAGACAATCTTTACGTTCCGAAGAACCGTCCGGCGATCGGCGATCTGATGCGTCTCTTCACCTTCGCCAACGCCGAGCGTCACGAGGAAGATCACGAGCACGGCGAAGACTAAAAGCCGGCGATCATCCCAGTTGGTTGAGAAAGGGCGGCGCGGCCGCCCTTTTTTCGTTGCGCCTACAACTCTTCCTCTCGCCAGCTTTTCCAAAGGACCAGCGCCAGCGCCGCGAGCAAGGCGCTCCATCCCCAGGCATAAGACTCCGTCGCGTCGCGCAAGGCGCCGAAGGCCGGCGGCGCGAGCACGACGCAGATCTGGTTGATCGCCATGGCGACGCCGATCATGAAGCCGATCGCGCCCTTGGGCGCGGCTTCGCTGACCAGCGCGATCCAGGGCCCGTACCAGCCAAAGCCGAAGAAGCCCAGCCAGACGGCGAGCAAAGCGACCGCCCATAGAGGCGCACCGGGCGCCGCCAAATAGGCGGCGAGACCCAGGACGATCGCGCCCATGCTCACGGCGAGCGGAAAGAAACGGCCGCGCGCACTTCTGTCGCTCCAGAGGGCGAGAATGATGCGCGCAAAGGCCCCGGCGAATTGCGCTGCGAATAAGAGCTTCACGCCCGTCTCCACCGGAATGTCGAAGCGGTCGCGAAGATCGAGCGGCAAATAGACGGTCACGCAGAATTGCACGCAGACCAGCGCCGCTCCCGGCAGAGCGATGCGGGGAAGGCGCGGCGCGATCTCATTGATGCGCTCCCGCCAAAGGTTCTCGCCCCGCTTGCGCGCCGGCAAAGGGTCCGGCGGAGGGCGGTATAGGAAGGCGAAAAGCAACCCGCTTGTCAGCGCGGCGCAGGCACCGAGATCGAAGGCGGCGCGCCACCCCTGCCGTGCAGCCACAACCGGCAGGATCAGCGCCGCGAGCGCCGCGCCGAGCGGCAGGCCCGCCTGACGGATCCCCATGGCGAGGCCGCGCGTATCGGACGCAAACCACGCCGCCACCACTTTGCCGCCGCCCGGTTGCACGGTGCAATAGCCGATGCTGGCGACGACGAGCCAGGAGAGGATGTCGAGATAGCTCTCGGCTTGCGCGGCCGCGAAGAGCGCCGCGGAGACCATCGCGGCGCCGAGCCCGACGATCAGCCTTTCGCTGAAGCGATCCAGCAGCAGGCCGGCGATCGGGAGCCCCACGATGGGCGTCGTCTGCGCGGCCGACATGGTGAGCCCCACCTGCGCCGCATCGAGGCCGAAGGCCGCCTGCAACGCCGGCCCCAGAGCGCCGAGCCCCTGCACCAGAAAGCAGCCGCCGGTCTGGGCGAAGGTCGCCAGCGCCAGCACGAACCAGCGATAGGACGACGGGCGTTTCGGGGCTGTGACCAAGACTGTCTCTTTGTCCAAGGCGTCGAGGCGCTAGCTTTATCGCACCGCCGAAGCCTGGCGACATAAAATCCGCGGCAAGGCGTCGCGCTCGAAACGGCGGCATTTGCCGGCCCTCGGCAACGGCTTATTCATTCGGCGCGCCCAAGGTGCGGCCAGAGCTATTTCCTAACTGCCATTTTCGTCGACGAAAGAGCTGGCAAGCCATGCAAAGACGCGGATTTCTGACCGGGCTCCTCTCCTTGCCTTTTGCGCTGACGACGGAGGAATTGCGCGCCTGCTCGCTGGCTTTCGTCAATGACCGCAAGCTCGCCAAGATCGTCGTTCGCTCGATGGATCTTCCGGTCGCCCTGCCGGAACGGCCAAAATTCGTCGTATTCCCGCGCGGCCAGGCCCGCACTTCGCAAGCGAGCGTTCTCCCCGGCGTCAAGGGCCGGATCGAAGGCGTCGGCCCGAACACGATCGGCTGGACGTCCAAATATGGCAGCGCCGCCATCGTCTCCTTCGAAGGCGCCGCCTCGGACGGCCTCAATGAAATGGGTCTGGCGGCGCATATGCTGGTGCTGGACGAAAGCCGCCTTGAAGCCCCGGACAAGCGCCCGGTTCTACCCGATACGCATTGGGCGCAATATGTTCTCGACAATTTCGCGACGGTGAACGAGGTCGTCGACGCGCATAAGGAAGGCAAGTTCCGCGTCGCCGCCGCATGGGCGAGCGACCTCGGCCTTACACAGCACCTGCCCACGCATCTCGCCGTGCAAGATCCGTGGGGCGACTCGGCGATCATCGAATATATCGATGGAAGGCTCGTCGTTCATCACGGCCCGGAATATCGCGTGATGACCAATGATCCGCCCTATGACCAGATGATCGAGCGCGTGAAGCAATATGCGCCTTTCGGCGGAACCAAGCCGCTGCCCGGCGACGAGACGGCGGAGGATCGTTTCGTCCGGCTCGCCGCTTATTCGAAGTATCTGCCCGATCCGAAGAGCTACCGAGAGGCGGTCGCCGGCGCGCTGTCGCTGCTGCGCATCGCGCAGGTTCCGTTCCGCGATCCCGCCCGCGCGCCGGACAAAAGTTTCTGGGGCGCCTGTCAAACAAATTGGGTCACCGCCGCCGACGTCACCAACAAGGTCTATTTCGTCAGCAGCGCGACGGCGCCGAGCCTGTTTTGGCTCGATTTCAAGAGCGCCAATTTCAAGCCAGGCGCGCCAGTGCTTTCTCTCGATCTGCACGATCCGACGATCGGCGGCGACGCGCGCCGCTTCCTGCGGCGGTGGAAAGCGCCGGCGTAATCGAGCCTAGGCGCGGCGGATAATCCCTCCCCGCAAGAAGGAGCGAGGCGGCTCGCACCGAGCCTTGTCGTGATTCCAGTTGATCCTCAGCGCCGAGGCCACGCGCCACCCCTCTCCCCGCGCGCGGGGAGAGGTTGGGTGAGGGGCCTGGGGGATGAGTGGAAACGAAAAACGCAGAAGGGCGCTCGAGTCTTAACGCACGCCCGGGCTCCGGCCCCGGCCCCTCACCCAGCCTCTCCCCGCAAGCGGGGAGAGGAGCGGGCCGTGTCCAGCCTGGATAGAAAGGTAACTCAACGGCCCGGAACGAAGGGTGACAGTTTGAGCGCCGAGACAAAAAGCGATGACAGCGCTATGGCGCCGCCGCTTGCCCTTCCCTTCCCGGCCCTTATAGTCCCGCGCGACTCTCACGCTGGGAAATCTCATGACGACCAAGAGCCTTCGCATCGGCACGCGCGGCAGTCCGCTGGCGCTCGCGCAGACCCATATGGTTCGCGCCCTCCTCGCCGAGGCGCATGGCGTGAGCGAGGACCATTTTCCCGTCAAGATCATCAAGACGACCGGGGACCAGATTCAGGACCGGTCTCTCGCCGACTCCGGCGGCAAGGGACTCTTCACCAAGGAGCTCGATCTCGCGCTAATCGGCGGAAGCATCGACCTCGCCGTTCACAGCTCTAAGGACCTGCCCACGCATCTGCCGGCGGAGATCGTCATTGCCGGCTATTTGCTGCGCGAGGACGTGAGGGACGCCTGGATCGGCCGCGACGGCATGACGATCGACGCCCTGCCCGCCGGCGCGACTGTCGGCACCGCCTCGCTGCGCCGCGCCGCTCAGGTGAAGCGCCGCCGCCCCGATCTACAAACCACGCTGTTGCGCGGCAACGTCCATACCCGGCTCGGCAAGGTGGAAAGCGGCGAGATCGACGCCACGCTGCTGGCGCTCGCGGGGTTGAAGCGGCTCGGCCTCGCCGACCGCGCGACGGCCCTGCTGCCGCTCGAGGATTTTCCGCCCGCGGTCGGACAGGGCGCGATCGGCCTGACGGCGCGCGCCGGCGACGCCGAGACGCGCGCGGCGCTCGCCCCGCTGCTCGACGCGGCGACGGCCCTCGCGCTCACCGCCGAGCGCGCCTTCCTTTCCGCGCTCGACGGCTCTTGCCGCACCCCGATCGCCGGCCATGCGACCGTCTCGGGCGACGAACTCTCTTTTTATGGCGAGGTGCTGAAGGCGGACGGCAGCCAAGTCTGGATCGCGCGCCGCAAAGGCCGCGCGATCGACGCGGCGATGATTGGCGCCGACGCCGGCAATGAGATCGTGCTGAAGCTGCCACATGGCGTCGCGGGGCTGATGTGAGGCGCGCGCTTGTTTTACGCGCAGCGGAAGATGCCTTACGTACATCGGACAAACTAAAATCATTATGTTTTACGTCAGTCGTATCGCCTGTGCTGGAAATTGCCGCGACCGAAGCGCCCGTTCCGCCGGGCGCTTATGACGCCGTGCTGGCGTCGAGCGCCAAGGGGATCGACTGCGCCGGAACGGATGCGGAACCCTATAAGCCGCTGCCTCTCCACGTCGTCGGGGCCAAGACCGCAAAAGCGGCGAGGGAGCATGGCTGGCGACCAGACATCGTCGCGGGAAACGCCGACGCCATCCTGCCGCTGTTGCGCGCCCGCTACCCTGCCCCGGCTCATTTCCTCTATCTCGCCGGGCGCGACCGGCAGGCGGCGCTGGAGACCGGCTTGCGGGACGCCGGCCATGTCGTCACAGCCGTCGACGTCTATGAGGCGCGTGCGGCCGAGGCCCTCTCCGAGGAGGCGCGCGCAGCGCTGGCGGCCGGGGAGATCGACATCGTCCTTCACTATTCCCGGCGCAGCGCGGAGATCTTTTTGCGGCTCGCGTCTGCCGCCGGGTTGACGGCTCAGCTCGGGCGGCTGGCTCATGTCGCGCTTTCGCAGGACGTCGCTGCGCCGCTGAAAGCGGCCGGGCTCTCGGTCTCCTGCGCGGAAGCGCCTGATGAAGCGCATTTGCTAAAGGCGGCGGTCGCGCTTTTGTGATGGCTCGCGGCCGCATATTGGCCGCCCATTTGGCGCATGGCGCTATGCTCGCCTTTCGCGTCCGCCTGTGCTAACCCCTCCGTCTCCCCTTCGGGGACAAGAAAAATCGGAAACGCAAGGGTCGCGCGAGCATGTCGGATATTTTCCACGAGGTCGACGAAGACGTCCGCCGGGACAAAGCCGCCGAATTTTGGCGCCGCTATCAGACGCCGATTTTCGTCGGCGCTTTTCTGATCGTCGCCGCGACCGGCGCCTGGAGCTATTATCAGGATAAGCGCCTCAAGGCCGCCGAGGAGGCAAACGCCCGCTATGTCGCCGCCGTGGCGCTGGCCGACGAGGGCAGGAACGCCGAGGCCGCCGCCGCTTTCGACGCCATCGCCAAGGACGCGCCCAAGGGCTATGCGGCCCTCGCCCGCATCCGCGCCGCCGAAGCGCGTCCCGACAAGGCTCAGGCGCTCAGCGAATTGAGCGCGATCGGCGAAGACCCGAACGTCGATAAGCTGACCCAGGAAATCGCCATGCTGCGCGCGGCGCTGATCGTGGTCGAAGGCGATGACCGCGAGAAGCTCGAGCGCACGCTCGGCCCGCTGATGCTCTCGACCGGCGCCTTCCGCTTCTCCGCTCAGGAATGGAACGGCCTCGACGCTCTGTTCAACGACGACTACGACGAGGCTGAGCGCGTCTTCGAGCAGGTGCTCAACGACCGCGACGCGCCGCAATCCATGCGCCAGCGCGCCTCCGCCTATAAGGGCCTGCTGCACGCCAAGCGCGGCCCGAAGCCCGCGCCTGCGGCGGCGACATCCGGCGGCGCCGCGAACGGCGGCAAGGTCGACGTCGTTCCTGTGATCGAGCCCGAGTCGGGCGGCGCCATGCCGGCGGGAAGCGCTCCGATCGAGACGGTGCCCGGTAAATAAAGCCGAGGCTTTCCCTGCTCAGCCCCAAATACGTCCCCTTTACGGGGAGGTCGGCGGCCGAAGGCCGCCGGGTGGGGTTCGCGCAGCAAGGACAAAAGCCGGGGCTTTACCTTCCCCGCCGCCCGCGCTGAAAGAATGGCGCTTCAAAAGACGCCCTTCTGGCGGGGCCCTTCTCTCATACGAGATCCGCTTGATTGGTTCGTTGTCATTCCCGACGCTCGCAAAGCGAGCGATCGGGAATCCAGAGCAAAACAGGCGCTTTTGGGGCTCTGGATTCCCGGTCGGGCTTTCAGCCCGCCGGGAATGACACGTCCCCATGCGAGCTATTCAAACGGAAATGGTATCACCTGCACGCACTTTCCTGTCGCTGCCCTCGTCATGGCCGGGCTTGTCCCGGCCATGACGAGCTGTGTTCGAACATATGTTCTATTTTACAAACGTTCGAACGCCCCTCCCCTCGCGCCTCATTTCTCCACGAGCGCCCAGCCGATCAGAACCATCACGGGCCCGGTAACCGTTTCGCGCGCCACCCGTTCGGGAAGATCGCTTATCGTCCCCTTGATGATGCGCTCGTCAGGGGTCGAGGCGCGTTCGATGAGGAAGGCGGGCGTGTCATGCGCCATGCCCTCCTGAAGCAGGCGCCGGGACAATTCGGGCAAAGTGCGGTTTCCCATATAGACAGCCGTCGTCGCGCGGCGGTCGGCCAGGGCGCCCCAGTCGAAATCTTCCGGGAATTCGCCGTCTTTCGTATGGGCGGTGATGAATTGCAGCCGCCGCACGGTCTCGCGGCTCGTCAGCGACGCGCCGAGCGCTGCGGCTCCCGCGAAGGCGGCTGTGACGCCGGGCACGATCTCGATCTCGAAGCCCGCCGCACGCAACGCCGCGATCTCCTCATTGGCGCGGCCGAAGATCAGCGGATCGCCGCCCTTGAGCCGCACGACATTCTTGCCGGCGCGCGCGAGCTCGACGAGGAGCGCTGTGATCTCCTCCTGCCGCACGGAAGGCTTGTAGCCGCGCTTTCCGACATTGATGCGCGTCGCTTCGCGGCGGGCAAAATCGAGAATGGCCGCCGGCACCAGATCGTCGAAGAGGACGACGTCGGCGCCGGCCAGCGCGCGCATGCCCTTGAGGGTGATGAGCTCCGGATCGCCCGGCCCCGCCCCCACGAGAGTGACGCGCCCATGCGCCGCCGCGTCTCCAGCCTCACGCGCCTGCGCCAGCAGCGCGTCGCGATCCTGCGTTGTCGGCTGGCGCTCGACGTCGCGGAAGGCCAGCCGCGTGAAACGGCGCCAAAAATCGCGCCGCGCCAGAAAGTCGAGGCCGGAGGAGAGAATCTGCGGCCGCCATTCCTGCGCCGCCTGGGCCCAGGCGGAAAAGCTTGCCGGCACGAGGGCCTCGATGCGCCCGCGCATGGCTTGGGCGAAGACAGGCGAGGCGCCGCCGGTCGAGACGCCGATGACGAGCGGCGAGCGATTGACGATCGCGCCCATGATGAAATCGCTCATCGCCGGCCGGTCAGCGAGATTGAGCGGCACATGTGCGGCGTCCGCGGCCTTGCGGGCGGCGTCGGCTTCCGCATCGTCGAAGGTCGAACCGAGCGCGAGCGCGGCGCCTTCGAAATCGGCTGGCCCGGCCGGGCGCTCGTGAAGCGTGACGTTCGCGCGAACGGCGACGATCTCCCGCAGCTTATCGGAAGGGTCGGCGGCGTAGACATCGACCCGCGCGCCGGACGCGGCGGCGAGATCGACCTTCCAGGCCGCGCCCTCCCCGCCCCCGATGACGACGACGCGCTTGCCGGCGAGCGGATAAAACACAGGCAGGGCTTCGAGGGGCTGCATGAGGTCGGAGGAGATTTCGTCAGGTTTGCGGGTCACGTCGGGCCTGTTCCGGGCGAGGAGAATCCGGCAGGCGAGCGTTGGTTAGAACGCCGCCTGCTCGGCCCGATGACGCATAGCCGATCCGCTTGCGCCGAGAAAGCGCTGGCGGGGCCGACCGCCCCGCGGTCCTTTCGCTGGGTCATCCCCGACGCTCGCTTGGGTGAGCGATCGGGGATCCAGAACAAAGCCGCGCGCGCATTGGCTCTGGATTCATTCCCGAGGGGGCCTTCGGCCCCCGGCGCCAAACCGCTTGAAGGGAATGGCGTCGCTGCTCAGGAAAATCAAAACTTGGCGTTCACCGTCACGAAGGCCGAACGTGGCGCGCCGGGCATGATGTTGTTGTTGTTATGCGCAGACGCGTAGTAGCTCGCGTTGAGAATGTTCTCGACATTCACCTGTGCGGAAACATTCTCGCTCACCTTCACATAAACAGCCCCATCCCAGCGCGCATAGCCGGGAATGACGACAGCATTGTCCAGCGCCGCATAGAATTTGTCGTTGTAGATCACGCCGGAGCCGAGGCCGAGCACGCCCGGCGCCAAGCCGAGGAGCGACGAGACGTCGTATTTGTTCCAGAACGAGAAAGTGTTCTGCGGCACGGACGGCACGACCTTGCCCTTTTCGGTAAAGAGCGGCCCAATGCCTGCGAGCGGCACGCGGTCGGAGCTCGTGACATAGGCGTGCTGATTGCCGTAGCCGAGAGAGACTTGCCACTCCTGCGTCACCTGCCCTACGAGGCCGAGCTCGCCGCCAACCGTGCGCGTATCGGTGAGCACATTATAAAAAGCGTTGATCGAGACCGGCTGGTTGGTGCGATTGAGGTTGTAGATCGCGCCCGTGAAAAGCAAGGTTGGCGTGATCTCCGCCTTGAAACCCGCCTCCGCATTTTCGAAACCCTGCGGCTGCATATTCGCCTGTGAAATCGTCAGCGTGTTGAACTGATCGCCCGCCGCCGGCAGGAAGGAGCGCGAGTAGCTGCCGTAGAGCGAGAGCTGCTCGAAGGGCTTGAACACGAGGCCGAAGCGCGGCGACCATCTGGCCACGTTGTTGGTGAGCGACTGGCCCCAATAATTGTCGCTCGTCGGCGCCGGGTTGATGAGGTTGTTGACGAACTTCAGGCTGTAGCTGTCGAAACGCACGCCGGCGAGGATGTCGACATATTTCGTGACGCTGATCTGATCCTGCACATAGCCTGCCGCGAGATCGAGATCGGTGTGGCGGCGGAAGCTCGGGTTGTTGAAGACCACTGGCAGGAAAGTCGTAGGATAGCCGAAGAAAGTGTTGATGTTCGCTGAGCCGGTAAAGGGGTTCAGCCAGCGCGCGTTGTTACGGTTGGTGTCGGACTTCTGATTGCCGAACTCCATGCCGGCAAGCAGCGTGTGCTTGATCTGCGGCGTCATTTGCAGCGTATAGGTCAGGTCGGTCTGGTTGAAGATATTCTGGCGCGGCGTCTCATTGTTGTAGCCGGAGAGCTGCACGCAGGGCGGCAGCGCGCCCGCGCAGCCGCTGAAGGCGACGGCGTTGTTGGCGAAACTGTTCTGATAGAATTTCGCGTAATGGGCGAAGACGGTCTGATTCTTGATGTTGAGGCCGGAGTCGGTCGTATGGTCGACCATCAGCACGGCGCGATCGACGTCGGTCTTGGCGTAATTGACCGTGGGGTTGCCGAAGAAGGTCGAACGGTCCGTCGACGCGGGATAGCCGGGGAACAAATAAGCGGCGCCAAGGTTCTGCGCCGCGACAATCGTCGGATTGGCGTTCCAATTCACTGACGGGACGCCGCGGTCCATCGTGCGGTAGTCGAAGTAATGCTCATAGCTGAGCGTGACGAAGGTTTTCTCGAAGGGCTTCCAGGTGAAGGTCGGATTGATGCCCCAGCGCTTCATGTTGAAATAGTCGCGGTAGCTGTAGGACTGTTCAAAGAGGCCGTTGACGCGCGCGGCGAGCTGGTCGTTGATCGCCTGCCCCACGTCGAAGGTCACGCGCTTGCGGCCGAAACTGCCGGTCGAGACCTGCAGGGCGCGTAGTGTTTCGCCATCCGCCTTCTTGGTCACGCGGTTGACCACGCCGCCACCGCCGCCGCGCCCGAAGATAAGCGCGCTCGGGCCTTTCAGCACCTCGACCGCCTGAATGTTGTAGAGATCGCGGTAATATTCCGCGTCGTCGCGCACGCCGTCCGTATAGAAGTCGGCGGTTGTCGGCTGGCCACGAATGGTGAGCTGGTCGCGCTGCCCCTCGCCCTGCGCCACCGTCACGCCCGGCACATAGGAGAGCGCCTGGCCGAGAGTCAGGCTATTACGGTCTTCGAGCTGCTGCTTGGTGAGGATGGTGATCGCCTGCGGAATGTCGCGAATCGGCGTGTCGGTCTTGGTCGCTGTCGAGGTGCCGCCCGCCACATAGCCGACGACATTGGTGGGGCCGCGCCAGATCTGTTCGCCTTGCGGAACGAACGGCGCGGGCTGCCGCGCGGGCGCGGTTGCGATTGGCGCGGCTGTCACGGGCCGTTGTGTGCGCGGCGCAGGAGCGTGGGCGGTCGCGCGGCGGGCGCCACCGACATCGATTGTCGGAAGCGATTGTTGCGCAGAGGCCGAATGCGAGAGCGTTAAAGCGGCGGAGAGGGCGCAGAGGCCAGCCAGCCGATGCGCGTCGCGTGTGTGTGTGGCTTGTTTCATGTCGATCCTGAGTTGCTGCGCGCGATCCGGCGCTGCTTAAGCTCAGGCTACGTTTTTCTGGATTGTTTCAGCAAATAGATTCCGACACAAAATGGAAATATTATAAGGAAGAGAAAGTATTTGGAGGTTAAATAACGCGCAAAAGCAGCTCAGAGACAGCGCCTCTGAACTGCATCATTTTATTTCTCCCACTCGCCGTCATTGCGAGGAGCAAAGCGACGAAGCAATCCAGCGCCACTGTCGCTGCCCTGGATTGCTTCGCTTCGCTCGCAATGACGGCGAGGCCGGGCCGTCCACCTCATCATTCCCGGCGGGCTGAAAGCCCGACCGGAATCCAGAGCCACAAGAGCGCTGGTTTTGCTCCGGATTTCCGATCACTCACTTTGCGAGCGTCGGGAGTGACACTGAATTAATCAAGCGGATCTCGTATCACTCTCGCGTTCGTTATCGTCGGTTAAAACCTCGCGTTGACTGTCACATAGGCCGAACGCGGGGCGCCGGGCATGATGTTGTTGTTGTTGGTCGCGGCTGCGAAGTAGCGGGCGCCGAGAAGGTTCTCGACATTGAGGCGCGCCGAGATCGTGTCGGTGATCTTCCAATAGGCGGCGGCGTCGACGCGCGCATAGCCGGGCACGACCACGGCGTTGTCGATCGCGGGATAGAATTTGGCGTTGTAGATGACGCCCGCGCCGAGCCCGAAGGCGCCCGGCCGCGCCCCGAAGAAGGAAGACACGTCGTATTTGTTCCAGAAGGAGAAGGTGTCGCGCGGCACATTCGGCGTCACCTTGCCGGCATAGACGAGGAATGGGTCGTTCGGGTCGGGATAGTTGTTCGCGCTCAGCACGCGCGCCGATTGATGGCCGTAGCCGAGCGACACTTGCCACTGGTCCGTGACATTGCCGACGAGGCTGATCTCCCCGCCCCGCGTGCGCGTGTTGGCGGAAACGGCGTTGAGGGCGCTGACCGTCACCGGCTGGTTGGAGCGGTTGAGCTGGTACAGCGCGGCCGTGAACAGCAGGCTTGGCGTGATCTGATATTTCACGCCCACTTCATAGTTCTGGAAGCCCTGCGGCGAGAGCGCGGCGAGCGAGGGCGTGATGACGACGAATTGATCGCTCGACATCGGCAGGAAGGAGCGCGAATAGGCGCCGTAGAAGGAGAGATTCTCGGTCGGCTTGAACACGAGGCCGAGGCGCGGCGACCATTTATTGTCCACACGCCGGATGTTCACGTTCAGCGTATCGACGATCTCGCCTTCTTGCTGCTCTGTCGCCTGGCCAGTCGGATCGGCGTTGGGCGGAAGCGGATAGTCGGCGCCGCGGAACTTTAGATCGAAGTGATCGAAGCGCACGCCGGCGATGACGTCGATATGTTTTGTGATCTCGATCTGATCCTGCACATAGCCCGACGCTAGCGTGAGATCCGTATAGCGGCGCTCGCGCGCGTCGCCATAGACCATTGGATAGTAGATCGTCGGATTGAGGAAAGGCGCGTCGACCACGGCCGCGCTGCCATCGCATGTGACGGCGAAGTTATTCGCGGGCGTTCCGAAGCAGGAAAGATTGCGTTCGCTCGAAGACTTCTGATTGCCGAATTCGCCGCCGGTCAGGAATGTGTGCTTGATTTCAGGCGTCATCTGCCAGCGATACACGAGGTCGGTCTGGTTGAAGACGTTGCGCCGCGGCGTGTTGTGGATATAGCCCTCGATCTCCATCTGGCCGCCGGGCGGGCCTTCGAAGAGAAGTACATTCTCGCCGGGGAAGGTCGTGGCGTAGCGCTTCTGATAATTGGCGTAGACCGTGTGGTTGCGGATCTCCAGGCCGAAGTCGGTCTTGTGCTCGAAGTTGAGGTCGACGATGTTCACGTCGGCCTTTGAATAATTGTTTTTCTTGGCTTCCGGATTGGCGTCGCCGAAGAAAGTGTAATTGGACGTTGGCGCGGGATAGCCGGGATAGTGGGACGCGAGGCCCGCCGGAAAGCCCTGGAAGTAGGAGCCCAGACCAATCGACGGAACGCCGCGATCGGTGGTGCGCCAATCGCGGAAATGCTCGTAGCTCAGCGTGACGAAAGTGTTCTGCAGCGGCTTCCAGGTGAGCGTCGGATTGATGCCGTAGCGCTCGAGCGTGAAGAAATTACGGAAGCCGTAGGAGTGCTCATAGAGGGCGTTGAGACGCACGGCGAGCGTGTCGGAGATCGCCTGCCCCACATCGATCGTGACGCGCTTGCGGCCGAAGCTGCCGAAGCTCGTCTCGATATTGCGGATCGTCTGCCCATCCGCCTTTTTGGTGACGCGGTTGACGATGCCGCCGCCGCCGCCGCGCCCGAAGGTGAGCGCGCTCGGGCCTTTCAACACCTCGACCGCCTCAATGTTGTAGAGATCGCGATAATATTCCGCATCGTCGCGCACGCCGTCTCGGAAGAAGTCGGCGGAGGTGTTCTGGCCGCGAATGGTGATCGCGTCCTTATTGCCCTCGCCGCCCGTCACCGTCACGCCCGGCACATAGGTGAGCGCCTGCTGCATGCTGAGAGAGCCCCGATCTTCCAATTGCTGCTTGGTAAGAATCGAGATCGACTGCGGAATGTCGATGATCGGCGTGTTGGTCTTGGTCGCGGTCGAGGTGCCGCGCGCGACATAGCCGATGACGCCGCTGGGGCCTCCGCCGAGCGTTTGGCCTTCCGGCACGAAAGGCGCCGGTTCGGGCGGCTGGGAAGGCGCCGCGGCGACGACAGGCGACGCCTGAACCGGATGCGGGGCGCGCGGCGCCGGCGCGTGGACGACGGTCTTATGCGCGCGGCCGACATCGATCGTCGGCAGCGCCTGCTGCGCAAGGGCGGGAGTGGCGACGAGAACGGCGCCGATGGCGCAGAGGCTGGCGCGCGGATGAAGGATGCGAAACCCGCTTGACCGGCTCGTTGTCATTCCCGGTCGGGCCTTCAGCCCGCCGAGAATGACAATCCGCGATGCGAACGGTTCGAGCGGAAACGGCATGCGTGCTTTTTGGGGCGTGGTGGACGTCACCAAGAGAGACTCCAAGCAGAAGTTACGAGACCGATTGCCGCCAGACTCGATCCCATGTTCCGCTTGAGTATTGCAGTGCAGAATTCTCAGTCAACGCCCAGAACTGGACCTTGGAAATCTTACAAGTTTGTCGCTTTTCCTGGAATAATTCCGCCAAAACCTATGTTGGAAATGCTCCATTCTAGACAATTCTATTCCTGATTGACTGTGATAATTTTGAAACAAAAAAGCGGCCCTGAATCAGGGCCGCTTGTATCTTGAGACGTCGGGCTTGGATTACTTGCTGCCGTCGGCCTTGAACTGGGAGAGATAGGCCCAGACGTTGTCCTGGTCGCCTTCCGAGGCGAGGCCCTGGAAGATCATCTTGGTGCCGGGCACCTTGGCCTTCGGGTTCTTGACGAACTCCTTGAAGGTGGCCTCGTCCCAGGTGATGCCCGAGCTCTTCATCGGCTCGGAGTAGTTGTAGCCCTCGGCCGTGCCAGCCTTGCGGCCGCTGATGCCGTTGAGCTCCGGCGCGACGGCGTTCTTGGCGCCCGGGCCGACCTGATGGCAGGCCTTGCACTTGGCGAAGACCTTTTCGCCCGCGGCGGCGTCGCCAGCAGCGAAGGCCTGGCCGGCGGAAGCGGCGAAAGCGACGCTCGCAGCGAACGTCAGCAGGGAAATCGTCTTCATCCTTGATCCTTTCCTCATCCTCGGCGGCTGCAAATTTGCGTCCGCCCACATTCTTTAAAACGCGCGTGCCAATGGTTCGGCGCTCGCGGGCGCTCTTTGAGACGGCGGCGAAACTACAACGAAGGGGCGCTCTGACACAATACCGCCACTTGATTAGTCTCAAGCTTGCATTTTGGCGCGGGCGAGGTGAACCGGAGCTGAACTGCGTTTACATGACGCCTCGCGCTCGCCGTGACTGCTGAGCAATGCGAGCGATGAGAAATCGCGCGAAACCAGACTCCTGGCGCGTTTTCCCGCCTTAGAAGTCCGTCAGCTTTTGTGGAACGCGCGCTAAGTCACGCGCCGCAATGTCAGATTGACCCGCACCCCCTGCCCGGCGAGCGGCGCCGGCAATGGCGTGAGGATGGACGGCAAGATGCGGTCGACCCCATGAAAACATAGCCGCGCAGGCCCGGAAAGAATCAGTGCGTCGCCCGACGACAGCGTGAGGGCTGTCGTCTTGTCGGCGCGTTTGCACCCGCCGAGGCGAAAGCGGCAATCGGCGCCGAGCGACAGCGAGAGGATCGGCGCCTCGACATCAGCTTCGTCGCGATCCTGATGCAGGCCCATCTTCGCATCCGCCGCGTAGACATTGACGAGGCAGGCCTCCGGCGGCTTCGGATAGGCGGTCAGCTTATCCCAAATATCGAGCAGCATCTGCGGGATGGGCGCCCATGGCGCGCCGGTTTCTGGATGGCGCGGCTCATAGCGATAGCCCCTGTCCTTGTCGCTCATCCAGCCGAGCGGCCCGCAATTGGTCATGCGCACCGACATGGGCAGGCCGGATTTCGGCATGCGCGAGACGTAGAGCGGCGCTTGGGCGATGGCGTCGGCGATTTCCTGCGCGAGTCGCGCCTGCGCGGCGGCGTCGAGAAAGGCCGGGTAGTGAAACGCGCCGGGGGTGATTTGCCGTGCTTCCATGGTGCGTTACTCTACATGCCGGTTGGCGCTTTTTCTTGTGGACGGTCGCGCAGCAATACGGATTTCGCTCGATTGGTCCGTTGTCATTCCCCACGCTTGCGAAGCAGAGGCGGGAGTGCTTCTCAGCAACTGTTGGGCATTTTTCCCGAAATGAAATCTTGCCGACCAACTTGGCGATGGCTACGGTTCACGCGGAAAAGAACATTTGTCCCCGCCGCTGCGATCGTTGGCGCCTTTCTCTTTAGGGTCCGTCGCGCATGACGATGATCAGGCGCCGCCCCCACGCTCCAACACTAGCGGACCGAACAATGTTGACGCTCTATGGACAAGCCCGGTCGCGCGCGAGTCGTTCATTATGGGCGCTAGAAGAGATTGGGGTTCCCTACCAGCACATCCCCATCCAGCCCTATACGGAGAGCCGCTCGGCGGAGTATTTGCGCGTCAACCCCAATGGACATGTTCCCTGTCTGAATGACAACGGGTTTGTTCTTTGGGAGTCTCTCGCCATCAATCTATATCTCGCCGAAACCTATGCAGGCGCCTCCCTGTGGCCGGCGGATGAGAAGGGTCGCGCCAGGATGTATCAATGGACTCTTTGGGCCGCCAACGAGATCGAACCGCGTATCATAGGCGTCGCTAGAAGCCTCTCGAAGAAGGAGCCTGAGCCCGTTGCGGCGTGGGTTGAGCAAATCTCGGCCGCGCTTCGCATCCTGGACGACAGTCTGCGCCAGCCATATTTGTTGGGAGACGACTTCACCGTCGCGGACATCAACCTCGCCTCGACGCTCCGTGAACCGGGCGAAACCGGTATTTCCAGCATTGAGGAGATCGACGTTACCCCCTTCCCAAATGTAACCCACTGGCTGGATCGCTGCTCCGTGCGGCCCGCGAACCGCCGCGTCGCTGCACTTGCAGGCAGATAGAGATGGACGCGTCGGTGACAGGAAGACCAATCCGAGGATCACGCGACGGGGCGGCGAAACCTGCCCCGCCAAACCGACCTATTTCAATTGCCAAAGCCCGGGCAGGCTTTCGCGGCCGCTATCAATGCTCCAGCACCGTCTTCGACGCCACAGTCGAATCCGCGTTGAGCTTGTAGATGATCGGCACCCCGGTTGCGAGCTCCAGCGTCGTCACGCTTTCGGGGGTCATCTGCTCAAGCACCATGCACAGCGCGCGCAGCGAATTGCCATGCGCGGCGACGAGGACGCGCTCGCCGCGCATCACCGGCGGCAAAATACGTTGGACGTAAAAAGGAACAACGCGCGCAACCGTATCCTTGAGGCTCTCGCCGCCGGGCGGCGGCACGTCATAGGAGCGCCGCCATAGACGCACCTGCTCCTCGCCCCATTTCTCGCGCGCCTCGTCCTTGTTGAGGCCGGAGAGATCGCCGTAATGGCGCTCGTTCAGCGCGCGATCTTTCACGGTCGGCACATTTGATTGGCCCAGCTCCTCGAAGATGAGCTGCAGCGTGTGCTGCGCGCGCAGCAGCGCCGAGGTGAAACCGACGCTGAACAGCAGATCGAGCTTCCTCAGCTCACGTCCGGCGCGGCGCGCTTCCTCGACGCCGAGCGGCGTGAGGTCGGGGTTCTTCCAGCCGGTGAAGAGATTTTTGGCGTTCCATTCGCTCTGGCCATGCCGGACGAGGACAAGCGTGCGGTTCATGCTCATGTCGGTCTCGCAAAACTCACGCGCCGGAAAGGCCCAGCACATCGGCCATGGAATAGAGCCCCGGCGCCTTTTCCCGCGTCCAGAGCGCCGCCGCGATCGCGCCGCGGGCGAAAATGCCGCGATCCTCGGCGCGGTGGGACAGTTCGATCCGCTCGCCCATGCCGGCGAAGATCACCGTATGCTCGCCGACGACGGAGCCGCCGCGCAGCGCCGCGAAGCCGATGTCGCCGGCCTTGCGCGGCCCGGTGAGTCCGTCGCGGCCGCGCGCGCTATGCTCGGCGAGGTCGATCCCCCTGCCCTTTGCGACAGCCTCGCCCAACAGCAGCGCCGTGCCCGAGGGGGCGTCCACCTTCATCTTGTGATGCATTTCGACGATCTCGGCGTCCCAACCAGGCCCCAGCGCCTTGGCCGCCTTCTCGACGAGGACAGCCAGCAGATTGACGCCGAGGCTCATATTGCCGGAGCGCACCACCACCGTCTCGCGAGCGGCTTCGCCGATCGTCGCAAGGTCTTCCGGCGCAAGGCCGGTCGTCCCGATGACATGGGCGACACGCTTCCTGGCGCAGGCCTTGGCAAGCGCCACCGTCGCGGCGGGAGCCGAAAAATCTATGACGACGTCGGCCTCAGACAAAGCAACGTCGATGTCGCTCGTCACCGGCACGCCGTTTGGCCCCTGCCCGAAGGCGGCGCCGCTGTCGGCTCCGATTGCCGGCGACCCTTCGCGCCCCAGAGCCGCCACGAGCCGCACGCCCAGCGTGTCCGGGATGGCCCGCGTCAGCATACGGCCCATGCGGCCCGTCGGGCCTACCACGACCAGACGCAAATCGCTCATCTCTTCAAGCCCTCGTCTGCGGCATCCACCAAGACGCGCGAACCGGCGACTCGGGCCTTCTACGCGTATCTCCCTATACAGACGGGAGGGCCTCAAGAGAAGCCTTCCCATTGTCGCGGCGCGAAAGCGCTTACTGCCCGTACGGGTAGTTATTTCTTCGGCCGGAAGGCCGTCACCCGCGCTGGATCGGTCTCGATATAGGCCGCGCCGATGAGATCGAGGCAATAGGGCACGGCGGGCATAACCGCGTTCAGGCACAGCTCTATTGCGGCCGGTTTTCCGGGCAGGTTGATGACCAGGCATTTGCCGCGATGCGCCGCGAGCTGGCGCGACAGAATGGCCGTCGGCGTCTGCGCGAGCGAGACTTGCCGCATCAGCTCGCCGAAACCCGGCAGCTCGCGCGGACAGGCGGCCAGCGTCGCCTCCGGCGTCAGATCGCGCGGGCTCGGACCCGTGCCGCCGGTCGTGACCACGAGGTCGCAGCCGAGAGCGTCGGCGAGGTCGATCAGCGTATCCCGCACGCTTTCGAACCCATCGGGGATCACCCGGCGCTCGATGCGAAAAGGTGTCGTCAGAACAGAGGTCAGATAGGCCTCGATCGCCGGCCCGCTCTCATCCTTATAGACGCCGGCGCTGGCGCGGTCCGAGGCGGTGACGACGCCGATGACGGCGGGGCGTTTGGTGTCGGTCATGCGTAATGTCTCCCCCGGGTCTTTTGGCGCCTCGCCGCCCATTTGTCAGCCTTTCTCGATGAAAGGCGTTTGCGAGAAGCTCGTGGGATATCGCCGGATATTTCAATATGAATACCAGTCTCGTGGATAATCTAGCAGGCCTTTATCGTACATGTTTTCACGCCTCTTCGTAAATGAGGCGATTATGCGCCATGAATACGCAAACCGGTAACAGGACATTTTCGCCACATTCTATCTTTAGATCGCCAATCCTCACCTACACCATGCCTCATCGAAATGAGATTGAACGCATTTCAGTCTGTATGCGCTCAATTATTTATTTTGTTGGAGGCAGTCATGAGGAGATGAATACGGAATGAAGCGTGTTTCTGTTGTCGTAGCCGCGTTAGGTCTGATGAGTGTTCCCGCCGCCGCTCAGGATTTTCTTTCACAACTCTTCGGCGGAACCGATGCTGGCTCGCAACAACAGCAGTCAACCGAGACGCGCCATTATGGCTACGGCCGCCACGCCCGAGGTGACGAAAACGCCTTCGGCTACGCCATGCCCGAGAATGCGCGTTCCTTCGTGGCCAACGCCTCCTATTACGGCGGCGGCCCGCGCAAATATGAGCCCAATAGCCATACGGCGAACGGCGAGCGTTTCAATCAATGGGGCCTGACGGCCGCCCATCGCACCCTTCCGCTCGGCACGCGGCTGCTTGTTTCGCATGGCGGCCGCTCGGTCGTGGTGCGGGTCAATGATCGCGGCCCGGCGGCCTGGACCGGCCGCAGCCTCGATCTCTCGCGCGGCGCCGCCTCGCGGATCGGCCTCATTTCCTCCGGCACGGGCGCCGTGCATGTGCAGGTGCTTGGCCGCAGCTGAGATAAGTGAGCCGCGCCCGGCCGCCGAGGCCGGGCGCGCGCAATTTCGAAATCGTCAAACGCACGCGTCGGCCGACTTCGTAAAATTATACGAATAATTCCTAAGTATTTTTTCAGAGTTTGAGCACGATCGAATGTCTACAAGCTAGATCGTGGCGCTCAAGGCGTCCGCCGTTCCTTTCTATTCCTATCGGGGCTAAAATGATCAACCAGCGTTTAAAGGCGCAAGTGGTAACGACCGTCATCGGATGCTTGGTCAGCGCGCCCACCTTCGCCGCCAATTCCTGCCCGGCTCCCTGGAGCGCGTCCGCCACCTACGCCTCGCCGGGCAATCTGGTGAGCGAGAGCGGCCTCGTCTACCGAAACAACTGGTGGACGCTCGGCGACGAGCCCGCCACCCATAATGGCGTCTATCCGGGCTCGGGCCAGCCGTGGACCAATGTTGGCGCCTGCGGCTCCTGCACAACCGCCCCGCCAACGCCCGCCGGCCTGGCCGCCTCCGGAACCACGAGCACCGCCACGACCCTGAGCTGGAGCGCCGTCACGGTCCCCTCCTGCGTCGTGACCGGCTACAAGGTTTATAAGAACGGCGCCCTGCTCGGGACCGTCACCGGCGCCAGCGTCGCCGTCTCCAATCTCTCGCCGGCCACGACATATAGCTTCGCGGTCGCCGCGGTGGACGCCGCCGGCGACTCCGCGCAATCGTCACCGATCACTGTGACGACCCAAAGCGCCAGCGGCGGCGGCGGCAACACTGGCGGCTCCAGCCAAAGCTCGGGAACGATCAACTTCCATCTCTGGCTCGGCGTCGGCACGGCCCAGGATTCCCTCACGCTGACGGGCGGCAATTACGACGATCTGATCGCCTCGAACGTCATTGCGGGCGTGATGTATTCTCACCTCGTCAAGGAAGGCTTCCCCGGCGTTCAATTCAACAACGACTATCTGGTCGGCTCGATTTTCGCGCAGCTTTTGCAGGAGAATATCGAGACACAACTCTATACGTCGAGCTCGGATCTCATCGATCCCTCGCCGCTTCAACAGGCGGTGATGGGGGTTGGCCAAGGCGGGCCATACCAGATCAATAATTACGCGGCGGATATGGTCTCGGGCAGCTACACGCCAGACGGACATTCGCTGATCAATTATGTGGCGATCCAGAAAAACATCGGCTTCACCATCGCGAACGCCGCGCAGCAGCACACGCTGTCGACGCCAGCGTCCTTCAACAACAAATATTACGGGCCGATGCTGCCGGCCTTCTTCCACTACAACGACCTTGTGGCGCTAAACGTCACCGGAAAGGGCGCGGGCGGATGGGTGACGCCGTGGGAACCGGATTTCGACAATGCGTTGGTCACCTTCAAGACGCTGCCCAACAGCTTCCTCGAAGTGATCGCCAATGCGGCCTACAACCAGGGCTATTACGGGCCTTTGGTGTCCCGTTACAGCAAGCTCGGCGCGACTGCGACGGCTGCGACAGTGGCTTCGATCAACTCCTACGCCTCTGTCTGGGGGAGCACGGACACTTACGCGCAATATCCCTATCAGGTGCATTATTATCTGGATCAGCTCTATGGGAACCCGATCCCCACGACGAGCGCCACCGCCGTCGTCACGCCGCAGAACCACGTCGTCATCAGCATGAGCGCGCTGGCGAATGTGTTTTCCAAGGTCGTCCAGACACTCGACTATTCGAATGGAACGGCGCCAGCGCAAATGTTCACCGCCAATCAGGCGGCGGCGGCGTTCACGTCGAGCCTGACGAAGAACGCCGTATCGACAACGGCTTCGCTCGATCTGAGCAACGCCTCGTCGCGCGCGGTGATCTTCGCGGTGATCGACAATGCCTTGTCGAATCTGGAAACTGCGGTAGGCATGAAGTTCAACGCCACGACCTTGTCGCAGCTTTGAGCGCCGAAGACTGATACGGAATCTGTGGTCAGGTTGTCATTCCCGACGCTCGCGAAGCGAGCGATCGGGAATCCAGAGCAGAAACAGCGCTCTGCGGGGCTCTGGATTCCCGGTCGGGCCTTTGGCACGCCGGGAATGACAGTTGCAGACGCGAGCATTCAACTCACCCCCGCACGTAAATCTCCGCGCCTTTCTCCATAAACTCCTCGGCCTTCTCAGCCATTCCCTTCTCGCGCGCCTCGATCTCCTTTGCCTCCTCGCGCAAATCGCGCGTGATTTGCATGGAGCAGAATTTCGGGCCGCACATGGAGCAGAAATGCGCGACCTTATGCGCCTCCTTGGGCATGGTCTCGTCGTGATATTGGCGCGCGGTGTCGGGGTCGAGGCCAATCTCGAACTGGTCGTTCCAGCGGAAATCAAAGCGGGCGCGGCTCATGGCGTCGTCGCGCTCGCGCGCCGCTGGATGGCCCTTGGCGAGGTCGGCGGCGTGGGCGGCGATGCGGTAGGTTATAACGCCCGTTTTAACATCGTCGCGGTCTGGCAGGCCCAAATGCTCTTTAGGGGTTACGTAACAGAGCATCGCCGTGCCGAACCAGCCGATCATCGCCGCCCCGATGCCGGACGTAATATGATCGTAGCCGGGCGCGATGTCGGTGACGAGCGGACCGAGCGTGTAGAACGGCGCCTCGCCGCAGGCTTTCAGCTGCTTGTCCATATTGGCTTTGATCTCGTGCATCGGCACATGGCCGGGGCCTTCGATCATCACCTGGCAGCCCTTCTCCCAGGCGATCTTGGTGAGTTCGCCGAGCGTCTCCAGCTCCGCGAATTGTGCGGCGTCATTGGCGTCGGCGTTTGAGCCGGGGCGCAATCCGTCGCCGAGAGAGAAGGAGACGTCATATTTGCGCATAATGTCGCAAATCTCGTCGAAGCGTTCGTAGAGGAAGCTCTCCTTATGCTTGGAGAGGCACCAGCGCGCCATGATCGAGCCGCCGCGCGAGACGATGCCGGTGACGCGATTTGCGGTGAGCGGCACGAAAGCGAGACGCACGCCCGCATGGATCGTGAAATAATCGACGCCCTGCTCCGCCTGCTCGATGAGCGTGTCTTTGAAGACCGCCCAATCGAGCTTCAGCGCGTCGCCGCCGACCTTCTCCAGCGCTTGATAAATCGGCACGGTGCCGATCGGCACGCTCGCGTTGCGGATGATCCAGTCGCGAATGTTGTGGATGTTGCGGCCGGTCGAGAGGTCCATGACCGTGTCGGCGCCCCAGCGCGAGGCCCACACCATCTTCTCGACTTCCTCGGCGACCGAGGAGGTCACGGCCGAGTTGCCGATATTGGCATTGACCTTCACGAGGAAGTTGCGGCCGATGATGACCGGCTCCAGCTCCGGGTGATTGATATTGGCCGGAATGATGGCGCGGCCGCGCGCGATCTCCGAGCGCACGAATTCGGGCGTGACGAATTCGGGTATGTCCGCGCCGAAGCTTTCGCCATCGGCGATGCGGTTTTTGGCGGCGTCGAGCGCGCGTTCGCGGCAAAGGTTCTCGCGATGCGCGACATAGATCATCTCCTCCGTGACGATCCCGGCGCGGGCGAATTCGAGCTGTGTGACAGGCGCCGAGCCGGCGGCGCGATAAAGCTTGCGCTCGGCCGGGCATGGCGGCACGAGCCGCTCGCCTTCGGCAAAGCCATTGTCCTCGGGCTTGACCGCGCGGCCCTGATAGGCCTCCAACCCCGCGCGCGTCGCGAGCCAAGGCCGCGCCGACGGCAGGCCAGCGGAGAGATCGGGCGTGAAATTCTTGCAGCCATAGGGGCCGGATTGGTCGTAGACCCGCAAGGGCGCCTCGCCGGATGAGGGATCGAGCGCGATCTCGCGATAGGGCACGCGGATGTCGGCGCGCCCTTCGGGCGACGAATAGAGCTTGCGCGACTTGCCGATCGGGCCGGTGGTGACGCTGAGCGGCGTGCGTTTGTCGTGGATATTCATCGTCACGCTTCCTTCGATCGCGCTCCTTAAAAGGGAGCGGATGAGGGCCAAGCAGACTAAGAACGGAATCCGGATGAGGGGCGCGGCGCGCCCTGCCCTGGCATTCCCTCCGCCGGCATGACCCGGATCAGGTTCGACGGGTGCTTCTCAGCCGCAGCCTGCGGCGCCCCTCGCCATTGAAAGGAAACTAATCGCTTCCCCCCGTGGCGGCAAGACGGATGGGGACAGATGGCCGAGCCCTCGCTAGATTGCGCGAAGGAGCCCTTTGGGAGGAAGTCGCATAAGGCGCTCGCTTGCGCTCAATTTCTTTGCGGGCCCCTTCCGTCGCGCGTAGCGGATAGCGCCCCTATTCGAGATTGGCCTATACGGCCGCAAAGCGAGACCCGCGTTAGATTGCGCTTCTTCATTTGCACTGACGAGACTGGCGGACATGAACCAATCCTCTCTGCGCGGGCTCTCCTCCGAAGAAGCCGCGCGCCGCCTTGCAGAATTCGGCCCGAACGCCCCGCCCGAAGCCAAGCCCCCCGGCGTCTTCGCGATCGTCCTGCGCACGCTCAAAGAGCCGATGTTCTTCCTGCTCGCGGCGGCGGCGACGCTATACCTATTCGTCGGCGATCTCGGCGAAGGACTCTTCATGGTTGCCGGCGCCGGCGCGACCATCGGGCTCGTCGTCATCCAGGAGCTGCGCAGCGAGCGCGCCCTTCAGGCCCTTCGGCAGCTCGCGGAGCCCATGGCGCATGTCATTCGCGACGGCGAGGAGCGACGCATTCCCGCGCGCGATCTCGTTCCGGGCGACATTGTTCTCGTCGGCGAGGGACAGCGGGCGCCCGCCGACGCCATTCTTCTCGCCGGCGACGCGCTGGTAGTCGACGAGTCGATCCTCACCGGCGAATCCGCGCCGGTCACGAAGACGCTTGCTGGCGACGGCGCGGAGCTCGCCTTCCCGGACCCAGGCGGCGATTACACGCCCTTCCTCTATGCCGGCTCCATGATCGTGCGCGGCTCTGGCGTGGCGCAGGTTGCGCGCACGGGCCCGCGCACGGCGGTCGGGGGACTTGGCGCCTCGCTCGCCGCCATCAAGGGCGAGCCGAGCCCTTTGCAGAAACGTACCGGGGCGCTGGTAGCGCGGCTCGGCGCCTTCGCCCTGCTCTTCTGTGCGCTGGTGATCCTCGCTTACGGCCTCGTGCATGGCGATTGGTTCGAAGGGGCGATCGCCGGCATTACGCTCGCCATCGGTCTGCTGCCGGAAGAATTCCCGATGGTGCTGGCGATCTTCCTCGCCATCGGCGCCTTCCGGCTCGCCAGCCGCAATGTGCTTGTGCGCCGCTCCTCCGTCACCGAGACGTTGGGCTCGACCTCCCTCCTCTGCGTCGACAAGACGGGCACTTTGACCGAAAACCGCATGGCCGTGGCGCGGCTCTATATCGGCGATGGCGTTGAACCGGTACCCGACGCGCCGGACGCCGAGCAGCACCGGCTGATCCAGGCCGCGCTACGCGCGTCGAGCGCCAACCCGGTCGACCCCATGGACCGCGCCATCCATGCGATGGCCGAAAGGTTGGAAATCCCAGCTGGCGGCACGGCGATCGAGAGCTTTCCCATCAAGCCGGAGCTGCTCGCTTTCATTCAGTCGTGGCGGGTGGATGGCGGCGCGTTGAAAGCCGCCAAGGGCGCGCCCGAGGCGATCTTCCGGCTCGCGCGAGCGAGCGAAGCGGAGCACGCGCGTTATGCGTCCGTTGTCGAGGAGATGGCGCGAGAGGGATTGCGCGTGCTGGCTGTGGCGGAGACGCCGATTGTCGCTAGCGGACTCGACGACGCGCCCTATGGCGTGATTGGCCTTGTCGCCTTCGAGGATCCGATCCGCGACGACGTTCCCGAGGCGGTCGCCGCCGCCCGGCGCGCCGGCGTGTCGGTGGCGATGATCACGGGCGACTATCCGGCGACGGCGCTCGCCATCGCCAAAGCGGCGGGCATCGACACCATAGGGGGCGTTCTCACCGGCGCGGACATCGCACAGATTCCTTCTCAGGAAGTGGCGCAAAAAATCCGCGACGTGCGCGTCTTCGCCCGCGTGATGCCGGCGAACAAGCTGGCGCTGGTCGAGGCGTTCAAGGCCGACGGCCATATCGTCGCCATGACCGGCGACGGCGTCAACGACGGGCCGGCGCTCGCCGCCGCGCATATTGGCATCGCCATGGGCCAGCGCGGCTCGGACGTGGCGCGCGAAGCGGCGCATATTGTGCTGCTCGACGACCGCTTCGCCTCCATCGTCGCCGGCGTGGCGCTGGGGCGGCGCATTTCCGCCAATCTGCGCAAGGCGCTCACCTATATCACCGCGATCCATGTGCCGATCGCCGGCCTCGCGCTCGCGCCCATTCTGATGGGCCTGCCGCCCTTGCTGCTTCCGGCGCATGTGGTGCTGATGGAATTGATCATCGACCCCACCTGCTCTCTCGCATTCGAGGCCGAGCCCGGCGAGCGGGACGCCATGCTGAAGCCGCCGCGACCGCAAAGCGAGGCACTCTTCGGGACGCGCGACCTGCTGCTCGGCGTCGTCCAGGGCCTGTCGGTTTTTCTGGCGGTGCTGAGCGTCTATCTCCTCGCGAATGGCTTTGGCGTCGACGAGCCCGAAGGTCGAGGGATCGCCTTTGCGACGCTCATCATCGGCAATCTGACGCTGGCGCTCTCTGACGCTTTGCCGAAGGGCGTTTCGCCCTTTGCGCGCGAAAACCTGTTTTTCTGGGCGATCGCGGCGGTGGCGCTCTCCGTCGTCGGCGCCGGTCTCTATTTCCCGCCGCTTGCGGCGCTGTTGCATTTCGGACAGCCGGACATGACGGCGCTTGGTCTCGCTGCGCTGCTCGGGATCAGCGCGGGCGGATGGTACGGCATGTGGCGTCGGCTGATCGATTTTTGAGGCCCGCCTCGCTCGGCAGCGCGCGTTTGCATTTTTGGCCCATCGGCTGGTATGGGCTTTGCCTCGCAGGCCGGGGGGCCAAGGAACGGACGCATCGTGACACAAGAGACGGCCCAAAGCCGGAAATCGCTCACCATCATCGTTTCGAAAGGCACGCTGGACTGGGCCTATCCGCCCTTCATCCTCGCGACGACCGCGGCGGCGATGGACATGGACGTCACGCTCTTCTTCACCTTCTATGGTCTCGGCCTCCTCAAGAAGGAACTCGATCTCGAGGTTTCGCCGCTCGGCAATCCGGCGATGAAAATGCCGATCGCCGGCGCGCATATCGGCATGCCCAATCTTCTCGCGGCGCTGCCGGGCGTCACCGCCGGGGCGACGGCGATGATGAAAAACATGATCGAGAAGAAGGGCGTCGCGAAAATAGACGAGCTGCGCGACATTGCGCTGGAGAGCGGCGTGAAGCTCGTCGCCTGCCAAATGACCATGGACCTTTTCGAATTCAAGAAAGAGGACATGATCGAGGGCGTGTCCTTCGGCGGCGCAGCAACCTATCTCGAAGAGGCCGCGAAGGCCGACATCAACCTGTTCATCTGAAGAATGACAATGACCGACAAGACCTTGGATGCGCGTGGCCTGAACTGCCCGATGCCGATACTGAAAACCAAGAAAGCCTTGGGCGAAATCCCGGTCGGCGGGCTTTTGGAGGTGCTCGCCACCGACTCCGGTTCGATGGCCGATTTCGAAGCCTTCGCTCGCCAGACAGGCGACGAGCTGGTGACCGCGGAAAAGACCGCCGACCATTATCGCTATGTTATCCGGCGGCGGCGCTAAAAGCTAACTTATTGCGGCCGCTAACAAATTCTGTTGCAAATACGTAACATTACTTAAGAATTTGCAGGCGGGAGCTCGAGCGGCCTGCCGGTTGATCCGCGACTCTGTTAGCTTTGTTGCTGGAATATTTCCGCCGCTGGGCTTCCGCAATGAACAAAGCACTCTCGCGCCGCTTCGCCTTCACTCTCGCCTTTTCCGCGCTTCTCCTCGCGGAGCCCGCCGCCTTCGCCGCCGATGGCTACTTCATGATCGGCTACGGTCCGCGCCAAAAGGCGCTCGCCGGCGCCGGAACGGCCGACCAGCGCGACGCCATGGCGATTTCCGCCAACCCTGCCGGCATTGTGGGGCTCGAGCGGCAGTTCCAACTCGGCATGACGGTCATCAACGCCGACCGCGGCTACTATACCGAAGGAGCGCCTCGCGTCGTCGCTCCCGGCAATGTCGAGAGCGGCCGGCCCTGGTTCCCGGTGCCCAACGGCGGCTATGTGCAGCCGATCGACGCGGACTCATCCTGGAGCATCGCCAGCTACGCCAACGGCGGCATCAACACGGCGTACAGCTCGGCCTATCGACGCGCCCCAAACGGCGGCGTTTTCGGCGCGGGCTTCGCCGGCGTCGATCTGGAGCAGGCCTTCATGAGCGTCTCCTATGCGCGGCGATTCCATACGCCAATCGGCCCGATCGCCATCGGCGTCGCGCCCACCGTCGCCGTGCAAATGGTCAATATCCAGGGCGCCAAGGTCTTCGCGCCCTATTCGTCGAACCCCTGGGAACTGTCGGACATGTCCTACGACTGGTCCTGGGGCGGCGGCCTCCGCGCAGGCCTGAACTGGGGGATCACCGACAGGCTGCGTTTCGGCGTTGCGGCGTCGACGCCGATGTGGATGTCGCGCCTCGACAAATACTCCGGGCTGATCGGCGATCACGGACGCTTCGACGTTCCCGCCAGCATGCAGGCCGGCCTCGCCTATGATCTCTTCCCGAATTTGACGGTCATGGCGGACTGGCGCCACATCTTCTATTCCGCCGTGCCCTCGCTGGGGAATCCATCATTCCCGATCACCTTCCGCTCGATGGGCGGCTCCAATGGACCGGGTTTCTTCTGGAAGGATACGGATTCGGCGGCGGTCGGCGTGGAATGGCGCTATTCGCCGACGCTGACATTGCGGACGGGCTATCATTATAGCACCGGGGCGGTGCGCCCCCTCGCCGTGACGCTGAATGTGCTGGCGCCGATCCTCAACCGCCACCACGCCGCGGCCGGCTTCAATTACGCCATCACCAAAAATTCGTCCATTGATCTCGGCTTCGTCTACGCCTTCAAAAACTCGCTCAGCGGGCCGGAGACGATCCCGCAGCTTCCGGGCTTGCCGTTTGGCGCCATCAATCCGGCGGCGAAAATCACGCCCTGGGTGCAGGCGTGGGAATTGACGCTGGGCTACAACTATAAATGGGACGCGGGCGACAACTCGATTATCCCGACCCATTTCTGAAAAAGCCCATAATACGAGATCCGTTTGATCGGTTCACTGTCATTCCCGACGCTCGCGCAGCGAGCGATCGGGAATCCAGAGCAAAACCAGCGCTTTTGTGGCTCTGGATTCCCGGTCGGGCTTTCAGCCCGCCGGGAATGACAAAGCCTCGATGCAAGCTGTTCAAATGGCAATCGGCTAACAATATCCAGAGCCGGGTCGCGGCTCTGGATTGCTTCGCACGTCTGCGAAGCCGGGTATACCCGGCTTCGAAAACATGTTCGCAATGACGGCGCGTCAGCCGACGACGATATTGGGCGCGGCGCGCTGCTTGGTGGTTTCGAGCAGCGTCTTCACCTTGGCGGCGAGGTTGAGATAGACGGCGGCCTGCGGGCTGTCGGGCTCGGCGCCGACCACCGGACGGCCGGCGTCCGATGTCTCCCGGATTTTCATGTCGAGCGGCGCTTCGCCCAGGAAGGGCACGCCCATCTGCTCGGCGTCGTGGCGCGCGCCGCCATGCGAGAAAATCTCCGACCGTCCGCCGCAATGCGGGCAGAGGAAATAGCTCATATTCTCGATGATCCCGAGGATCGGCGCCTCGACCTTCTGGAACATGGCGACCGCTCGGCGCGCGTCGATCAGCGCCAGATCTTGCGGCGTCGAGACAATTACCGCGCCGGCGATTGGCGTCTGCTGCGCCATGGTGAGCTGCACGTCGCCTGTGCCGGGCGGCATGTCGACGACGAGCGCGTCGAGATCGCCCCAGGCCACCTCCCCCAGCAATTGCGAAAGCGCCTGCGCCACCATCGGCCCGCGCCAGACCATGGGCGTGTTCTCCTCGACGAGGAAGCCCATGGACATGATCTTCACGCCATAAGCTTCGAGCGGCACGAGCTTGCCGTTCTCCACCTTCGGCTTGTCATGCAGGCCGAAGAGCCGCGGCGCCGAGGGGCCGTAGATGTCGGCGTCGAGGAGCCCGACGCGCCAGCCCTGCGCCGCGAGGCCGAGCGCGAGATTGGCCGAGGTCGTCGATTTGCCGACGCCGCCCTTGCCGGAGGCCACCACGACGACATAGCGGATTTTCTCCAAAGCCGGCGCGAGGCCCTTGCGCGCCTGCGGGGGCGGCGGCGCGGCGTGGGAATGGCCGTGATGGTGGTCGTGCGCTTTCGCGGCGCCGAAGGCGCGCTCGGCAGTGAGCGTCACGACGACCGCCTCGATGCCCGGCACCGCCTTGATCGCCTTCTCGGCGTTGGCGCGGGCGATCTCCCAGCCTTCGGGCTTTGCGGGATCGCCGGCGAGCGAGACAAAGGCTTTCGCGCCGGAAAGATTGATGCCGCTCACCGCCCGCGCCAGCGAAATGCCGCCAGGCGCGTAGAGGTTTTCCAGCGCTTTGAGAATATCCGCTTCCGTCGCCACGGGCCGCTCCTTGTATCTTTAGAGAAAGTCTAAACAAGGATATGCCGACAAATCTCGCGCGCGTCCACGGCGATATTTTAGTGCAGACTGGGGCAGCAATGCTGTTCCGCCTGGATTGGCGGGCACGGAACGTCGCCATAGGAGCAAAAGACGCAGCAATCGCCCTCTTTCGGCGTAATCCGGGCGCCGCAGGCGGGGCAATCATAGACGACGACACAGGCGTTTTCGGCCATAGTGAGCGTTTCAGCGTGTCCGCAGCGGGGACAGGTGAGCGTGGAGGCAAGCCTCATGCGAACAACCCCATTGGCTGCTCGATCAGCGCCTTGAAAGCCGCCAGCAGCTCCGCGCCCAAGACCCCGTCCACTGCGCGATGGTCGCAGGATAGCGTCACGCTCATAATGGTGGCGACCGTGGGCGCGCCGTTCTTCACGACCATCCGCTGCTCGCCCTTGCCCACGGCGAAGATCGTCGATTGCGGCGGGTTGATCACCGCCGAAAAATTCTTGATCCCATACATGCCGAGGTTGGAGACGGCGGAGACCCCGCCTTCATATTCCTGCGGCTTCAATTTCCGCTCGCGGGCGCGGCCGGCAAGCTCCCGGATCTCGTCCGAAATCTCGCGAACTGTCTTCGCCTGCGCGTTGCGGATGATCGGCGTAATGAGCCCGCCCGGAATGGCGACCGCGACGCCGATGTCGGAAGCCTTGTGCTTCAACATCGCCTCGGGCGCGAAGGTGACATTGGCCTCGGGCACGCGCTGCAAGGCGAGCGCCAGCGCCTTCACGATATAGTCGTTGACCGAGGTCTTCCATTCCGGCGACCCATCGCTGCGCTTGGGCGCGGCCGCGTTGAACTCCTCGCGAAGACGCAGGAGCGCGTCGATCTCGCAATCAACGTCGAGGTAGAAATGCGGTACGGTCTGGATCGACTCCGTGAGGCGGCGGGCGATCGCCTTGCGCATGGAATCGTGCGGGACTTCCTCGAAGGAATCGGCCGCATAGAACTTGCGTGTGGCCTCGGCCGAGGGCGCCTCGGCGAGCGCGACCGGCCTTGCTTCAGGCGCCGCCTTACGCGCCCCGCCCGCCAGCGCGCTTTTTACGTCGCGCTCGATAATGCGGCCATGCGGGCCGGAGCCGGTCAAGGCCGAAAGATCGAGTCCGCCTTCCTTAGCGAGACGGCGCGCCAATGGCGAAGCGAAGACGCGAGGATGGGAGGGATTCGGCGCCGCGACGTTCATTTCCAGCGATTCCACATGGCTCAACCGAACTGGTTGTTTGCGAGCCTGAAGGCTCGCGGTCCCGGACCGCGCGCCTTCAGGCGCGCTTGAATGTTTCCTACCCGCGATAAAGAACCGCCTTCGCCGCCGCCACGACTTCCGCGACGCTCGGCAGCGCGAGCTTTTCCAAATTCGCAGCGTAAGGCATGGGCACGTCCTTGCCGGTCACGCGCGCGATCGGCGCATCGAGATAGTCGAAGGCCTCCTGCTGCAGGCGCGCGGCGATCTCGGACCCAACGCCGCATTGCGACCAACCCTCTTCTATCGCCACGCAGCGGCCGGTTTTCTTCACCGACTCGACGAGCGTGTCCGTGTCCATCGGGCGCAGGGTGCGCAGGTCGATGACCTCCGCCTCGATCCCATCCTTCGCCAGCGCCTCGGCGGCGCCGAGCGCGTAAGTCATGCCGATCGAGAAGGAGACGAGCGTCACATCCGTTCCCGGCCGCGCGATGCGCGCCTTGCCGATCGGCAGCACGAAATCCTCGAGCGCCGGCACTTCCGAGGTCTTGCCGTAGAGAATTTCATTCTCGAGAAAGATCACCGGATTGTCGTTGCGGATGGCCGCCTTGAGCAGGCCCTTGGCGTCGCTGGCGTTGGAGGGCGAAATGACGATGAGCCCGGGCACTTGCGAATACCAGGCGGTGTAGTCCTGGCTATGCTGCGCGCCGACGCGCGCCGCGGCGCCGTTCGGGCCGCGAAAGACGATCGGGCAATGGACCTGCCCGCCCGACATATAAAGCGTCTTCGCCGCGGAATTGACGATGTGGTCGATGGCCTGCATCGAGAAATTGAAGGTCATGAACTCCACGATCGGCCGCAGGCCCGCGAAAGCGGCGCCGACGCCAATGCCGGCAAAGCCATATTCGGTGATCGGCGTATCGCGCACGCGCATGGGGCCGAATTCCTGCAGCAGGCCCTGCGTCACCTTATAGGCGCCCTGATATTCGGCCACCTCCTCGCCCATGATGAAGACGTTCGGGTCGCGGCGCATCTCCTCGGCCATGGCGTCGCGCAAGGCTTCGCGCACGGTCATGGGAATCATGGTTGTGCCCGCCGGCACTTCCGGCTCGGCGGAGACGGGAGGCGGCGCGGCGACGCTGACGGGCTTGGCTTGCGGCGCGGCAGCCTGCGCTGAGGCCTCTAGCCGGGCCTTGTTCGCCTCGCCGGCTTCATCCTGCGGCGCGGTGGGCGGCGAAGGCGCCTTTGCCGCTGGCGGCGCTTCGACCGCGGAAGCGTCCTCGCCTTCGCCGGCGATCACTGCGATCGGCGTATTGACGGCGACATTCTCCGTGCCGCCCGGCACGAGAATGCGCGCCAGCACGCCCTCGTCGATCGCTTCGACTTCCATCGTCGCTTTGTCGGTCTCGATCTCGGCGATGACATCGCCGGCCTTCACCGCATCGCCTTCGTTCTTGAGCCATTTGGCGAGCTTGCCCTGCTCCATGGTGGGAGAAAGGGCGGGCATGAGGACGTTAATGGTCATGGCTCGAAGCCCCCTCCCCAACCCTCCCCCGCCTCGCGGGAGAGGGAGCAAATTGTCGCCTTCATTGAGGCTGCTGATCGTGATCGTTCCCTCTCCCGCTTGCGGGGGAGGGACAGGGAGGGGGAAAACATCAAGCACATAAAATTTCAGGCTCCCGCCAGCACGTCCGTATAAAGCTCGGAAGGATCCGGCTCCTTGTCGCTCGTGGCAAAATCCGCCGCATCGGCGACAATCTTGCGAACATTGGCGTCGATTTTCTTGAGCTCGTCCTCGGCGACGCCGTCGGCGAGCAGGCGCAAGCGCACCTGTTCGATCGGATCATGCTCCTCGCGCATCTTCTGCACTTCTTCCTTGGAGCGGTATTTGGCGGGATCGGACATGGAGTGGCCGCGATAGCGATAGGTCTGGGCCTCGAGAAGATACGGCCCCTTCCCCGAACGGCACCATTCCAGCGCCTCGGCGGTCGATGCGCGCACGGCGCGCACGTCCATTCCGTCAACCTGATGGCCGGGAATGCCGAAGGCGGCGCCGCGCATGGCGAAGTCGGTCTGCGCGGCGGCGCGCGTCAACGATGTGCCCATGGCGTAGCGGTTGTTTTCGACGATGAACAACGCCGGCAGCTTCCACAGCGCCGCCATGTTGAAGGCTTCGTAGACTTGTCCCTGATTGGCCGCCCCTTCGCCGAAAAAGGTGAGCGACACCTTGCCGTCGCCGCGATAGGCGTTGGCGAGAGCGATCCCCGCGCCGATCGGCGCCGGCGCGCCGACGATGCCATGCCCGCCGAAGAAATTCTTCTCCCGCGAGAACATATGCATCGAGCCGCCCTTCCCTTTGGAATAGCCGCCCCTCTTGCCCGCGAGCTCCGCCATGACGCCCCTGGCCTCCATGCCGCTGGCGAGCATGTGGCCGTGGTCTCGATAGCTCGTGGTGAACTGGTCGCCGTCGCGCGCCGCCATTTTGGCGCCGACGACGACCGCCTCCTGGCCGATATAGAGATGGCAGAAGCCGCTGATGACGCCCATGCCGTAAAGCTGGCCCGCCTTCTCCTCGAAGCGGCGGATCAGCAGCATCTCTCGAAGCGCGTGAAGCTCTTCCTCACGGGTGAAGTTCGGAACGCTGTGAACCGCGCTCGCGCCGTCGCCTTGATTGGCCATGGGCTGTCCTCGGCCTCCTGCCCGTTAAACTGGAGAACGAGCGCGACAATACCAGAGTCGTTGTTCAAAAACGAGTGACGGCGTCGGACCGCACGCCTATCGATCGGAGAGAGCTGCGCGCAAGAAGGCGCGCGGTCCAATTGGCCTATCGCGCGTCCAATTGCGTTTGCAGTTCCTCGGCGAAGGCGACGATTCGCGCGGCGTTGGCGCCGAAGTCGTGCCGGCCGTAACGAGACGCCGAGCGCAAATCGATGCGCGTCTGGCCGGGCAGCGGCTTGAGCCGAATGGTGATGTCCTCGTCGAAGCCCATGATCGGCGTCTTGTCCAGGAAATCGGCGTGCCCTTCCCCGGTTCGGCCGCCGGGCGGGCGTTGATCCACGACCTTCCAGCCGACGGCTTTCGCCGTTTTCAGCACCAGCGCAAAAGCTTCGTCGGCGTCGAGGTCTACGACGATCGGCTCGACATCGGGGTAAGCGGGGCGCTGCGCCTCGCGGGCTTTGGGCGGCAATCCTTTGGGCTGGAAGCCCTTGCGCGCGTCGTAGGCGGCGCGCGACAGTGAGAAGTAAGGGGGATTACCGACGTCGGTGGAAATGTCGGACAGCACCGGGAGACGAACCGCCTCGACAGCGAGATAGGATGGATAAGCGAGCGTGAGCAGCGCGATCAGGCCGCCGCCGACCGCCGATCCAACGCCGCGTCTCCCCGTCCGCCAGATGACGACGCTTGCGGCGCCGACGAGAAGCAGCGCCACCAAGGCCAGCGCCACGGCGGCGCCGAAAGCGGCGAGCGCCGACGACGGCTCGATGACGTTCAGCCGCGCAAGCAGAACCGAGAGCAGCGCCACCGTCGCCCCGAAGAGAGCAACGTCGCGACTCCATAAAGCGGCTTGCGACCACGGCTCAGGCGGAAGCGTTCGACGCATATTGGTAGATAGCCTCGCATGAAGTTCGCCAGCGGGCGGGCGCGAGCATTTTTCGGCCAAAACATCGCCGAATGCAATGATCGCCACTCTTCGCCGCGCCAAGCGCGGGCATTAGCGACAAATTAAATAGAAACCAGCCAAATTCGCTGCGCTCTTACACCCTGCGTCAGCGTCGAGCGTCCGCGTAAAGGAAACCGCCATGTCGGATAAATCATCGGCCCAACCCAACCCGTCCCAATCCGGCGGGCATCCTCACGATCTTCTGGCGCGGCTCTACCGCGAAATCGGCATTTCCGCCGTCGCCGCCGCATTGCAGATTTCCGAAAGCGACGCTGAGGACGACGAAGGCCTAGCCCCGTGGGTTCCGCTGGGTGAGGACCTCGCCGCCTGATGCAAGCCCCCCCGCCCGGGCGAAGCGGCGCAAGGCTGCTTCGCGCAGGCTTAAGGCGAAGCGCCTCAGCTTGTATTCTTGTAAATAAAAAAAGCCCCGCGGCGCCTGCCAGCGGGGCTTTCTTTAATCCGGCCACTTGGACCGCTCAGTTACTCGATGATCGAAGCGACGACGCCCGCGCCGACCGTGCGGCCGCCTTCGCGGATAGCGAAGCGCAGCTTCTCTTCCATGGCGATCGGAACGATCAGCACGACTTCCATCGTGACGTTGTCGCCCGGCATCACCATCTCGACGCCCTCAGGGAGCGTCACGATGCCGGTCACGTCCGTCGTGCGGAAGTAGAACTGCGGACGATAGTTGGTGAAGAACGGCGTGTGACGGCCGCCTTCTTCCTTGGTGAGGATGTAAGCCTCGGCCTTGAATTTCGTGTGCGGCTTCACCGAACCCGGCTTGCACAGAACCTGGCCGCGCTCCACGTCCTCGCGCTTCGTGCCGCGCAGCAGGCAGCCGACGTTGTCGCCCGCCTCGCCCTGATCGAGCAGCTTGCGGAACATTTCGACGCCGGTCACCGTCGTCTTGGTCGTCGGGCGGATGCCGACGATCTCGACTTCCTCGCCGACCTTCACGACGCCGCGCTCGATGCGGCCCGTCACCACCGTGCCGCGGCCAGAGATCGAGAACACGTCTTCGACCGGCATCAGGAAGGGCTGATCCTTCGGACGCTCCGGCTGCGGGATGTAGCGGTCGACTTCCTGCATCAGCTTCAGGATCGCGTCATGCCCGATCTCGGGATTCTTGTTCTCGAGCGCGCACAGAGCGGAACCCTTGACGATCGGAATATCGTCGCCGGGGAAGTCGTACTTCGACAGCAGCTCGCGGACTTCGAGCTCGACGAGCTCGAGCAGTTCCGGATCGTCGACCATGTCGACCTTGTTGAGGAACACGACGAGCGCCGGCACGCCGACCTGACGGGCGAGCAGGATGTGCTCGCGGGTCTGCGGCATCGGGCCGTCGGCGGCCGAGCACACGAGAATGGCGCCGTCCATCTGCGCCGCGCCGGTGATCATGTTCTTCACATAGTCGGCGTGGCCGGGGCAGTCGACGTGGGCGTAGTGGCGGTTCGCCGTCTCATATTCGACGTGCGCCGTCGAAATGGTGATGCCGCGCGCCTTCTCTTCCGGAGCCTTGTCGATCTGATCGTAGGCCGTAAACGTCGCCCCGCCCGTCTCCGCCAGAACCTTGGTGATCGCCGCCGTCAACGACGTCTTGCCGTGGTCGACGTGCCCGATCGTCCCGATGTTGCAGTGCGGCTTGGTGCGAGAGAATTTTTCCTTGGCCATTGTCCCGTTCCGATTGGGCGGGTCCTCCGCCCGCGCGCGGCGGGCTTTTACGGGGTTACAAGGCCAAGAGCAAGGGGGCGCCGCCGGGATCAGGGCTCTGAATGGAGGTTAACACCTAACGCAGCCACGTCATGCCCGCGCTTGTCGCGGGCATCCACGCCACGCCATTACGACGCGCGGCGAAAGGAAGTGGCGTTGCTCGCTCATGCTCCAGCTGTCCGCGTCGGCGGCGCAGCGTGGATGGCCGCGACAAGCGCGGCCATGACGCCGAGTAGCGGGACTCGCCGGCGCGGACCCTTTGGCGCAGGGACGCAAGGCGGCGCTTGGGCTATATTGCAGCGCGGAAGGCCGCGAAGGCGCGTCGCAATCCCGCCGAATGGAGATGTCCGATGGGCTCCGATCCTAGGCGCAATTTGTTGTCAGTGTTGGTTTTTTGGATTTTTCTTGCTACCGGCGCCGTGGCGCTTAGCGTCGGCGCGGTTCGCGAGCACGCGCAACTGGACGCCGCGACGCGCGCCTCCCTCACCGAGCTGCACATATCGCTCGGGCTGACAGCGGCGCTTTTCCTCGTCGCGCAAATCCTGCTCGGCCTCACTCTCTATCTCATGGTCGAGAGCGGCGGGCCGCACAATGCGCGGCGCATGATCGGCTTCTGGCTCAGGCAGGCGATCTATCTCTCGTTCATGGCGGCGGCGGCGGCCGGGGCGCTCGCGGCGGTCTTTCGAGGCGAGCAGATTTTCTTTTGGGAATACCCACTGCCCTTCTGGGACGCGGGCGCGCCCCAGGCCGCAGAGCATCTTCAACTCGCGCATATAATCGCCGCTTATGCTTTTGGCGCCCTCGCCGTCCTTTACGCGGCTTTCGCGCTGTTCGACCGTCTCTCTCCCGCCTCCGACAAGGCGATCGAGCAGCCTGCGCCGGCGAGCGTTGCGGCGATGATTGCGGATGGCCTCGCACAGAGCTTTCGCTTCTTCGGCGCCACGGCTTTTTGGGTGCAGCTCTTTCTCGGCGTCGTGTCGGCGCTGTTGCTGGCTTTCGCCTTTGCGGGCCATAGCGTGAGCCCCGGCGGCTCGAACTTCGGCGAACCCATCTATTGGGCGTCGGCCGCCTTGGCGCTCATGCTACTCTCTATCCTGTTCGGCTATCGCGACATGAACGCCGCCGCCGCCATCCGCAGCCGTCCCGAACGCTATCTCGCGCATGAAAGGCGCATGGCCTTCTGGTTCGTCGGCGCGGGCGGCTTCGTCAATGTCATGGGCGCGCTGTTGTCTTTCATAGGCGTCGGATTGAGCGTCGCACTGCTCATCGGCAAGACGGTGTCGCAGCCGCCGGGCATCGCCATCACCGATCCCAGCAAGATCATCCGCGCGCTCGACGTGTTCGTCCTGCTGGTGAATTTCAGCCTGCTCTTCGCCCATTGCATCGGCGTCGGCGTCGCGGCCTGGCTGAGCATCAGCGCGCTGAAGGCGCGGCATCAATATGTGGTGGCAAGGGAGATGGCGCGCGCGCAGGAGGAGAAGAGCGCGGCTGTGGTGGCGGCTGTGTCGGGCGGTGTGGGACAGTAAAGGAGAGCGAATGTCAGCAAAAAATGGCGTGCCGACGGCCCTTCCAAGGAATCGCTACGCGTTGTCACAATCCGAATTTCCCCGCGAGGTCGCTGAGTTCATAACTTTCGTCGGCGCTGCTACGCTGGATAAGAAAACCCGCAAGATAGAACAACGCTTGCAGGCGCTTAAGCCTACTATTCGCGCAATCTATGGCGACCGCTATTTCTTTCAGGAAGAGTGCCTTCGCTTTACCTACGGCATTCCCGCCTTCAGCCTTGACATCGCCAATCCGCAAGCAGTTCGAGCGGCCGCGTTGGTCGCAGGCATCAACCGCATCAGCCGCTCGCTTTCTGCTAAGGCTGCCGACCGATTTCGCTCGATGATCATTGACAATCTGGGTCGGGACATACGCCAGCTCGAGCATGAGATTTGCTGTTGGACGCATTTCGTCCGAAAGGGCTTCCGCGTAACTTTCGCCGATCTCGAAGGCGCCGACCGTTTCGACCTTCTCGTCGAAACTCCGGCGGGCCATGTAGCAGTCGAATGCAAGACGATGGGCGACGACACCGGCGATCAAATCAAGACTGACTCGCTCGTCAATCTTACAGCCATATTCGATCGAACGGCAGAAGCACTTCTCACTAACGTTGACTCAGGCCAATTCACGCTGACTCTTAAGAAGGCTGCGGACGAGTGCAAGAACTTGCCAGGTAGGTTTGAAGCGGCATTGAAGGCTGGCATCAATAACCCCTTTGAGACGGAGGACTTTTCTCTTGCATTTTCGCCGAAGCCGGAATAGCAAGCGCTTCTAAATACGGATGCCGTTGACGAGCTTGAGCAACAGGTGCAGCTGGCGACGGAGAATGACAAATCCGAGCGCTTCACCATCTGCGTTATCACCTCGCACAAAGTGTTTGGCCTCGCGGTTCGCTCGCATGCCCCAACACGCTTCAGGCGCCGCCTAGTGCAAATTCTTAAAGGAGCGGCCGACCAATGCCCCGCCAATAGGCCAAGCGTGGTCTGGCTTCACTTTATCGGCGTTGCGGAAGCTGACTTTCGAGCTCTATGTGACTTTTCGATCAACGGCAGCGGAGCCGGGTTGAATGCCGTGGTCGCCGATGTACTGCATCCGGATGCGAGCATAACGGATCGCTCGCATGTTCAACGGATTCTTTTCAGCGTGCAAAGCCGAGCGCTACGCCAACATCAGATGCTCGACCCCAATCTTATCGTGATCCCGATCGTGTCTCACAGCACAACCTGTTTCGACGTACCGAACCCAAAGAGCAAATTTGCCCCGCTCATCGAGATCTGACTACTGCATTGATATGAGTGAGCAGGGCTTACTCCCCCTCCCCCTCCTCCCCATCATCCTCACCCACATCTCCAATATGCTCGACCGACACCACGCGCTCATCCGCAGCGGTGTTGAACACGATCACGCCCTGCGTGCCGCGCCCAGCGATGCGGATTCCCTCCACCGGGCAGCGGATCAACTGGCCGCCATCGGTGACGAGCATGATCTCGTCGTCCTGCCCCACGGGGAATGAGGCAACCAATTTGCCGTTCCGCGCATTCACCGCCATGGCGACGATGCCTTTGCCGCCGCGGCCGGTGATGCGGTACTCATAGGAAGACGTGCGCTTGCCGTAGCCGTTTTCCGAAACCGTCAGGATGATCTGCTCGGCGGCCTGCATGGCGGCGAAACGCTCGTCGGAGAGCTCGACGGCCCCCGCCCCCTCCTCCGTGTCGGCGCCTGCGTCCGGCGCGACATCCTCGCCCATGCGGCGGCGCAGGGCGCTTGCTTTCTTGAGATAGGACGAGCGCTCGTCGGGCGTCGCCTCGAAATGTTTCAGGATCGAGAGCGAGATGATGCGATCGTCGCCGGCCAGCGATACGCCGCGCACGCCCATGGAAGTGCGGCCCTGGAAGACGCGCACTTCCGGCACGGCGAAGCGGATGCATTGGCCGTCGCGCGTGGTGAGCAGAATGTCGTCGGCTTCCGTCGCGGTGGCGACGTCGACGATCGCCTCGCCCTCATCCAGCTTCATGGCGATGAGGCCGTTGCGGCGCACTTCACAGAAGTCCGAGAGCTTGTTGCGCCGAACCGTGCCGCCGGTCGTGGCGAAGATGACGTCGAGCGTCGCCCAGCTCGATTCGTCCTCGGGCAGCGGCATGATGGTGGTGATGCGTTCGCCCGCCTCCAGCGGCAGCATATTGACGAGCGCCTTGCCGCGCGCCTGGGGCGCCGCGAGCGGCAGCCGCCAGACCTTTTCCTTATAGGCCTTGCCGCGCGAGGAGAAGAACAACACCGGCGTATGCGTATTGGCGACGAAGAGGCGGTGGACGAAATCCTCCTCCTTCATCTGCATGCCGGAGCGGCCCTTGCCGCCGCGCCTTTGCGCGCGATACGTCGAAAGCGGCACGCGCTTGATGTAGCCGGCGTGCGAGACGGTGACGACCATATCCTCGCGGGCGATGAGGTCTTCGTCCTCGACCTCGCCGTCAGCCTCGGTGATCTGCGTGCGGCGCGGGGTGGCGTAGGCCTCCTTCACCGCCAGCATCTCGTCCTTGACGATGCCGAAGAGTTTTTCGCGCGAGCCAAGGATTTCCAGATATTCGGCGATTTCGGCGGCGAGCTTGTTGAGCGCTTCCGCGATTTCCTCGCGGCCGAGCGCCGTGAGACGCTGCAGGCGCAGATCGAGAATGGCGCGGGCCTGCGCTTCCGACAGGCGAACCGTGCCGTCGTCGGCGAGCTTGTGACGCGGGTCGGCGATGAGCGCGACGAGCGGCGCCATGTCCTTTGCCGGCCAGTCGCGCGCCATCAGGGCTTCGCGCGCGGCCGACGCGTCGGGCGAGGTGCGAATGAGACGGATGACTTCGTCGATATTCGCCACCGCAATGGCGAGGCCGACCTGCAAATGGGCGTTGTCGCGCGCCTTATTCAGGCGGAACTTGGTGCGGCGGGTGACGACGGTTTCGCGGAAATCGACGAAAGCGCGCAGCACGTCGTGGAGCGTCAGCAACTCCGGCCGGCCGCCGTTCAGCGCGATCATATTCACCGCGAAGCTCGACTGCAGCGCGGTGTGGCGCCAGAGCTGGTTCAGCACGACGTCGGCGACCGCCTCGCGCTTCAGCTCGATGACGATGCGCATGCCCTCGCGGTCGGACTCGTCGCGCAGATCGGAGATGCCCTCGATCTTCTTTTCCTTGACGAGCTCCGCAATGCGCTCGATCAGCGCCGCCTTGTTCACCTGATAGGGAATTTCGGTGAAGATGATCGCTTCGCGCTCTTTGCGCAGCGTCTCGATCTCCGCCTTGGCGCGCATGATGATCGAGCCGCGCCCCGTCGCATAGGCGTTGCGGATGCCGCCGCGGCCCAGAATCGTCGCGGCGGTCGGGAAGTCCGGCCCCGGCACGATCTCCATCAGCTCGGCGACCGTCATGTCCGGCCTGTCGATCAACGCGATACAGGCGTCGATGACCTCGCCGAGATTATGCGGCGGGATATTCGTCGCCATGCCGACGGCGATGCCGCCGGCGCCATTGACGAGGAGATTGGGGAAGCGCGCCGGCAGGACCGTCGGCTCGTGCTCCTTGCCGTCGTAATTCGGCTGGAAGTCGACTGTGCCTTCGTCAAGGTCATCGAGCAGCGCCAGTGCGGGCTTGGCGAGGCGCGACTCGGTGTAACGCATGGCCGCCGGCGGGTCGTTGTCGACCGAGCCGAAATTGCCCTGCCCGTCGATGAGCATGAGCCGCATCGAAAAGGGCTGCGCCATGCGCACCAGCGCGTCATAGATCGCGGCGTCGCCATGCGGGTGATATTTACCCATGACGTCGCCGACGATGCGCGCCGACTTCACGTAAGGCTTGTCCGGCGTATGGCCGTTCTCGTGCATCGAGAACATAATGCGACGATGCACGGGTTTCAGGCCGTCGCGAACGTCCGGCAGCGCGCGGCTCACGATCACGCTCATCGCGTAATCGAGATAGCTGCGCTTCATCTCGTCGGCGATGGAAACCGGCCTGATGTCGGACTTTTCGGAATCGTCTCTTTTGGTGTCGTCGTCGGCCAAGGGCGCGCCAATCCCCAATTATTGGTTCAGACTACCCCTATAGGCGATTCGAGCCGCCGGCGCCAGCCGCGGCCGACAGAAAACATCTATTTAAACCAATAACTTATTAGATATCCCCCGTAAAATCCAGATGGATGGCGCGCTTGGTTTGGGGCGCAAGACGGGGAATTCTCGCCAAAACCGCAAGAGATTGGCCTGGCCCAAGCAATAAGACGCAGAAATGCGTCTCATACCATTTCCGTTTGAACCGCTCGCGATGGGGTTGTCATTCCCGGCGGGCTGAAAGCCCGACCGGGAATCCAGATCCACAAGATGCTGGTTTTGCTATAGATTCCCGATCGCTCGCTTGGCGAGCGTCGGGAATGACCGCCGATCCGACCCAGCTCGCTCCGGAGCCGGGGGAGTTTCTGGCCGTAAAGTTAACGCTCTCACTCGTCGATCGCGAGACGCGCGCGCGCCGATGCGGCGGATGCAGCGTCGCCGGGCTCGACAAGACCAAAGTCGTCCTCGTCGAACACCCCCGCCGCTTCGTGACCCGCAGACTGCGCCGCGGCTACATGCGCCGCCTCGGATTCCAGCGGCTCTGCAGTCTGCCCAGGCTCGATCAGTTCGGGTTCCAGAAGCCCCTCGTCAGGCGCCTCTTTCGAATCGTGATCGACGATCAACGGCGCAACGAACTCTTCGGCCAATGCGGGCGCCGCCCCTCCCAAAATCCGCGGCGTCCTGACGATTCGCGTGATGTTAACCGGCGGAGGCGGCGCCTCCTCGCTCGTACGGCGCATGCGAGCGGCAAGCTTCTTGAGCGCCGAAATGGGCTCTTCCCCAATGTTTTCGGCGGAAGCGGCGTCGGCTTTTGGCGTCTTGTCCTTTTTGGCGTTCATGACGCTGACAAATTTGCTTTTGAGCGCGCCCAGGACGGCGTTGAAGCGGGTCTCCGCCGTAGGCGCCTGCTCAGGCGCTTTCTCCGCCTTATTCGCAAGACGCGCGTGAAGCGACGGCAAAAGGCGCGCGAAAAGCGATGCGGGCGGCAGTTCGGCCGGTTCCGGCTTAGCCTCTCCCGCCACGACAGTCTCTGCGCGCTCCTGTTGCGGTCCCTCTTCTCCGCCTTCCCGACGGCGGCGCTTCAGGAAAACATAGAGGCCGAGCGCAGCCACGCCGAAAAGCGCCGGATAAAGAAGCCCGGAAATGCGATCGAGGATGGACGGGGCGGGCGCGCCTTCCTGCGGCGCTGGAACCGGTTTTACCGCTTTCGCCGCCACGTCCCGCGTCAGTAGATCGGCCGCTGAATAGGGCGCAACCTGATCGGCGGCCGCGTCGAAGTCTTCGTAGGTCGCGCCGTGGTCGAAGACGATCGTCTCCGCGAGCGCAGCCGCTTCATTCTTCAACCGTTCAGCCATCTCAACGCCATCGGCCAGCCCGACCTTGATCGCGCCATGACGCCCAAGCGCCCAGCCCTCGCAATTGAAGAACCCGTCCATCCCATTCTGGTCGTTCGGAGTGGCGATATTCACGCAGGCCGACAAGCGATGCTTGGCATCGAGCGACGGCGCCGTGAGCCAGCCATCGAGCGTCACGGGCGGCTGACCGACGCGCGCGCGTTGGGCGTTGACCTCCGGCAGGCTGGCCTGGAAGGCGGCGAGCAATTTGTCAGCCTGCAGTGACTCCGGCTCGCCGGTCGGGATGTAGCCGTCGTCGACGAGCTCCACGGGCGCCAGCCATTCCAGCCCGTCGCCAGCGGGCGCGACCATCCCTTGGATGCCTTCGCGCCACTCGAGCCCCGCTTCCTTGGCGAGCTTCTTGGCAGAGTCGACCGGAAGAAAGACACGGCCTGCCGGCAGCCACATCGTCGCCCGATCGGCAAGGCGCACCTCGGCGGGGCCAACCACGCCTTCAGCAAGGATAGCGCCGATACGCGCTACAATGTCGTCCTGAGCCGGCGCGGAGGCGCCCTCGTCGGACGTTTGCTGCGCTTGCGCGCCCGCATCGGCCCCTGTGGGAATTTCAGCCGGCCTTCCCGCGTCCGCGGTTTCCGGAAGGGGCTCTTCGATCGCAGGCGGCGGCTCCACCGGGGCGGAAGACTCGAGGCTCGGAACAAGGCGCGGAGCCGCCGAGCCGCCTTGGAGATCCATTGCTTTCGGGTCGAACGCGGCGAGCGGCGCGCTCAATCCGGCGAGGCTCTTGCGCGGCGTGTTCAAAATCATGATCGGCGGGCCGATCGGCGCCGGCTCGACGAGCGTCGGCGTTTGCGCGACGACCGGTTGCTCGGCGCTCGGCGGCGACGAGGCCGTTTCCTGATCCGCTGGAGCCGGCGACTCTCCGGCCGCCTGCGCGGGTTGCGGCGCGGCCTCCTGTTGCGGGAGCGCCTCGGCTTCGGGCGCAGCCGGACGCTCGGCAAGGCTCGGCGTTGCGGGCTTTTGCGCCTCGGCGACCGCAGGCTGGACAGGCTGAGCGGGCGTTGCTTGCGCGGGGAAGGCCGGCGCTATGCTCGGCTTGAGGTCCGGTTTTGCGGCGACTGCGGGGCTTGGCTGCTCGGCAGGCTTTGGGGCTGTCTTTGCCGCCTGCGCGGCGCCCTTGACGGGCTTCAAAGGCGGCATTTGGAAAATGATGTCATGCGTCGAATCCGACGACATCGGCGCCATTTCGTAAATCACGTCATCACCGACGCGCTGTCCGTCGCGCGCGAGCCCCTGTGACGGAATCAAGGACAGTGCGGCGAGCAAGGCGACACTCGAGGCGACGATGGGTGGTTTGGAAACGGACATCGAGACGGCTCCGGACGCACAAAACGCACTGCCGGAGCTTTGGCCCTCGATGTTGAAGAAACCGCTATTTGCCAAATGCGAGAAAACTGAAACGCATCGTCAGCGTTAATGAAGGGTGAAGGTCGAGATGTTTGCGGTCCTCACGCCGTCGGCGCGAGGCTCGCAGTATCGGCTTCTTTCAGCTCAACGCTTTCGCCGCAACCACAGGCGGAGGTCTGATTGGGATTCTCGAAGACGAAAGACGACTCGAATTGCGTGGTCTTTACGTCCATTGTCGTCCCGAGCAGATAAAGCACGGCCTTCGAATCGACGATGACGCGGCCGCCGTCGAAATCGATGACTTCGTCGCCCGGCTCCGGCTCGGTCAGCGCCATTCTGTAAGCCACGCCGGCGCAGCCGCTCTTTTCGAGCGAGACACGAAGCCCGACGCCGGGTTCGGATTTCGCCAACAGGCCGCGCACGCGCTCGGCGGCGGCGGGGCTAACATTCATCACGCTCGATTTCGCGGACATTGTCATCATCCATCCTCAATAGTTCGCCCAAATCCCGGGGGTCGCCAGCTCTACAAGGTGGTCGTCCGGATCTCGGAAATAAAGGCTGACCCCGCCACGCGGCCATCGCATCCGCGCTTCTATCTCTATCCCGTGCTCGGCGAGTCGGGTTTCCCATGCGGAAACTTCATCCGCCTCGACCGCAAAGGCCAAATGTGCAGGCCCCGATCCATCGTGCGGCGGGATGCGTCCGCCCGGCAAATCCACCGGCTCCAAGGTTGCGCCGCGCTTGAAGAGCAGCAGCACGCTCGCTGGACCGCAATCGAGCGCCCACATGCGGCTGTCTTGCGCCATGGGCGTGACGCCGAGCGTCTCTTCGTAAAAGCGCCCGGCCCGCGCGAGATCTTCGACGTAGACGGCTGTCTCCAGAACCTTTGGTTTCAACCGCGGCGTAAACATGACATCCCGCGCCTGCCTTGGCGCTTTCCACTCAGAACATGTCGAGCGTGACGCGCGCCTCGTCCGACATGCGGCTCTGGTCCCACGGCGGGTCGAACACGAGATTGACCTTGACGTCGCTGACGCCGGGCACCGTGCTCACCGCATTCTTCACCCATATGGGCATTTCGCCGGCGACGGGACAGCCCGGCGCCGTCAGCGTCATGTCGATTTCGACCACGCCTTCGTCGGAAATGTCGATCCGATAGACGAGTCCCAACTCGTAGACGTCGGCAGGGATTTCAGGGTCGTAGACCGTTTTCAGCGCCTTGACGACTTCGTCGGCGAGGCTTTCGCCCGCTACCGCTTTCGTTGTGGGCTCATCCGCAGCCACAGTATCGACGCTTTCCGTTTCGCTTGTTTTAAGAGCTTCGCTCATCAGCACGAGAACCTCCTCACGCGAAAAGTTTTTGAGCTTTAAGCAAAGCGTCTGCCAATCGATCTACCTCGTCACGCGTATTATAGAGCGCGAAGGAAGCGCGGCAGGTCGAGGTGACGCCAAAGTGTGACAGCAGCGGCATGGCGCAATGCGTGCCGGCGCGCACCGCAACGCCAGAACGATCGATGATCGTGGCGACGTCATGCGCATGGGCGGCCGCCATCTCGAAAGCGACGATCGGCCCCTTGTCGGGCGCATTGCCGAAGATGCGCAATCCCTCGATCTCCGAGAGACGCTGCTGCGCGTAAGCGGTGAGCTGCGCCTCATGCGCGCGGATCGCGCCACGGCCAATGCTCTCGATATAATCCAGCGCGGCGGCCAGTCCGACGGCCTGCGCGATCGGCGGCGTGCCGGCCTCGAAGCGATGCGGCGGCGCGTTATACGTGACCGTATCGCGCGTGACGGTTTCGATCATCTCGCCGCCGCCTGCGAAGGGCGGCAGGCTCTCGAGCCATTTTCTCTTGCCGTAAACGGCGCCGATGCCCGTGGGGCCATAAAGCTTGTGGCCGGTGACGATGTAGAAATCTACGTCGAGCGCCTGGACATCCACGTCGAGATGCACCGCGCCCTGTGAGCCGTCCACGCAGACCGGCACGCCATGGTCATGGGCGATGCGCGCGATCTCGGCGATCGGCGTCGGCGCCGCGACGACATTCGACATATGGGTGATCGCGACGATCTTGGTGCGATCGGTAAACATCTTCTCGAAAGCGTCAAGATCGATGACGCCATTATCGTCCGGCACGATCCATTTGATCACTGCCCCCTTGCGTTCCCGCAAGAAGTGCCAGGGCACGATATTGGAGTGGTGCTCCATCAGCGAGACGATGATTTCGTCGCCCTCGCCAATATGGGCGAGCCCATAGGAGGCCGCGACGAGATTGAGCGCTTCGGTCGCGCCGCGGGTGAAGATGATCTCTTCCGTCGAAGGCGCGTTGAGGAAGCGCCGTAAGGTTTCGCGGGCGCCCTCATAGCCTTCCGTCGCGGCGTTGGCGAGATAGTGCAGGCCGCGATGGACGTTGGCGTATTCGTGCTCGTAGAAATGCGTCAGTCGCTCGATCACCGCGCGCGGCTTCTGCGCCGAAGCGGCGTTGTCGAGATAGGCGAGCGGCTTCCCATAGGGCCGCTCGGCGAGAATCGGGAAATCCGCGCGGACCTTTTCGACGTCGTAGAGTTTCAAGGGCGCTTGCTCATTCATTTGGATCTCGCCGCTAGCCAGGATGAGATGCGTTCGACGAGATAGCCTCGCAACGTCTCGTCTTCGAGCCCTGCGAAAGCCTCGTTGGCAAAGCCTTCGATGAGCAGCGATTCCGCCGCATAGCGCGGAATGCCACGCGCCATGAGATAAAAAAGCTGTTCCTTGTCGAGCCGCCCGCATGTGGCCCCGTGGCCGCATTGGACATCGTCGGCAAAGATCTCCAGCTCCGGCTTATTGTTCATGGTCGCGCCGTCGGAGAGCAGGATCGCTTTCGACTGCATGACGCCGTCGGTTTTCTGCGCATGCGGCCGCACGACGATCTTGCCCTGGAATACGCCGGTTCCCTGCTCGTCTATGATGTTTCGGAACGCTTCGCGGCTCTCGCCGTTCGGGAAGGCGTGATCGACGACGAGCGTCGTATCGGCATGCTGGCGACCGCGCGCGAGCGTCGCGCCATTGAGCGCGACCTTCGCCCGCTCGCCGTCGAGCCGGGCAAAAATTTGCCGGCGCAGCAGCCCCGCGCCTTCGACCAGCGCATAGGAGTTGAGGCTCGCGCCTTCGTCGAGATGCGCGAGCAGGCTCATGACACGCACGAGCTTGTCGCCTTGCCCCGAAGCCAGCGTAACCAGATCGAGCGCCGCGCCGGAGGCGAGCCTCACGATGAGCGTCTGATTATCCTGCGCGGGCGCCTCAGTGAGCGCGCCAGCCGTCTCGATGATCGTCGCCTTGGCGTCCTTGCCGAGGATAACGAGCGAGCGCGTGAAGCTCGACTGCGCGTCCGGAGAGGAAACATAACTCGCCAGCTCGATTTTCTTTTCCAGCGTCACGCCGGCGGCGATGCGCAGGATCACGCCGTCCTGCATCAAAGCGGCGTTCATCGCGACCATGGGGTCTTGGGCCTGCACGTCGTCGCTGGCGACGAGCGCCATGACGCCCGGCGCGCCCTGCGCCAGTGCCTCGCGCAGCGGCTGGATCTTCACGCCTTCGGGCAGGGAGGCGAGATCCGAAAGGTCCGCGCGAAACACGCCGTCGAGCGTGACGAGCCGCACTGTTTCACTCGCGGCCGGCAGTTCCGGCGCGCCCGCCTGGGCGGGAGCGATCGGCGCGGGCTTAGCGAGCGCCGCCTTGAGGTCGGTGTAATGCCAGGCCTCGACGCGGCGGTTCGGCAGGCCCTTGGCGGCGAAGGCCTCCCAGGCCGCCTGACGCAGGCTGGTTGCGCCCTTGCTCTTCATCGTGTCGAAGAGCGCGGAGAAAGCCGCATCGGCTTCGGTCGCGAGCTTGATCATGGCTTACGCCGCCTCTTCAGCCAGATATTCCTGATAGCCGCGGTCTTCGAGCTCGAGCGCCAGCTCCGGCCCGCCCGAGCGCTGGATGACGCCCTTGGCCATCACATGCACCGTATCCGGCTTGATGTAATCGAGAAGGCGTTGATAGTGGGTAATGACCAGGAAGGAGCGCTGTGGCGAGCGCAGCGAATTGACGCCTTCCGAGACGACGCGCAGCGCGTCGATGTCGAGGCCAGAGTCGGTCTCGTCGAGAATGCCGAACTTGGGCTGAAGCAGCGCCATCTGCAGAATGTCCATGCGCTTCTTCTCGCCGCCGGAGAAGCCGGAATTCAGCGGCCGGCGCAAGATTTCCTGACTGACGCCGAGCTTCGCCGAGGCTTCCTTGACCAGCTTCATGAATTCCGGCGTCTCCAGCTCCGGCTCGCCACGCAGGCGGCGCTGGGCGTTCATCGCCGCCTTGAGGAAGGTCATGGTGGCGACGCCGGGAATTTCGACCGGATATTGGAAGGCGAGGAAAATGCCCTTGGCGGCGCGCTCATGCGGCTCGAGATCGAGGATGTTCTCGCCGTCGAGCAGCACTTCGCCTTCCGTAATCTGATAGCCTTCGCGGCCCGAGATCACGTAAGAAAGGGTCGATTTGCCGGTGCCATTCGGCCCCATGATGGCGGCAACCTCGCCGTCCTTCACGGTGAGGTTGAGGCCCTTGAGAATTTTCCGGTCGCCGACCGAAACGTGGAGGTTTTTGATTTCGAGCATAGTTGAAATCCCGATGTTTCAGTCGTCATTGCGAGCCAAGCGAAGCAATCTAGCGCTGCGACGCCGCCCCTGGATTGCTTCGTCGCTACGCTCCTCGCAATGACGAGACGTGCGACGAAAGAGTTAACCCACGCTCCCTTCGAGCGAGATCGAGATCAGCTTCTGCGCCTCGACCGCGAATTCCATCGGAAGCTGCTGCAGCACGTCGCGCACGAAGCCGTTCACGATCAGCGCCGTCGCCTCTTCCGCCGAGAGCCCGCGCTGCTGGGCGTAGAAAAGCTGATCCTCGGAGATCTTCGAGGTGGTCGCTTCATGCTCGAACTGCGCGCTCGGGTTCTTCGACTCGATATAGGGAACCGTATGCGCGCCGCAGTCGTGGCCTACCAGCAGGCTGTCGCATTGGGTGAAGTTGCGCGCGCCTTCCGCCTTGCGATGCGCGGTCACCTGCCCGCGATAGGTGTTTTGCGACTTGCCGGCCGAAATGCCCTTCGAGACGATGCGGCTCTTGGTGTTGCGGCCGAGGTGGATCATCTTGGTGCCGCTGTCGACCTGCTGATGGCCGTTCGACACCGCGATCGAGTAGAACTCGCCCTGGCTGTCGTCGCCGCGAAGAATGCAGGACGGATATTTCCAGGTGATCGCCGAGCCGGTCTCCACCTGCGTCCAGCTGATATGCGAGTTGCGGCCGCGGCAATCGCCGCGCTTGGTGACGAAATTGTAAATACCGCCCCTGCCCTCGCTGTCGCCCGGATACCAGTTCTGCACCGTCGAATATTTGATCTCGGCGTCGTCGAGCGCGATCAATTCCACCACAGCCGCGTGCAGCTGATTCTCGTCGCGCTTGGGCGCCGTGCAGCCTTCGAGATAGCTGACATAAGAGCCCGCGTCGGCGATGATCAGCGTGCGCTCGAACTGCCCTGTCTTCTGCTCATTGATGCGGAAGTAGGTGGAAAGCTCCATCGGACAGCGCACGCCCTTCGGCACATAAACGAAGGAGCCGTCCGAGAAGACCGCGCTGTTCAACGTCGCGTAGAAATTATCGGTCACCGGCACGACCGAGCCGAGATATTGGCGCACCAGCTCGGGATGGGTCTTCACGGCCTCGGAGATCGGGCAGAAGATCACGCCCGCCTTGCCGAGCTCCTCCTTGAAGGTCGTCGCCACCGACACCGAGTCGAAGACCGCGTCGACCGCGACCTTGCGCGTCTCGACGCCCGCGAGGATTTCCTGCTCCCTGAGCGGAATGCCGAGCTTCTCATAGGTGCGCAGCAGCTCCGGATCGACCTCATCGAGCGTCTTCGGCCCGGGCGTCGACTTCGGCGCGGAGTAGTAGTAGAGGTCCTGATAGTCGATCGGCGGATAATGGACCCGCGCCCAGTTGGGCTCTTCCATCGTCAGCCAGCGGCGATACGCCTCCAGCCGCCATTCGGTGAGCCACTCGGGTTCGTTCTTCTTGGCGGAGATGAAGCGAACGATGTCTTCGCTCAGACCCTTGGGGGCCTTCTCGGACTCGATCTCCGTCGTAAAGCCATACTTATAAGCGTCGACGTCGATTTCCTCGACGCGCGCAACGGTCTCCTGACGAGCCGCCATCTTCTCTCTCTCCTCGTCACGACGGGTTCAAGGTCCGCCGGCCGATGCGGTTCCAGCCTTGTTCAGGCGACGGAACGCCGCGACCTGATACGGTCCACGACCTCCGCAAGAACCATTCCAAACTGTTCTACATCCTCTTGGCGTGTAGACCAACCCAGGCTTACACGCAGCGCCTCTTTTTCGGGCGCCCCCATCGCCGCGAGCACGTGTGACTCGCGAACCTTGCCGGAAGAGCAGGCAGAGCCGCTGGAGATGGCCACACCGGCAAGGTCCAGCGCGATCAACAGGGTATGCGCCGGGACGCCCGGGATCGCGAAGGCGCTGACGCTGCCGACGCGATGCGCGCCCCTGCCGAAAAAGCGAACATCCGCCGCAATCGCCGCGATCTGGCGCTCCAGCGCGTCGCGCAGGGCCCCAAGACGGATATTTTCGCTCGGGAGCCCTTCGAGCGCGGCCTCGAAAGCCGCCGCGAAACCAGCAATTGCCGGGACATTCTCGGTTCCGGCGCGACGGCCGAACTCCTGCCCGCCGCCCTTCACCAGCACATCCGATATGTGGAGGCGATCTTGCGCCGCGGCAAGCGCCCCCGCCCCCAATGGACCGCCGAGCTTATGTGAGGAAAAGAACAAAAAATCTGCGCCGGCGCTTTGGAAAGTTGTCTTTATTCTGCCAATCGCCTGGGTTGCGTCGCAAATGAGGATGCCGCCAGCCGCATGGGCCCGCTCGGCAGCCTCCCGAACCGGCTGAATCACGCCCGTCTCGTTATTTACCGCCTGAAGCGCCACCATGAAGCGCTTGCCGTGCAGGCGCGCAAGCGCCGCTTCCAGCGCCGGGAGCGACAGCGCCCCCTCCGGCGTCAGGGCGACCCGTTCGACAGCCGCCGCGGGAAACCTATGGCCCATCAGAACGGCCGGATGCTCCCCGGCCCCGACGAGCAGAACCTCGACGGGGCCCGTCTCGCTTCCGCGCTGCAACATGGGCGTGAGGACGAGATTGGCGGCCTCGGTCGCGCCGCTCGTGAAGGCGACGTTGCGGGGGGCTGTTCCGAGCCCTTTCGCGATCGTCGCCCGCGCCTGCTCCAGCGTCGATTTAGCTGCGCGGCCCTCGGCATGAACCGAGGAAGCATTCCCCGGCGCGTCCATCGCCGCCAGCATCGCCGCTCGAGCGGCCGGGCGCAGGGGCGAGGTGGCGTTGTGGTCGAGATAGATGCGGTTTTTGGACATGGGCTTGATTTACGCTCTCTCAGCCCATGGCGGGAGAGGCGGGAGCACGCAATCTTGCTATTCTCCTATCTTGCGGGGTCGCGAAGCGTGAAAGCCACAGCCACGCCAAGCTCCACTCCGCGCTTCCGCCGAATTCCCTTGCTTTTCACTCGGTCAAGCGTGTTAAGAACGCCCCAGCCAGTTTCCACAGGGAATTCAAATGCCCGAAGTCATCTTCGCCGGTCCCGCCGGCAGGCTCGAAGGCCGCTTCCATCAGTCCGCCACGCGGGGCGCGCCGATCGCCATCATCCTGCACCCGCACCCGCAATTCGGCGGGACGATGAATAATCAGATCGTCTATCACCTCTATTACGCCTTCGCCGAGCGGGGCTTCTCTGTTCTGCGTTTCAACTTTCGCGGCGTTGGTCGCTCTCAGGGCTCCTTCGACCATGGCTCGGGCGAGCTCTCCGACGCGGCCGCGGCGCTGGATTGGGCGCAGGCGGTCAACCCCGAGGCGCGCGCCTGCTGGATTGCCGGCGTCTCCTTCGGCTCCTGGATCGGCATGCAGCTGCTCATGCGTCGGCCGGAGATCGAAGGCTTCATCTCCGTTGCGCCGCCGGCGAATCGTTTCGACTTCTCCTTCCTGGCCCCCTGCCCGTCCTCGGGCCTCTTCATTCACGGCGACCAAGACCGCGTCGCGCCGCTGAAAGAAGTCACCGGACTGATCGAGAAGCTCAAGACTCAGAAGGGCATCCTCATCGAGCATGCCGTGGTCGAAGGCGCCAACCACTTCTTCGAGAACAAGGTCGAGCCGCTGATCGCGCATGTGGACGCCTATCTCGATCGGCGCCTCAACAATCCGCCGCGCATTCTTATCCCCGCGCGGGGCGACTGATTCCGTCATTGCGAGCAAAGCGAAGCAATCCGGGGCTGCCGGAGCGGCCCTCGGTTGCTTCGTCGCTTCGCTCCTCGCAATGACGCGGCGCGCTAACGCGCCTTGGCCGTCAGCCGCGGCACGATTTCCTTTTCGATGATCTCGGGGTCGAGGCCCTCGTAAGTCGACCATTCGACCACGGGCCCCGGACCGACGATAAAGGTCGCCGGCACGCCCTTCGCGGCGAGCGCGCGTTGCAGATATGTGCGCTCATCCGCGCCGACGGCGACGAAGGGGTTGCCATATTTCGCCAGAAAATATTTCGCCCGCGCCGGCGCGTCCTTGACGTCCGCGCCGTAGATGGGCGCGAGATTGCGCTTCGCCAAAGCGACAATGTGCTTATGCTCCTCGCGGCAGGTCGGGCACCAGGATGCCCAAAGGACGAGGAGCGAGCGCTTGCCGGCAAGATCGGCGCTCGAAAAGCCGGGAACCGGATGACCGGCGGCATCGACAAGGCCCGGCACAGGCGGCAGATCGAAATTGTCGATCGAAAAGGGATTGAAGAAGCGCGCTGTCAAGTCCTTGCGCTTCCAGACATGCTCGACGACCGCGGCGCCTACGCCCAGCCCGATGGCGCCCATGCCCCCGAGAATGACGCTGCGCCTGCTCGCGAACCATTCGGCCTTTTCCGGCGACGCGTCGGCTGGCGTGCTCATCCGCGTTTTCCTCGCGCACAGAACTGCACACATTCTTATACCGAAAATGGTGAAAGAAACGTGCGCCTCTGCGAGAAGAGTTTAATCCCCGGTCTTGCGGCCGCGTGCGTCAGCGCCCGCCGGCGCGCGCAAGGCGTCCGCCGCGCAACGCCTGCGGGACGCCGGTCGTCGTGGGGAAGGTAATCGGCAGCCCTTCCAAAACGCGCGCGGCGAGATAGCCGAAGCCCTGTGCCTCCATGGAATCGGCCGACCAGCCGACCGCGTCGGCGGTCGTCACCTTGCACGGCAGGCGCATCACCAATTCGCGCACCAGAATCGGATTGCGCGCGCCGCCGCCGCAGACGATGAGCAATTGCGGCTGATTGGGCAGATGCGGAAACAGCCGCAGCACGGAGGCCGCCGTGAAGGCGGTGAGCGTCGCTGCGGCGTCTTCGGTCGAGAGTTTGACGATGGGCTCCAGCACAAAGGCGTTGCGGTCGAGCGACTTTGGCGGCGGCTGGTCGAAGAAGGGATGGGCCAGCATGCGCAGCAGCGCCGCCTCGTTCACGCGCCCGCGCGCGGCCATATGGCCATGGCGGTCGATCGGCGCGCCGGTGCGCTGAAGCATGAGGTCGTCGATGAGCGCATTGCCGGGGCCCGTGTCGCAGGCGATCGGCTGCTCGCCGTCGGCGACATAGGTGACATTGGCCACCCCGCCAATATTGAGCAGCGCCACCTCGCCCTTCATGCCGCCCGCCATCACGAGCGCGCGATGAAACACCGGCACGATCGGCGCACCCTCGCCGCCGGCGGCGATGTCGGCGGCGCGGAAGTCGTAAGCCACGTCTATGCCCAGCCGATCGGCCAGCGCCTGCCCGTCGCCGATCTGGATGGTGAGCTTTTGCTTGGGTCGATGCAGCACGGTCTGACCGTGGAAGCCGACGATATTCATGCTGGCCGCGTCGATGGCGTTGTCGCGCAGGAAGGTCTCGACCGCCTCGGCGTGGCGGTCCGTCACCATGCGCTCGGCGAAAGCGAGCACGCCCGGCCGCGCGTCGCGGTCGTCCATGGTCGCGGCCTCGGCCAGCGCATTGCGCAGCAGCGCCCGGTCGGCGTCCGTATAGGCGTAGAAACCCGTCGGCCCGAAGGACACGGTCGCGTCGCCGTCCGTCTCGATCAACGCGACGTCGACGCCGTCCATGGAGGTGCCGGACATGAGGCCGATGGCGCGGTAGAGGGGCAAGGGCGAATCTCCTGGATGGGAATGGGAGGAGATTACGTGATTTGTCGCCGAGGCTGAAACGGGGCGGCGCCCCGTTATTTCAAACGCAGGCGGTAAACTCCGTCATTGCGAGCGAAGCGAAGCAATCCAGGGCTGCAACGTGGCTCTGGATTGCTTCGTCGCTTTGCTCCTCGCAATGACGGCGGGTGACGTTGCCGTGCTTCCCCCGCCGTAGACACTCGAACAGGCGGCTTGTCCAAGCGCTAAAATTATCGTTCATAGAAATACATTTCAGTCGAGTGGCGCCCCCGTTTATTTTTCCAAGAGGCATTGCATGCGCATCATCCTAGCGGCGCTGGTCGCCGCCTTATCGCTCGCCCTATCAGCCGCCGCCGCGCCAGCCAAGAAATCCCCAGCGCCGCGAGAAGGCGTGGCCTTCATCCTCGATGCGGGCCGCATTCTGCTCGACGTCGCCTTCGCGACGCCGGATGGCGGCGAGCGCAGAGCCCTCGCCTGGTTCAACATGGGCATGGCGGCGCCTGTCCTGACGTCCGACCTTTATCGCGAGCTTGATCTCAATCGTGGCGCGCCCTTGCGCCTGCGGATCGGCGAACGCGCCTTCGACGCGCGCGCGGATCAGATCAAGGATGGCGACGGCGGCGTCGGCGTTCCGACATTCGCCCATCTCTTCGCGCCGCGGCGGGTCGAGGCGATGCTGCCCGCGCGGATGTTTACGGACCATGTCCTGCGTATCGACTACGGCCGGCGTCTCTTTGCGCTCGACGCGCCAGGCGCCAAGGGGCCGGAAGGCCTCCCCGTTCCGATCCAGCTCAATGCGGACACGGGGCTCGCCGCCGTCGAGGCCCAAATTGACGGCGAGACGCGCACGCTCGTGATCGACGCCGGCAGCGGCTACAGCTGGATGCGCGGCGACGTCGCGCGCAACATGCTCGCCCGCCATCCCGATTGGCTGCGCACTCATGGCGCCGTCGGCGCGGCGAACGCCAATATGGTCGACTTCGCCTTCGAGAAGGAGGGCGACGTGTTGCGCATTCCGAGCGTGCGCCTGGGCGACGGCGTGGAGTTGAGCGAATTAGGCTTTCTCGGCACGGCGCCGGTCTTAGGGGGCTTTGTGGAGAGCGCGTTCGGCGATCTCTTCTGGGACAATTGGCGCAAGGCGGCGCCCGCGCCCGTCGTCGGCTGGCTCGGCGCCAATGCGCTGCGCGATTTCGAGCTGACGATCGATTATCCGAACCGCATGAGCTACTGGCGCCGGCAAAAGGCGCCCGATTCAACCGAGCTGGACCAGCCGCCGATGACGCTGGTGCGCCAGGGCGAGCGCTACCTCATTGGCGGCGTGGCGCAACCGGCGTCTCGACCGCAAGCCCCGCTTGGCGTGGAGATCGGCGACGAGCTGCTCTCGATCGACAATGTCACAGCGCGCAGCGCGAGCAAAGAGGACGTTCTCTCCGCGCTTCACGGCGCGCCGGGGGAGCGGAAAAGATTGACGCTGGAGCGTCGCGGGGCGCGGGTGGAGACGGATGTGGAGGTCCAGAGCTTCCGTTAAGAAGCTCCGGCCCCCAAACCGCCAGAACCGCGCCCGTTTATTGACCAAGCGCGACGCCGAGCGCCTCGCTTAGTAGACGTGACGGCGCTCCACGCGCCGAGCCGTTCGCCGAGCCGACCGATGCACGACGCCGGCGCGCGTCACCACCTGCACAATGGGACCATTGGAGACGCCGACCTCGACGGCGCTTCCAGGCGTGGCTGTAGGCATTGCTTGCGCGACGGGCTCGAAGCCGATCGCGAGAGACGCGCCGATGAAGAGCCCAAGGATTTGCTTGCGCTGCATGTTTCCATTCTCCTCGCTGGGTTTACGGCGAACCGAACTTCACATGGATCAAGAGGCCCCTCGACTACCCCGGCTCGAAGTCTGAGCCGAACGCCGATTTCGCGCAATGCGGCAATTTGGGTTGTCGGTTTGAGGCGCCCCACTTTGGCGTCTCCTCTCATCGGCCATTGTCGGGTTCACGCGGCCGAAGAAAGACCCATCAGCCCCGCTTTCCCTCCCAAGCCCAGGCCGCCACGACCATCCCCAGCAATCCCAGCATCGCCCAAAGCCCGAGCCCCAGCGGCGCCACCTCGACGCCGACGAGCGTCGACGCCCCCGTCTGTCGGACGCCGATCCAATCCGAGCCGCCATAGCGGCTCGCGTCGCGCATCTCCACGAGGCGCGGCATGGTCACGTCGTCCGAATTCTTGCTCAACCGCCGCACCGTGCCGCCCGTCGCCTCGGCCAAAGGCGCGAGCTTCTCGGTCGTCGAGGCCACCTCACGGAACTCGCGCGGGTTCGCCGGCCCGACATTCACGAGCGCGGTCAGACCGTCGCTCTCGAAGCGCCACAGGCCCATTTCCCTGGCGTCGAAGCGCGCGCGCCACAGGCCGGGCTCGCTTTGCTTCAGCGTGATCTCCTGCTGCGCGCCCGAGGGGCCGGTCGCCGTCACCGGCGCGGCGGCGTCCTTCAACGTCTGGCGCTCGACCGTCACTTCGCGGCCGCGGGCGTCGGCGCGCAGCGCTTCTTCCTCGAGGTCGGGCTCCTTCATCAGCCAATGGGCGAGACGGCGCATGAGGTCGGCGTTGGGGCCGCCGCCCTCGTAGCCGCGCGCCCAGAGCCAGATCTGATCGCTGAGCAGCAAGGCCACGCGGCCCTTGCCTTCATGCGAGAGCACCAGCAGCGGCTTGTCGCGCGCGCCGGAGAGAATGGGCGTTCCCTTCAGCACGTCGGCGTCGATCTGCCGGAACCATTCGCCCCATTGCGGCGGATCGCTCTTCCCGCCGGGCAGGCCGCGCGTGACCGGGTGCTTCTCGCCATCCTTGCTGATGTGCGCCTTGAACGCCTCTTCGAACAAGGAGCCGTCCGGCCGCGCCGGCATGATGGTCGAGATCGGCGAATAATAGAGCCCGCGCAGCGTGGCGTAATCCGGCCCCACCGCCGCAAGAAAGGCCCCGCCGTTTTCGACGTAATGCACGATATTCTCGAAATAGACCGAGGGCAGCAGCGTCTGGCTCGAATAGCGATCGAAGATGATGAGATCGAATTCGTTGATCTTGCGCCCGAAGAGGTCGGCCGTCGGAAAGGCGATCAGCGACAATTCGCTCGATGGCGTGACGTCGAGCTTTTCCGGTGGGCGCAGGATGGTGAAGTGGACGAGCTCCACATTGGCGTCGGCGCGCAAAAGGTTGCGCCAGCTGCGCTCGCCCGGATGCGGCTCGCCGGAGACGAGCAGCACTTTGACCCGGTCGCGCACGCCTTCGATGGAGACGACCGCCTTATTGTCGGCGAGCGTCAGCTCACCCGGCGCGGGCGCAACTTCCAGCTCGACGATATTGGCCCCGCCATGCGCGATCTTCACCGGGATATTGACGATATCCCCCGGCACGGGGCTGTAGGTCGGCAGGCTCTCGCCGTCGCGGCGCACGGTGATGGGCGCGCGCGCATTGTCGCCGCCCGCGTCGACCACGCGGGCGCGGATTGTCTGCTCCTTGCCGACGATGCCGAAGCGCGGCGCCTCGACGAGCTCGATGCGGCGGTCACGCTCTTTCTCCTTGCCGGTGATCAGCGCATGGATCGGCGCGCGGAAGCCGAGCGCCTCGGCCTTGGCGGGAATGTCGTGAACGACGCCGTCGGTGACGAGCAAGGCGCCGCCAACGCGCTCCGGAGGCACGTCCTTGAGCGCCTGCTCCAACGCGCCGAAAAGCTTGGTGCCGTCGTTGCCGCTTGCGTCATTGGCGGCCGTGACGAAGCGCGTCTCGACGTCGCCGAATTTCGCGAGCGCCGCGTCGAGCGCCTTGCGGGCCTCCTCGGTCTGCGCGGCGCGGGCGCCGAAATTCTGGCTCTCGCTCTTGTCGATGACGACGGCGACGACGGTCTTCTGCGGATCGCGCTTTTCGGTGACGAGCGACGGGTCGGTCAACGCGGCGAGGACGAGCGCCAGCGCGAGCGCCCGCAGGGCTGTGCCGCGCTGGCCCGCCAACGCGCCGAGGACGAGCGCGGCGGCGCCGAGAAGCGCGAAGGCGGTGAGAAGCGACCAGGGCAGGAGCGGCGCGAAGGTGAGGTTGAGGTCGGTCATCGGCGCTCTCTCACCCCAACGCGCATCGTCCAATAAAGTCCGTCATTGCGAGGAGCGAAGCGACGAAGCAATCCAGAGCGACGATGCGGCTCCTGGATTGCTTCGCTGCGCTCGCAATGACGGGGGCAAACGGGGGCGCGGGTTTTCGTCACTGCCCCAGCCTCTCCAGCAAATCCCTCACATGCACCTGGTCGGATTTGTAGTTCCCCGTCAGCGTATACATGACGAGATTGACCCCGCCCCTGAGCGCCAGCTCCCTTTGGCGCGCGCCGCCGGGCGTCAGCGGTAAGAGCGGCTGGCCGCGCTTGTCCTGCGCCCAGGCGCTCGCGAGATCATTCGAGGTGATGACGATCGCCGAGACGCTGTCGGTGGCGCGCACCGGCCGCGCGGCGCCTTCTTTCGGATCGGGCGGCAGCGCCTCGACCCATGTCTGGCCGCTGGCGTAGCGGCCGACGAAGCCGTCGAGGAGATAGAAGGTCTTGGTGATGACGTGATCGCTCGGGACCACTTCGAGCTCAGGAATATCGAGTCCCTTGGTGACGTCCCGCAGCCATTGCGTCTCGGGCGTCGGCGCGTCGCCGGGCCGCTGATTGAGCGCGTCGCGCGTATCGAAGACGACAGTGCCGCCCTGCCGCATATAGTTTGCGACCCTCGCGGTGGTCTTCGCCGAGGGCTGCGGCGCACTCGCCACAACCGGCCAATAGAGCATGGGATAGAAAGCGAGCTCGTCCTTCGCCGGATCGACGCCAATTGGATCGCCGGGCGAGAAGGAGGTGCGCGTGGCGAGCGTTCTCGAAAGCGCTTCAAGGCCGGAGCGCGACACCTCGTCGATTTTCGCGTCGCCCGAGACGACATAGGCGAGCCGGGTCGTCAGCGCCGCCTCCTTGTCGCGCTGCGAGACGACCGTCTTCGCGCCATTCTCGGCGCGCGCGTCCCGTGCGTGCAGAGGGGCCAAAAGAATGATCACAGCGCCAGCCGCCGCAGTGAGCAGCCTCACGCGCAATTTGCCGGAGAGAACCAGAACGATGACGGCGTCCGCAATGAAGGCGAGCAGCGCGGCGGCGAGCAGCGGACCGCGAAAATCGACGGGCGCGCCGGAGGCGAGGACGCTTGTTGCGAGACCCACTGAGGCGAAATCGAAACCGGAGATGTCATCCTCCGCTCGCAGTGTCTGCAAGGCCACGGAAGCGTCGCCCGCCCCGTAAAGGCCCGGCGGATGCTCCGCGCTGGCAGGCCCGAAAAAATCGGCCGTAACGGCCTGGGCGTTGGGCCCCGGCGCGCCGAGCGCCCCAAAACCGTCGAGCGCCTTCATTGGCGCGAGAAGCCGCTGGTCGCTCACGGTCGCCGTCGTCTCGTCACCGGGCAAGGGCGCGGACTCGCCGGACATGGCGCAGATGCGCTTGAGCATATCCACGAAGAGCCCGGAGATCGGCAAGTTCGACCAGCTCGTATCGGCGTTGACGTGGAAGAGCACGATCAGCCCCTTGCCGCGCCGTTCGGCGGTGACGAGCGGCGTGCCGTCGGAGAGCCGCGCCCAGCTCTTTTGCGCAAGGCCGGGGTCGGGCTCCGCCAGCACCTGACGCTGGACGCTCACATCTTTTGAGGTCGGCAGGCCGAAAAAAGGGCTCGTCGCATCGAAGTCGGCGAGCGCCTTGGGCGTCTCCCAGGACAGTGCGCCGCCGAGAACGCGGCCGTTGCGGCGCAGGCGCACCGGCAGAAGATCGTCCGCGGCGTTGGCGAGGCGCGGGCCGGCGAAGCGGATGAGCGTGCCGCCCTCCTCGACGAAACGGCTCAAGGCCTCGTATGTTTCGCCGGGCGCCAGACCGACGTCGGCGAGCGCCAGAACATTGGGCCGCTCGGCGAGCAGCGCCTGAATGGGATCGACCACGCCCGGTCGGGCTTCGCGGGTCTGCGCGAAAGGCGCGAGCGCCTTTTCCAGGTAATAGAGCGGCGACAGCAGGGGCTGCGCCTCGTCTAGTCCGGCGCCACCGGCAATTGCGACGCGGCGCACTCTCGAACGCGCGTCGAGCAGCGCCACAGCGCCGGCGGAATTCTCGCCCTCGATGCGCAACATGCTCACATCGTTGCGCAGCTCCACCGGCAGATCGAGCGTCGCCTTCGCCCGCGGCGATCCGCCAAAAGCGGCGCCGGCGCGGCCGATGATCTGGCCCCTCGAGTCATAGGCCGCGACGGTCGCGGCGGCAGGCCCGGCGGCGTCGGCGCGCAGGACGTCGACGCCGAGCGTCGCGGCGTCGTTCGTCGGCGCGGCGAGCGCCAGCGGCGCATGATCGTCGGTGAGGACCTCGACGCGGGCGCCGGCGTCAGCGGCGGCCTTCAGCGCACTGGCGAAGGCGCCCGCCTCGCCTTGCGCGAGACCGTCGCTGATCCACACGATGCGCGCCTTGGGATTTGCCTTCACGAAAGCGGCCAGCGTGTCGGCCGCCGCGCGGCGGTCGGCAAAATAGGGCTTCGGCCGCTCGGAGCGTAGCTTCTCCAATGCGCGTCCGGCCTCCGACAGGCTCGGCGCGGCGCTCTCGGAAAGCGTCATGACGGCGACCGGCGCGCCGCCGCGCGCGGCGCTTTCGATGATGGCCGCTCCAGCCGCGATGCGCTTCTCCCAGGAAGGGGCCGTGGCCCAGCTATCGTCGAGCGCGACGAGGGTCGGCGTGGAGGTGGCCGCGACGGTTCCGGACGGGCTCCAGACCGGCCCCGCCATCGCGAGGATCAGCGCCGCCGCAAGCCCGAGGCGCATGAGAAGGAGCCACAAAGGCGTCTTCGACGGCGTCTCTTCATCGCGCCGCAGCTCGCGCAAAATCTTGGTCGGCGGAAAGACGATCTCGCGCGGACGCGGCGGCGTCACACGCAACAGCCAATAGATCAGCGGCAGGCTCGCAAGGCCGATCAGCGCCAGCGGCGCGGCGAAGGAAAAGCCGCCCATTACAGCGTCTCCTCCACGCCATGCAGACCCATGGCGAGCGCGAGCGCCGCCTCGGCGGCGGGCCGGTCGGTGTGATGCTGCAGAAAAAGAAAGCCGCCGGCGCGCGCCGCTTCGCGCACCGCCTCACGATGCGCGTCGAAGCGCTTGGCGTAGGCCGCCCGCAGGCTGCGCGCGTCGCCGGCATGAAAGGCCGGGCCGCCGTCGGTGTCGAGAAACATCGTCTCACCCGTGAAGGGAAAGCTCTCTTCGCTCGGATCAGTGATCATCAGCAACGCGCCCGAGGCGCCGGCCCCCGCGAAGCGCCGCAGCCGCGCGGACAGCGCGTCGAGATCGCAGAGAAAATCCGAGATGAGCACGACGCGCGCGCGCGGGCGCAAGGCCGCCTCGGGCGGAAGCTCGTCGCGCGAAATATCGGCGGCGCCGTCGTAGAGCGCGCGCAACAGGCGGTCGATGACGTCGCGCGCGGAGATGGGCGCTGTCAGCCCCAAAGCGGCGACGCGCTCGCCGCCCTTCACGAGCACATCCGCCAGCGCCAGGCCGAGCGTGACGCCGCGCGAAAGCTTGTCGTCCTGGGCGAGCGAGGACACGAACGCCATGGAGGGCGAGCAGTCCATCCAGAGAAAATAGTCGTGCGCCGCCTCCCACTCGCGCTCGCGCACATAGAGTTGATCGCCGCGCGCCGACCGGCGCCAGTCGATGCGATGCGCGGCCTCGCCATTGGTGAAGGGGCGATATTGCCAGAAGGTCTCGCCCTGCCCGGCGCGCTTGCGGCCATGGACGCCATAGGCGACGCTCGCCGCGATCTCATGAGCGCGATTGACGAGGCGCGGCAGGCGCGCGGCAAGATCGGCCGCGACGGCCCCGTCGATCTGCGTGCGGGCGGCGGGGTCGTAGGCTGTGGTGGTGATTGGCCGGATCATTGCGGGTGCTGAAGCGCCCCCTCCCTGACCCTCCCCCGCCATAGGGCGTCTGCAAGACGCCCGTCTCTCGACGGGCTATTGCGGGAGAGGGGACGCTCACGATCAGCATTCTTGATGAAAGCCACAATCTGCCCCCTCTCCCGCGAAGCGGGGGAGGGTTGGGGAGGGGGTAAACGCTCCGCCATCAGCCGATCCGCGACACAAGCTTATCGATCAGCTCCGGGATAGTCGTCTCGCGCCGCGCCGCGAAATTCAGCGCCATGCGGTGACGCAGCACCGGCGCCGCCAAGGCGGCGACGTCGTCGAGCGACGGCGCGAGGCGCCCCGTCGCAAGCGCGCGGGCGCGAGTGGCGAGCATCAGCGCCTGGGCGGCGCGCGGACCCGGTCCCCAGGCGACATGCGGCGCGATCTCCGGATGGCCCTCGCCCGGGCGCGCGGCGCGCACGAGATCGAGGATCGCGTCCACGACCTTGTCGCCGACGGGCAGCCGCCGCACGAGGCGCTGCGTCGCCATCAGCTCCTCGGCGTCGAGCGCCTGAACGGCTTCGGCGGATTTGTCGCCCGTCGTCTCGAGCAGCACGCGCCGCTCGCTGGCGCGGTCGGGATAGTGCACGTCGATCTGCAGGAGGAAGCGGTCGAGCTGCGCCTCGGGCAGCGGATAGGTGCCTTCCTGCTCCAGCGGGTTCTGCGTGGCGAGCACATGGAAGGGACGCGGCAGATCGTAGCGCTTGCCGGCGACGCTGACGTGATGCTCCTGCATCGCCTGCAGCAGCGCCGATTGCGTGCGCGGCGAGGCGCGGTTGATCTCGTCCGCCATGAGAAGCTGCGCGAAGATCGGCCCCTTGATGAAGCGGAAAGAACGGGTGCGGTCGGCGCCCTCCTCCAACACTTCCGAGCCGATGATGTCGGCGGGCAGGAGGTCCGGCGTGAACTGCACGCGCTGCTCGGCAAGGCCCAGCACCTTGCCGAGCGTCTCGACCAGCTTCGTCTTGGCGAGACCCGGCACGCCGACAAGCAGGCCGTGGCCGCCGGCAAGGATGGTGACGAGCGCCTGCTCCACCACCTCGTCCTGTCCGAAGATGACTGCACCGATGGCGGCGCGGGCGCGCCCGATGTGGTCCAGCGCCCGCTCGGCCGATTCGGCGACGGCGGTTTCGAGCGGCGCAACATTGATTGAGTTCATGGGCGCGAGGGGGTCCATCTGCCACGTTTGCCAAGAAGATAGGGATCGGCGCCCGCGAATGCATCAGTCCAGGGCGCAACAATCTTCGCGGGAGGCGTCCCTCTTCCGCGATTTTGGACGCTAGACAGTCTCGCCGTCAAACGCGCGCGAATTGTGGCAAAATGAGCGGTCGCAGAAATAGCGGCGCTCGAGCAGCACGGCTGCCGCCTTCACGCGCATGCCAGGGTGCGCTAAAAGAGAAAAGCGACGGCAGCCAGCCACGCGGCGCGGAGTGAGCATTGGCCGACGAACCTGTAAACCCCGTTTTGCAGCTCCTGCGCGAGATGCGTGGCGAGATGACGGATATGCGCTCTGAGATGCATGGCATCCGGGATGACCTTCGCGCTGACATTCACTCGCTGCGGGCGGACGTGGCTTCCGATCTCCACACGCTCGACGCAAAGCTTGGCGTGGTCCGAAAAGACCTGAGCGACCAGATTGTCGGCCTGCGCCGCGCCGTCGTAAACTATCACACGGCGTCGTCGGCCACGGCGTTATCATCAGCGATCTCGAAGCCGCCTACGGCGCGGGGTGCAATATCTCGATCTGCCGCCGCTAGATAAGCACTGAACAGAAAGACCCGCCTCTGTCCGTATATCGTCATTGCGAGGAGCGCAGCGACGACGCAATCCAGGAGCCGCAGCCACCGCGCTGGATCGCCTCGCTTCGCTCGCAATGACGGAAAGCGCGACCAAAATGCTAAGAAATAACCGCACTTTTCCATAAAGGCCCCTCGCCCATGTGGCGCATCGCGCTTCAGACCGCCCTGCTCTTTCTGACGCCCTTTGTGGCTTATGTGGGCTTTCATCTCCTGCAAAGGCGCTGGCCCTTCGTCGCCGAGCTTTGGCACGGGCGCGTCCTGTCGCTGCTGACGATCGCCGGGCTTCTGACGGCCATCGCCGGGATGCTGACCTTGGGCCTCACGGGGCGTCAGCAGGGCGCCTATGTCCCGGCCCATGTCGAAAACGGCAAGCTCGTTCCGGGCCAGTTTCAATGAAAGGGGTCGAGCGCCTTCTCGACGATCCGCGTCTCGCGACGCTCTTCGCCGCGCTCGCCAGGACCGGCGCCGAAACGCGCGTCGTCGGCGGCGCCGTGCGCGACACGCTCTTCGGGCTCGCACCGCATGAGATCGACCTCGCCACGACGGCTTTGCCGGAAGCGGTGCTCAAGGCGGCGCGAGACGCCGGACTGAAGGGCGTGCCGACCGGCATAGAGCATGGCACGGTTACGATCGTCGTCGCCGGGACGCCGTTCGAGGTGACGACGCTGCGCGAGGACGTCGAGACCGACGGCCGTTACGCCATCGTGCGCTTCGGCGGCGATTTCGAGCAGGACGCCCGCCGCCGCGACTTCACGGTGAACGCCTTGTCGGTCACGCCCGACGGCAAGCTTCACGATTATACGGGCGGGCTTGCAGACATCGCGGCTAAACGCATCCGCTTCATCGGCGACGCTGCGACGCGCATCCGCGAGGATTATCTGCGCGTTTTGCGTTTCTTCCGCTTCAACGCCTCGCATGGCGAAGGCGGCTTCGACCGGGCTGGATTGCACGAATCCATCATCGCCCGCGAAAATCTCGCGCGCCTCTCGCGCGAGCGCATTCGGGCCGAGATCATCAAGCTGCTCCCGGCGCGGCGCGCGCCCGAGGTCATGCGCGCCATGTCCCATGCGGGAATCATCGAGGTGCTGCTCGGCATGGGCTATCCGGCGCGGCTCGCCCGGCTCGCCGCCTTCGAGGCGGCGCGCGGCAAGAGGCCCGACGCGGTGCTGCGCCTCGCCGCCTTTTCGGTGCTGACGGTCGAGGACGCCGACCGCCTGCGCGCGCGGCTGCGGCTGTCGAACGACGAACATGCGCGGCTCGTCGCCGCGGCGCGGGCCCTGTCGGCCTTGCATGGGATCGACCGGCCGCCGCCGGTCTCGCATCTGCGCGAGATGCTCTTTCTGATCGGCGGCCGGGCGGCGGGGGATGCGCTAGCGCTGGCTTTCACTGAGAGCCGCGCCGAAGCGGATGACGCCGATTGGCTGACGGCGGCGAAATATCTCGACGAAACGCCCGCCCCCGCGTTTCCCATCACCGGAGCCGATCTCATCGGCCGCGGCGTCTTGCCTGGGCGCGAGCTCGGCGCGACTTTGAAGTCCCTGCAGGCAAAATGGATCAAAGCTGGCTTTCCGCGCGATCCGGCAGTTGTGCTGCGGTTGCTGGAGGAAGCCGGGGAGCCAGGCTCAACGCGAGGGCGACAATGACGACGCGCTCCCGTCACGCCTGGACCGCGAGTCTTTAGGCTCGCCTGAATTTGCGAGCTTGAAGGCGCGCGGTCCTAATCCAGCGTAGCAGCACGCTCAAAGCTCGGGCCTCTCCGCCCGGATGAACAGGTGGCGACAATTCTGCGCACGGCCGTAAAAATTTGCCGCGCTCGCCCCGAGAGAAATCATATTCACCCTTGGGCGTCATTTCGCCCCTTCCGCCACCGCGAGACGCTCGAAAATCCCCAGCACCATCGCCCGCTTGTCGAAGTTGAACACCTCCGTCTCCCGCGCGAGGTCTCTTATCTCGTCCCAGGCGCGGGCGTAGCCGATCAGCCGCGCGGCCGGCGCGCCGCCCTGCGAGAGCGCCCGCACGCGGGAATCGAGATGGCGCTCCAAAGCCCGCATGAAGGTCTCGTAGGCCGCTTCATTGTCCCGACCGGTGAGCTTGTCGGCGAGAAAATGCACGCCGAGCCAGTCGACCTGCGGCAGACGTTGCAGGAGCCGCGCGACGCTCGTGTCGAAAACCATAGCGTCGCCGCCCAAAAGCCGCAGCGTCTCGCGCACCGACCCTTCCGCTCGGGCGGCGGCGGCCGCGATGTCGGCCTTAGGCGCATCGCTCCAGGGCGCGCCTAGCGCCTCCACCGCCGCGACGGTTTCCACCTGCGTCAGCGCGGAGAGCATCAGCTTGCGGCAGCGCGAGCGGATTGTCGGCAAAATGCGGCCCGGCTGATGCGCCACCAACAAGAAGAGCGAACGCTCCGGCGGCTCCTCGATGAGCTTCAAGAGCGCATTGGCGGCGCTTCGATTGAGGTCGTCGGCGCAGTCGATGATGGCGACGCGCCAGCCGCCCGTGCCCGAACCCTGATGGAAGGACCGTGTGATGTCGCGGACGTCGTCGACGCGGATCTCGGTGAAATGCTTTTTGGTCTTTTCGTTCCACTCGCGCCGCAGCAGGAAGATGTCGGCGAGCGCCATGGTCGCGACGCGCCGGGCGGCGGGGTGATCGGCGGGCACGCCGAGGCTCTGGGCGGCTTGCGCCGCCGCCGCAGTCGGGTCGGGATGGGCGAGCAGAAAGCGCGCGAAGCGCCAGGCCAGCGTCGCCTTGCCGACGCCCTCCGGCCCGCCGATGATCCAGGCTTGCGCCAGACGATTGCGCAAATAGGCGTCGAGCAGCTCATGCTCGGCGCGCGCATGGCCGAAAAGCGCCAGAGTCTCGCGCGGATGCGGCGCGTCGTCGAAACGATCGCTTTCGGGCGGACCCGCCGGCTCCTTGCTCATTGGGCGGCGGCGGCCTGCGCTTCGAGGAAGCGGGCGTCGACGAGCTGGCGTATGGCGCGCGCGACCTCGTCGGCCGGGAGAGCGGCGTTGACGACGCAGCAGCGCTCGGGTTCGTCAGCGGCGATGTCGAGGAAGGCGCGGCGCAACCCCTCGTGAAAGCCGCCGTCTTCCGCCTCGAAGCGATCCGCGCGCTGACCCGCCGCCTCCCGCCGCACCGCCGCACGGGCGAGCCCTTCCTCCGGCGCCAAATCGAGGATGACAGTGAGGTCGGGCTCGAGGTCGCCCACAGCCGCCTTTTCCAGAAGAGTCAGCGCCCCTCGCTCGACGCCGCCGCGCGCGCCCTGATAGGCGCGCGTCGAATCGACAAAGCGATCGCAAAGCACCCAGGCGCCACGTGACAGCGCCGGCGCGATCAGCCTGTCGACATGGTCGATGCGCGCCGCGGCGAAAAGCGCCGCCTCCGCCAAAGTTCCCAACGGCGCGACCTGTCCAGAGAGCAAAATACGGCGCAAAGCTTCCGCCTTGGGCGTGCCGCCGGGCTCGCGGGTGGTGACGGTTTCGATCCCACAGCCGCGCAAATGCTCAGCGAGGCGCGTCAGCTGGGTCGATTTGCCGACGCCCTCCCCGCCTTCGAATGTGATGAATCGGCCTTTTTCGGCGCCCGTCATTTCCTGGCCGACAGCTTCTCGTGGATCTTGGCCGCAGCATACTCGTAAACCGCGTCGAATGCGCGGCGCGGGAGCGATCCTTCATCGATCGCCTCGGCCGCCTCAAGCGGCTGCTCCAGGACCACGGTCGAGCCGCGCTTGATTTCCAGCTTGCCGAGTTTCTGTCCGGATTCGACGGGCGCGATCACCGGCCCCTCATAGACGATCTTGCCAGAGAGCTTCTCGCTGGAGCTGCGCGGCAGCAACACTTTGACGTCGGTCTTCGACACCAGCTCGATCGAACCCTTCGTCCCGCCGTAAACCTGGGCCGGACCGATCGGCTCGCCGGCCTTGTACAGGTCCTTTTCCTCGAAATTCCGGAAGCCCCACTGGAGAAGCTTGCGCGCTTCCTCGGCGCGCTCCTTCGCGGTCTTGGCGCCATAAACGGCGACGATGAGGCGGCGGCCGTCCTCGACCGCCGATCCAACCAGGCCGAAGTCGTTCTTCTCGATATTGCCCGTCTTCAACCCGTCGGCGCCGATGCTCATCGTCAGCAGCGGATTGCGGTTTTGCTGGCGGATATTGTTCCAGGTGAACTCCTTCTCGCCGAAATATTTGTAGTAATCCGGGTAGGTCTTGATGACGTAGAGGGCGAGCTTGGCCATCTCGCGCGCCGTCACCTTCTGATCGTTACTCGCCTTGCCCCAGGGATTGCCGAAGCGCGATTTGACGAGGCCCAGCTCCGCCGCGCGCTTGTTCATGCGCATGACGAAAGCTTCCTCATTGCCCGCGACGCCCTCCGCCAGCACGAGCGCGGCGTCGTTGCCCGAGTCGATGACGAGCCCGCGCAGCAGATTCTCGACGCTGGCGCGGCTGTTGACCTTCAAAAACATAGCCGAACCACCGGCCGGCGCGCCGCCATTGCGCCAGGCGTATTCGGAAACCTGCATTTCATCGCCAAGCTTTAGGCGCCCTTCGGTCAGCTCGCGGAAAATCATCTCCGCGGTGAGGATTTTGACCGTCGAGGCGGGCGTCACATAGTCGTCGGCGCCCTTTTCAAACAGGACGGTGTTGGTGTCCGCATCTATGAGGATCGCTTGCGGGGCGCTCGTTTGGAAAGGCTGCGCCCAGGCGGCCGAAAAGGCGCCGATCAAAAGAAGAAAGATCGATATCGGCAGTCTGAATGGGCGTATGAGCAACGCACCCTCCGCTCATGCATAAAAAAATGTCGCAGCGGCTGCGCGACGCAAGGCGGAGAATGATCCTTCGATCTCTAAAATGCAACGCGTGCAGCACACTTAGGCGGTGCGGCTCAGTTCAGGGCCTGACGCATTGGCGGGACCGGCGCCGACGCATGATCATGGCTGAAGGAGGCTGGCCGCACGGGCGGTAGCGGCGCGGCCTGGAAGGCTTTCACCTTATCCTCCGGCGGGGCCGCCGTCTTAACGGCATGGGTCGAGAATACCGGCTCACTGTCAGTCGCGTTCGCGGCATTGTTGCTCGCGGTCTGGCCGTCGCGCGCAGCGGCCGTCTCCGGCAGCGGCTCGGGGCGAGCGTCCGGGGCGTAAGCCATCATCTCAGCGGTCTCCCCGACCGCCGGGGAAACGGGGGGCGCGTCATTGACGACGGGTCGGGCTGGCGGCTCCGGCTCGCGCTGAACGAGCGCGGCCGAACGAACCGTCTCCTGTTTCGAGGCGACCATGATCGGAGCCCCGCCTTCGAGACTGGCCGGCTGCCCGTCGTCGCGCAGCGTGGCGAGGAGCCGCGCGTCGTCGTCGCCGGCGAGATCGGCCTTCCCGATCCATTCCACCTTTACCCGCGCCGTGCCGACCGAGCGGAAATCGAGCGCCTCGGCGACGCGCTGCGAAACGTCCATGACGCGGCCGCCGTGATAGGGACCGCGATCATTCACGCGCACCATGATCGAGCGCATGTTCTTGAGATTGGTGACGCGGGCGTAGCTCGGCAGCGGCATGGTCGGATGGGCGGCCGAGATCGATTCGCGGTCGAAGACTTCACCATTTGCGGTCCGGCGGCCGTGAAAGTCCGAGCCATACCACGAGGCCGTGCCGGTGGCGGCCAAAGGCCTTTCGTTCGGATAATAGGTCTGGCCGGCGATCTTATAGGGCTTGCCGACCATATAATTGCCGCCGCCTTTCGGAACCTCCTCGCCATCGGCCACCACACGCGGGCTCGGACGCACGCCGTAGCGGGGATCGGCGCCGCTCGGACCGATGCCGGCATAGCGCGGAGAACTCGTGGAGGCGCAGCCAGCCAGAGACGCGAGAGAGAGCAAGAGAACCGATCTGCGCAGGGAAACGATTGTCGGCTGGAACTTCATCAACAAGCGCCCATGCTCCCGAAACGCGGCAGATCGCATTGGAACGGTCCTTTCCGAGAGCGACGGCGAGTGCCGCATCCCCAGACCGATCCATCCCCTCGACGACGCCTGTAGGCGCCCCTCGTGCGGGCCCGCATGACCTTGATTCGCCATGCGTTGCGATCGTCCCGGAGTTTCTCCCCTAAAATTGAACTTGCCGTTAACGACAAGATTTAGCAGCGGCGACTTGGGGACGATATCAGGGCGAAAATGGGGCTATGCACACAAGCAAGGCCCTCGCTGTCTGTTTTGCGTAAGCTGTGGCGATGAGGCAACACCCGTTCGGCCTCCGCTTACTGCGCTCTGGCGAGGTCTATTATTCGGGCCTCGACCCTTTCCGTCCCCCGGAACTGATTGGCCGAAAGCCGGGCGGCGACGTGGAAGAGATCGCCCCGCCCCCGCAACAGTGCATCGCCCAGCGGCGAGCCGACGACCCGGAAAGCAATCGTGTCGACTGCGACGCCGTCACCCGAGCGCAGTCTGGCGCGAACATGGTTCTCCCCGACGATCGCGGCGTCGACCAGCCGCTGCTCGGCGAGAGCGAAAACAGGCTCCGGATTACCCTGCCCGAACGGGCCGGCCTTCTCCACCCTACGCAAGAGATCGAGGCTCACGCCGCGCCCCGCGATGACGCCGTCGACAATGAGGGCGTCGGCGTCGCGAGCGGACTCAACGGCGTCAGCGAGAGCTTCATTTAAAAAGGCGCGGAAATCGTCTACTTTGTCTTTGAGAAGCGTGACCCCGGCGGCCATGGCGTGACCGCCGCCTTTGATGGCGAGACCCAGATCAACGGCGCGCCGAACCGTCTTGCCAATGTCGACGCCATTTAAGCTTCTACCTGAACCTGATCCCGTTTCGCCATTAAGAGCAAAGGCAAATGAAGGGATGTTAAAGCGCTCCTTCAGGCGCGCCGCGACCAAGCCAACCACACCCGGGTGCCAGTCCGGTCCTTCCACGACGAGACAGCTGAGCCGATTCGACTTGTGGAATTGCACCTCGGCCTGGGCGATCGCTTCCTCCAGCGCCTGCTTTTCTATGCCTTGACGCTCGGCGTTCAACCGGTCGAGCTCATGCGCGATGCGCGCCGCCTCGATCGCGTCGGAGAGAGTCAAAAGCCGTGCGCCTAGTCCGGCGTCGCCGATACGGCCGCCGGCATTGATCCTCGGACCAAGCGCGAAGCCAAGATGATAGGCGCGCGGCGGCCCATCCATTCGAGCGGCATCCATCAGCGCCGCCAGTCCGGGCCGGGCCCGGTTGCGCATGACCTGAAGCCCCTTGGCGACGAAAGCCCGGTTCAAGCCTGTAAGCGGAGCGACGTCTGCGACCGTCGCCAGCGCGACGAGGTCGAGCGCCGCGAGAAGATCCGGCGCCGGTCGCGCCTCGTTCCACCAGTCCCGCTTGCGGAGCAGCCTCGAGACGCCCGCCAACGCGAGAAAGACGACGCCGGCGGCGCAAAGCCCACCCTGACCGGATAGATCATCCTGCCGGTTGGGGTTGACGACGACCGCTCGCGGCAATTCCTCGGGCGCCTGATGGTGGTCGAGGACGATCACGTCGAGGCCATGCGCGCGAGCGACCTCGAAGGGCTCATGCGAGACCGTGCCGCAATCAACCGTCACGAGCAGCGTCGCGCCACGTTCGGCGAGAGCGCGGATCGCCTCGGCATTCGGTCCATAGCCCTCGACGATGCGGTCGGGGATGTGGAGGAAGGGCTCTGGCGCGCCGGCGGCGCGCCAATAGTCGATGAGCAAAGCTGAGGAACAGGCGCCGTCGACGTCGTAATCTCCGAAAACGGCGACCTGCTCGCCTGTCTCTATGGCGCGCGCCATTCGCTCGACAGCGGTGTCCATCTCGGTCAGCGTGGAAGGGTCCGGCATCAGGTCCCGCAAGCTCGGTTCGAGATAGCGGGCCGCTTCCGACACGCCGACGCCGCGGCCGGCGAGAATCCGCGCGAGGAGGTCGTCGAGGCCCTCGGCCTGCATCAGGGCCAGCGCCATGGCCTCGGCCGCAGGGTCGAGCCGCGCCCGCCAAGGCCGGCCGAGAATCGAGCGCTCGACGCCAAGGAAGGCGGGCGCCAGTGTTTGGGACATATTGCCGTCTTGTCGAGAATGAGGATCGGCGCTTTCCAGCCCGAGAGGATGACAGCTTAGCGCTTACCCGGCGCTTTTACAGCCAAACCGGCCACCGGCAAGCCGCGCCGCCCACATCTAACAGAAATAGCAAAGCTTTCGGCTTGGTTTAGGGAAATGCGCACTTAGGATTTTCTCAATCTTCCTGCATCAAATTGTCGCATTACGAGTTGGAGAGGTGTCGGGTTCACGCGGCGATAGCCGACCTCCAAAGGCATGACGCCGCCTCGCAATGGCCCTGAATGACTTCCGGGTAGAAGCCGCGCGCCGATCGTCCATCATGTCGTCGCGCTTCCCTGCGCTTGTTTGCGGCCGTTCCGCCGACGCAAACGTCCCTTTGCGAGCCAAAAAATGAAATCGTCGATCACTCGTACGATATTATGGGCCGGATCGATTGTCGCTTCCGTGATTTCGGTTGCGACAGCCGTCGGCTTCTATCTCTTGCTTAAATTCGGCGCCGAAAGCGCGGCTGTCAGCAGCTACTGGTTGCTGGGCGCCGGCCTTTCGCTGGCTGCGGTGAACATCGGCGCCGTCGCCGCTCTCTGCTTATTTGCGGGCAAGCGACTTGCTGAGCCCGTGGCCCGCCTGACCGCCTATATGGCGGCCATGGAAAAGGGCGAGACGGCGGAAGACCCGCCCTATGCTGAGCGGCAGGACGAGATCGGCCAAATGAGCGCGTCGGTCGCGTATTTCAAATCCGTCGTCGATGGGATGCGCGTCGCGGAAGCGGAAGCAGAAACCCAAAAAGCCAAAGCAGCGGCGCAAGCCAAGGACCGTGAGAACGGCGCGAAGTGGTATATCGAGAACCGGGACTTCTTCTTCAAAGAATATACGGCCGGGATGACGAAGCTCTCCGAGGGCGACCTCCGGTTCAGATTGGAGAAGGAGTTTATCAAGGACTATGAGGAGCTCCGGCGCACATTCAACCTCGCCGTCGAGCGTCTCAACGCGACGATGGTCGGCGTGATCGAGACCGCCGACACGATGGACGCCAGCGCCCAGGAAATCCTCAGCGCCATCAACGATCTGTCACGTCGCAACGAAACCCAGGCGGCGACGCTCGCGGAGACGGCCGCCAGCGTCGATCAGTTCACCCAGGCGGTGAAGGAAACCGCTGATGGCGCCGGCAATGCGCGCGAGGTCGTCCAGAGCGCCCGCGCCGTCGCCGAAAAGGGCGAGAAGATCGTTCGCCAGGTCATCACCGCGATGGACGATATCAGCGATTCTTCTGAGAAGATCAGCCAGATCATCGGCATTATCGATGAGATCGCCTTCCAGACCAATCTCCTGGCGTTGAACGCCGGCGTCGAGGCCGCCCGCGCCGGGGAGGCCGGACGTGGTTTCGCCGTGGTGGCGACGGAGGTGCGCAGCCTGGCCCAGCGCGCGACGCAAGCCGCCAAGCAGATCAAAGAACTGATCATGGAGTCGAACGCCAAGGTCTCGACCGGCAATACTCTGGCGAACAACTCCGGCGAGTCCCTCCGCCAGATCGTCGACCAGGTAAAAAAAATCCTCGTCATCGTCGATGAAATCGCGGTCGGCGCCGAGGGGCAATCGAATGTGCTGCGCGAGATCAACACCGCCGTGCACGACATCGACCGCGTCACGCAGCAGAACGCGGCCATGGCCGAGGAGGTCAATGCGACCAGCCAGAATCTGGCCCGTTTCAGCGGCAATCTGAAATCGCTGACCTCCCAATTCAATATCAGTGGCGCGCGTGCGCCCCAGGCGGCGCCCGCCAAGCCGCAAGTCCGCGCCGTCGCGAGCCGGCGCAGCAGCGGCAATCTGGCGCTGAAGGCCACGGCCGAGGAGGAGTGGGTGGAGTTCTAGCCGAACGGCGGCGCGCGAAACCGTCGCGCCCCTCGATCGTTCTTTGAGAAAAGCGCGCGCCGCCCGGCACCGCCGTGGCGGCGCAAATCGTGTAAAGGTCGAGGACCATGAGCGACGCGATTCATCTCGAAGCCGACGGCGATACGGCCGAAATCCTGCCCTTCGGGGCCGAGCTCTCCGCCTGGCGGGCGGAGGGTGTCGACATGATCTGGGCCAAGGCCCCGAAAATCTGGGACCAGACCGCGCCCATCCTCTTTCCGGTCGTCGGCTGGACGCGCGACGGCAAGGTCACGGTCGACGGCAAGACCTATCCGCTGGCGCTGCACGGCTTCGCCTGGAAGAAGCGCTTCGAGATCGCCGACTGGCGCGCCGACTATCTGCGGCTCGTGCTGCTCGACGACGCCGAGACCCATGCGCTCTACCCCTTCGCCTTTCGCTTCGAGGTGGAGTTCGCGCTGCGTAAAGGCGCGCTCGACAATCATCTGATCGTCACCAATACCGACGCCAAGCCCCTGCCCTATGCCTGTGGCCTGCATCCGGCCTTCCGCTGGCCGCTCGCGGGGTCGACGGCCGAGTACGCCATCCTGTTCGAGAAGGACGAAGACCCCAATGTGCCGATCATCGGCCCCGGCGGGCTCTTCTCCAAGCCGGTGCGGCGCACGCCGCTGGAAGGCAATCGCCTGCCGCTCGAGCCGCAGATGTTCGCCCGCGACGCTCTGTGCTTCCTGAATTTGAAGAGCCGCAGCCTCGCCTTCGACAATGGCGCGGGGGCGCGGCTGAAGGTAAGGCTCGACGACTGCCCCCATATCGGCTTCTGGACGCTGCCGCCGGCCCCTTACCTCTGCATCGAGCCCTGGACAGGATATGGCGACCCGGAGGACTTCCACGGCGATCTCTATCAAAAGCCGTCGATGCGCATCCTCCAGCCGGGCGAGACGGCCCGCCACGGCGCCAGTTTTGCCTTTGAGCGAAGCGCCGCTTCCGGTTAGGAACAGGCGTCACTCGTTCGACAGGAATCAGATTTCATGACTATCGCCCCCAGCGTCATCGAGGCCATCGGCCGCACGCCGCTCATCGAATTGCGCGCCGCCTCGAAAGCCACGGGTTGCCGCATCCTCGGCAAGGCGGAGTTCATGAACCCCGGCGGCTCGGTGAAGGACCGCGCCGCCCTCTCCATCGTGCAGGACGCTATCGCCAAGGGGGCGCTCAAGCCCGGCGGCGTCATCGTCGAAGGCACGGCCGGCAATACGGGCATCGGCCTCGCTTTGGTGGCGAACGCCATGGGCTTCCGCACCGTCATTGTGATCCCGGAAACCCAGAGCCAGGAAAAGAAAGACATGCTGCGCCTGCAGGGCGCGCAGCTCGTCGAAGTCCCGGCCGTCCCCTACGCCAATCCCAACAATTACGTGAAGCTGTCGGGACGCCTCGCTGAGCGGCTGGCCAAGGAAGACCCCGCCGGCGCGGTCTGGGCCAATCAGTTCGACAATGTCGCCAATCGCGAGGCCCATATCGCGACGACGGGGCCGGAGATTTACGAGGAACTCGGCGGCAAGGTCGACGGCTTCATCTGCGCCTGCGGCACGGGCGGCACGCTTGCGGGCATCGGCCTGGCGCTGAAGGCGCGCGATCCCAAGATCAAGATCGGCCTCGCCGACCCCTTCGGCGCGGCGCTCTATTCCTATTACACGACCGGCGTGCTGAAAGCCGAGGGCTCCTCCATCACCGAGGGCATCGGCCAGGGCCGCATCACCGCCAATCTCGAAGGCGCGCCGGTCGATGTCGCCTATCAGATCCCGGACAGCGAGGCGCTCGACATCGTGTTTGCGCTGGCCGAGGAAGAAGGCCTGCTGCTCGGCGGCTCGTCGGGGATCAATGTGGCCGGCGCGATCCGCCTCGCCCGCGATCTCGGCCCCGGCCACACCATCGTGACCATCCTCGCCGACGGCGGCGCGCGCTACGCCTCGAAGCTTTTCAATGTCGACTTCCTGCGTGGGCTCAACCTGCCGGCGCCGAAGTGGCTGGAGAAGCAGGTCGCGATCGACCCGGGGTTTGTGTGACGTAAAAAAGGGGCGCCCTCGATGCGAGGGCGCCAAGTTGGGGTGTTTCAAAGGAAGATCAATACAAGGATATACGCAGCGTTCCTCCTATCGTTCGTGGGAAGCGGTAAAAGTTGAGCGTCGACGGCGCCGTCGCGGTGCCGGGATCAAGAGCCGCTCCATTGTTATTGATCAGCGGCAATTGGTTGGTCAGGTTCTTCACCCAGAAATTGAGATTGTAGCGCTCGTCATCCGTGTGGAGCCCAAAGCCAAGATTGGTGATGGCGTAGGCCGGCTGCCAATATCGGTAGACGGCGTAGGGGTCGGTGACGAGCGTCTTGTCCTGCCAGGCGACATTCGCATAGACGAAGCCCGTCACCGGCCGGTCCCACCCTTCGCCGAAGCCCTCCAACAGTCGACCGAGCTTCCGCTCATAGTTGAAGCCCGCATTGAACGAATAGACCGGCACGGCGTTGAAGCGCGAGTTGCTGCGACTGAGCTGGGTGGGCGGCCGTATAAAGCCTGGCGGCGAATTAGTGGGAACATTCCATATCCATGAGGCGTCGATCGGCGCTTCATTGAAGTCGATCCAGCGCGCTTCCGTGATCGCGCCGGAAAAGTTGAACCAGAACCCTTCGAACGCGTTCCAGCGTCCGTCGAATTCGAGACCGCGCAGGCGCGCGTGAGGCGCGACGCCGAGATAGGTCTGCCTTGTCGGCACGCCATTGGCATCCACGACGGAAGTGTCGACGAAATTCGTCTGGAAGTTATAGATGTCGGTCCAATAGAGATTGGCGTTGACCACGAGGCCGCCGTCGAACCAGACCGACTTCGCGCCGAGCTCGTAATCCCATGAGGTTTCGGGCTTGGTGATCACCGGCTGGAATTTCTGGAAGACCCCGCCGACAAAAATCCCCTGCGCGCCGGTGTTGACGGCGCCGGCCTTTTCGCCCCGGCCGACAAGCCCGTAGACCATGATATTTTCATTGTACTGATATTGCGGGTTGAAGATGCCCGTCAGCGAGTTGAGCGTAGCCTTCTGCCCGCCGGTGTCATAGAAGCGCTGCCCGCCCGCCGCGACGATCGCCGCTTGCTGGTCCAGGACCGAGCCATTGCCCGGTACGGCGGTAATCCAACTGAAGTTCGAGCCCGATCTGACCTCCCAGCTGTCTCGGAGCCCGAAGGTCAAGGCGAGTTGTTCGTCGACGTGGTACGTCGCGTTCCCATAAGCGGCGAATTGCAGATCGCGCGCCTTGCCGTCGCGGTTGCTCGCCATGCCCCTCAGCAGGTAAGGCGTCGGCGTAACGACGCCATTGCTGACTGTCCCGTACCATCGGGCGGCGTCGCCGCCATAGATCGTGTTGGACCGGTTCCAGACATAGTCATAGAAGGCGAATAAGCCGGCTTGCCACTCGAGAGGCTCATCGCGCGGCGAGGAGAGCCGGAATTCCTGCGAGAATTGGTCGACGTAAGTGTCGGAGGCGCCCTTGCTGATCTCCGTCAAATTGTCGCCCATCGAGTTGCGCGGCAGGAGGCGGAAATTTCCGTAGGCGCTGATCGAGGTGAAGACGTTCTCGCCGATGTTGTAGTTCAGCTCGTTCGACACCATGTGGAGGCGCTGGTCGAGCGTGCCATTGTCGGTGTTGAAAGGCTTGCGCGGGTCAATGGTGAGCAGCGGCAATCCGAGGCGCAGCCTCAGATTTTGGGAATAGGTCCGCGCGGGTCGCGTGCCGTTCCAGAAAACCTGGAATGTATCCGCATATGGCCCGTCATTGTTGTTGTTGTATTCGTGCGATTGCGAAATATTGAAGATGAATCTGTTGGTGAAATTGTCGCCGACATAGAGCAACTGCCCCCGCGCGCCCCAACGGTTGTTGTTCAGGAGCGAGGCGCCTGAGACCTGGTCGCGAAACCACCCGTCGCCATGGTCGTAATAGGCTGCGATGCGGTAAGCGAGCTTATCGTCGATGATCGGCCCCGTGACATTCACCCTCTGCATCACGTGAGAATAGCTGCCGAACTGGGTTTCGAGAGTGGCCTTGCGTTCAAATGACGGCAGTTGGGTGCGGACGACGAAGCTGCCGACAGTTGTGTTCTTGCCGCCGGCCGTGCCCTGGGGGCCGAGCGCCACTTCTGCCGATTCAATGTCGATGTAATCCGCCCACTGGAATCCAACGTGTCTGAAGAACACATTGTCGAGCATGAAACCCGTGTCGAACTCCGACCCGTCGCCGGTGCCGGCGCCGGCACTTACTCCTCGAATGGCCGGGCGCGCAGTTCGCGGATTGCCCGAGCCCGGCGAGTAATTCGGGATCTTCTGGGCGAAGTCCTCCAGCCTGTACAGTTGCTCCCGTTGTGCGGTTTTGGGATCGACGACGACAATCGGCCGTGCGATTTTTTCAACCTGCATTTTGCGTTTCGACAATTCGCCGGGCTTGTCCTTTCCACTCCCGCTGACCACGACGTCCGTAACTTGAGCGTCCTGACCAAGAGCGGCTCCCGCCGCCCCGGCGACAACAGAGCCCAAAATGGTGCTTGAAAGCAGTCTGCATAAAAAACGCCACTTCGTCATTATATTGCGCCCCTCCATCAATGTACTTTCCTAGTATGAAAGTATGATTTAAGGAGGAATTCAAGCGCCTCGATCCCGCGATGGAAAAGCGCTCGCCGGCGTTGCAGAAACACCACATATGAAAATATATGATTGTGTCTATTTGTAATACGCGATGCGTGACAAGCTTATGTCTGAAAACCGCGCGCCCGAGAAATTACGCCATAACTCCAGCACGTTAGTAGATTATTAGCTGGCAAGAAGCAGTGTGTCGCGCTGGAAAGGAAGTCAGGGGCGCCCTTGCGCGATTGCGCGCGCCCTCTCCACATCCTCCGGGCGATTCACGTTGAAGAATGGATCGTAAGGCTCTTCCGGCCAAGCCACGTTCACATTCACGAAGCGCGAGATGAAAGCGGAAACTTTCCTCACATCCTCCTCCACGACCGCCTCACGGAGCGTCGTGCGAAGCGCCACAGGCCAAAGCGCCACAGCGTGATGCACGCGGTCGCCCGACTCCGCCACGGCGATCCGTGCGCCCGCCGCCTCCCGTGCCTCACGAAGCCGCGCAACGAGATCATCAGGCAGAAAAGGCGTATCCGCCGGGGCGCTGACGATATCCGTCGCTTCTGGCCAATGCGCGGCGGCGTAATCCATTCCCGCCAGCACGCCCGCCAGCGGCCCAGCGAAACCCTCGATCGTATCGGCCACGACCGGAAGCCCGAAAGCGCCGAACCGCGCCGGATCGCCATTGGCGTTGATCACGAGCCCTTCGCATTGCGGGGCGAGGCGCGCGATCGCATGGGCGATGATCGGCCGACCGCCGATTTCGAGCAGCGGCTTGTCGCCGCCGCCCATCCGCCGCGACAGGCCGCCGGCGAGTAGAACGCCGAAAATTTTTTCCCTCATGCGCATCCTTTCGGCGGTTCCGCGCCTCTTTGTCAGCGAGGGCTTTCCTCGCAATCACGGAGATCGAGATGTTTTATGTCAAAAACCTGCCGAATTGGGAGCGTGCAATGCGCGTCGTCATGGGCCTCGTCCTCATTGCGATCGCCATCGTCTATCTTGGAAAGACGGCGATGGGTTTTGGCGCCGGGGCGATGGGCGTCATGGCGGCAATGAGCGGGATGATGGGTTTTTGTCCGGCCTGCGCGCTCGCCGGCCGCCGATTGAAGCAGTGAGCGAATGGCCGTAGAGCGCAGCCAATTGATCCTGGGCGTGAAGCGCGGCGACGCGCTCGCGCTCGACCAGCTTCTCGTCGACTGCCGTGGAGACGTCCGCCGCTATGCGCTTCGCCACTGCGCGACGAGCGAGATCGACGACGCCGTGCAGGAAACCCTGCTCGTCGTCGCCCGCCATGTCACGTCCTTGCGCGTCGCGGCGTCTTTCGCAAGCTGGCTGTTTACCGTGGTCCGGCGCGAGTGCCAGCGCCTCTCGCGCAAGATGTTCGCCCATGAGAATATAGACGACGAGAAGCTGGAAGCCTGGTTCGCCAGCGCCCCGACCGCCGAGCTTAGGGCGGAGCTTGCTTGCGCTTTGGAATCCCTGCCGGCGCATTATCTCGAAATCGTGCTGCTGCGCGATTTCGAGGAGCTGACGATGTCGGAGATTGTCGAGCGTTTGAATATTCCTCTGGCGACGGCCAAGAGCAGGCTGCGTCGCGCCCGCGCCCTCGTGAGGGATTATCTCATTGACGCCGACGAGAACGAGACGAACCGCTAACGCATATGGGGTGACCATGTTACGCAACATTATTCTCGCCTTCTTTGCCCTCGCCGCTCTTGCCGGACCCGCCAGCGCCGAACAGGCCTATACGGCGAGCGCATTTTCAGCGGCGCAGAAGGCCGGCAAAGGCGTTATCGTCCATATCTACGCGCCCTGGTGCCCGACCTGCCGCGCCCAGGAGCCCATCCTCCATAAGCTCGAAGCCGATCCGAAATTCTCGGGCGTCGAGGCATTCCGGGTCGATTTCGACGGGCGGAAGGACGTGGTGCGCGCTTTCAAGGCCACGAGCCAAAGCACGATCATCGTGTTCAAGGGCGCCAAGGAGGTCGGCCGCTCGGTTGGCGAGACGAGCCCCAAGGCGATCGGCGAACTGCTCGACATGGCCCTGTGACATGAGCGCCGGCGCCCTCGGTCTTGCCTTCCTTGCTGGCCTGCTGTCGGCGCTGTCGCCCTGCGTGCTGCCGCTGTTGCCGCTGGTGCTCGGCGCGGCGGCGACCGAGCATAAATGGGCGCCGGCGCTCCTCGCCCTCGGCGTCGCCCTCTCCTTTGTGGCGATCGGTCTCTTCGTCGCGACGATCGGGTTCTCGATTGGCCTCGATGGCGACGCCTTCCGGGTCGGCGCCGCGGCGCTGATGATGGCGCTCGGCCTCGTCTTGCTCTTTCCGGCGCTTCAGGCGCGGGTGGCGGCTGCGGGCGGCCCGCTCAGCGACCGGCTCAACGCGGCCTTTGGCGGCGCTGGCGCGTCGGGCGGGCTCTTCGGTCAATTTGGCGTGGGGCTTCTGCTCGGCGCCATCTGGAGCCCTTGCGTCGGCCCGACGCTCGGCGCGGCCTCGGTACTCGCCTCGCGCGGCGAGGATCTGGGAGCTGTCGCCGCAACCATGGGCGTCTTCGGACTCGGCGCGGCCGCGCCGCTCTTGGTCCTGGGCTTCCTTTCCAGAAAGGCCTTCGCGCGCTGGCGCGATCCGCTGCTCGCCGCCGGAAAGAAGCTGAAACAGGCTATGGGCCTGCTCTTCCTTGCTTTGGGCCTGCTCATCTTGAGCGGGACAGACAAGATGCTCGAAGCCGCGCTCGTCTCGGCGTCTCCGGAATGGTTGACCGGGCTGACCACCCGCTTCTGAGTGAGACGCAAATAAAGACACAGCATTTCAGGAAGCATTAATGATATTTTGCCTGCATAAAGCAGCAGTAGATCGTCCCCGACGTGCGGTTACGGCGCGAAAACTCTGGCGAAAACAAGGCGACGCCTGGGGCGCGCCTAAACTTCCTAAAATCTGGTTTAAACTTGATTATGTATGGACCTGGCGCGTTTAGGCAAATCTTAAAAGGCTAGGCGCTATAAGGCGGTTACTGTGTGGTCGTAGAGTATGCGAGTAAAATTATGACCGAGACGCATCGTCCGCGTGTCAAATATGTCATAGGCCCCGACGGCAGCCCTCTGACAATTGCGGATTTGCCGCCGCCATCCACGAAGCGCTGGGTCATTCGCCGCAAGGCGGAAGTGGTCGCGGCGGTCCGGGGCGGTCTTCTTTCCCTCGACGAAGCGTGCAACCGCTATACGCTGACGGTCGACGAGTTCCTGAGCTGGCAGATGTCGATCGACCAGCATGGCCTCGCCGGACTGCGCACGACGCGGCTGCAGCAGTATCGGATGTAAGGCGCACGCATCCTACGGCCCGATTAAAAAAGCCGGTCCCGATTTGGGCCGGCTTTTTTCGTTGCATATTCCCCTGAGCGCCTAGGCTGGCGGCGGTCCCTCCGTCGCGCTGGCATGGCCCCGCAGCTTCTCCGCGAGCTTCTTGCGCTCGAAGAGCCCGACGACGACGAGCGCCGCGAGCAGCGGAATAATGAGATAGAACAGCCGCCACACCAGCAGCGCCGCCAGAACCTGCAAGCGCGGCACATCCGGCATCAGATTGATGAAGACAAGCTCGAAGACGCCGAGTCCGCCCGGCGCATGGGAGACGAGCGCCGCCGAGAAAGACAGGAGGAAGGCGGCGAGGACGACGATATAGCCCGGGTTCCCCTGCTCTGGCAGCGCGAAATAGATGATGCCCGCCGCGCCGATGAGCTCGGCCGGCGCTGCAAAGAGCTGTTGGACCATGACGGCTGGCCGCGGATAGGTGATCTCGAACTTGCCGAAACGGAACGGCCTGAAATGCATCAGCGAGCCGACCACATAGACCGCAACGAAGCCCAAACAGAGCAGGCCGACCGTGCGCGCCGTATGCGGATGGGTGAAGACGTCCGGCAGGAAACCCGCGAGGCGCTGCATCATCGTGGGGTCGTAGGTGAGCAGAAGCCCCCCGAGCAGCACATTGCCGAAGGCGAAGGTGTAGGAGCAGAGCACCACCAGCGTCGCGACCTGCGTCGCCGTCAGCCCTTTCGACGAATAGGCGCGGTAGCGCACCATGGCGCCGGAGAAGACGCTCGCGCCGATATTGTGGGACAGCGCATAAGTGGTGAAGGAACAAACGGAGATGAAAATCCACGAGATGTGGGTGACGCCCAGATGCAGCAGCGCGATCCGGTCGTACCAGGCGAGCGCCGCATAGGCCAGCAGGGTCGAAAGCGCCGCAAAGAAATAATCCGACGCGGGAATGGCCCTGAGATAGGCCCAAACCTCTGTGCCGACGGATTCGCCCTGGAACTCGTGATAGAGCAGGTAAAATGAGCCGATGACGGCGGCGAGCCCGATCACGGGCCAGAAATATTCTGCCAGTTTTTTCATGCAGCCTGTCGCGTTAGACGTTATTTGGGACTTCGTCAGCGGCCGATGCTGGCCTGCGCATTCCCTCGCATGTAAGCAAGTCCTGAGCAAGCCACAAGCGCCGGCCAAGCCACTCGAAAGAGGAGCGCCGGGCGGAAGAACGACGCCATGAAGGATATGATTTCTCGGATAAAAGGCCTGATTCTGACTCCCCGGCAGGAGTGGGAGCGGATCGAATCGGAGGACACATCCGTCCTCGAGCTGTATCTGAAGTATATAGGCATCCTTGCGGCCATTCCGCCCTTCGCCAGCTTTTTGGGGTCGTGGCTGTTCGGGAGTCGCGGATTGCACACTCCCGTCGTGGCAGGCGCGCTGCACGCCGTCGCGCAATATGCGCTGAGCCTGCCTGCGCTTTTCATGACCGCCTTCGTGATCTCCATGGCGGCCCCTTATTTCGACGGCCGCAGCGATGATCGACGGGCGCTGGCGCTCGCGGCCTATTCCTATACGCCAGCCTGGCTCGCCTCGGCTTTCGGCCTCGTGCCGGGATTACGCTTCCTCGACGTGCTGGGGCTTTACGGCATCTATGTCTTTTCGCTGGGCCTGACGCGGATGATGCGGGTGCCCAAGGACAATCTCGACGTCTTCACGCTGGTGGCGCTGTTCCTGACGGTCGCCATGGCCGCTTTGCATGCTTGGGTCGTGTCGGCGATCGCCCCGGTGCAGCTGCTTTAGCGCTCGCGCGCTCATCAGCGGCGAAAATCCAAAACTCTTTCGATGTCGCCCATTGAAGTCGGCTTGGCGATGTGGAGATCGAAGCCGGCCTTTTTCACATGCTCCCGCGCGGTTTCCCCGCCCCAGCGCGTGAGGGCGACAATGATCGTGTCCCGGCCTTCGGGCATGGCGCGAATGCGGCGCGCCGCCTCGTAACCGTCCATCCCCGCCAATCCGAGGTCGATGAAGACGACCTCCGGGTGGAAGTCCTGGACCGCCTCGACGCCCCTTTTTCCGTCGAACGCGGTCCGGACATTCGCGCCCTGGGCGCGCAGCAGCATGGATAAGCTATGGACCGCGTCGTCATCGTCCTCGATGATCAGCACGCGGGGGGCGGATCGGCTCCCCTGCGGTTGGGGCCCGCCTTGCGCAACGCCGAGCGCGAGCGGCAGCCGCACCACGAAAGTGCTGCCCTTGCCCGGCCCGTCGCTGCGCGCCTCGACCAGCCCGCCATGCAGCCGCAGCAACTTGCGCACGAGCGCTAGGCCAATGCCGAGACCGCCCTGGGCGCGGCCCAATGTCCGATCAACCTGCGCGAAAAGGTCGAAGACGTGCGGCAGCATGTCCGTCGGTATGCCGACGCCATTGTCGGCGACGGTCAGTTCGACCTGGCTCCCGACGCGCCTCGCCGCGATCTCCGCGCGGCCGCCGGACGGCGTATATTTGGCGGCGTTGCTGAGAAGATTGGCGATGACCTGCACGAGCCGCACCGGATCGCCGTCGATCATGAGCGGCTCGTCGGGCCGCACGACCGTCAGCGAGACGCCGTTGGCGTCGAGAAATTGCTGGCTGGCCTCGATGGCCTGGTCCATGAGGTCGCGCAGATCGAGCCGCTCCCTCTTGAGCTCGATCTTGCCGCTGCGGATGCGCGACACCTCCAGCAAATCGTCCACGAGGCGGACGATGTGATCGACCTGCCGCTCCATCATCTCCTGAACGCGAACGGCGTTGGGCCCCTGCCCGCCGGTCCGTTTGAGAACGAGGAGGCCGGTTCGGATCGGCGCTAAAGGATTGCGCAATTCATGCGCCAATGTCGCGATGAATTCATCCTTCCGCCGGTCGGCTTCCAGCAGAGCCTGCTCCATCCTCAGGCGCGCCATCGCCATGGAAACGAGCTGGCTTACCGCCTGCATGACCTCGATCTCGGCGTCGGTGAAGGCTGGCCGCGTCTTTGCCCCGAACGACAAAGTGCCCATAAGCCTGCCCTGCGCTATGAGGGGATGGCAGCAATAGGCTTTGATCCCGCAGGAAGCCACGATTGCGGTTCGTGGGTCTGCGCCGACGGAAATATTGTCCGCGACGATCCTTTCCCGGTCGCGGGCGACCGTGCCACATATGGCGACGCCGTAGTCGAGCCACTCGATCTCGCGCGCCCGATCCTCCGGTATGCCCGCGCAAGCGTTGAGGCGCAGGCAGCCCCCTTCCTCATCGACGAGATAATTGAAAAAGGCCTGGCAATCGAGGAACTGCATGACTTCGGCGCAGAGCTCCTCCACGACGCCCTGAACGTCGCTCGATTGTAGGAGCCGCGCCGCGATCCGCGTCAAAAGCTCATTGCGCCGAACGCCCCATTGCAGCGCGATTTCAGCGTGTTTTCGCTCAGAAATGTCCTGCGTGACGCCGAAACCGCCGAGCAGCGCTCCGGTCGCGTCGAATTCGAGGCAGGCTTTTTCGCGCACCCATTTCTCCCGGCCGTCAACCAGGACGCGATGCTCGATGTCATAGGGCTCGCCATGCAGCGCGGCTGTCCATCTCTCATGGACATAGGCCCGGTCGTCGGGATGGACCGTCTCGAGGAAGGTCTCATATGTCTGCGGCGCCCCGATGGGCTGGCCAAAAATGCGGTAGTTCTCCGCAGACCAGGTGAGGACATTTCTGGTTACGTCCAGCCGCCACCAGCCGATTTGGCCGAGCTGCTGGGCCCGAGCGAAATTTTCCCACTGCCGCCAGCTTTCCGCTGTCGTGGAATCGGCGCTCCCCGACGCGTCGTTTTGCTCCTCAGCATCGCCGCCCGCTTTGGTCATGTGTGGACCATTGGTATGGATCAATGGCGCGATCAAGCGAAGCCGTAACGCGCGGCCGGAAGCCGTCCGCTCATTTGGTTTGCTATCGCTCCCACCGCAAGGCCGCAGCGTCATCTTCGGTTTTGGCGGCGACCCAGCCGCCCTCGGCGCCGTCGACCCGGCGCTCCTTCTTCCAGAAGGGCGCCCGGGTCTTGAGGTAATCCATCAGGAACTCAGCCGCCGCAAAGGCCTCGCCGCGATGGCGCGCAGCGGCGATCACCAGCACGATCCGCTCGCCCGGACGAATGACGCCGTGGCGGTGGATAATCGTCAGGCCGACGAGCGGCCAGCGCGACAGAGCCTCCCCCGCGACGCGTCGGATCTCCTCCTCCGCCATGCCGGGGTAATGCTCGAGCTCCAAAGCAGCGAGCGTTCCATCCTCGTCCCGACACAGGCCGGTGAAGGCGACCACCGCTCCGACGTCGCGTCGGCCCGCCGTCAACAGGGCTTCCTCGGCGGCGGCGTCGAAGTCCTCCGCCTGGACGCGAATGGTTGGCGAAATCTCCGCCACGTTCAGCCGCCGGTCATCGGGGGAAAAAAAGCAATCTCGCGGGCGCTCGCAATCGGCGCGTCGGGCGCGGCGTGGGTCTTGTCGATGGCGGTCCGGATCGTCTTGGGATTGGCGAAAGCGGCGGCGTAGCCGTCTCCCCTGGCGGCGAGCCACTCGACGAGCTGGCGCACGGTCACCACCTCGCGCGGCGGCGCGATTTCTTCTTCCGAAACGCCGATCCGCTCGCGGACCCAAGCGAAATAGACCGCCTTCATGGCCGCTCGTCTTCTCCGAAATGGCTAATCGCCGCGTGCAGATAATCGGCGCCGGTGTAGAGGGTCAGAACAGCGGCGACCCAAAGAAGGGCCTCGCCGATCTTGACCGAGCCAGGCAGGAGAGCCTCTCCCGCGGGGCCGACGATGAAGAAGCCGAGCGCCAAAAGCTGGAACGCCGTCTTCCATTTGGCGATGGTCGAAACCGGCAGCCGCACTTTCAGCTCGGCAAGATATTCACGCATGCCGGAGACGAGAATCTCGCGGCAAAGGATGATGATCGCCGCCCAGACGGTCCATCCGACGAGCGTCTGATTGGCCACGACCACGAGAAGCGTCGCGGCGACCAGGAGCTTGTCGGCGATCGGATCGAGCATGCGGCCGATCGGCGATTGCTGCTGCCAGGCGCGAGCGAGATAGCCGTCAAAAAAGTCGGTCACTCCCGCTGCCGTATAGACGCCAAGCGCCGTCCAGCGCGTCCAGTTCTCGCTCGAGGCGAGCAGCAGCCCAGCGACCACGGGCACGGCGAGGCACCGCCCGTAGGTCAGCAGATTGGGCAGCGCCCAGGCGTGAGAGCGTCGCTTGGTCGTGACGGCTGTCTCGGTCATGTCCGCAAGGGAATAGGTCGCACGCCTCTCTTGTCAATAGATTTGGCCACGGTCGCGGCGGCCAAGCACAACTCGTCAACAGCCATGGCCATAAGCCGCCTATTCCTTGTCGAGCGCGAACTTCCCTGGCCCCGCCACCGAAAAGAAGAGGAACACGAAGCAGTATAGCGCCGCGAGCTCTCCCTTGTTCAGAATCGGCCAGAAAGCCGCCAAAGCATGGAAGCCAAAATAGGCCACCGCCATCTCACCGGCGAGGATGAAAGCGGCTGGCCTCGTGAACAGGCCGATCAACAGCAAAAAACCGCCGACGAGCTCGATGACGCCGGCGGCGCCCAGCACCGACAAGAGCGTCACCTTGTCGAACATGGCGACATGCGGGTAGCCGAAAAGCTTCGCGGTGCCGTGCTGCAAAAACAGGAAGGCGGTCACGATGCGCAGCAGCCCCTGCACATGCGGCAGGAAGCGCGCGGGAATGATTCGGAGCGTCATGTAAGCCTCAAAAAATCTTGGCCATATCCTCGAAGGCGAAACGCGGCCCGCGCGGATAAAGCTTGGCCGGATCGCCGTAGCCGATATTGATGAGAAAGTTCGACTTAATTTTTGTGCCGGCGAAAAATTCGGCGTCGACCTTGGCGTTGTCGAAGCCGCTCATCGGGCCCGTGTCCAAGCCCACCGCGCGCAAGGCGAGAATCAAATAGGCCCCCTGCAGCGAACCGTTGCGAAAGGCAGTGTCCTTTATCAGCGTCTCATTGCCGACGAACCATGAGCGCGCATCCGCTGCAGGGTAAAGAAAAGGCAGATGCTCGGGGAAGTCGAGGTCATAGCCGACGATGGCCGTCGCCGGCGCGGCCAAGGTCTTGTCATGATTGCCGGGCGACAGGGCGGGCGCGAGCCGCGCCTTGGCCTCCGGCGAGCGCACGAAGACGACCCGCAGGGGGGAGCAATTGGCGCTTGTCGGTCCCCATTTAGCGTAATCGACCGCAAGCTCCAGGAGAGAGTCGGGCACTTCCCTGTCGCGCCAGCCGTTGTGTGTGCGGGCGGCGGTAAAGAGCTGCGCCAAGACGTCGGGCGGGAGTTGTTTCGCGTCTGTCACCGGCAATACCCCTCTAGAAAGTGTTCGAGAGAACGTCGGGTTTCCCTATGCTCCCTGCGCCCTTAAATATCGCGCCCTTCGACCTCTATCTGCAGCCGCTCTTCGTTTTTTCTGACCGTGTCATTGCGCGGCGAGATATCGAGCGCCTTACGATAAGCGGAAAGCGCACGCTTTTTATCCCCGGCCTTCTCGGCCAGCGACCCGAGCGCTTCCAGCGCATCGAAGCGCTTTGGCTCGAGCCGCGCCGCCGTTTCCAGATCCGCCAGCGCGCCCGCCGCGTCCCCCTCGGACGCCATGACGCGCGCCCGGCGCACGAAGCCGTCGGGCCAGCCGGGAGCCAGGGCGACAACATAATCGAGCAAAGCTTTGGAGAGCGCCGGCGCGCCCGCGACCTCTGCGGCGAGCGCCCGGGCGGCGAGGAGATCGATCGTGTCCGAGCCCGATCGAGACCAGCGACTGAGAATGGCGGCGGTGACCGCTTGCGCCTCGCGATCGTCCTCGGCCGTCGCGAGGCGGGCGAACAGACGGCTCATCTCCTCGGCCCGCCGCTCTTCAGGCGATTTCGGCGGCTCTGGCCGAGGCTTCGCTAGCTTGCGGTCCGGCGCCCTCGGCGCGAGCCCCCCGAATGGGTCCGCTGGATCGCTTGGACCAAATCCGCGCGCGCCCGGCGGCAAGGGGATTTTGCCTACGCCAGGGATGAACAGAAAGGTTCCCCCGTGCTCGTCGGTCCCCACGGACGGCGGCTCGTCCTGCTGCGCGCGAGCGGCGCCCGCCGCGAGGCAAGTCACAATCGTCAGGAGCGCGGCAAGCCTTTTCATCGCCCCAACCATAAAGCACAGCCGCGCGCGGCGCCAATATCGCGGCGGACACGATTACCATTCTTTAATCTTACCATATTGCAAATCCGGTCAAATTTTCCACCAATTCATATTTGGTTCAGGCTCGGCGCCCCATTTCTTTCCTTGATGTTCACGATTGCCTGAAACGATCGCCAGCATCACTTCGAGCGAAAGCCGCGAGCCCCGCGCAATTGCCTCGAGCGCGCGCCTTTGGAGTTGGAATGATGATCGAGACCATCCGCCGCCTGCTGCAAGAAAACGGCCGCCTGCATACGCCTATCGATACGCTGTCCGACAGCGCGGATCTTTACGAGGCCGGCCTGACGCCCTTCGCGGCCATCCGCACCATGCTCGCGATCGAAGAGGCTTTCGACGTCGAGTTCCCGGTGAATATGCTGCGCCGTCAGAGCTTTTCCTCGATCAACGCGATCGTCGCCTGCCTGAATGAATTGCATCCCCACGCCGCCGCCCGCCAGGCCGCGTGATTGCTGAAACCGATCTCTCTGATTTTCTCAAAGCCCGAAAGCCCCAAGCTTTCGGGCTTGCGTTTTATAGAACCGAGCGATCACAGCCTCTCTAGGCCGGGCCGTAAAGCTCCTCGAATCCGAAAGACAGCCCCGGCGGATCGAGCGTCACCCTGCCATCCGTCAGTATGTGGCTCACAACCACGCCGTCCTCGCGGCGCTCATGGTGCACCACCAGCCTGTCGTCTGGGTCTATGACCAGATAATGCCGGATGCTCGACACAGCGAAATAGCCGGCGAGCTTGCGGGTATTGTCGTTGCGCCCGGAGGTCGGCGATATGACCTCGACGACAATCACGGGGTTTTCGACCAGCAGCGCGTCAGGCCGCAGCCTCAGTCCGCAATAGACCATGGCGTCGGGCTCGAACACAGTCTTGGCGCCGACGCGCACCCCCATGCCGTCGACCAAGGCGCGGCATTGCAGCCCCTTATCGCGGATCGCCTTACTGAGCGCGAGGAATACCAGCCCTTTCATCTCCGCATGCGCCGCCCGCTCTGATGCCTGAGCGTAGACCACGCCATCGATAAGCTCGTAGCGTCCCTCCTGGCTTTCGCTCCAGGCGAGATATTCCTCGACGGTCATGCGATCTTTGGGAAGCGCGGCCATGATGGCATCATAGCGCGTTTCGTTCTCAAGACATATGTAGACGTCGGCCCCCGGACCGCGAGCCTTCAGGCGCGCATGTTTCGAGCGAGCCGGAAGGCTCGCGGTCCTTGCGGGGGCGCGCCGGCTGGGCTATCGCCTCCGAAACCCGGTTGATGACAGGAAAGTTCGCCCATGCCTCCCTATCGTTCCAGCACCACCACCCACGGCCGCAACATGGCGGGCGCGCGCGGCCTTTGGCGTGCGACGGGCGTGAAGGACGAGGATTTCGGCAAGCCGATCATCGCCGTCGTCAACAGCTTCACGCAGTTCGTCCCCGGCCATGTGCATCTGAAGGATCTGGGCCAGCTCGTTGCCCGCGAGATCGAGAAGGCGGGCGGCATCGCCAAAGAGTTCAATACCATCGCGGTCGACGACGGCATCGCCATGGGCCATGACGGGATGCTCTACTCCCTGCCCTCGCGCGAGATCATCGCCGACAGCGTGGAGTATATGGTCAACGCCCATTGCGCCGACGCGATGGTCTGCATCTCCAATTGCGACAAGATCACGCCCGGCATGCTGATGGCGGCGTTGCGGCTCAATATCCCGGCGGTCTTCGTCTCCGGCGGACCGATGGAGGCCGGCAAGGTCGTGCTCGCCGGCAAAGAACATGCGCTCGACCTCGTCGACGCCATCGTCGCTGGCGCGGACGACAAGGTGGCCGAAAGCGACGTGACGGCGATCGAACGCTCCGCCTGTCCGACCTGCGGCTCCTGCTCCGGCATGTTCACGGCGAACAGCATGAACTGCCTCACCGAGGCCCTGGGTCTCTCGCTGCCCGGCAATGGCACGCTCGTCGCGACCCACGCCGACCGCAAGCGCCTCTTCGTCGAGGCCGGCCATCTCATCGTCGATCTCGCGCGCCGCTATTACGAGCAGAACGACGAAAGCGTGCTGCCGCGCTCGATCGCCACTTTTGACGCTTTCGAAAACGCCATCGCGCTCGACATCGCCATGGGCGGTTCGACCAACACAGTGCTGCACCTCCTCGCCGCCGCGCATGAGGCGGAAGTGAATTTCACCATGGCGGACATCGACAGCATGTCGCGTCGCGTGCCGGTGCTCTGCAAGGTCGCGCCTTCCGTGCCAGACGTGCATATGGAGGACGTGCATCGCGCCGGCGGAGTCATCGCCATCCTGGGCGAACTCTTGCGCGCCGGCCTGCTGCATGGCGACAGGCCCACGGTCCACAGCGCCACATTATCCGACGCCATCTCCCAATGGGACATCGGCGTGACCACCAGCAATACAGCGAGGACCCTCTTCAGCGCCGCGCCGGGCGGCGTGCCGACCCAGGAGGCCTTCAGCCAGGAGCGCCGCTATGACGGGCTCGACAGCGACCGCGAAAAAGGCGCGATCCGCGACGCCGCCCACGCCTTCTCGAAGGACGGCGGCCTCGCCGTGCTGTTCGGCAATCTTGCGCAGGACGGCTGCATCGTGAAGACGGCGGGCGTCGACGACTCGATCCTGAAATTTTCCGGCCCGGCGCGCGTCTATGAGAGCCAGGATGCGGCGGTCTCCGGTATTCTGACGGGCGAGGTGACGGCCGGCGACGTGGTCGTCATCCGCTACGAGGGTCCGCGCGGCGGCCCCGGCATGCAGGAGATGCTCTATCCCACGAGCTATCTGAAATCGAAGGGGCTCGGCAAAGCCTGCGCGCTCATTACCGATGGGCGCTTCTCGGGCGGCACTTCGGGCCTTTCGATCGGCCATGTCTCGCCAGAAGCGGCCGAGGGCGGGATGATCGCGCTGGTGCAGGACGGCGATCCGATAGAGATCGACATTCCGGGCAGAAAAATCACACTCGCCGTAAGCGAGACGGAACTTTTCGCCCGCCGCGCGGTTCAAGCCGGCAAGGGCTTTGCGCCCGCTACCCCGCGGCCCCGCAAGATCACGACGGCGTTGCGCGCCTATGCCGCCATGACGACCAGCGCGGCGCGCGGCGCCGTGCGCGAAGTCCCCAAGGGGTAATACGGATTCCGCTCGACTGGTTCATTGTCATTCCCCACGCTCGAGCGATCGGGGATCCAGAACAAAGCTAGCGTTCTTGTGGCTCTGGATCCCAACTAGGCTGTCAGCCCGCGGGGAATGATGAGTCCGAATGCGAGCTGTCCAAGCGGAAATGGTATAAGAGTTCGACGCGGTCAGGCGGCGGGCGGTTCGATCAGCTAAGTTGGTTATGCGCCCAAGGTCGCATAAAATCGCCTGATCAGTCGCGTAATGGACTCGCATGGCCGAGACGCGGAAGTTCCTGTCCGTCGAGACAATCAGCCTGATTGTCGCGTTTGCGATTCTCGCCTTCGCGGGCTTCGTCACCGCGCGCACGGAACAGCAGCGGCGCGAGAGCGGCGCGTGGGTGCGCCACACCCTCGTGGTCGAGAGCGCGCTCTACCGGCTCGACGGCGCCATCCGCCGCGCCGAAAGCGAGGAGCGCGGCTATATCATCACGCGCGACCGCGCCTATCTCAGGCCAAAGGATGAAATCGCAACGCAGCTCGAAAAAGGGCTGGCGGAAGTCGGCGCCTTGGTCGCGGATGATTCCGAGCAGGCGGAGCGGCTCTCGGAACTCCGTCCGCTGATCGAGGAGCGCCTCGAGCAGCTCCAGCACAAGATCGATATTATGAGAGCCGGCGATTTCGAGGCTGCGGCGGAAATCGTGCGGACCGGCGAGGGCAAAGCGCTAACCGATCGGATCGACGCGCTGGTTGCGGAGATGATCGCGCAGGAGGACGCGCTTCATCGCCAGAGAGACTTGCAGATGTCGGAAGCGACGGACACGCTGCAAACGGCGATCGGGTCTTTGATCGTGCTTATCGCCGGCGTCGCCGTCCTGGCGGTTCTGCTGACGGAGAGACAGCTGCACGCGCTGCGCAAATCCAGCGAAAGCTTGAAGCTTGCCTATAACGAGCTCATCGCCGAATCGACCAAACGCGGTTCGCTCGAAGCGCAGCTTCGCCAGTCGCAGAAACTCGAAGCGCTCGGCCATCTCGCCGGCGGCATCGCGCATGACTTCAACAATATGCTGGGCGTCATTGTCTCGAGCCTCAACATATTACGGCGCAAGCTGCGCCGGAACGAGGGAGGCCTCGACCCCCTGATCGACTCGGCGATGGACGGAGCGGATCGCGCCGCGGCGCTCGTCCGTCGGCTGCTGGCGTTTTCCCGCATCCAGCCGCTCAACCCGGAGCCGCTCGACGTCAATTCGCTCGTTATCGGCATGTCGGCGATTCTTCATCGCACCCTGGGTGCGCATATTCATCTGGCGACCGTGCTTGCCCCCGATCTGTGGCCGACGAGAGTCGACGCCAATGAGCTCGAGAGCGCCGTTCTCAATCTCGCGGTCAACGCGCGAGACGCCATGCCGACCGGCGGCCAGCTGACCATCGAGACCCAGAACACCGAGCTCGACGCTTGTTACACGGACGAAAATCCGTCGGTCAGGCCGGGTCAATATGTGATGATCGTCATCAGCGACACCGGCGTCGGCATGCCCCCGGATGTGGCCGCCAAAGCCTTCGATCCCTTTTTCACGACAAAGCCGATTGGCAAGGGGACGGGGCTTGGGCTTTCGCAGGCCCATGGCTTCGCGACCCAATCCAACGGGCATATCAAAATCTATTCCGAGGTGGGCCGGGGAACCTGCCTTAAGCTTTATCTTCCGCGCTATCTCGAAGACAGCGAAGCAGTAGAGGCCCCCCCGCAGCCGCAGCCGCAGCCGCCGGAAGAGGAGTTTCCGCGCGGCAGGCCCGGGGAGATCGTGCTTATCGTCGAAGACGACGAAAAAGCGAGGCAGGCCACCGCGCAAGGGGTGCGCGAGCTTGGCTACACGGTGCTCGAGGCGGAAAGCGGCAAGGAGGCGATCCGGCTTCTGCGCGCCCGCGGCGATATTTCGCTGATGATCACCGATATCGTCATGCCGGAGATGGACGGCGCCCGGCTTGCGCGCGAGGCGGTGTTCCGCCGTCATGCACTGCACGTAATGTTCATCACCGGCTATTCCCAACACGCGATCGCGCGTGACGGCATGCTGGACCCGGACGTCAATCTGCTGACCAAGCCTTTCTCTCTGGCGCAGCTCGCGAGGAAAATTCGCGACGTTCTCGATGCGCGCGGCGATTTGCCGAAAGGAAAGCCGTAAAATCGCCGATCTATGCTGCGCCGCGCCATGGCGCTAACCCGCAATTAAATAGTTTTGATCAAGTGTTACGCTAATCGGTGGGCGGGCTTCCCGACATCGGCGGCATGACGTCGCCTCCGCCCCCGCATTGCTCCGGCGCCTCCCGCCGCCGGCTGCAATCGCCTCCGAATGGGCCCCTGCCAGCTTCGGAGAAGATGACGCAATAAACAGGCTCGATCCAGCGCGTTCAGGAACTCTCTTCGAGCATTCCCGACGCTCCGAATTTTCTCGACCGCATTACCCACCTGGGGGCTTTCATGCGCTTTGGTTTAGGACAGAAGCTCGGCGTCGTGATCGGCGCTCTCGCGCTGCTCTCCATCGGCCTATCTGCGTTCGCCTATTGGCAGGCCTCTCAGCAGAGGCGGCAAGAAGCGGAGATCGAAAAAGCCTGGGAGCTTGCGCTGCAATCCCGCAATCTCGCGCAATCGATCGAACATATCGCCGTCGTCGCTACGTCGCTTTTTGCGCGCGACGATCAGGCGGAGATCAGGAAAGGCCTCGCGACGCTCCGCCAAGCGCTGACCGAGACGAAAGAGGCGTCCGATTGGTTCTCGCGCCTGCCGGACGACCGCTTTCCGCAACCGGAGCGAAAACGCCTCGAGCTCCGCGTAAAAGAATTTTTGGCTTACCAAAACGAGACGATCGAACTCGGCCTGAACGTCTCCCCCAAGGCCGCGTTGATCCAAGCCAATGACGAAGCGACGATCAAGGATCGTGACGCGATCGTCACGAATATAACGCGCCTCTCCAAACAGACGCTCGCGCAGCTCGAGGAAGGCCGCGCCGCGATGAATGAGGCCGATCGGCGCAACGCCTTGCTCCTGATCGTCATCCCTGCCGTCACAATCGCCATCGCCGTCGCAGGGACCTTCTGGTTCATCGGGATGCAAATCCGGCTCCCTCTCGCCCGCATCATCGAAGCGATGACGCAGGTGAGCGAGGGCGCGCTCGACGCCGATATCCCTTATCTCGGGCGGCGAGACGAAATCGGAAACATGGCCGAGGCGCTCAACAATTTCAGGAGCAACGCGCTAAGGCTGCGCGAAGCGGAGGCGCAAGCCGAAAAAGAGCGCCATATGAAGGAGGCCGCCGCGGCGCGCCACACTGAGGAAACCGAAGCCCTCAACGCCGAACGCGAGCGTGCGCTGAACGCCGTCGGCGCAGCGCTCTCCCGCCTCTCGGCCAAGGATCTCCGCTATCGGATGACGGAAGACCTTCCCGAGACCTATCGGCAGTTGAAGGCCGATCTCAATTCGACCGCGCAACAGCTCGAAGACGCCATCGCCGAAGTGACGAACTGCGTGGAGCTGATCGGCGCGAGCGTCGATCATATCTCCCAAGCCGCCGACGATCTTACCGGTCGGATGGGCCAGCAGGCCTGCAGCCTCGAAGAGGCGTCGAGCGCACTTCACAGCAATTCCACAGCCATCAAGCAGAACGCCAACGGAGCCGAAAAAGCGAGCGCCATCGTCGGCGCGGCGCGAGGCGAAGCGGAGAAGGGAAGCAAGATCGTCCGCGACGCTGTGGTCTCCATCGAGCGCATCGAGAAATCGTCGCAGAGCATCGGCCAGATCATCGGTCTCATCGACGAAATCGCCTTCCAAACCAATTTGCTCGCTTTGAACGCCGGCGTGGAAGCGGCGCGCGCGGGCGAGGCGGGCAAGGGTTTCTCCGTGGTGGCGGCAGAAGTGCGCGCGCTCGCCCAACGTTCCGCCGAAGCCGCAAAAGAAATCAAAAAGCTCGTATCGACCTCCTCGACGGAGGTCGACCGCGGCGTGACGCTCGTCGCCGAAACCGCGAAAGCCCTGGAAAACATCCTCAGCGAGATGATCCAGATCGACACGGTCGTCGCGGCGATAGCAAACGTCTCGAGCGATCTCGCCGCGAGCACCGCGGAAATCAATGTCGCCGTCGGACAGATCGACAAGAATACCCAGGAGAATGTCGCGGAGGTCGAAGAGACGCGCGACACGATGCGGCGTCTGGCGACGGAAGCCGGAAGACTCTCCGATCTCATCGGCGGCTTCCGGATCTCGGGCGCCCTCAGACCTCCGCTTTCAGCGGCCGCATAAGAAGCGCCTCGATCGCCGAATCGACGCTGAGGCGCGACGACAATATGGCGTCGACCGCCTCGGCGATCGGCATTTCGACGCCTTCCTTCTGCGCCATCTCGACCAGGACCCGCGCCGTGAAGGCGCCTTCGGTCAGCTTGCCGCCGGAAGCGTCCTTGACGGCGGTGCCCTGCCCCAACGCCTGGCCGAAGGCAAAATTCCGCGACTGCGCGGAGCCGCAGGTCAGCACCAGATCGCCGAGCCCGGAGAGCCCCATCAGCGTCTCGCTTCTGGCGCCGAGCACACGTCCGAGCCGCGTAAGCTCGGCGAAGCTGCGCGCAATGAGCGCGGCCTGCGCGCTCGCGCCGAGCCGGCGCCCCGCGGCCATGCCCGCCGCAATGGCGAAGACATTCTTTGCCGCGCCGCCGATCTCCACGCCCCGAATGTCAGTCGAGCGATAGAGCCGAAAAGTCTTGGTCGAGAGCGCTTCGCAAAGCTTCTGCGCCAGCGTCTCATCCGGAGCGGCGAGCGTCACGGCGGTCGGCAGCCCCTTGCAGACATCGGCCGCGAAGCTCGGGCCGGAGAGGACGGCCGGCCGCGCTTGCGGCAGCTCCTCGGCGACAACCTCGCTCATGAAGTGCCGACGATCGCGCTCGATCCCCTTGGCGCAAATGACGAAAGCGGCGCCTTCCGCAACATGAGGGCGCACCGCCCGCGCCACTTCCCGCACGGCCTGAGCCGGCACGACGGCGAGCACGATATGCGCGTCTGCGACGCAGGCGAGATCGCTCGTCGGCGCAACCGCATGAGCGAGCGGCAACCCGGGGAGATGCCGTCTATTCTCTCGATCCCGTGCGAGAGTCTCCGCGTGGCCGGGGTCGTGCGCCCACAAGGCGACGCGCTGGCGTCCTTGCGCGGCGACATTGGCGAGCGCCACCCCCCAGGCGCCAGCGCCGAGAACTGCGATATTTTCGCGCGTCATCCCATCCGATCCGCTGATGCTTGCCGCCCTTCTATAACGATCGGATCCCTAAACCGGTAGACGTCGCGCGCCACAGAACGGACAGCGGCCCCTGCCAAGCAAGAGGCCGCCCCCGGCGGCGCTCTCCGCTCAGAACCCCGAGACGAAGTTCGTGTTAATCCATCCCTGGTTTGCCGCCGAAACGCCCTGAAAGTTGATCGTATTGGCTTTGGCGGCGGAATTGCCATAGACGGAAACAGCCACTGCGGTTGCGGGACTGACATTGACCGGCACAGTCACCATGAGCTGTGTCAAGACGTTGATGTTCGGAGACGCATTCACCACAATGGGTGATTGAGCATAAGCCGACCCGGCGCTGATTGCGGCGACGGCAGCCAACAAAAACTTCCTCATACTTATACCCCTTCCTGGTCAGAGCTCCTTGCGTTGCGGCATAACCGCGCGAGCATGAAAGTCGTTGGGTTCAACGGTAGGGAGACTGCGGCGGCGTTGGCGCGCCGCCACAGTCCTCACCGCAATCTCAGCGCTGGGCTGCTCGTCTTCAGTAGTTGAGGCTCTGCCTCAGAGTGTTGGAGAAGGAGATGTAGTTCATGGGCGAAACATACTGGGTGTTCGACGTCGAGGCTGCGGAAATGGCGGTCGCCGATCCACCGTTCCCAGTACCCGTGATGGCCGAAGCCGCGCCGGCCCTTGCCGGAGCGTTGTTGGTCACCGTCGTGTTGAGTGTCTGACCTGCGGAGTTGAACACGCCGCCGAAGCCGACCGCCCCGGGCGTAAAAGAGCCTCCTACCGTGATCGCGCCGCCTTGGGCAAAAGCCGAACCCGCGGTCAGAGCGACCAACGCGATCGACACAAGAAATTTTTTCATGGTTTCGCTCCTAGTTCCACTCATAGTGAAGACCGGCGTCGCCGTCTTCCGGAACTAAAATAGAATTACCGCGAGATTATCCAGCCATAACTTTCTTATACGTCTGGAGATATACATATCTATAACCACTCATGACATGCAACGCTAGCCAAATAGACTGTCAATATGTCATTTTAGACTAAATGTGTTTGATCGATGTTCATAGCACAGTCGCAGATTATACGCCCTCCAACAGCCATCCGAAGCCTGGCGGAAGCGCGCTGGCGCCGCAGAGCCAAGGAGCCCTCGCGGCCCGAAAAGAGGCGGGCCCCGCGCGCGAGCCCGCCGTCAAAGTCAGGTGGACTACGGCGGCGTTTGGGCGCCGCCACAGTCCTTCATTGCAGTCCTGGCGCCAGGATGCTCGCCTTAGTAGTTGAGGGTCTGCGCCAGACTGTTCGTGAACGAGATCGCGTTGGTGGGCGTCACGGTCTGGGTGTTCACCGTCGAGGCGGCCGAGAGGGCCGTCGCCGTTCCCATGGCGCCGGCCCCCGTGCTGGCGGTGGCGTTGCCGGCGGTCGCCGGAGAGTTGTTTCTCACCGTCGTGGTAAGGCTCTGGGTGGCGGAGTTGGACACGCTGCCAAAGGTGACCGCGCCGGGATTGAAGTTGCCGCCCACCGTAATGCTACCGCCCTGGGCAAAAGCCGAGCCCGCGGTCAGAGCGACGAAGGCCGCGGAGATAAGAAACTTTTTCATTTGTTCGCTCCTATTTTTTCCATCACTGCGAAGTCGGGCGTCGCCGGCTTCGAAAGCTGAAATAGAAAATAGGCTCCATGTTTCAGTACATCATTTGTCCGCATCGCATCGTTATATTATTCATCACCCTGATTGATCGGCAACGTTAACGAATTTGACTGTCAATACACCACTATAGATCAAAATAATTTTGAGCATTGTTCACTACTAGGGCCGCTGATTGTCTGGTCTGGTCCACAACCGCTCGAACGCCTCGAGAAAGTGCGCCACCGCCGTAGGGCTCTGGATTACGATCAAATCATTGTCCTGATAAACTTCGCCGGAGACGGAAAAATTCGCGGAGCCTGAGCGCAGCGTGGCGCCGTCCACCTGGTAGGATTTCAAATGCATGAGGTCGCGCGAGCGGGCCTTGCGGCGTACCTCGAGGTTTGGCGCGCCGGCGACGTCCAGGATCGGAGACCCGCGCCTGAACTCCTCTCCATCGAGATAGATCCGCACCTTCACGCCGCGCATGGCGGCGCGGCCGAGCGCGGCGACCAGGGCGCGATCGGTGAGCACATAGGCGGCCATGTCGATCGAATGGCGCGCGCCATTGATGAGCTTGGCGTCGATGCTCTCGAAACCGTCGCCAGGTCCATAAAAGACGCGCACGCCGGCGAATAGCGGCTCCTGCGACAAGGGGCCCGCAGCCTGCGGCTCGGGCGCCGCCAACATGGCGACGAGCGCCAAAGCGAATTGGCGACGCACCGCTTTAGGCCTTGCCGTGGTGGGCTCCGCTGGCGATCGCGTCGAGCGGCCAACGCGGCCGCGGCGCGAAGCCGAGGTCATCGCGAAAGCCGCGCTTGAAGCGCTCCAATCCAGCCCAGGCGATGATCGCGCCATTGTCGGAGCACAGAACCGGCGGGGGCGAGACGAAACGCAGGCCGCTCTCGGCGCAAAGCCGCGTCAGCGCGCGGCGGATCGCGCCATTGGCGGCGACGCCGCCGCCGATCACGAGGCCGCTCGGACGCCCCTCTCCTTCCGTGAATAGTTTTATGCCGCCGCGCACCCGATCCACGATGACGTCGACGATTGCCGCCTGGAAGGAAGCGGCAATATCCTTCACGTCCTGATCGCTCGGCGTTCCGAGCTTGAGGACTTCCTGTCGCACGGCCGTCTTGAGGCCGGAAAGCGAGAAATCCGCGCCGCCGCGTCCGAGCATCGGTCGCGGAAAATCGAAGCGACGGGCGTCGCCCTCCTGGGCGAGCTTTTCGATCTGCGGGCCGCCGGGATAAGGCAGACCCAGCATTTTCGCGACCTTGTCGAAGGCTTCGCCGGCAGCGTCGTCGATCGTCGATCCGAGACGGCGATAATCGCCGACGTCGCGGATGGCGACGAGCTGCGTATGCCCGCCCGAAACAAGCAGCGCGACATAGGGAAAGTCGAGAGGATCAGTGAGCCGCGCCGTGAGCGCATGGGCTTCGAGATGGTTCACGGCGATGAAGGGCTTGCCAGAGGCGAGCGCCAATCCCTTGGCGGCGGTGAGGCCGATCAGCACGCCGCCGATGAGGCCCGGCCCGGCCGCCGCAGCGATGGCGTCGATGTCCGACAATTCCACTTTGGCGTTCGCGAGCGCCCGCACGATCAGCCGGTCGAGAACGTCGATATGGGCGCGCGCGGCGATCTCCGGCACGACGCCGCCATAAACCGCATGCTGGGCGATCTGGCTCAGGACTTCATTGGAGAGAATGTCCCCGCCCTCGCCTCCGAGGCGGTCCGACACGACGGCCGCCGCCGTCTCGTCGCAGGTGGTTTCAATGCCAAGTACGCGCATTCACGCTCCCTGGACGCCGATGGCGTCTTTTTCATGCCCGCTCAGGGCTGTGCGCAAATGCGCGCCCGAGGGTAAGGATTAAACTGGCTCAATTTTAGCGAATTATGGTTTGCGAAGGGTTTACGCAATCATTCCGACGCCACGTCCGGCGTTCGCCACGCCAGATGCTGGCCCGCGTCCACGGCGATCATCTGCCCGGTGACGCTCTTCGCATTCGCGAGGTAAAGAACGGCGTCGACAACGCCCGAGACCTCCGCCGCATGGCCCAGCGGCACGCCATGCGTCTCGATCTCGAAGTCGCGTTCCCCCAACGCCTCGTTGGGGAACACTGGTCCGGGCCCCACGGCGTTGACGCGAATGCGCGGCGCATAGGCCTGGGCCATGGTGCGCGTCGCCGTCCATAGCGCCGATTTCGAGAGCGTGTAACTAAAATAACGCGGCGTGAGACGCCAGACGCGCTGGTCGATGATATTGACAATCGCTCCTTGCGCCTCTGCCGGCAAAGCGGCGGCAAAATCGCGCGTCAACAGCAGCGGCGCGCGCAGATTGATCGCCATCTGCCGCTCGTAGCGTTCGAGCGGGAAATCCTCGGCTTCATCGACTTCAAAAACAGAGGCGTTGTTGACGAGAAGCGTCAACCGGCCGAAGGCGCGCGCGGCGAAACCGACGAGACCTTGGACCGCGTCGGGGTCGGCGAGATCCGCGACCGCGACGGCGGCCCGACCGCCCTGCTGCCTGATCGCCTCGGCGGCGAGCTCGGCCTCTTCGGCCGAGCGCGGGGAAGCATGCAGAATTACCGGGCGTCCTGCGCGTGAGAGACGCCCGGCGATGGCGAGTCCAATTCGCCGCGCCGCGCCGGTCACCAAGGCCGGACCGTTCTTCGCGCCAGTGGCTTCAGTCATGGCCGCATCGCTCCCTTGCGGTGGGATTCCCATGCCGCGCGCGTGAGGTCAACGCGCCAGGACCTTGCGCGAATTTATAAAATATTAGCCAACATGTTTTGGCCCATTCTGAAATTTTACAGACCGCTTTAACGTATATGGCATGTATAGGCGGGGAGAGGCCCACAAACGCCAAAATTGCGCCTAGATCAATAGTCTGCGTCAAACTTTCGCCCTTGCCGCTCGCATCTCGCGGCAAGGAATCATTAAGCTGAACAATTTCATTTCTCCCCTATCGGAAAGCGGAAGCGCCGCTTTCGCGAAACATGCCGCGCCGTAGAGCGGCCATGGGAGTTGCTATGATGAAACCGAATCGCGCCGCCATTCTCGCCCCGCTGCTCATCGCCGCGACGGCGGCGACGGGCGCGGACCTGCCCCGCCGCTCTGCCCCGCCGGCTGATTATTATCCCCCGCCGCCGCCGGCCTTCACCTGGCAAGGATTTTACGCGGGCGTGCAGGGCGGTGTCGGTTTCGCGGCCTTCCAGGACGGCGGCGGCAATCTGATCGGCAGCAGCCCGTCGGGCGGCCTCATCGGCATCACGGCCGGCTACAACTTCATGGCGGCGCCGCAGCTTCTCGTCGGCGCCGAAGTGGATTTCGCCTTCACCGGGGTCTCCGGCTCACGCGCGCCCTTCTGGGGCGCCTACGCCAAGGGCGACGTCGATGATCTGCTGACGATCCGCGGGCGCGCCGGCTATGTCATGGGCCCGGCCCTGATCTATGCGACGGCCGGCTTCGCCGGGAGCAAGAATACGATCCAGCTTTCGCAAGGCTTCTTCTATGGCGTCGATGCGCGCTTCCAGCCCGGCTGGGCGCTCGGCGGCGGCCTCGAATATATGATCCTGCCCAACCTCTCGGCCAAGGGCGAATATCTCTTCACCTCGACGGGAAGCGGCAGCTACTTCGATTTTTCGCGCTATGCGCTGAGCTCCGGCGTGAACATGTCGTCGCTCAAGGCCGGCGTGAATTATCACTTCTAAGGGGCGTTGGGCGCGGACGACGCCGTCTCCGCGCCCATCAGCCCGGCAAGGCTCAAAGCGGCGAGACGCTCAACGAGCCGCTCCACCCCGTCTGGATCGAAGGTCATTGCAAAAGGCGGTCGCGCCAAGCGCTCCGTCTCGCGCACGAAGAAGATCGGCTGCTGCGCCAGCCATAGGCTGCGAAGCATGATCTCGTCCCTCGGCGCGTCATCCGGCAGAAAGCGCCGCGCGACCCGCTCGGCGAGCGCGAAGATGCGCAGCGGGCGCGCCTCGATGAAGCTGTTGAAGATCGCGCTCGGGCGGACGCCCTCCCAGGCGAAGAGCCGCAGATATTGGCTGACGCGGTCGCGCTTGACGAGCGGCGACAGGAATTGGCGCAGATAGAGACGCAGAGCGTCCGCCGGCGGGAGCTGATCCAGCTCCTCGGCGTCGAGAAAGCTCTCCTTCTCCAACGCATCCGCGGCGGTTTCCAGCACCGCGCGATAGAGGCCCTCCTTGCCGCCGAAATGATAGTTGATCGCCGCCTGATTGGCGCCCGCGCGCTGGGTGATCGCCCGCACCGAGCCGCCTTCGTAGCCATGCTCGGCAAAAACCGCCGTCGCCGCCTTGATGAGCGCCGCCCGCGTCGCCTCTGCGGCGCGCGTCACGCCGCGCGCCTTCTCCTGCGTCTCCAATCTCTGCCCTCAGTAACCAAGCCAGCTCAAGCCGCCAGCCACCACGGAGCCGCCGAGCGACCTCGCCCCGCTCCACACCCTCTGCCCGACCGGCGCGAGCTTCGACGAGACGTTCGCCGGCGTCAACGCCGCGAAGAGGCCTTGCTCGACGGGCTCCAGCCTGGAGTCTGGCGCGGAGAGCTCCACTGCCACGCGTGCAGGCGGCGTCGGCGCGCCATCGACCGATTTCGGCGGCGCTTTTTCAGCCTTTTTGAAGATCGCGGCCTCCTTCACGGGCCTCGGAGCGGCCGCCAGAGTCTTCGGTGGCGTATCCTCGATCGGCTCCTCGACGATGCTCGGCAGCGCGGGCGCGGAGAGGAAGGCCGGCGAGGGAGGCAGGTTTTTATCCTCCCACGACAATGGCTGCAGGCCGCCAACCAGGATGCGGTCGATAAATTTGCCGGTCTGCGGATCGATATGCGCCGTAATCGGCTTTTCTGGCGCCAGATCGAACAAATTGAGCGCCTGCGGCGCGAGCGAGCCGAGCGCGGTCGCCATGAAGCAGACGGACGCGTCGAGAAGGATCGAGCGCGATCTGGCCTGCGCCAGGCGATGTGTGGAGAAAGGCGCAACCCATGGAGCGTCTCCGGTCAATTGCCGCGACGCGACGCCGTCATCGAAATTCTTCCGCATTTTGGAAACCCCAATTCAAACGACCGAGTGAAATTCATACGACTGTTTGAAGCAAAAATGTGACGCTGCGGATCGCGTTCAGTTTGCTGACACACATTTGAGACCGCCTCGTCATTCGAGACGCGAGCGACGCCCGCGCCTCAGGAGAGCCTAAGTATTTGGCGTCGATACAGTCTGCGCTGACGGCGCCTCGGCGCTCGAGGGGCATCTTCCTTTTTCGAAGGAACCCTTTCCAAACAAGCGGACGGTAGAGAGCCCGCGTCTTGCGGCAAATTGGCGCTGAATTGGCTTGGAACGTCGCAAGGCGCCTGTATATTACACAGTCATGACAGCGCTGCGTCGAATCCATGACAACTGGCCTCTCTTCGGCTTCGCCTTGCTTCTGCTGGCGCCGAGCCTGGCGATCCGCTGCGGCCTGCTGCCTTTCGATATGCGCTTCGAGGCTCTTCTCGCCATCTCGACGCTCTGCATCGGGCTGTGCTTTCTTGCCGGCTATTCAATCGCAGAGCTCGGGCTTCGTGCGCCTTGGGTGGCGCGGCACTGGCTGGGTTGCGGCGTTGCGACGCTCTGCATCAGCGCCGCTCTTTATCTCGAATCGCTCTACTTCCCCACCGGCCGTCAGCAGCCCGACTGGATGCGATTCGCGCCCTTCTATGTGCTCATCTCCAGCCCGTGCCAGGAACTGGTCTGTCGCGCGATCCCCAAGCTCATCGCCGACAAGCTGCAAATCAGCGGCGGGAATTATGTGCTGTTTTCCGCTGCGACCTTCTCGCTGATGCATGTCGCTTATGGCGACGCGTTGCTGCTCGCCAATACTTTCTTCGTGGGCCTCGTCTGGGCCACGGCCTATCGGTTGACGCGCAACATCTGGCCGGTCGCCGCCTCACATGCGGCCGTCGGCTCGCTCGCCTTCTGGCTCGGGATCGCTTGAACCTCGCGCCGGCCCGCGGTTGATCGCCCTGGTGAGCAGCAGCCACAGCACGAGGGCATTCAGCATGTGCCAAACGAAATGCGTGCCAAGCGCAAAGACGCCGCAGAGGTCGCGATCCATGGTGCGGAAGACGAGCGACGCGGCGAATGTCATTGCGGCAAGGCCCAGCCCTCGTGATGTCTCGGGATCGCGCGAGCGTAGGAGAGCGGCGAAAGAGATCAGCGCCGCAAGCGCCGGCAGATAGGCGATCGACCCATTCAAACCCGTGAAAGAGGCGTCGACCGCAAAGCTTGCCGCCGCGAAGGCGATTGTCGTCCCGGCCGCCGCCCATGCGCCCAAGCCGAAGTAGCGCCGCAGCGCCAGAACGAAGTAGCCGTAAATGAAGATGGCGATGGGGATGACGTCGAGCAACATCGCGCCGCGCGTCGCGACTGTGTGGAAGGTAAAGCTCCCGAAGCCCACGCTCGCCGTCACGCCGATGAGCGCCAATGCGGAAAGGTCGCGCCCGCCGCGTCGCCGCAGAATCGCATAGGCGGAGGCGGCCGAGATGAGAAAAGCGGCGTTGGAGATAGCGTTCAGCGGCTCCGACCAGAATCGGTCATCGAGGCGTTCGCAATAATCCAGAACAGTTTCCCGCCAATTCATGAAAAAGCGCCGCCTTGAAGTTTCGAGACGGCGCATTTGTCGGCAAGGGCTCTGTCACAATCAATCGCGGTCCGACCCTCCCGCCGAGCGCAAGGAGAGTCACACATTTCCGAGCCGTCATGGCCGGGCTTGTCCCGGCCACCCACGCCGAGGGGCGCAGCCAATCAGGGACGCTTTGTTGATGGCTAGGACAAGCCCGCCATGACGAGGGCGGCGACATGAAGATGTGTGCATGCGGCGACCCGTCGAGCTAGCGTCGAGCGGGGTTCGCCTTGCTTACAGAAACTGGGACAAGCCCGGCACGGAATTGGCGATCTGCTGGACCTTCTCCCTCCCCAGCACGCTCTCGGCATAGCCGAAGACTTCATGGCCGAGCTTCTGGATCTGGCCCATGTCGAGACCGAGCGCATTGAGCTTGGTGGCGAGGCCCATCAGCCCGCCGCTGAGAAGCCCGCCAAGCAGGCCGCCGGCGCTCTCGCCGCCCGCCGCGGCCTCGTCCGCCGCCTGATGCGCGCCCGGGATCTGGTTCATGAATTCGGCGACCGGGCCGTCGGGAAGCTCCTTGCGAAGGAAGGCGAGCACATGGCCGACCGCCGTTCTGGCCACGCCCGCATCCACCCCGATGGCAGCCGAAACGCGCGCAATCAATTCTTCCATCACGACCCTCCTCACGCCTCAACAGGCGCGAGACTGTCGCCGGGCCCCGTGACAATTGCAAGCGGCGGCGCAGGGCGATTGAGGCCGCCCGTTCGGGGGCTTAAGCTAAGTCTGTAGAGGAGAAGCCATGTCTCGATTCTTTGCAGGCGCCGCGACGCTCGCTTTCGCGGCCGCGTTTTCATTGCCGTCCCACGCGAACGACACCCAGGCGGAAATCGCGCTCGGTGGGCTGACTCTGAAACACTCCGATTCCATCAGGATGGACAGCGAGGATCTATATGTCTCTCGCGACCGCGTGCGCGTGACCTATCGCTTCACCAATACGAGCGACCAGCCGATCGAGACGCTCGTCGCCTTCCCCCTGCCCGACATTCCGCCGGACGATATGGAGAACAAGGCTTTCTGGAGCAGCCGGAGGCCGATCTCAAGTTCAAAACCACCGTCGATGGCAAGCCGCTTGCGCTGGACATCGTCGAGCAGGCGTTTTTCAAAGGGAAAGACGTCACGGCCCGGCTTTCGGCCTTGAAGATCCCGCTCAATTACCGCGCCACGAAATTCGACGAGGCCGTCAAAAAGGCGCCGAAAGCGGAGCGCGACAAGCTCGTCGCCGAAGGCCTCCTGCGCGACGACTCAGCGGAGGGCGCGCATTTTTACACAGCCCAATGGTCGTTGCGCACCAGCGTCACGCGCATGCAGACTTTCCCCGCCAAAGCGAGCGTCGTCGTCGAACATGAATATGTTCCTCTCCTCGGCGGCAGCGTCGGGGGCGGACTCACCGCCAGCCAGCGCCAAAACGACTGGTTCAAGAATAAGCAACGCAAATATTGCATCGACAAGGAGTGGATCGCGAGCTTCGACAAGCGCATGCAGAAAACCGGGAATAGAGACACCTATGGCGAAATCTGGCTCGGCTATGTGCTGACGACCGGCGCGAATTGGAAAGGCCCGATTGGCGATTTCCGCCTCGTGGTCGACAAGGGCGCGCCGGATACGCTGGTGAGCTTCTGCGCGGAGGGCGTGAAGAAGATTTCGCCGACGCAGTTCGAGGTCCGCTACAAAGACTTCACGCCGAAGAAAGACCTCGACATTCTCATCGTCCAATGGCCGCTGTGACGCGGCGCGGGCCGCGTCACAGCGGTTTTCCTCAAGCGCGCGGACGCGCCTCGCCAGTTGCGCCGGGCTGCTGCGGCATGACGCCGGAACGCTCGGCCAAAGCGGGCAGGATCGCCCGGATTTTGGCTACGCCCTCGTCGCCGATCAGCGATTTGGCGCGAACCACCATCTCCTCGATCAGCTGAGCGCTCTGCGCCTCCGTCAGGCCGAGATTGGCGAGCTTGCCAGCGAGAATATTCAGATCGGCGCGGCCATGGCCCATGAAGCTGGTCAGGCCCTCGATCGCCTGCGTCACGCCGCCATCGTCCGCGGCTTGCGCGGCGGCCACCGCTTCGCGGGCGCCCTTCATTTTGGCGATGAATTCATCGACATGGCCGCCAGGGACCTTGTCCCGCAGAAACAGCAGCACATGGCCGATCGCCGCTTTGGCGATCGAGGGTTCGAGCGACGTCGAGCCGACAACGCGTTGGGTCAGGTCTTCCATGACATCCCTCCCTTCAGGGATTGGCTGAAGGGGAAATGTCGCGCTGACCCTGACCGTCAAGCAATGTTTGGCGAATAACTGGGTGAAGAACGACCTGGCGTAGTTGAGCCCCCATACCTCCCCTTTACGGGGAGGTCGGCGGACGAAGGCCGCGGGGTGAGGTTCTTGCCGCCACTGCTCGGGTTTGGGGGCTTACCCCACCCGACCCCGCTACGCGGGGCCACCCTCCCCATAAAGGGGAGGGATGAGCTCACGCCCGGCCTTCGCCCGGCTGCTCCCGCGTCAGGCCGCGTCCAACCCATAAAGCGAATGCAGGGTGCGCACGGCGAGCTCCGTATAAGCCTCGTCGATCAGCACCGAGAATTTGATTTCGGACGTCGTGATCGCGCGGATGTTCACGCCCTTTTCGGCGAGCGCCCGGAAGGCGCACGCCGCGACGCCGGCATGGCTTCTCATGCCGATGCCGATGGCGGAAATCTTCGCGACTTCCTTTTCGCCCGCCATGCTCTGGAAGCCGATCTCGGCCTTGATCTTATCGAGGATCGCGAAGGCGCGTTCGTAGTCCGCCGAGCCGACGGTGAAGGTCATGTCGGTCGTGCCCTTCTCGGAGACGACCTGAACGATCATGTCGACATTGATGCCGGCCTCGGAGAGCGGCATGAAGACCGCGGCGGCGACGCCCGGCTTGTCGGCGACGTTGCGCAGCGTGATCTGCGCCTCGTCGCGCGAGAAGGCGATGCCTGTGACGACCTGGGCTTCCACAATGTCCTCCTCGTTGCAGATGAGCGTCCCCTCGCCCGGATTGGCCGGATCGTCGAAGGAGGAGCGCACATAGGTCCGCACCCCGTGCACCATGGCGACTTCGACCGAGCGGACCTGCAAAACCTTGGCGCCGAGCGACGCCATCTCCAGCATTTCTTCGAAGGCAACGCGGTCCATGCGGCGCGCCTTGGGCACGACGCGTGGGTCGGTCGTATAGACGCCGTCGACGTCGGTGTAGATGTCGCAACGATCGGCGTGGATCGCCGCCGCGATGGCCACCGCGCTCGTGTCCGAGCCGCCGCGGCCGAGCGTGGTTATGCGGCCGCTGTCCTTGTGGACGCCCTGGAAGCCGGCGACGACGGCGACCTCGCCGCGTTTGAAGCCTTCGATGATGCCGGCGCCCTCGATCGATTCGATGCGCGCCGAACCATGCGTGTCGTTGGTGTAGATCGGCGCCTGCCAGCCGAGCCAAGAGCGCGCCGGAACGCCGATCTCCTGCAGCGCGATGGCCAAAAGGCCGGCGGTGACCTGCTCGCCGGAGGCGACGACGGCATCATATTCGCGCTGGTCGTAGAGCGGCGCCGCCTCCTTGCACCAGGCGACGAGCTCGTTCGTCTTGCCGGACATGGCGGAGACGACCACGGCGACCTCGCGGCCGGCGTCCACCTCGCGCTTCACATGGCGCGCGACATTGCGGATGCGCTCGACATTGGCGACCGAGGTGCCGCCGAATTTCATGACCAGGCGTGACATCAGGGAATATCGGTCTTGGGCAGCGGGAAACGGGCGGCCGGCAGAAGCGGCGGACTGCCAACCGCCTGCCGCCGTGCGAGACGCTCGCGTCCCGCAAAAAGCGCGCGTATATGTGACGGCGCCTGCCGCCCTGTCAACGCCGGGCGGGCCGCCCCACATCAGGGGCAGCCGAGAAAAAGTCTCCTCGTCCTTCGAGACGCCAGCCTTTGGCGGCTCCTCAGGATGAGGAGCCCTTTTCTCGGGTCGTCCACGTCCTCATGCTGAGGAGCGCCCGGAGGGCGCGTCTCGAAGCATGGGCCGCGGCGAGAAACGATCAGACCAGTTGCGAGGCCCCCTTGTCCGAACACGCCGCCCCCCACTCCGCCAGCGTCAATCCCGAGGATGTCGCGCGCTTCAACCGCCTCGGCGATCTTTGGTGGGATAAGCAGGGCAAGATGGGCATCCTGCACGACATCAACCCCATCCGCGTCACCTATATCCGCGACCACATCCGCCGCTTTCTGCTGAACGACAGAAGCGCGCTGAACGAATCGCCGGAGCGCCCGCTCGAGGGCGTGCGCATCGCCGACATCGGCTGCGGCGGCGGCATTTTGAGCGAATCGCTTGCCGAACTCGGCGCGACGGTGACGGGGATCGACCCTGCCCCCAACAATATCGCGGTGGCGAGCCGCCACGCCGAGAAGATGGGGCTCGCGATCGACTATCGGAACATCACCGCCGAGGCGCTCGCCGAGACCGGCGAGCAATTCGACGCGGTCGCCGCGCTCGAAGTGATCGAGCATGTCGAGGGGCCGAGCGAGTTCATTAAAAAGCTCTCCAGCCTGGTTAGGCCCGGCGGCCTTTTGTTCCTCGCCACCATCGACCGGACGATGAAGAGCTATGTCTTTGCGATCCTGGGCGCGGAATATGTGCTGGGCTGGGTGCCCAAGGGCACGCATGACCACGACAAATTCATCCGCCCCGACGAGCTGTCGGCCTGGGTGCGCCGCGCCGGCCTGCGGGAGATCGACCGCGCCGGCATGACTTTCCAGCCCTTCACGCGCAGCTGGCGCAAGAGCCACGACACCGACGTGAACTATCTGATGGCGGCCAAAAAGCAGGGTTGACCGCTCGAACCGTCTTGTTCGCGCTATGAGCGGAAAGTAGACTTTACGTGATGTTGAACGAATCGTCGCTCCCGTCTCTATTCGCCAGGCGCGCGCCCTGGCTCGGCCTGTCGCTCGCGCTTGCGCTCTCGGCGACCTATATGGCCGCCCCCGCCCCGGCTCTCGCCAAGGAGAAGCCGGCGGCCGCGAAAGACGCGTCCAAAAAGGACGCCAAGGAGAAGCCTGCGGACGAGGCGGCAGCTCCCGAGGAATCGACCGACAAGAAGGGCAAGAGAAGGGGCAAGGCGGACAAGGCCGACAAAAACGCCGGCTCAGGCAAGCCCGAGCAGCTCGCGACGTTCGGGGACTGGGGGGCCTATCTGGCCCAGGGCGGCAAGGACAAAACCTGCTATGCGCTCGGCCAGCCCAAGCTCCGCGAACCCAAGACGAAGCTGAAGGACACCTCGGCCTATATTTTCATCTCGTCGCGGCCCGGCGAGGGCGTGCGCAACGAGGTGGCGATCAATCTCGGCTACGCCACCAAGGACGGCTCCGCCGCCAACGCCGCGATCGACGGCGACGACTGGGAGCTGATCACCAAGGGCACGAACGCCTGGGTGAAGGATCAGGCCAAGGAGAAGGAGTTCGTCGGCGCGCTGCGCGGCGGCGCCAAGCTCGTGGTGAAGGCCGCCTCGGCGAAAGGCACCTCGACCACCGACACCTATACGCTCAAGGGCCTCTCCGACGCGCTGGCGCGCGTGGCGCAGGAGTGCAAGTAAGCCGGCCGGACCGCGGGCCTTCAGGCCCGCACAGTTTATCGACAAACCTCCGAGGCGGCCTCGTCCTTCGAGACGCGAGCTTCGCTCGCTCCTCAGGATGAAGCCTATGTGTTTGGGGCAGAAGCGAGAGCCCCTCATGCTGAGGAGCCTGCGCAGCAGGCGTCTCGAAGCGCGAGGGGCGTCGTCGCCACTTTGTCAGCAGTCTGCGGGGGCCTTCAGGCCCCATGTCGAGCGCGCCTGAAGGCGCGCGGTCCAGCTGATTTTTGTCCAGCCGCGGACGCAAAGACGCTATGCTGTCAGGTAACGATGGAGCCCCGCTCCGCATGAGGAACCTGATGTCGAACCCACTCCTTGCTTCCTGGGCGACCCCTTTCCGTCTGCCGCCCTTCGACCAAATCCAAAGCGCTCATTTTCGGCCCGCCTTTGAGACGGCGCTGGCGCGCCACAGCGCCGAGATCGACGAGATCGCGAATAACCCGTCGCCGCCCGATTTCGCGAACACAATCGAGGCCCTTGAACGCGCTGGCCGGCTCTTGACCGACGTCGGCTCGGTCTTCTGGAACGTCGCCGCGACCGATACGACTCCCGAGTTGCAGGAGGTCGAGCGCGACATGGCGAGCGCCCTGTCGAGACACGACAGCGAGATTTCCATGAACGCCGCGCTCTTTGGGCGCGTCGAAGCGCTTTATGAAAATCGCGACACGCTCGACTTCACGCCCGAGCAGCGCCGCGTTCTGGAGCTGACCTATAAGAACTTCGTGCGGGCCGGCGCCAAGCTGAACGACAACGACAAGGCGCGGCTCAAGACGATCATGGAGCGGCTCGCGGAACTCTCCACGCGCTTCTCGCAAAATGTGCTGGCGGACGAATCTTCCTGGCTGCTGCTCCTGGAAGAAGACGATCTCGACGGCCTCTCGGCCGATTTCCGCGCGGCGGCGGCGCAGATTGCTGCGGAGCGCGGCGCGCCCGGCAAATATGCCGTGACTTTGGCGCGCTCCAGCGCCGAGACCTTCCTGCAAACATCCACGCGCCGCGATCTGCGCGAGATAGTCTTTCGCGCCTGGGCGAGCCGGGGCGAGAATGGCGGCGAGACCGACAACCGGCAGCTCATCAAAGAGATCGTCGAATTGCGCGCCCAGCGCGCCAAGCTCATGGGCTTTGAGAGCTTCGCCGATTTCAAGCTCGACGACACGATGGCGAAGACGCCGCGCGCGGTGCGCGACCTTCTGGATAATCTCTGGACGCCCGCGCTTGGCCGCGCCACCGAGGAGCGCGCGCAGCTCCAGGCGCTCGCCGATCAGGAGGGCGCGAATTTCGCCGTCGTGGGACACGACTGGCGCTACTATGCCGAGCGCGTGAAGAAGGACCGCTACGATCTCGATCAGGCGGCCCTGCGCCCCTATTTCCAGCTCGAGAAGATGACGGCGGCCGCCTTTCATGTCGCCGAGCGGCTCTTCGGCCTTCGCTTCGTCGAGCAGAAGGACTTAAAGCTCTATCATCCCGACGTGCGCGCCTTCGAGGTGCTGGACCGTGACGGCAAGCATGTCGCGCTTTTCCTCGCCGACTATTTCGCGCGGCCCTCGAAGCGCAGCGGCGCCTGGATGTCGGATTTCCGCTCGCAGCATAAGCTCGATGGCGAGGTCAGGCCGATCATCGTCAATGTGACGAATTTTACCAAAGGCGCGGATGGAGCGGCCACGCTGCTCAGTCTCGACGACGCGCGCACGCTCTTCCATGAATTCGGCCACGCGCTGCATGGCATGTTGTCGGACGTGACTTTTCCGATCGTTTCCGGAACCAGCGTTGCGCGCGATTTCGTCGAGCTGCCGTCGCAGCTTTACGAGCATTGGCTGATGGAGCCGGAGGTTTTGAAGCAATTCGCCTTGCATGCGGAGACGGGCGCCCCGATCCCCGACGATCTGCTTCAGCGCATCACTGAGGCTCGGCACTTCAACCAAGGCTTCGCCGCGGTGGAGTTTTGCGCCTCGGCCTATGTCGATCTCCATATTCACGAGCGTGGCGCGTCGCCTGATTTCGACGCGAGCGCATTCGAGCGGCAGAGTCTCGACAGCATCTCGATGCCGGAAGAGATCGTGATGCGGCATCGCCTCCCCCACTTCAGCCACGTCTTTTCGGGGGATGGCTATTCGGCCGGCTATTACAGCTATCTCTGGGCCGAGGTTCTCGACGCCGACGCTTTCGCCGCCTTCAAGGAAAGCGGCGATCCTTTCAATCCCGACGTCGCGGATCGGCTCCGGAAGTTCATTTATGCGGCGGGCGGGCGCCAAGACGCCAGCGACGCCTATGTGGGGTTCCGCGGACGCATGCCCACCGTCGAGGCGCTATTGCGACAGCGCGGCTTTGCGCCAGCAAACGCTTAAGGCTTTAGCCGGCGGCGGGTCGAAAAATAGCGTAACGGGAGACCGCGGCGCGCTATGTATGGTGGGCGACAACAACAATGGCGCCTGCCATGCAGCCCAAGCCTCCCTCCCGACAACGCACGCCTTCAGACGATCCTGAACCAGGCGCCCCTGGGACCGGTGAAGATATCTGCCCGGAATGCCACGGCAGCGGGAAGAAGACCGATCCCGAAACCGGGGCGCAACTCGACGAGATTTGCGCGCGCTGTGATGGAACAGGCCGAATTGTCGAGGGAATTGGCGGCGGTTGAGCGAGGAGCGCGCGCCTTTGACTAAAGGCGCGTCGCTTCGTCGATATCGCCGGGATTGAAGGGCTTGTCGAACTCGGCGCCGATGCCCCCTTCGAAATGACGCACAATCTTCGCGGGCGTCGATCCGATGATGACGGCCGTGCCGAGCGGCGGTCGCGCATCCGTCTCGAGGCCGACGCCCGAGAGTGAAATATCCTTGATCTTGGCGATGATTTCCTGGCCGTCCGGCAGGCGCAACAGCGTGCGCGGCATCAGGGGCACAACGCGATCGTGACGGCGGTCTTCCGGGAGGCTGATCGCGTGACGGTTCGCAAACCAGGTCAGCTGGTCCGCGAGTTTGTCCCGCTTCATCGGCGGCAAATTCATCGTCAAGATGAATCCGGAGTTGGTTTGCCGCGTCGTGACCCCCGCGAACCGGCCGATCTCGTCGAGATAGACGACGACCTTCTCGCCGATCTCCGCCTTGACGGGAGCGAACAACGTCATGTCGCCGGGCGACATCTCGACGGTCTGGCACGGATATTCGCGCCGGGATTCGAGCATGTATCGTCCGAACAAAGTGACGGGAACCCGCTGAAAACGCCGGTTCTCACGCAAATCATAAAGATAATTGAGTTCGGGTTGAATAGCGGCCATGTTTGCGCGTACTTCCGCATTTAGTCGCCGAAGACGTTACTGCACAGCCTATTAAGGATTGCTTACGATCGATTAAAATCGAATGTCAACGTCGCAGTTGATAACCCTCGTAAACGACGAGATGCGGACGTGGGCGTGAGACTCCGACAGGATCGGACCTTCGCAAAGAGGCGCCCGCCCGGGCGGCTGGCGCGTCGATCACGCGCATGGAGACCAATTCGAGCGGCCCCGCCGACAGGTAACCGAGCCAGTCGGGCTGGTAAGCCGGCGAAAGCGCGCCAAGCACGCGCGAATGGGTTTTCCCGAAGTATCGTAGCGGCAACAAAAGCAGCTCGAGCTCCAGGCGGCTATTGTCCTCGGTCCTTGTGTTCACGCCCGCCACGACGGGCGCAACGCCATCGATGACTGTGGAGAGCGCCGCCGACACGCTTTGGCGGTCGTCAGCTCCCCATAGATCGAGAAAAGAACTGCCCTTCTGTTCTCGAAGCCAAAGGGCATTGACGCGCGTGCCGGAAAGACGCAGCGGAAAAGTGCGGTCGGCATCCACTTCGATAATGAAGGTGTCCGCCAGTATATGGCGGATCTTCCCGGGGTCGATGTCCGACCGATCGGGGGTGGAACGCGCGCCTTTGAGTTCACGCCAATAGGCGAATAAATCCTTGCTGACCTGATGTCTCATGCGTTGCCGCCCCGAATTGGGATTCCTGCGTCGTATTGGAACGGACGACGCCGTCTTCGCCCGTCTCACCGCTTCGAGAGCAGCCTATGTGCCAATGGCCAAGCCCGTTAACCTTTTCTCAACGCTTTGCTTGTGGCCGAGCGAAGGCTGTGGCACCTTAGTCACATGCCAGGGATTGATTGGGAGATGCTCCGCTCCCAGGGCGATCCGAGGCAGCAGACTGAAATAAATCCATTTTAGACTACCCCAAGCGAAGACAAGACGGCTCGAGGGGGGATGCACGCTCCAGCGTTCCCCCTCGCCTCATCGCTTCCCTTCCCCCCAGCCAGTGTCTGCACGCCCCAAATAGGGCCCTTCGCATGCCCTATTATAGCGCGTGAATTTCTTGATTCGGATCAAGTCGAGCAGATGCGAGGATGATTTGGCGATTCAAAACAACCGGCTCATCAATCTGCCCGGCGTAATTACGGCGCTCCTGGGCGCCATGGCTGCGGTTCAAATTTTCGTCGCCCTTGCGCCGAAAGGCCTCGTCTACTCGCTCTACGACGCCTTCGCCTTCATACCTTTGAAGCTGAGCTTCCTCCTGGCGCCCAAAGCCGCGCTCGCTGCGCTGAGCCAGGGCGAGGCGCTCGACTCCAATGTCCAGGAACAGATCGCGACGGCGTTGACCGCGGGGCCGACTGTCTATGTCACCCCCCTCTCCTACGCTTTCCTTCACGGCGGCTGGACGCATCTTTTCATCAACGCGCTGACGCTGGCAGCTTTCGGCGCGCCAGTCGCCCGGAAACTGGGATCGCCGCTCTTCCTGCTGTTCTTCGCGGCCTGCGCGGTCGCCGGCGCGGCGACGCATTTCGCGCTGCATCCGTTCGACGCAGCGCCCGTCGTCGGCGCTTCAGCTGCAATCTCCGGAACGATGGCCGCGATTGTGCGTTTCGCATTTACCCCCGGCGCGCGGCTGGGAGAGGATGGCGACGGGAGCGTAGCGCGAACCGCATCGTTGAGGCGGCTGACCGCGAATAGGCAGGCGATGGTTTTTCTTATCGTCTGGTTCGCAGCCAACGCCCTTCTTGGCGTTTTCCCCGAGGCGGCGGGCTCCTCCGAACCCATCGCGTGGGAAGCGCATATAGGGGGCTTCCTGTTCGGGCTGCTGACCTTCGGCGCGTTCGATCATTGGGCGTGGCGCTTTGGGGCAAGGCCCCGGAGAGGCGGGTAGGATTTCCCTCCCGCTCTCTCCGCCCCCGCAGGCCGCTGCCGCATGCGCGCGCGGGAAAGGTTTGCGCCGAGGAGGAGAAGCCTATGACCGTCGCCATGATACTTTCCGAAAAGGGTCGCCATGTCGTTACCTCGCCGCCCTCCCGGACGATGCGAGAGGTCGCGCAGGAACTCATGCGCCACGGCATTGGCGCGCTCGTCATCATCGATGGCGCCGGCGAGGTCGTTGGAATTATTTCGGAGCGTGATCTCGTGTCGGCGATCGCAACCTTCGGGGCTGAGGCGCTGGAATCGCCCGTCGAGCGCCATATGCAAAGCAATCCGCTGACGGTCCATGAGAACGACACGGTCGACTCCACCATGCAGACCATGACGCTGGAACGGCGGCGCCATCTGCCGGTGCTGCGCGACGGACGCCTGAGCGGGCTCGTGTCGATCGGCGACATTGTGAAATACCGCATTCGGGTGATCGAGGAGGAGCACCGCTCCATGCGCGAATATATCGCGCAGGCGTGACCTTCGCGGCGTCTGTCTCTAATTGGCTGGCTCACAAGCCAACATTCCACTCTGGCTCGATATCATTCCCGACGCCCGCGAAGCGAGCGATCGGGAATCCGGAGCAAAACTAGCGCTAGTTTGGCTCTGGATTCCCGGTCTGGCTTACAGCCCGCCGGGAATGACACCCCCTGGCGAGCGGCTCAAGCGGAAAGGCGCGCCCCTGCGATCGCACGACGCCTCAGGCGGTCGCGCCCGGGATGGGAATGTGCGCGAAGATGTTGGGCAGCGCCCGTTTGGCGGCGGACCGGCCAACGTTAATGAGCTGATCCGCCTTGTGGAAATCGAACATGCCGATATCCTCCATCCGCGCGGTGATGGTGGCGTCGGGAGGGTCGCCCGCAAGCCGCGAGCGCAGAATGCGGTCCTGGATGATGTTGAAGGCGTCGATCATCGCTGTCGCGACATTGGGCGCATCGCCCTGCTGGCGGTCGAAATAACGCGGCAAAATGCGGTCGATCAAGGAGATGTCGGGCTTCTCGGCGAAAGGCCCCGCCTCCGCCGCCTTTTTCGCCGTCGCAGCGTCATGGATGACGCGGGCGCGATACATGGTGTCGGCCGTGACGTTCACGGCGATGACGAACTCGGCGCCGAGCGCGCGGCAAACCGTCACCGGCACGGGATTGACCAAAGCGCCGTCGAAAAGCCAGCGGTCGCCGACTCGCACCGGCTCGAAAATGCCCGGTAGCGCGTAGGAAGCGCGGATTGCATGAGCGAGCGGCCCCTGTTGGAGCCAGACCTCGTGACCCGTGCCGACCTCGGTCGCCACGGCGGCAAAGGGAATGGGGAGCTCCTCGATGGTGAAGCTATCGAGCTCCTGCTCGAGCGCCGCCTTGAGCCTTTCGCCAGTGATCAAGCTGGCGCCAGAGAAAGAGAGATCCATCAGCGTGAAGACGCGCCGGCGCGTCAGCGACCGCGCGAAAGTCTCGATCGCGTCGAGCCTGCCCGCCGCGTAGCAGCCGCCGACAACGGCGCCGATCGAGGTGCCTGCGATGATGTCCGGGTGAATGCCTTGCTCCGCGAGCTCGCGCAGCACGCCGATATGCGACCAGCCTCGCGCCGCGCCGGCGCCAAGGGCGAGACCGATCAGCGGCTGACCCCGCCGCCGGGCGCGCCCATCGTCGGCGTCGCCGATGACCGCAGGGGGAGTCGTCGTCCCGGGATCGGACTCTGCTGCGCTCATCACGTCCCGCGCTTCGCTGGTGACGGTATCCGTGCGTCTAAGCAACGATAGCATCATACTTCCCGCTCAGTCGTCTGCTCTTTGAATTTCCTTATATGGGAGCGAGGCTGCGCCGGGAAAATGGCCAGAAGGTTAACCACCAGCCGCACGGCCACGCTTATTTTGCGGCGGTAGAAGAGGCCGCTAAGAAATAAATCCGTCGAGACGCACGCGAACGATCTCGACCTCGGGAGGCGCTGCGCCGATAGCGACTCCGATGCGCGTGCGACCCTGGGCCGTGGCCGAAGCTCGTTTGTCCGTCGCGTCCCAATACACAGGGGAGCCGAGAGACATTGCGCCGCCATCCTTGGGAAAGTCGAAGCACCCCTCCATAAGGATTTCGACTTCCTGCCCCGCCTCCGCCGCGTCTGTTGCGACGCCGCAAAGCTTCCCGATGATGAGGAGCTCACCCCGCCTTACCCCGCCATCGGGCGCGGGAACCATGATGATGTCTGACTCGGACGGAAAGATCTCTTCCACCTCGACTCCTTTTCCGGCAGACGCGCACGCGTCAGAAAAGCTGCTTCACCCCGATCACGATCAAGGCGCCGCCGCCGATAATCGCAGCTTTGTCCGATATGCGCTTCTGAATAAAGAAATCGGCGACGTAGTTTCCAGCGAAAAGTGCGCAGAAGCTGATCACCGCCGATAGGAAGCCCACCAGCAGCGGATCGACGCCCAGGACGCCCGCCGACAGGCCCCCGCCGACATTGTTGATCGACAAGGCGAAGCCCAGCACGGTGCCTTCTACGAAGTCGATATGTTGGGAATCGTCGATGTCGGCGTGATGCGGCTTCGCAAAGATCGTGACGTGCGTCGGCGCAGTTTTTTTCTCGTGGATTCTCTCGTGCCAGCTTTGCAGGCGTGCGTGGAGAATCATCCAAACGCCCAGGGCGCACAGCATCGCCATAGCGACGATCGACGCGAATTCGCTGCCGAGCATCGCGATGATCGAGCGGCCGAAATAGGCCGCCGCCGCCGAGATGAAAAAGGTGATGACCGAAATCCAGGCGTTGATGGGGCCGCTGACCTTCGTCCCTTGAACGCTATACGCCAACCGCGCGCCAAGATTGTCCACGTTGTTGGCGAGCGCAATCACGACCGCCGACAGCACGTGATGGACCGTCCACTGGACGTTGGCGGCGCTCGAGAGCAGCAAAGTCGAAAGCACGAGCGTCGCATCGATTGCGAAAGCGCCGAGGGCCACGACGATAGTGGCGAAAATCGCCGATGCGACGCTCCCGACGCAAACCTCTTCGCACTGATCCTCGCCTGAGCCGGGATATTTGGCGGTCGTCAATTGCCCCCCGATCCAGCCGAGCTTGAAGCGAATGCGGCAGCTGGGATCAACGCCCTTGCCTCGGGGAAAGATCGCAGTCGATCGTCGCATCTTTCGATGCGCGCCATGGCGAATCCCGACGACCGTCAGTTCCCCAATCTTCTGGACGTGAGCTTGAGACTGTGCTTGCCGGTCTCGATGTCATATTCCAGCACGGCGCGCCGGGACGGGCAGCAATGCGGATCGTCGGGAAGCCACCGGTTGCCAGACAGGAAGACCTTGTTTCCGTCGACACGGCTGATCTCCCCCAGGAAGCTCATGTCGCCGATTTCCGCGTCCGTGACGAGACGGCTTTTGCCGTGGCGCGTGACGACGAGATATTGGCCGTGCTTGTTTCCACCCCCGCACATGGCGCTGTCGATCAATGTGGCGTCCGCAGAGTCGCCAACGGGCATGATCTCCACCCGTGTGACATATTCAGAACCGTCGTCGGCCGATTGGGGACAGGCGGATTGACGCGCGACAAGCCCGCCGCCGTCGTCGTTTTTCAAGGCGCGATCTACGGCCTCGCGCGCGCTTCGCAATTCGTCGCCGCGCGCGATCCCAAATAAAAGCGGCAGCGCCATCGCATAGATGAGGAGCCGCTTTCGCACGGGCTCACTCCGTGAAAGCCAGCCGACGCTCCCCGTCCTCGCTGACGAGGCTGCGGTAGAAGCACGACTTGCGGCCCGTATGGCAGGCCTTGCCGTCGCCGCCCGCCTCGACCATCAGCTGAATGGCGTCCTGATCGCAATCGACGGAAAGGGAAACGACTCGCTGAACCTGCCCGGAGGTGTCGCCCTTGCGCCAGAGCGCGTTGCGCGAGCGCGACCAGTAGTGGGCGATCCCGGTCTCGATCGTCTTATCGAGCGCGAGCTGGTTCATATAGGCGACCATGAGTATCTCGCGCGTCGCCGCCTCGACCGTCACGCAGACGATGAGACCGTTCGCGTCGAAGCGGGGGGCGAATGCGCTCCCCTCTTCCAGCGCTGCTTTATCGTCGGCCATCAGCGCGCGCCGCGCAGCAGCGTGTAGAAATGTGCCTGCTGCGCAGGATCATCCTGAAAGACGCCGGAGAACTGGACGGTGACGGTGGAGGAGCCCTGTTTCAAGACGCCGCGCATCGACATGCACATATGTTCGGCCTCGACCAGCACGGCGACGCCGCGCGGATCGAGATGCGTCTCGATGGCCTCGGCAATCTGCGCGGTCATGGCCTCCTGCGTCTGCAGGCGCTTGGCGAAGACGTCGACGAGACGAGCGAGCTTGGAAAGCCCCACGACGCCGCCCGTCGGATAATAGGCGATATGCGCCTTCCCGATGAAGGGCACCACATGATGCTCGCAATGCGAGGTGAACGGAATGTCGCGCACCAGCACGAGGTCGTTATATCCCTCCACCTCCTCGAATACGCGGGAAAGCACCTGGTCCGGGCTCTCGGCGTAGCCTCGGAAGAATTCCTCATAGGCCTTGACGACACGGCGCGGCGTCTCGAGAAGGCCTTCACGGTCGGGATTGTCGCCAGCCCAGCGCAAGAGGGTCCGAACCGCAGCCTCGGCCTCCTCGCGGCTGGGGCGTTCGAGCGTGGTCTTTTCGGATTGCTGCGCGGCGGCGGGGTTCTTGGTCGAGGAGGTGGAATCGGTCACTTTACTGTTGCGGTCTTCTTCAAAGCTGGGGCGAACTGGAAAGGTCTTAACCACGTCATCCATGTGGAGCCTCCTCGACAATCGCGTCGCAAAACCCGCAACGCAGAGTCCCCTGCGCTCAAGACGCAAGGGAAATTAACCTCAAATCATCGCCCCTCACCCGAGAATTCGCGAAAATTCGAGACTTCGCCTGAGCCATGCAAAAATTGCGGCGCCTCGGCGTTACGCCGGGACTTATGCTTTCGCATGAGCCCTCGGGTGTTCTATATAGAGATCAGCGGGAGCGAAGGTAAGCCCCGCCTGTGAAGCCCGCGCCCAATATGCTCGACAAGGTCTACAACGCCCGCATTCTGGAACTCGCCGGAAACATCCCGCGGCTCGGCCGCCTTGCGAGTCCGGACGCCACCGCCAAAGGCTATTCGAAGCTCTGCGGCTCGACGATCACCGTCGATCTCACCCTGCGCGACGGCAAGGTGACCGATTATGCACATGAGCTGAAAGCTTGCGCGCTCGGTCAGGCCTCCGCCTCGATCATGGCGCGCAATGTGATCGGCGCGACGCCCGACGAATTGCGCGAGGCCCGCGACGCGCTGCGGAAAATGCTGAAAGAAAATGGCCCGCCCCCGACCGGCAAATGGGCCGATCTCGCTCTGCTCGAACCCGTGCGGGACTATAAGGCGCGGCACGGTTCGACCATGCTCGCTTTCGACGCTGTCGCCGATGCGGTGGCGCAGGCGGAGGAAAAGGCGGAATAGAACGCCGCCGACGCCTCCGCCGTAGTAGGGCTAGGCGACCTCCGCCGCCTTGATCCATCTGGCGAAGGGCGCAGAGGCCGGGCCCGGCGCGGCCGCGGGGGCGCGAGGAGCTGCGGAGCGAGGCGCCACGGGAGCTGCGGCAACAGCGGGGGCGCGGGTCACAGGAGCTGCGACGGCAGCTGAAGCACGGGCCACGGGAGCCGCGACAGGGGCTGCGCGCAGGGGCTCCTTCAGACGAATCGGCGGGGCCTTCTCTTCCGGATAGGCGTCGTGGACGACCGCGAAGAAATGCTCGAAAGCTCTCAGCGCCTTGGGCCCGATCTCTTTCCTCTGCAGTCCTTTTTGAATGACGATCTGCTCATAGATGCTGAGCATCCGCTCGGTTCTTTCCAGCTCCAGGCATTCGGGAGTCGCGGCGAACTCGATCTTGAGGCGTGAACGCAACTGTTTGATAAAGGGCAAGGCTTGCATCGCGAATCTCCCGTTCTGAATGTTTACGGTTTAGATACCGAAGCTCTCCTCAGCCTTGCGGGACCGCCCTCGCCACAGCGGCGGCGTTTCGGTTACCCTCGCTTATGCTTTCCCCTCCGATTCGCATTCTCGGCATCGACCCTGGCCTTAGAAACACCGGCTGGGGCGTGATCGAATCCCAAGGATCGCGGCTCTCCTTCGTCGCCTGCGGGCGCGTGAAGTCGGACGCTTCGCTCGATATGGGCCACCGGCTTCGCCAGCTCCATGAAGGCCTGATGGGGGTCATCGCCGACTACCAGCCTGATGAAGCGGCGGTGGAGGAGACCTTCGTCAACCGCGACCCGCAGTCGACGCTCAAGCTTGGACAGGCGCGCGGCGTGGCGTTGATGGCGCCGGCGCTCGCCGGGCTGGTCATCGGCGAATATGCGGCCAATCTCGTGAAAAAGACCGTGGTCGGCGCCGGCCACGCCGAAAAGGCGCAGGTTCAGATGATGGTGCGCGTGCTGCTGCCGGCAAGCCAGGCCTCGTCAGCGGACGCCGCCGACGCGCTGGCGGTCGCGATATGCCATGCCCAGCACCGTGGCGCCCGCGCGCTAAGGAAAGCGATCGGATGAAAAAGACTCTCCTCTACGCGGCGCTCGCCGCCGTATTCTCGGGTACGATCTTGCCCTGCCCTGCCCTGGCCGCCTCGGCCGGAAAGGACTCGCCGGTCGGCCGCTATGCGCTCGACGGCGCCGCCTGCAAGGCCAAGGATTATTTCGTCACCCTCGCGGAAGACGCCGTCACTTTGCCGACCCTCGGCTGCAAGGGCGTCTCCTATGACCAGACAGAGAACAAGGGCGGCCGCGCGGTCTATGCGGTGATGGCCCGCTCTTGTCTGGGCGAGGAGCCGGGCCAGCCGCGCAAGGAGAGCTTCACCCTCGTCCTCGACGCCGCCGGGCTGCAGATTCTCTGGGCCGACGGAACCAAAAGCGCGGTTTTCACGCGCTGCGGCAAACTGTGATCGGCCCGTCATGATCGGCAAGCTCAAGGGCCTCATCGACAGCTATGGCGAGGATTACGTCATCCTCGACGTGAACGGCGTCGGCTACGTCGTGCACTGCTCGGGGCGGACGCTGCAGAAGCTGCCCCGTCCCGGCGAGGCGGCGGCGCTCTCGATCGAGACGCAAGTGCGCGAGGATGCGATCAAGCTCTTCGGCTTCGAGGCCGAGGCCGAGCGCGAATGGTTCAAGCTGCTGCAGACGGTTCAGGGCGTCGGCTCGAAGGTTGCGCTTGGGATTCTCTCGATCTTCTCGGTCTCCGAGCTGGGGTCCGCCATCGCGACGCAAGACAAGGCCATGGTGGCGCGCGCCTCCGGCGTCGGCCCCAAGCTTGCCGCCCGTATCGTGGCGGAGTTGAAGGATAAAGCGCCGGCCTTCACGGCGATCGACCCCGTGGTGGCGAAGCTTGTCGGCGCAGATGAAGATTCGGCCGCCCCCTCCGCCGTGCGCGACGCCATTTCGGCGCTGGTCAATCTTGGCTACGCCCGCCCGCAAGCCGCCGCCGCCGTCGCCGCCAGCGTGAAGGCGCTCGGCGAAGGCGCAGAAACGGGCGCGTTGATCCGCCAGGGGCTCAAGGAGCTGGCGAAGGCGTGAGCGGACGCCCTCATCCGACCCCTGCTGACGCAGGGGCCACCTTCTCCCGCATGCGGGAGAAGGAGAAAACCGCAATATTTTTGATCACTTACCTTTCAACGCGATCCCTTCTCCCGCTCGCGGGAGAAGGTGGCCCTCGCGTCAGCGAGGGTCGGATGAGGGCCCGCCGCCGCGCCCTACTCCACGTGAACATTCACCCGCTTCGTCCGCACCTCGCCATCCGAAAAACGCAGCGTGAAGACGAATGTATCGTCCCCCGTGAAGCCGGTCGCCGGGCGATAGCGGATCATCGTCCCGGCAATCGGGCGGTCGTTGCAATAGGCGTAGCGGTGGTCGTCGCCATAGGCGATCTCGCCGCGCTTCTTAACCACGGCGGCCTTGCCATATCTGGGCTCCTCGATGATCCAGGCGCTGGAATCCGACGTCTTCCGGCATCTCGCCGACGTCGTAACGAACGGCCCAAGCAGCGCGCCGCCGTTGCGTTCGATATTGGCGTCGACCGTCTCGGAAGCGTCGCCGCTCAAAAGCTCGCCCGTCCCGGCCAAAGACGGCCCCGCAGCCGTCACGCTCATGCCGATTGCCAAAAACAGACGCGAGATATTGGAACGCATATTTGCCCCCTAACCAAGTTCTGAAATGAACCATCGAGAGGCACGGTAACGGGCCTGAGCCTGTCGGCGCGTTTGCCAGCGCACAAGGCGAGCGGGGATCTCATTCGCTCGAGGGAGCGAGAACGTCCCGGTAAACTTCCTCGAGCGTGATTTCGAAGCTGATCGCCGGCACCCGCAAAATCTCCGAGGCGGCGGCGAGCCTGGGGCGCTCGAAGAAGCCGCCCTCGACCCTGTCGAAGACGTCGACCGCGAAATAGTCCCGCTCGACCAACACATAATGCTGAAGCGAGGGCAGCCGCCGATAGAAGCCCCATTTCTCCCAGCGATCGCGCTGGGCCGAGCCTTTGGAGACGACCTCGACGAGCACGACCGGATTGTCGATCGAGTTCGCGTCCGGCGGCAAAGGCCCGCAGCGCACCATGACGTCCGGGAAGCAGGCGAGATCGAGCAGCCGTTCCTTGAGCCAGAAGGTCTCCTGGAAGGGCCGGCAATCCGAGCCGCGGCGGCGAAAGTCGTTCAACATCGCCGTGGCGATGTTCTGGCAGATCCGGTTGTGCTGCCAGCGCGCGCCCACCATCATGCGCACGACCCGGCCGCCGATCAGCTCCCACTTTTCATCGGCGGGCTTGTCGGCCAGAAGTTCCTCGAAATCGTCGAGGGACATATACTCGTAGAGCGAGGACGGGCGATTCACGGCGCGGCTCCGTTTGGCGAAGAATAGCATAGCGCGCGCGCCGGCGCATTGGAGCGATCCTTGACCACCCCTCCCCGGCGCTTAGTCAGCCCAGAACAGCGCGACGACGACACCGATTCCAGCCTGCGGCCGCTGACGCTCGCCGATTTCACCGGCCAGGAGGCGGCGCGCAAGAACCTGAAAATCTTCATCGAGGCCGCAAAAACGCGCGGTGACCCGCTCGACCATGTGCTGTTCGTCGGCCCGCCCGGCCTCGGGAAAACCACGCTCGCACAGATCGTGGCGCGCGAGATGGGGGTCAATTTCCGCTCGACCTCCGGCCCGGTCATCGCCAAGGCGGGCGATCTGGCGGCGCAGCTCACCAATCTCGAGCCGCGCGACGTGCTCTTCATCGACGAAATCCACCGGCTCAATCCGGCGGTGGAAGAAATCCTCTACCCCGCCATGGAGGATTTCCAGCTCGATCTCATCATCGGCGAGGGGCCGGCGGCGCGCTCGGTGAAGATCGACCTCGCCAAATTCACGCTCGTGGGCGCCACGACCCGCGCCGGCCTGCTGACGACGCCGCTGCGCGACCGTTTCGGCATTCCGGTGCGGCTGAATTTCTACACGCCCGCGGAATTGGAGCTGATCGTCAAGCGGGGCGCGCGCGTCATCGGCGTCGGCATGAGCGACGAAGGCGCGAGAGAGATCGCGCGCCGCTCGCGCGGCACGCCGCGCATTGCGGGGCGCCTGCTGCGCCGGGTGCGCGACTTCGCGGTTGTCGAAGGCGCCGCGACGATCACGCGGGAGCTCGCTGACAGTTCGCTTTGCCTGCTCGAAGTCGACTCGATCGGCCTCGACATCATGGATCGTCGTTACCTCGACATGGTCGCGCTGAATTTCGGCGGCGGTCCGGTGGGGATCGAGACGATCGCCGCAGCTCTGTCGGAGCCGCGCGACGCGATCGAGGACATTATCGAACCCTATCTGCTGCAGCAGGGATTTCTGCAGCGCACGCCGCGCGGAAGGCTGCTGACGCCGCACGCCTTTCGGCATTTGGGGCTCGCGGAGCCTGCACGGCCGGCTGGGCAGTTCGGATTGTTTGGGGAAGAGGACTAAACAACCAGAACCTACCTCATAATCAAAAAAGTCGCATATCTCACTTATTGCTCATCACATTCATTACTATTGCCAAACAAACCGCCAACAATACCCAATGCATCGCATCTTAAGCGCGACGATAAACCATGTCATAAAGACTATTATCCATATTTGTACATATACATTATATTGCGTAATAGCATTTTCATTGCATCTAGTCAGAATTACTGCAATATTATTCCCCATAAATAGCTATCGCCATGCGACAAATCAGCTCTTGACGCCAATGAAACCCCCGCTAATTTCGCCGCGCTGCTCGACGGACGGGCAAATTCCGGAACGATTAAAATTTAGGCAGGACGGAAATGATCCAGGAATTCCAGTACAAGGGCGAAACCTTCCGCGTGAACGCGCATGGCGTCGCCGGCCATGAGGAAGTCTTCATCATGCATCTCGTCGACGGCGAGGAGATGGGCGAAATCTCCATCGACCGCATGACCGAGGAAAACGACACCTCCGCGCCGATCGAAGCGATCTGCGTGATGCTCTGCGACAAGCTCATCATCGAGCAGGAAATTAACTGCGCCGACCCCGACGCCGGCTTCGCCTGGGTCGAGGGCAATCGCGTCCGTAAGGTCCTGCCCAGCAACACGGGCGCGGCGGCGCATTGACTTTTCCCGACTGACGCGGCGCCGGAGAACTTCGACGCCGCGCCTTGCTCCTTTTAAAACAAAACCGAATTTCCCCGCCGGCGGCTATCTCTGGCGTGGCATTGACGATTTTCCTATTCACGAGGTAGATTATTGAGAGATGGCGCGGCCTTGCTCCCGCCCTCGTCAAACCTTCAGAAAGCGTAAGGCCACCGCGATTGGCGGAGACTCCGTCGTCCACGCTGAAGAAGGTTTATCTACCGAAAAGACAGGAAAATTCCGATGCGGCTGCTCTTTTTCGTTCATCGCTGGGTGGGCGTCGCGCTCGCTCTCTTCATGCTGCTGTGGTTCTCCTCGGGCCTGATCATCGCCAATTCGGGCTCGATAGCCCTCTCGCGAAGCGCGCAACTGGCGCACGCCCAGAACCTTGCTCCCGCCGCCGGCTGGCTCTCGCTCGGCGAGGCGCTGCAGCGAAGCGGATGGAAGGGCGCCGTCAGTGAGGCGCGGCTGCTGCGTCTCGGAGAGGAGCCGGCCTGGATCGTCGAGAGCGAGGACGGCAAGCGCGTTCCCTTGTCTGCGCTCGACGGACGCCGGATCGAGGTCACGACGCCGGTCGCGCAACGGATCGCCTACGACTGGCTGGCGACGGCCCAGGGCGTCGCCTATCTCGATACCGTCGACACGGTGATCGGCCTGCGCAACGCCGAAGCGCTGAAACCCTTTCATCGCTTCTCGACCGACGACGGCGTGATTGTCGTCGTATCGGCGAAAAGCGGCGAGGTGCTGCAGGCGGCGACCCGCGCACAACGCATCCTCTATTACGTCGGCGGCTGGGTGCATCTCTTCCGGCCGCTCGATCTCCTGGGCGCCGGAGAATGGCGTCGAACCGCGCTGACCTATGCGGGCCTCTTCGCCTTCGTCGGCGCGCTGACCGGCGTCATCATCGGCTGGCTGAAATGGAAGCCCGGCTTTTTCGGCCGGCCGACCTATTGGCGCGGCCGCACGCAGCCCTATCGCGAAACCTGGTTCAAATATCACTTCTGGGCGGGGCTCATCGGCGGCGTTTTCGCGCTGATATGGGCCGGCAGCGGCTTTCTCTCGACCAATCCGGGCGACATCTTCTCTCCGACGATGCCGAGCCGCGAGGAGCTTGCGCGCTATCGCGGCGGCGACCTGCCGCGCATCGCGAAGGAGTGGGCTCCGTCGAACGAATCCGTCGGGACGGACATTGTGGAATTGCGTTGGTCGCGTCTCGGCGACGACGCCGTGCTGATCGGGTACGACCGCGACGGCGCCCGCCGCGCGCTGTCGATCGCTTGCGCGCAGACGGGCTTCGACGAGACGGCGCTGGTCGCCGCGGCGCAGCGTCTCGCCGACGAGACCAAGATCGCCGCGACGGAGCGCATCGAGGACTATGACAGCTATTATTTCGCCGGCCATGGCCAAGGCGTGTTCGATCGGCCGCTGCCGGCGCTGCGCGTCGATCTCGCCGACTCGCTGCATGGCGCGCTTTATCTCGACCCGCAGGACGGCCGCCTGCTGCTCAAGATCGACGACAAGCGCCGCGCCTGGCGCTGGCTGTATTCCGCCGCGCATCACTGGGATTTCGGCTGGTTCGCCCATCACCCGCTGGCGCGGCGCGTCTGGATCATGACCTGGGTCCTGTTCGGCCTGACGTTGGCGACGAGCGCCGTCGTGCTCGCCTGGCGACGCCTGCGGCGCAGCCTCCCCCAGCGCGCCGCCGCGGAGCCGTCGCGACAGGCGACTGTCCCGGCGGAATAAAATTCCGAAAGGCCGCGCCAGCGTCGGCGCGGCCGTCTCCCTGCGCTTTTTGATGAAGCGTGCTATATTGCCGGCATGACCCAGCTCGCCCAACGCGCCGTCGCTTTTCTCGAAGAGCAGGCGGAGAAGCTCGCCATCATGCGCGCCCTCGTGCAGGAGGCGCTGGACGATGTCGAGGCGGGACGGATGTCGCCCTTTGACATGAACGAAATCCGCGCGCTTGCGCGGGTGAAGGCGGACAAGCGCGCAAAGACGGACGCGTGAAGCAGCCGATGCGTCTCGATATTTCCGACAACGCAAAGAGCGATCTTTCGGAAATACTCGCCTATCTCGAGCAGCGAAGCACCCGCGCGGCCGCCGCGCTTTCAGACACATTGGAAGCCGCCATCTTGCGCCTCGGCGATTTCCGGGAACTGGGCCGCGTGCGGCCAGAATATGGGCGGGGGTTGCGCACGCTCGTCTGTGAAAATTACATCATCCTTTACAGCTTTGACGCGACCGCCGACCTCGTCTTGCGCGTGCTCGACGGCCGCATGGATATTGAGGCGCAGCTCGATAAATGATCCCCCACATCCTCCCCGTCCGCGTCTATTGGGAAGACACCGACGCCTCCGGCCTCGTCTATCACGCCTCCTATATCCGCTTCATGGAGCGCGGGCGTACGGAGCTTTTGCGCGACATCGGGCTCGACCAACGGCGCCTGCTCCAAGGCGCCCCAGGTTCGCCGAGCTTTTTCGTGGTGCGGGCCATGAACATCGAGTTCATCAAGTCAGCGATCATGGACGATCTGCTTTCGATCGAGACCATCGTCACTGACATTGGCGGCGCTTCCGTCACAATGCATCAGCGCGTCCTGCGCGGGGCGGAGGTCCTGGCGACTGCGCAAGTAAAAGCCGTCTGCGTCGAGCACGGCCGCGCCAAGCGTCTGTCGCCCGCGCTGCGCGCCAAATTCGAAACCGCGCTCGCGGCGGCCCCGGAAACCGTCACCAATTCTTAACCCTTACCGCTTGTTAATGCATTCGTGATAAGTATCGTTGTGCAGCGCACCCGCGGCCCAGAAAAGGGCGGAATCGCGGGGAATAAGAGGCGCTGCTCATACTGCAAGCGCGCGCCATTCCGCTTCAAGGACAAATCATGAATCCAACCGACATCGCCGCGACAGCCGCAGGCGCCGCCCCCGCCGCCGACATCACCATTTGGAGCATGTTCTGGGGCGCGCATATCGTCGTGAAATTCGTGATGGTGGGCCTGCTCCTCGCCTCGGTCTGGTGCTGGGCGATCATCATCGACAAGACGCTGCTCTTCTCGCGCCTTCGCCGGGCGATGGATCGTTTCGAGGAGAGCTTCTGGTCGGGCAATTCGCTGGAGGAGCTCTACGGCAAGCTCTCCGAGCGCCCGACCACCGGCATGGCGACGCTTTTCGTCGCGGCGATGAAGGAATGGAAGCGCTCCTTCCAGACGGGCGCCAGCGCCAGCTTCATGGGCTTGCAGGCGCGCATCGAGAAGGTGCTCGACGTCTCCATCGCCCGCGAGGTCGAGAAGCTCGAATCCAATCTGCTCGTGCTCGCGACGGTGGCTTCGGCGGGCCCCTTCGTCGGCCTCTTCGGCACGGTCTGGGGCATCATGACCTCCTTCCGCTCGATCGCCGCCTCGAAGAACACCTCTCTCGCGGTCGTGGCGCCGGGCATTGCGGAGGCGTTGCTCGCCACCGCCATCGGCCTTTTCGCCGCCATTCCGGCGCTCATCGCCTACAATAAGATGCAGGGCGACGTCGCCAAGGCGCAGGCGCGCATGGAGAGCTTCGCCGACGAATTCTCGGCCATTCTCTCCCGCCAGATCGACCAGCACGCGGCCAACCGCGATCGGGCGGCCTGACCCATGGGCGCCTCGGTTTCCACTCCCGGGCGTAAGGGCGGCAGGCGCCGGCGCGGCGTGCCGCGCTACGGCGCGATGGCTGAAATCAACATGACGCCGTTCATCGACGTCATGCTGGTGCTGCTCATCATCTTCATGGTCGCGGCGCCCTTGCTCGCGACCGGCGTCGCCGTTGATCTGCCGCAGACCAAGGCGGGCCAGCTCAATATCGACCAGAAGCCCGTCTCGATCGCCATCGACGACAAGGGCCAGATCTTCCTCATGGATCAGCCGGTCGAGGTGGCGCAGCTCATCGACAAGCTCAAGGACGCCGCAAAACAGGGCTTCGACGAGCGCATCTATGTGCGCGGCTCCAAGGCGGTGAATTACGGCCGCGTGGCCGAAGTCATGTCGCTTGTCACGACGGCGGGCTACAAGAAGGTCGCTCTGGTGACGGAGCAGGAGAAGAAGTGAGGCTCGAATGAGAGTTTCGCGCTCCGAGCCAGGCGTTGTCATCTCTTCCGCGGCCCATGCGGGCCTGCTGGTGGCGGCGCTTGTCTTGTTTTCGGACGCGAAGAAATTCGAGGACGCTCAGGAGACAATCCCCGTCGAGGTCGTCACCGACGACGCGCTCACGCGGGTGACGAAGGGCGAGAAGACAGCGCGCGATCCAAAGCCCGCGCCGCGCGTCGACAAGGTCGCCAAGGAGAGCGAGACCAGGCCGCATCCGCCGATCGCGGAAGCCAAGAAGGATGTGCCGACCCCTCCCCCCTCCTTGAAGCGCCTGCCCGACCCCGGCGCCGACGACAAGCCCGAGCCGACGCCCCCCAAACGCGTCGCCGCTCTGCCGCCCGCGCCGGAGCCGCCGGAACGCCCGGTCGAGAAAAAGCCCGAGCCGCTTAAGCCTGTCGAAAAGCCCGCCGAGGCGAAGCCGACGCCGTCCGTCAAACCGAAGGCGGCTGCGCCGGAGGAGAAGCCGCTGGAGGAGCCCAAGGAGGCCGAGGTCGTGAAGCCGAAGCCCCCCGTGCGCCCCAAGCCGGAGAAGGAAGCGAAGGAAGAGCCCAAGCCTGCGCCCGAGAAGCCGAAAGAGACGCGGCTGAAGACGGACGAAGTGGCGAAACTGCTCCAAAGCAAGAAGGCCGAGGAAAAGCCGGCGAAGCCTCAAAATAGCGCGGAAGGCGAAACGGCGGAGAAGAGCGCCAAGGGCGCGAAGCCCAAGTCCGGCGACGAGAACGCGCCCAAGTCGAAATTCGACGCGGCCAACATCGCCAATCTCCTGAGCAAGGAGGCGCCGCAGCGCCGTGAATCCACGGGCAAAGAAATCAAAACCGCGTCGCTCGGCGCGCCGGAGGGAGCCGCCCCAAAGATGTCGGCGTCGATGGAGGCGCGCATCGCCTCCTACATCCACGATCACTATCACCCCTGCTGGGCCTCGGGCCTCTCGCTGGGCGGCGCCACCTTCGCGCCGGTCGTGGAATTTCACTTGTCGCGCGAGGGCGCGCTGGAAGGCCGCCCGCGCCTGGTGAACCCTTCCGCCAATCCGGTGGAGCAGGCGCGCGGCGAGCAAGCGGTGCAGGCCGTGCGCCGCTGCAGTCCGATGCGGATTCCGCCGGAATTCATGCCTTATTACGAGGAAGCGCTGCATGAAGTGACCATCCGCTTCCAGGATGCGAATTGATGCGCGCGTCGCTGCTGATTATGCCCCCTCCCCAGCCCTCCCCCGCTTCGCGGGAGAGGGAGCAAATTGCCGCCTCCTTCAAGATTTCGGCTATTGCCGATCGTGAGCGTGGGAGGGGGCCTTTACATCTAATGAGACCCTCGAAATGACCCGCCTCATCACCCGCCGCGCCGCCGCCGGCCTCTTCGCCGGCGCCGCTCTCGCGCCTTTCGCGCCCGCACGGGCCGGCCGCGTCATCGACCTCAAAGGCGGCGGCTTTCAGCCGACGAATATCGCCGTCGCCCCTTTCGTCGGCGACGAAGCCGCGCGCACGATCACCTCCGTCGCGACCAATAATTTCAAGCGCTCCGTCTTCCTGCGCCCGGTCGACGCCAATGTCGGCGAGGCCGGCTCGCCCGACCAGCCGGATTTGGGTGTCTATAAAACAGCCAACGCGCAATTCGTTCTCACCGGCCGCTCGGTGCGCGCCGGCGACGGACGCCTCAAGACAGAGTTCCGCCTCTTCGACGTCACCACTGGCGAGCAGGTCGCCGGCCAGCAATATGTGACGGAAGCCTCCAACCTGCGCCGCGTCGCGCATCTTCTCTCGGACGCGGTTTTCAGCCGCATCACCGGCGAGAAGGGTTTCTTCGACACGCGCATCGTTTTCGTCGACGAAAGCGGCCCCAAGGACAAGCGCCGCAAGCGCCTCGCCATGATGGATCAGGACGGCGCCAATGTGCGCTATCTGACCCGGGGCGACGAGCTCGTCGTCACCCCGCGCTTCTCGCCCTCCTCGCTCGACGTCACCTATATGGCCTTCAACGACGAGGGCGAGCCGAAAGTTCTCCTGATGAACATCGAGAACAGCCAGCGGGAGGTCGTCGGCAATTTCCCCGGCATGACTTTCTCGCCGCGCTTCTCGCCTGACGGGCAGAAGATCATCATGTCGCTGTCACAGGGCTCGTCGACCAATCTCTATACGATGGACCTGCGCTCGCGCACCACGACGCGGCTGACCGACACCAGCGCCATCGACACGGCGCCCTCCTATTCGCCGGACGGCGCGCGCATCTGCTTCGAGAGCGATCGCGGCGGCTCGCAGCAGATCTACGTCATGGGCGCGCATGGCGGCGAGGCCAAGCGCATCTCCTTCGGCGGCGGCCGCTATTCGACGCCCGTGTGGAGCCCCAAGGGCGACTACATCGCCTTCACCAAGCAGAACGGCGGCAATTTCTCGATCGGCGTGATGAAGACCGACGGCTCGGGCGAGCGCATCCTGACCGAGGGCTTCCACAATGAGGGACCCACCTGGGCGCCCAACGGGCTGTTCCTGATGTTCTTCCGCGAAAGCGGCGGCGCGGGCGGGCCGAAGATTTACATGGTCGACGTCTTCGGCCGCTCGGAAGCGCTGGTGCCGACGCCGAACTACGCCAGTGATCCGGCCTGGGGGCCTTTGCAGGATTGAGATCGCAGGCGCCTGCGGTAAATTGACGGCATGGACAGAGCTACGGCCATCGCGAAGCTTGGGAGGATTGCCGACGCGGTTAAAACGCGAGGAGCGATCTCCCTATATCTTTACGGTTCGACGGCCCGCGACGAAGCGGGCGCCGATAGCGATCTCGACCTCTTCATCGATTACGATCCGGCCAGCCGCTTCAACGCATTGGACCTTGTCGACATCAAGCATTTTCTCGAGGATGAATTGCAGACCCGCGTCGACCTGACGACGCGTGATGGGCTGCATCCGCGTTTGCGCGAAAAAATCGAGAAATCAGCCATGCGTGTCTTTTGATGGGAAGAGAAATCCTTCACGTCATTGACGACATCTTGCAGGAGATCGCGGGCGTCGAGCGGGTAACCGCGCATAAGACTCTCGACGATTACAAGGCTGATTGGTTGCTTCGGCACGCGCTTCAGCGGGCGATCGAAATCATTTCGGAGGCCAGCCGGGCCTTGCCCGAAGAAGCCGCCGCCACGCAACCACACATCCGTTGGCGGGCCATTCGCGCCATTGGCAATGTGCTGAGGCACGAATACCATTCCATCTCGGACGAAATCATTTGGAACGTCCTGCGCGACGAGCTGCCTCCCCTGAAAGCCGCCGTCGAAGCGATCAGACAGAATGTCAGCGCTCCATGACCAAGCCCGTTCGCATCGACGAAAGCTGGAAGAGACATCTCGCCACCGAATTCGAGAAGGCCTATTTCACCGACCTTCGCGAGTTCGTGCGCGTGGAATACGCTTCCTGCGCGGTCTATCCGCCGGCGGCGCAGATTTTTCGCGCTTTCGACGAATGTCCCTTTGACGAAGCGAAGGTCGTTATCCTCGGCCAGGACCCCTATCACGGGCCCGGCCAGGCGAATGGGCTTTGCTTCGCGGTCGGCGCCGGCGTCGCCCCGCCGCCTTCCTTGCAGAACATCTTCAAGGAAATCGAGGCCGATCTCGGCCATCCTGTGTCCCGCGACCCGGACCTCTCGCGCTGGGCGAAGCAGGGCGTGCTGCTCCTGAACGCGACGCTCACCGTGCGCGCGTCGCAGGCGGGCTCGCATCAGAACAAGGGCTGGGAGCAATTCACTGACGCCGCCGTCCATGCGCTGTCGCGCGAGCGTGAGGGGATCGTCTTCATGCTCTGGGGCTCTTATGCGCGGCGCAAGGGCGCCGGCATCGACCGCCGCAAGCATCTCGTGCTCGAATGCGCCCACCCCTCGCCGCTGTCAGCGCATAATGGCTTTTTCGGCTGCAAGCATTTCTCCAAGGCGAACAAATATCTCGTCGCGCATGGGCAGACGCCGATCGAGTGGTGAGTTATTCCGGATCTGGATTCCCGAGCGGGCCTTCGGCCCGCTCGGGAATGACATGCGCCAGCGCCGATGTGCATCACCCCTTCGCAGCCGCAGCCGCCTCGTGAATCGCCAGAAGCTGCTTGTCCGTCTCCGTAACGCGCGCAACCGACGGCCGCGATCCCACGCGCTCGATATAGGCGGAAATCTCGGGCGTCATCGGGACGAGGCCGAAGCCGGTGGTCCAGCGCAGCGCCGTCGCCCAGAGAATGTCGGCGGCTGAGAAGCGCGCGCCGAGCAGATAGGGCCCCGCCGCGAGCTGCTTGTTGATCACCGCCATCACGGTCTCGAAATCCCCGTAGGCGCTCATGTTCTTCGGCGGCTCTTGCTTCGTGTAGCGGTCCATGATCGCCGGCTCGAAGGCCGAGCCGTAGAACGCGAGCCAACGCAGATATGGTCCGCGCAGCGGATCGCCGATCTGCGGCGCAAGCTTCTTTTGCGGGAAGGCGTCAGCGAGATAGATGAACACCGCGCCGAGTTCGGTCACCAGCGCGCCATTGTGCTCGATGGCCGGAACCTTCCCCATCGGATTGACGGCGAGATATTCGGGCTCGCGCTGCGCGCCGATTTTGAAATTGAGGTCTTTCAAAGTGTAGGGCGCGTCGAGCTCCTCGAGCAGAATGAGCACGCTGGACGAACGCGTATTGGGAGAATGGTAAAATATCAGATCGCCGCTCATCTCTTCCTCGCTCATGGCGCAAATAAGAAGAAGGCATATGCCGCGAAGACAACGAGATGCACAAGGCCGGTGAGCACATTGGTGCGGCCCGCGCCGAAGCTGACGACGGACAGCATCAGCGTCAGAACCAGCATGGCGGAGTCGCGGCGATCGAGGCCGAAGACGAGCTGGCGATCGGAGGCGAGGCTCATCAGCGCCACGGCCGGCACGGTGAGCCCGATCGTCGCCACGACCGAGCCGAGCGCCCCATTCAAGCTCGTCTGCAAGGCGTTGCGGGCGGCGGCGCGGACCGAATTCATGCCTTCGGGCATGAGCACGAGGGCGGCGACGGCGGCGCCGGTCACAGGGTTCACCTCCTCGACGCCCGCCCATTTCAGCCCTTCTTCGAGCCCCGGAATGACATGCTCGGCGAGCAGCGACACGCCGGCTAGGCTCGCGCCGAGACCGACGAGCGAGACCAAGGCCTCGCTCCGCGTCGGTTTTGCTCCGACATGACCCACGGCCGCCATATGCGCGTCGATAAAATAGGCGCGGTGGCGCACGGTCTGGATGAAGAGAAAAGCGCCGTAGAGCAGGATCGAGAGCGCGCTCGCGAAGCCGAGCTGCGCGCGCGAGAGCGTCGGGCCCGGCGTCGATGTCGTGTAATTCGGCATGATGAGCGTCAGCATCGACAGCGCGATGAGCACGGCGAGATAGGCGCTCGCGCCCATCGGATGAAGCTCCTGCTCGCCATGGCGGAAACCGCCGAGCAGCAGGCACAGGCCCACGAGCCCGTTGCAGACGATCATGATCGCCGAGAACACAGCCTCGCGCGCCTCGGTCGGATTTTCCGAGCCATGCGCGGTCATCGAGGCCATGATGGCGACCTCGATGATCGTCACGGCGATGGTGAGCACGAGCGTGCCCAAGGGCTCGCCGACCCTCGCGCCGATCCGCTCGGCGTGCTGCAGCGTCGCGAAAACCGACCCGATGACGAGGATGGCGGCGACGAGCGGCGGCGCCCAGGCGAGCGTCGGCGGCATAGTATTGAGCCAGCGCTCCCCTGCCGCGAAAGCCGCCGCGAGACCGAGCGCGAGCACTGGAAAAATAATGCCGCCGATCGTGATCCTGCCGCCGCTCATGAGGCCCCCAATACCCGTCGAACTACGGCGACAACTTTTGACGTCGCTTTCCGCGGCGCGCAAGTGCGGGCGGGCGATTCTTGCGAGGATCGAGCAACTTGCGTTGGCGCGAATGCGTAAGATTAAACTCAATTTTTCTGCGTTATTCTCATCACTGAGGCGACCCCCACCATTAATCCCTCCCCGCAAGGGGGAGGGAGGCGGCTCGCGAGCCACTTTTGATGAAGGCCACGCTCTGCCCCTCTCCCCGCGCGCGGGGAGAGGTTGGGTGAGGGGCTTGGGGGATGAGTGGAAGCGATAAACGCCGCAGCGCGCTCGCTTTCGTAAGGCACGCCCGGGGCTCCGGCCCCGGCCCCTCACCCAGCCTCTCCCCGCAAACGAGGAGAGGAGCGGCGCCTGGCCCGGATAGAAAGGTGACAGCAAGGCCCGGGAAGAAGGGTGACAGTTTCCTCGCGGCTCTTTGCCGACGAACGACCGGTGCAGGCTCGGAAACCCTTCCCATCGCCGCAAACGCAGCATAAATCCTTATAGGATGACCCCTCCCCCCTCCCAGACGCGCGACCTCCCGCCCGAGGACGACGACCCCCTCGACGCGCCCGAGGCCGTCTCGGAGACCTCCGAGACGCCTCCAGAAGACGACGCCCCGCAGACGCCCGACAGCGTCAAGCGCGGCGTCGGCGTCATCAAGTCCTATTGGAAACATGCGCCGAACGGCCCCGGCGTCTATCGCATGATCGCCGAGAATGGCGAGGTGCTCTATGTCGGCAAGGCCAAGAATGTCCGGAAGCGCGTCGCGAGCTACACCCGCCTCGCCGGCCATGTGAACCGCATCGCGCGGATGATCTCGGCGACGGTCTCCATGGTCTTCATCTCGGTGGAGACCGAGACCGAGGCGCTGCTGCTGGAAGCGAATCTCATCAAGCAGTTGAAGCCGCGCTTCAACGTGTTGATGCGCGACGACAAGTCGTTTCCATACATCTTCATCGCCAGCGACCACGAAGCGCCGCAGATCGCCAAGCATCGCGGCGCGCGCGTGCGCAAGGGCGATTATTACGGGCCCTTCGCCAGCGTCTGGGCGGTCAATCGCGCGCTCAACGCGCTGGAGCGCGCCTTTCTGCTACGCTCCTGCGCGCAGAGCTTTTACGACAACCGCACACGCCCCTGCCTGCTCTACCAGATCAAGCGCTGCGCCGGGCCCTGCACGGGGGAAATCTCAACTGACGACTATGCCGTGCTTGTGCAGGAGGCGCGCGACTTTCTCTCCGGCAAGAGCCGAAGCGTGCGCGAGCAGCTCGCCACGGAAATGACCGAAGCCGCCGAGCGGCTCGAATTCGAGCGCGCCGCGCGGCTGCGCGATCGCATCTCGGCGCTCTCGGCGATACAGGGAGCGCAGGGCATTAATCCGCGCACGGTCGAAGAGGCCGACGTCTTCGCCATCGCCAAGGACGCGGGGCGCTTCTGCATCGAGGCCTTTTTCTTCCGCGCCTATCAGAACTGGGGCAACCGCTCCTATTTCCCGCGCGCCGACGCGAGCCTCTCGGAGGCGGAAGTTCTCGACGCCTTTCTCGCGCAATTCTACGACGAGCATCCTTCCGCGCGCTGCGTGCTGCTGTCACATCCGATCGAAGACAGCGCTCTTCTGGAAGACGCGCTTTCGGCGAAGCTGCGCAGAAACGTCGACGTCATCGCCCCGCAGCGCGGCGAAAAGCGCGAGCTCGTCGAACATGCGCTCAACAATGCGCGGCAGGCGCTCGGCCGCAAGCTTGCGGAAGACGCGAGCCAGTTGCGGTTGCTGGCGGCCTTGGGCGAAGTCTTCGGCCTGCCTCACGCCCCGCGCCGCGTCGAGGTCTACGACAACTCGCATACGGGCGGGTCGCAGGCGATCGGCGCGATGGTCGTCGCCGGCCCGGCGGGCTTCATGAAGGCGCATTACCGCACTTTCAACATCAAGAGCACGGAGATCACGCCCGGAGACGACTACGGCATGATGCGCGAAGTGCTGACGCGCCGCTTCGCCCGTCTCGCCAAGGAGCCGGAGAAGGAGACCGATCCGGAGGCTTTTCCGGCAAAGCCCGATCTCGTGCTGATCGACGGCGGGCGCGGCCAGTTCGACGTGGCGCGCGAGGCGTTGCGCGAGAGCGGCGTCGAGGGGGTGGCGCTGGCTTCGATCGCCAAGGGCCGCGACCGCGACGCGGGACGCGAGCAATTCTTCATCGAGGGCCGCGAAGCCTTCCGCCTGCCCCCGCATGATCCGGCGCTCTATTTCGTGCAGCGGCTGCGCGACGAAGCCCATCGCTTCGCCATCGGCACGCATCGCGCGCGGCGCAAGAAGGAATTCACCAAGAATCCGCTCGATGAGATTGCCGGGATCGGACCGTCGCGCAAGCGCGCGCTGCTTTTGGCCTTCGGCTCGGCGAAGGGCGTCTCGCGGGCGGCTTTGTCGGATCTGGAGAAGACGCCGGGCATCAACAAGGCGACGGCGCGGATGGTGTACGACCATTTCCAGCGGGGCGATTGAGCGACGGCCCCGCGCCTTTCCTTTGAACGCCGCGCCCCTAGCTTACTGCCGCACGCGTCCCCATCCGCCAGAGGCTCGGCCGATGAAGCCAGACAGAGCCGTTCTGTTGTTCTGCGTGTTTTCGGCCCTGCTCGCTTGGGCTCCGCTCGCTTTTTCGCAAGAAGACGCGCCAGCGCGCCAGGAGAACGCGGCGGCGCGCACGGTCGTCTATACGCTGCGATCGGGGATTGCCGAGGGGCGGCTCGTCTTCCTTGGCGTCGGCGGCGCGATCGACGGGAAGGTTAATCCAGAGCTCGTCTTCCATGAAGGCGAGCGCGCCCAGATCAATCTCGTCAACGGCGAGGGCGCCGAGCACGATATCGTCATCGAGTTTTACGGCGTGCGTTCGAACCGCGTGGTCGGCAAGGGCGCGAGCGGCACTGTTTCGTTTTTCGCCGACAAGACCGGCGCCTTTTCCTACTACTGCTCAGTCCCCGGCCATCGCGACGCGGGCATGCAGGGCAAGATCAGGGTCGAGCCGGGGCCGCGCAGCAAGGCGAAGCTCGTCGCGCCGGACATATCGCGCGATCCTTCCGACGTGCCGCGACCGATCGGCGCCCGCGGGCCGCGAACCTTGCGCGTCGATCTCACGACGATCGAAATCGATGGCCGGCTCGATGACAAGACGACCTATCAGTTCTGGACCTTTGGCGGGAAGGTTCCCGGCCCCTTCATCAGGGCGCGGGTGGGCGACACGCTGGAAGTGCATTTGAAGAACGACTCGAGCAGCGTGCTAGCGCATTCGGTGGATTTGCACGCCGCGATCGGGCCCGGCGGCGGCGCGCGCTTCACGCAAGCCGATCCGGGCGAGGAAAAGGTCTTCAGCTTCGAAGCGACGACGCCCGGCCTCTTCGTCTATCACTGCGCGACGCCGAGCATTGCGCAGCATGTCGCCAACGGCATGTATGGTCTCGTGCTGATCGAGCCCGAGGGCGGATTGCCGAAGGCGGACCGCGAATTCTACGTCATGCAGGGCGAACTCTATACGACCATGCCTTTCGGGACCCAGGGCCGGCAGGAGTTGGATTACGAGAAGCTGATGGCCGAACAGCCGGAATATTTCCTCTTCAACGGCGCCGTCGGCGCGCTGACGGCGGAGCATCCGCTACGGGCCGAGCGCGGCGAGAACGTGCGAATCTTCTTCGGCGTCGGCGGGCCGAATTTCACGTCTTCGCTGCATCTGATCGGCGGCCTCTTCGACCGCGTCAGACGCAACGACGCGCTGAAAGTGCATGAGAGAGGCGCGCCAACGGTTTCCGTCGCGCCGGGCGACGCGGCGACCGTCGAATTCAATGTGAGGCGCGGCGGACAATATGTTCTGGCCGACCACGCGCTCTCCCGGATGGAGCGCGGCCTCGTCGGCGATCTGATCGTCGAGGGGCCGCGCGACGACGCTTTGATGCACGAAGGTCCGGAGAGCCGTCGACGGCGGCGAGATGACTGAGCGGCAGGATGAGCCCTCATCCGACCCCTGCTGACGCAGGGGCCACCTTCTCCCGCAAGCGGGAGAAGGGAGAACCCAAGGTTTTTGAACCACAAAGTTTCAACGCGATTCCTTCTCCCGTTTACGGGAGAAGGTGGCCCCGCGAAGCGGGGTCGGATGAGGGCCAGCCGTCACCAGCTCGCGGCCCTGACTTCAATCATCATCACGTCGATTAAAAACGAGCCATCCGTTTCGATCGCAAAATGCTCCCGGGTCTCGCCCGACGCCGCCGCCTGCAAAGCTCGGATGGCGCGTTGATTTTCCTGCGGCGTTCGCATGCGCGCCACCCAGACGGCGAAGTCCATCCGCAGCCGCCATGTCTGCAGGCGCTCGACAGTGAAACCTGACGTCGCGAGCGCGACCGTCCATTCTGCAATTGTGTAATTCCTGACATGAGACGGATCGCGCAGCAGCTCGACGGCTTGCAGATGCGTGTCGAAGAGCGGCCGGGCCGGCGCATAGACGTCGACGAAGACCGCAGAGCGGCCGGGCTTCAGCACCCGGCGCGCCTCACGCAGACCGCCATTGAAATCGCGCCAGTGATGGGCCGAATAGCGCGACGCCAGAAAATCGAAACAGCCATCGGCGAAAGGCAGGCGCTCGGCGGGCCCCTCCACTGTTTCGATATTGGCGAGCCCCTTCTCACGCGCCGTCGCGGCGACGGCCGCCAGCATCTGCGTCGAGAGATCGAGCGCCGTCACCGCAGCCGCATAGCGGGCCATCAGATAGGAGACATGGCCGCCGCCGGCGCCGATATCGAGAGCGCGTTCGGGCGCAGCCGCAGAGACGATATTTGCCAAAACCTCGAGATCCGCGCCCTGCGCGTGCACAGCGCTTTGGACGTAGTCGCGCGCGCGGGGCCCGAATTGGGCGGCTACCATCGTTTCATGCGTTCGTTCCATCGGCTTGCTCCTTGTGACGAAAAGCAGGATCAAGCCGCGATTAACCTATTACAATAAAGATTATTATCCTGTTATAACTGCCTCCATGCTGGACGCGGACCAACGGCGGCTGCTGGGAGATTTCATTCGCGCGCATCGCGAGCGGGCGCGGCCCGATGTCGCCGGCGGCCGCAGGCGCACGCCCGGTCTGCGCCGCGAGGAGCTGGCGGCGCGCGCCGGCATCAGCGCCACATGGTGCGCCTGGATCGAACAGGGTCGGCCCGTGCAGGCCTCGCCCGAAGCGCTCGGCCGCATCGCCATGGCGCTCTCATTGACGCCCGCAGAGCGCGCCTATCTGTTCGAGCTTGCCGGCCGCATCGACCCGGATGCGCCGGCGCGACCGGAGACGGCCCCCGCCTCGCTACAAGCCGCCATCGCAGCTTTTCAGCATCCGGCCTATGGCCTCGATTGCTGTTGGAACGCCTGCATCTGGAACGCGGCGGCCGCGCATCTGTTCTGCGGCTGGCTCGATGGCGGGCGCCACCGCAATCTTCTGCGTTTCGTCTTTCTGGACGCCGCGGCGCGAGATCTGCTGCCGGATTGGGAGGAGCGGGCGCGCCGTCTCCTCTGCGAGTTTCGCTCGGATTATGCGCATATGTTTCGCGACGCGCGCGTGCGACGATTTATCGACGACTTGCGGCAGGAGAGCCCTTTCTTTGCGCAAGCCTGGGCCGCACAGGACGTCTTGAGCCGCGAAGGCGGCCTGCGCGTCTTCAACCATCCGCAGGACGGCAGAGTGCTCTTCGAGCAGCATTCCTTCACGCCGTCGGACGCGCCCTCTCACAAGCTCGTCTTGCTTCTACCCGCAGGCTGAAGCGGGCTCATTTCATTGCTTTCCAAGCCAACATCGGTCAAGCTTGCCCCATTCAACGCCTTCGCTTACGAAAATTTGTCAAAAATCCCATCGGAGTAACCCATGCGGGACATGGAGTCGTCGAACCTCCATGCCGTCGAGGACAGATTTCCCTTCTACGCGAGGCTGCCTCTTCGAATTCTGGCTGACAAAGCTGAGCTGCCCGAGAATTCGTACTACGTGCTTGCGCCCGCCCTCGGCGTGGCCTTGGCCGTGCTGGCGATTCTTGCGCGGGCCCTTCTGATCGGAATGGCGACGACCAAGGTCGCCTATATAACCCTTTTTCCTTTGGTTCCCGTGGGCGCACTGGTCGGCGGATGGATCACCGGAACGACAGTGGCGGTGCTCGGCGCGATCTTGTTGCATACCTTCGTTCTTCCCCTCGAAGGCGGGGCCGACTGGTTCGCCTTGTTGGTGTTTCTGGGGAGTTGCGGGCTCATCATCGGAACGACCGAGCTGATGCATCGCGCCGAGGCGCGCGCCTTCAAGGCCGAAGCCATGGAAGCGGTGCAGAGCCAGATACTGGAAGAGCGAAAGCGCGGGGCCGATACTCTGCGCGTGGCGCTGTCGCGTTTGGAGGCGACCTTTGAAAACGCCGCCGTGGGCATTGCCGAGGTGGGGCTCGACGGCCGGTGGCTGAGAATGAACGAACGCCTCTGCGATATCGTGGGTTATCGTCGTGACGAGCTGATGCAAATGAAAGCCGGCGACATCACGCATGCCGAGGACCGCGAAGCCGATCGCGAAAATGTGCGCCGCCTCCTCGCGGGCGAGGCCGGGAGCTACTCGACAGAAAAGCGATATATCCGCAAGGACGGCAAGAATGTTTGGGCGAATGTGACGGTGGGCATCGCGCGCAACGCCACGGACCAGCCTGTCAATTTCGTGGCCGTGGTCGAAGACATAACGGCGCGCAAGGCCGCCGAGGCGCACAACCAGCTTCTGGTCGCGGAGATCAGCCACCGCGCCAATAATCTTCTCGCCGTCGTGCAAGCGATCGCCCAGCAAACCTCTTTCGAGGGCGACCCCAAAGCCTATGTCGCAAAGCTCGTCGAGCGGATTCAAAGCCTCGCAGCGAGCCAAAGGCTGCTCGTGCGAAACGAATGGCAGGGGACGGATCTCTGCGACCTCGTGCGCGCGCAGCTCGCGCCCTATCGAGACCTGATCGGCGGGCGCATTGTCGCAAATGGCCCAGCGATCCGCGTGAACGCCGCCGCCGCTCAGACGATCGGCATGGCGCTGCACGAGCTTGCGACCAATGCAGCGAAATATGGCTCCCTATCGAACGAAGACGGAAAGGTTCAGATCGCGTGGGGGGTCGCGGGCGATGAATTTTCGATTTCCTGGGAGGAAAACGGCGGGCCGAAAGTGGCGCCCCCGACACGCAAGGGTTTTGGCAAAACGGTGCTGGGGCGAATGGCCGAAATCTCAGTCGGAGGACATGCGCAACTGACCTTCGCCGAAAATGGGGCGCGCTGGACGTTGACGGCGCCGGCAGACAGGATTTTCGTGAGATAGCTCGATGCAGGACCTTGGCCAGAAAAGCCGACGCATTCTTATCGTCGAAGATGAGCCCATGGTCGCGATGTCGATGGAAATGCTCCTGGAATGCGAGGGTTTCGAGAGCGCGGGGGTCGCGGCGACGGTCGAAGAAGCGCTGAAGCTCACGGCCCAAGGCGACTACGACGCCGCCATATTGGATGCAAATCTGTGCGGCGTGTTCTCGGGTCCTGTCGCGGAAGCCCTGCAGAAAGCTGGCGCGCCGTTTCTCGTATTGTCGGGCTATGATGCGGAGCAGCAGAGAGGACGCTTCCCGCCGGGCACTGTTATCCTTCAAAAGCCTTGCCGGCCGGACGTGATCATCGAGGCGCTACGCGCGTTTTTGCCTCGGCCTTGATGTGGCTGGCGCCCAGGCCGTGCGGCTGTTGTTCACATACTGTGCGCTGACGCACAGTCATGGTTCGTTGCAAATGGCACGATTTCCAACATGTTCCGACGAGCTTTTATAATTGCCGCCGCTCTCGCGCCCTTCTCTTCGGAGGCTCCCGCATATGCGGCGGATCCAAGCAATGAGTTCCTGGCAAATCTCGTGGGCCCCCTGTACCGCCGAGGGGAGTCCTTCGCCTGCTTCAGCCGGCAGTATGATGCGGCGCATCTCACCGCGCATCCCCGGCAGCAGGTCACTTTCGTGAAGGCGTTGGTCACGGCCCGTTTCCAAGCCTCCACCCTCACGCCTGCAAGCAGCTCCTATGCATATCAAGTTTCCCTCGCGTTCAAGTTTCACGACCGCGCGGAGACTTTGACCGCCGTCGCGGAATGCGGCGACGGGACGCCGAAAGACTCGCGTCGTGGCGGGGCGCATTGTGCGGGACCCGGAGATGGGGGCTCACATCTCGCGCTCGACGGGCGGCAAGCTGTCGTGCTCACCATTCCCGGCGGGGCCGATCTTTGGATGCCGGGACCAATCGACAAGCGGCATGAAACGATCAAGAATCCGTTTGGTCCGGACGACGGAGTCTTTCGTCTCGTTCGGACGGAGCTGAAGGAATGCGAAGACCTCGCCTTCGACCGGCAGAAGCCTCTGCGTCCCCATGAGCCATAGGCGCCGAAAACGTCTTTCCATTTCGACGACTGCGAGCGCAGCTGCGCCAAGGATTTTCAACAATGCTTAAGTCAAAATTACTCTGTATTGGCTTGGCGACGACTTGCCTCGCCCAACCGGCTTTTTGTGCGCCGACGTTGGAGGCGACCTCGCTCTACAAGGATATTGCGCATGGATGCCGGAGTGTGGATCTGAAACAATGGTCACACCCAACCAGACGCGTGCTGGATTACGCGCACATCGAGCTTAAAAAGGTCGAGCTGTGCAACAATGAGCTGTACCCTGTCTTCACCGTCCGGTTCGCCTACGACCCGAACGGCCCAAATGACAAGTATTTCAATAAGCTCTATGCAGACATGGCCGCCGCAAACGGCTATCATGCCTATTCGCTTGTCGACCAATCATTTGGTTTGATTGCGAACGTCGGTGTTGCCGGAAAGAAGAACATTTCCATCTCCTATGAAGAGTTTTCACCAACCGGAACCAATTGACGCCGGAACCGCACACGCTAATTTTTTATACTCGCCAGCATTATAATAGTGGGAGCATCCCGCCGCCCCAAAAGCCCCTGCCCCATGCCCCTGCTCCGCGCGCTTTACGTCGCCTATTTCAAATTCAACGAGGATGACGGCTGGGCGATCGCGAGCCATATCGCGCTCTCCATCCTGACCTCGCTTTTTCCCTTCCTTATTTTTCTTACCGCGCTCGCCAGCTTCTTCGGCCTGAAGGAAGAAGCCAATGCGGCGACGGCGCTCATTTTTGAAAACTGGCCGCCGAACGTCGCCGAGCCTATCGCGGCTGAAATTCGCAATGTCGTGACCCAGCCGCGCGGCGGGCTGCTCACGATCGGCGCGCTTCTCGCCATTTATTTCTCGTCGAGCGGCGTCGAGTCGCTGCGCGTCGCGCTCAACCGCGCCTATAACCAGCGCGACCAGCGGCCCTGGTGGCTGTTGCGGCTGGAATCGATTCTTTACATCTTCCTCGGCGCCGCCTCGCTGCTCGCCATCGCCTTCCTCATGGTGCTCGCCCCGCTCGCCCGCGCGCTCGCCGAAAAACATGCGCCCGGCCTGATGCGGGAGCTCGAGCCGCTCTACGGCCCGGTGCGCTACGGTGTCACATCCTCGGTCGTCGGCGTCGCCGTGCTCGCCGCTCACATCTTGCTGCCGGCGGGGCGCCCGCGCCTTCTCAACCTCGCGCCCGGCTTCGCGCTGACGCTTCTCGCTTCCCTCGCCTTCGGCGCGGGCTTTGGCGCCTATCTGGCGAGGTTTGCAATCAATTACGTTTCAACCTATGCGGGTCTCGCCTCGATCATGATGGCGATCGTCTTCCTGCAAACCCCTTGCCGTGATCTTCATTTACGGAGCCGAGCTCAACCAGGCGATCGCGGGATCGGGCGAGCGGATGCAACCTGAGGGTTAAGCGCCTCTTAACCCAGCTTTTTTACCCTCGCCGGGAGTCGGCGCGCCGCAATGGCCGCGCCGCGCCACGCGGGCTTCTGGTGACATGCGCAGCCATAGATTTGGTCTCTTCCCCGAACAGCTCCGCGAATTCGCCGCCCATCGCCTCGCCGAGGCGGCGGGGGCGCTGATGCTGGCGCTCGCGGGCGCCGCGACGCTGGCGCTGGTCACCTGGTCGGCCCATGATCCCTCGCTCAACCACGCGACCGGCGGCCATGTCCGCAACCTTTTGGGGCATCCCGGCGCGGTTGTCGCCGATCTGCTCATGCAGCTTTTCGGCCTCGGCGCCGTGGCGGCAATCGTCCCGCTCGCCTTGCAAGGGATGCGGATTGTCAAACGCCGGCGCATCGAGCGCGCGCCGCTGCGGCTCGGCCTGTGGATAGTGGGCATTTTTGCAACGGCCGCCACGGCGTCGCTGCTGCCGCCGACCGACCGCTGGCCCCTGCCGACAGGCCTCGGCGGCGTCGCCGGCGACGCCATTCTCGCGGCGCCGCGCGCGATTTTCGCGGGGTCGGGCCCGATCATGGCGATTTTCGGCGTCGCGGCGGCCTTCGTCGCTATTCTCTCGGTCAGCGGGGCGTCCGGCCTCGGTTTCGAGACGCAAAACGACATCCGCGACGAATCTTTCGAGGAGCGTGAGCCCGTCGCTTACGCCGAGGACGACGAGGATCGCGCGGGGGAGCCCGGCTTTGCGCTGATCTCGCTCGGCGCGCTGATCCATATGGGACTGACGCTGAAATGCTGGGTGGCGCGGCTTTTCGGAAAGCTGCGGGCCCGCGCGGGCGCCCCCGCGGAAGAGCCGACCCCCGCGCCGCCGCGGGTCGAGCCGACCTTCGACGACGTCGAGACCTACTACCCGACCTTCTCGCGACGCGCGCGCCCACTCGACGAAGACGACGAGGATGCGGGCTCCGCGCCGATGACGGCCCCACGCGCGGCTGGCGCAGCCGGGACGCGCCCAGCCGAGCCGCGCCAGCAGACGGGCGGCCGCCAAGCCGAAGCGCCCGCCACCCCCGCGCCCCGGCGCGTCACCCGCGAGCCTGCGCGCGCGCCCATGCGGGCTGCGCCGGAATCCTACGAATATCCCGAGCTCGAGCTGCTCGCCGAACCGAAGAACCGGGGCGGGGCCGTCACTGTTTCCGAGGACATCCTCGAATCCAACGCCCGCGTGCTCGAAGGCGTGCTGGAAGACTTTTCGGTGCGCGGCGAGATCATCAATGTCCGCCCAGGCCCGGTGGTCACGCTCTACGAGCTGGAGCCCGCGCCGGGCATCAAATCCTCGCGCGTCATCGGCCTCGCCGACGACATCGCCCGCTCCATGTCGGCAGTCTCGGCCCGCGTCGCCGTGGTGCCGGGCCGCAACGCCATCGGCATCGAGCTGCCCAACCAGCGCCGCGAGACGGTCTTCCTGCGCGAGATCGTCGCCAGCGACGATTTCCTGCACTCCAAGCACAAGCTTGCCATCGCGCTCGGCAAGACGATCGGCGGCGAGCCGGTGATCGTCGACCTCGCCCGCATGCCGCATTTGCTCGTCGCCGGCACCACCGGCTCGGGCAAATCGGTCGCCATCAACACCATGATCCTGTCGCTGCTCTATCGGCTGAAGCCCGAGGAGTGCCGGCTCATCATGGTCGATCCCAAGATGCTGGAGCTCTCGGTCTACGACAACATCCCCCATCTGCTGACGCCTGTCGTCACCGACCCGAAGAAAGCGGTGGTGGCGCTCAAATGGGCGGTGCGCGAGATGGAGGACCGCTACAAGAAGATGTCGAAGGTCGGCGTGCGCAATATCGACGGCTTCAACGCCCGCGTGGCGGAAGCGCAGGCGCGTGGCGAGATCATCACCCGCACCGTGCAGACGGGTTTCGATCGCGAGACCGGGGAAGCGATCTTCGAGCATGAGGAGATGGACCTCTCCGCCCTGCCCTATATCGTCGTCATCGTCGACGAGATGGCGGATTTGATGCTCGTCGCCGGCAAGGACATCGAAGGCGCGATCCAGCGTCTGGCACAAATGGCCCGCGCCGCCGGCATCCATCTCATCATGGCGACGCAGCGTCCTTCGGTGGACGTCATCACCGGCACGATCAAGGCGAATTTCCCGACGCGCATCTCCTTCCAGGTGACGTCCAAGATCGACAGCCGCACCATTCTCGGCGAGCAAGGAGCGGAGCAACTGCTCGGCCAGGGCGACATGCTCTACATGGCGGGCGGCGGCCGCATCTCGCGCGTGCACGGGCCGTTCGTGTCCGACGCCGAGGTCGAGCATGTGGTGGCGCATCTAAAAGCCCAGGGGGCGCCGCAATATCTCGAGAACATCACCTCGGAGGATGAGGACGGGGCGGAGGACGGCGAAGGACCGACGCCCGGCTCCATGGACGCCGAGGAAGGAGGCGACCTCTACGACCGCGCGGTGAATATCGTGCTGCGCGACAAGAAATGCTCGACGAGCTACATCCAGCGACGCTTGTCGGTCGGCTACAACAAGGCCGCCTCGCTCGTGGAGCGCATGGAGAAAGAGGGCGTCGTCTCCGCCCCCAACCATGCGGGCAAGCGCGAGATTTTGGTGGGCGGCGGCGTGGATCGTGGGGCGTTTGACATAGAGGCGGCGGAGTGATTGGCCCAGCCTCCCTGTCGTTGATAAAAACAGCGACGGGGATTACTGTGAGACCATGAAAAACATCACAGTAACTGTGGACGATGACACCTATCGTCGCGCTCGCGTCAAAGCTGCCGCGGAAGACACGTCGATTTCCGCGGTCGTCCGGCGGTTCTTGATCGACTTCGCCGCGTCGGAAACAGAGTTCGAGCGGCTGAAGCGCGAGGAACAAGAGCTTCGCGCCCAGATTTCGACCTTCCGCGCAGCCGACCGCCTCTCGCGCGACGATATCCATGCGAGACGCGGCAAGTGACAGAAATCGTCGCCGGCTTTCTCGACACCAATATCCTGCTCTACTCGATCAGCCGCGACCCTGCCGAAAACGTCAAGCGCGAGCGTGCGATAGCGTTGCTCGATCGGGATGACTGGCGCTTGTCCGTCCAAGTGCTGCAAGAGTTCTACGCCCGAGCCACTCGCCCCTCCCGCGCAGACCCGCTCCCGCACCACATTGCAGCGGGCCTGGTGCGCACATGGATGCGCTTTCGCGTGCAGGACGTCACGTCCGACATCATGATTGCAGCTCTGGGGATCAAGTCGCGCTATGGCTTCTCTTACTGGGACGCGGCGATCATCGCCGCCGCGATCGCCCAAGGATGCGGCGAGCTCTATTCCGAAGATATGTCGCACGGACAAGTCGTAGAAGGCGTGCGGATCATCGATCCGTTCAGGTAGAATCCGAGCGCCTTCAATATCGGTGGTGCGCCTGCGCCAATGTCGAGCGCCCCCAATTCCGCCAACATATGTTACCAAGACGGCTCGAACGCCCCTTCGGATTGGATTCGCGCCGTGAAGCATCTCCCCCTCGCCGCTTTCGCCCTTGTCCTGGCGCTCGTCGCGCCGGCTCACGCCGAGGACGCCAAGAAGGCGCATGCGAACGCCGCCGCCAAACATGCGGAAGCGAAGCCTCCAGAAACAAAGCCCGCCGCCAAGGACAAGAAGACCCCGGCCAAGCCGCCGGCCGCCGAGGCCGCCAAGCCGAGCGAGCCCGTGCAGCTCACCAATCCCGCCGCCCCGGCCGAGCCGCCGAAGCCGCCCAGCCGCGAGGAGGCGATCAAGCGCGCCGACGCCTTTTTCAACGCCTCGCCGGTGATGACCGCCGACTTCGTCCAGATCGGCGCCGACGGCAAGCGCTCCGAGGGCAAGCTCCATGTGCAGCGCGCCGGCCGCGTGCGCTTCGAATACGCCCAGCCCGCGACCATGGAGGTCGTCGCCGACGGCGCGCAGGTCGCCGTGCGCGATCGCAAGCTCAATACGCAGGACCTCTATTTCATCAATCAGACGCCGCTCAAATTCCTGATGAAGGAGAAGATCGACCTGGAGAAGGACGTCACCGTGCAGGACGTCCAGACCGACGACGCCGGCGTGACGATCTTCATCGAGGACAAGGCGACCTTCGGGGGCACCTCGCATCTCAAGCTGATCTTCGACCCCAAGACCTTCAAGCTGAAGCAATGGCAGGTGAAGGACCCGCAGGGTTACGAGACGCTGATCACCCTCTTCAACATCGACCAGACCAAGACGCCTGACGCGGCGCTGTTCAAGATCAACAAATAGCCATGGCGGAAGGCTCCTGGCCTTTTGCGGGACTGCGCGGCGTTAGTCTGCGCGCCGACCTCGTGGCCGGGCTGACGCTCGCGGCAATCGCCATTCCCGAACAGATGGCGACCTCCCGGCTGGCGGGCTTTCCGCCCCATATCGGCTTCATCGCCTTCATTGCCGGCACGCTGGCCTTCGCGGCTTTCGGCTCGAGCCGGGCGGTTTCAGTCGGCGCGGATTCGACGATCGCGCCGATCTTCGCTGGAGGGCTCGCGCTCCTCGCAGCGACGGGTTCGCCCCATTACGCCGCGCTGGCCTCGCTTCTGGCGCTCATCGTCGGCGGCGCGCTCATCCTCGCCGGGCTGCTGCGCGCCGGCTGGATCGCCGATCTCCTGTCTGTACCCGTACTCACAGGCTTTCTCGCCGGCATTTCCATCCATATCGCCCTTTCCCAGGCGCCCGCCTTTTTCGGCCTGCCGACGGAGCATGGCGATATACAATCGCGCATCATGGCGCTCGCGAGCCATATTGGCGCAGCCTATGGCCCGACCATGCTGATCGGCGTCCTTTGCCTTGCAGCCATTGTTGTTTTTGAGGAATTGAGCCCCCGCATCCCTGGCGCGCTGATTGCGCTCGGCGGCGCGACATGGGCCGTGAGCCATTTCGACCTCGGCAAGGAGGGCGTGGCACTCCTCGGCTCCATCGCCCATGGCGCGCCTCGGCTGAGCGTTCCGGATATTGGCTCCACCGACATTCGGCAGGTCTTCAGCCTCGCCATGGTCATCGCGCTGCTTGTCATGGTGCAGACCTCGGCCACCTCCCGCGCCTTCGCAGCGCGCGATGTCAATCCGGATATAGACAGGGATTTTATGGGAGCCGGCGCAGGAAGCTTGCTCTCCGGCCTCTTCGGCGCCTTTGCGGTGAACGCCAGCCCGCCGCGCACGGCGATCGTCGTTGCGAGCGGCGGCGCGAGCCAGCTCTCCGGGCTCGTTGCGGCGGCGATCGTCGCCGGCGTGCTCTTCTTCGGCGGCGGGGCCTTGGCGCAGACGCCGACGGCGGCGCTCGCTGCCGTGCTGATGTTCGTCGCCTATCGCATCTTCCGCTGGCGCGACATGCTGGCGATCTTTCGCGCGACGCGGACCGAGTTCCTGCTCGTCCTCGTCACCATGCTGTCCATCGTGCTGCTACCGGTGCAGGAGGGCGTCGCCATCGCCATCATCCTGTCATTGCTCCACGGCGTGTGGACGGCGACCCGCACGCGGCTCATCGAATTTGATCGCATCCCCGGCACGACCGTCTGGTGGCCGGTCTCCCCGGTGCATCGCGGTGAACAACTCCCTGGCGTTCTCGTCGTCGCCTTCCAGGCGCCGCTCTCCTTCCTCAACGCCGATCTCTTTCGCCGCGACATGACCGCGGCGATCGACCGCGCCGACGGCTCCTTGCGCCTCCTCGTGCTGGAAGCGAGCAGCATCGTCGAGATCGACTATTCCGCAGCCCAGGCGCTGCGCGAGGCGATCGAGGCCTGTCGGGTCAGGAAAGTCGACTTCGCTATCGCGCGGCTAGAATCGGTGCGCGCGCATCGCAGCTTCGAGCAATTCGGGATCATGAAAGCGCTGGGCTCAGCGCGCCTGTTCCACAGCGTCGAGGAAGCGACAAGGACGCTCGCGAAGCGAGCGATCGGGAATCCAGAGCGAAATCAGCGCTATTGTGGCTCTGGATTCCCGGTCGGGCTTTCAGCCCGCCGGGAATGACAACGGCCAACGCGAGCTGTTCAAAGGGAAATTGTATGACTGGGGAACAACCAAGCTCGCTCCCATCACTTCCGTGAAAAAGCCCGAGGCGTCAGCCCCGGGCTCAAATTTCTGCAAGGACCGGGGCGCTTACGCAGCCGCTTTCTTCGGCGTGATGAGGTTGCGGTTCATCAGCACTTCCGCGATCTGCACGGCGTTGAGCGCCGCGCCTTTGCGCAGATTGTCGCTCACGCACCAAAGCACGAGGCCGTTGTCCACGGTCGGGTCGTCGCGGATGCGCGAAATATAGGTCGCGTCCTCGCCGGCCGCCTCATGCGGCGTGATGTAGCCGCCGGGCTCATGCTTGTCGATGACGAGCACGCCCGGGGCCTCGCGCAGGATGTCGCGCGCCTCGTCCGCCGAGATGGGATTCTCGAATTCGATGTTCACCGCTTCGGAATGCGAGATGAAGACCGGCACGCGCACGCAGGTGGCGACGAGCTTGATCTTCGGGTCGAGGATCTTCTTCGTCTCCACGACCATCTTCCACTCTTCCTTGGTGAAGCCGTCCTCCATGAAGGAGTCGATCTGCGGAATGAGGTTGAAGGCGATGCGCTTGGGGAATTTCTTCGCTTCGACCGGGTCGGAGACGAAGACGGAACGCGTCTGGGCGAACAGCTCGTCCATCGCGTCCTTGCCAGCGCCGGAGACCGACTGATAGGTCGAAACCACAACGCGCTTGATCTTAGCCTTGTCGTGCAGCGGCTTCAGCGCCACGACGAGCTGCGCGGTGGAGCAGTTCGGATTGGCGATGATGTTCTTTTTCTTGAAGCCCGCGGCCGCGTCGGCGTTCACCTCCGGCACGACCAACGGCACGTCCGGGTCCATGCGCCAGGCCGAGGAATTGTCGATGACGACGCAGCCCTGCGCGCCGATCTTCGGCGACCATTGCGTCGACACGCTCCCGCCGGCGGACATCAGGCAGATGTCGGTGTCGGAGAAGTCATAGGTGTCGAGATGGCGGCATTTGAGCGTCTTGTCGCCGAAGGAGACCTCCACGCCGATCGAGCGCGAAGAGGCGAGCGGCACGACTTCCGACACAGGGAAGCGGCGCTCCGCCAAAATATCCAGCATCTCGCGGCCCACATTACCTGTGGCGCCGACGATGGCGACCTTATAAGCCATGAACTTTCTCCAACCGGCCGAGCCGGCGTCTCAACTAGAGCGCATTCCGCAAAAGTAGACGCACTTTTGCGACGAGAATGCGCTCCACATTTTTGAGTTTGCGCGATTTTCTAACCGCTCGCACGATTCCTTGCGAGCGGAAAGCGCGCTAGAAGGCGAAGCCCGTCCCCATGTTTCCAGAGGGGCTCACGGAGACCGGCGCCTTTGGCCCCGAGGGGGCGCGGTCTTCCTTGTCTTTGGGTTTAGGCGGGGCCTTCCCGGGAGACCAGCCTTCCAGCTCGCCGAACTGGCGGTTCGGGCCGTTAGGTGTCGCCTGGGGCTTGCCGGGCGTCTGCTGAGCGTTGGAGTCGGCCCCTTTCCTGCCCTTGGAGCGCTTGGTTTGAACCGAGGAGGCGCCGCTGGTGTCGAGCGCCTTGGGATCGAACGCCTTGGGATCGAGCTGTAGCTCCTGGGCGACAGCCGCGCCGGCGCCGATCACAAAGGCCGCGACAAGGAGAGAACCGCTGAAAGGACGCGCGCAAGGACGCATGGCATTGTCTCCGAAATAGAACGGGACGTCCTAGCGCCGCACGGCGGCGGGATCAAGGCCCCCAGCTGGACCGCGAGCCTTAGGCTCGCGGCGCCAAAGCGGGCCAGAACGCGCGTGGTCCACGCCACGTCGCTCCCGAAAGCGGCCTCACGCCTCCTGCTGGGCGATTGCCAGATTCTTCAGCTCTGCGATGGCCTTGGCGGGCGACAGGCCCTTCGGGCAGACCTTGGTGCAGTTCATGATCGTATGGCAGCGATAGAGGCGGAAGGTGTCGTCGACATAGCCGAGACGCTCCTCCGTCGCCTCGTCGCGCGAATCCTGCACCCAGCGATGCGCCTGCAGCAGCGCGGCCGGGCCAAGGAAGCGGTCCGAGTTCCACCAATAGCTCGGACAGGCGGTCGAGCAGCAGGCGCAGAGGATGCACTCGTAAAGACCATCGAGCTTGGCGCGATCCTGCGGCGATTGCAGCCGCTCTTTCTCGGGATTGGCGCCGGCGTGGAGCCACGGCTCAATCGCAGCGTGCTGCTCATAGAAGATGGTGAGGTCGGGCACGAGGTCCTTCACCACGCCCATATGCGGAAGCGGGTAAAGTTTGATCGGCCCGAGGATCTCATCCATGCCCTTGGTGCAGGCCAGCGTATTGACCCCGTCGATGTTCATCGAGCAGGAGCCGCAAATGCCCTCGCGGCAGGAGCGGCGGAAGGTCAGCGTCGGATCGACCTTGTTCTTGATCCAGATGATGCCGTCGAGCACCATCGGCCCGCAATCACCCGTATCGACGAAAAAGGTGTCGATGCGCGGATTGGCGTCGGCGTCCGGGTTGTAGCGGTAGATGCGGAACTCGCGCAGATTGGCGGCGCCTTCCGGCTTCGGCCAGACCGTGCCCTCGGCGACGACGGAGTTCTTGGGAAGGGTGAATTCGACCATTTCAGTACACCCGCGCCTTGGGCTCGATGTAAGCCACTTCGTTCGTCATCGTGTAGCTGTGCACCGGGCGATAATCGATCGAGACCGTCTTCTTCTCGCGGTCGATCGACGCCAGCGTGTGCTTCATCCAATTCGCGTCGTCGCGATTCGGGAAGTCCTCGCGGGCGTGAGCGCCGCGCGATTCCTTGCGGTTGGCCGCGGATTCGATCGTCACCGCGGCCTGCACGACAAGATTGTCGAACTCCAGCGTCTCGACAAGATCGGAGTTCCAGATCAGCGAGCGGTCGGAAACCTTCACCTCGGCGGCCTTCTGCCAAACCTCGTGTACGCCGGCGACGCCTTCGGCCAGCACCTCGCCGGTGCGATAGACGGCGCAATGCGATTGCATGGTCCGTTGCATCTTGTCGCGCAGATCGGCTGTCGAGATCGAGCCATTGGCGTTGCGGAAGAAGTCGAGGCGCGAGAGCGGCAGCTCGGCTGAGTCGGCCGGCAGCTCGGGCTGCGACTGGCCGGGCTTGACCACCTCGGCGGCGCGCAGGCCCGCTGCGCGGCCGAAGACCACGAGGTCGATCAGCGAATTGGAGCCCAGCCGATTGGCGCCGTGCACGGAGACGCAGGCCGCCTCGCCGATCGCCATCAGGCCCGGTACCACGGAGTCGGGATTGCCGTCCAGCTTGCGCAGCACTTCGCCGTGATAATTCGTCGGGATGCCGCCCATGTTGTAATGCGCGGTCGGGATGATCGGGATCGGCTGGCGCGTCACGTCGACGCCGGCGAAAATCTTCGAACTTTCGGAAATGCCCGGCAGGCGCTCATGCAGGATCGCCGGGTCGAGATGCTCGAGATGGAGGTAAGCGTGGTCCTTGTGCTTGCCGACGCCCCTGCCCTCGCGCACCTCCATCGTGATAGCGCGCGAAACCATGTCGCGGGGCGCAAGGTCTTTGACGGAAGGCGCGTAGCGCTCCATGAAGCGCTCGCCTTCGCTATTGGTCAGATAGCCGCCCTCGCCGCGCGCGCCCTCGGTGATGAGGCAGCCCGCGCCATAGATGCCGGTCGGGTGGAACTGAACGAACTCCATATCCTGCAGCGGCAGGCCGGCGCGCAACACCATGCCGTTGCCGTCGCCCGTGCAGGTATGGGCCGAGGTGGCGGAAAGATAGACGCGCCCATAGCCGCCGGTGGCGAGCACCGTCAGCGCCGAGCGGAAACGGTGAATCGTGCCGTCGTCGAGCTTGAGGCATACGATGCCCCGGCAGGCGCCTTGCTGATCCATGATCAGGTCGATCGCGAAATATTCGACGAAGAACTGAGTCTCGTGCTTCAGCGCCTGGCCATACATCGTATGGAGCATGGCGTGGCCGGTGCGGTCGGCGGCGGCGCAGGTGCGCTGGGCCGGCGGGCCCCTGCCGAAATCGGTCGTCATGCCGCCGAAGGGGCGCTGATAAATCGTGCCCTCGGCCGTGCGCGAGAAGGGCACGCCCCAATGCTCGAGCTCATAGACCGCCTGAGGGGCGTTGCGGCAGAGATATTCGATCGCGTCCTGGTCTCCGAGCCAGTCGGAGCCCTTGACGGTGTCGTACATGTGCCATTTCCAGTCGTCCGGCCCCATATTGCCGAGCGCCGCGGCGACGCCGCCCTGGGCCGCGACCGTATGGGAACGGGTCGGGAAGACCTTGGTCACGCAGGCGACGTTCAACCCCGCCTTGGCGCAGCCGACGACAGCGCGCAGCCCGGCGCCGCCGGCGCCGACGACCACCACGTCGAAAGTGTGGTCCACGATCGGATAGGCACGTCCGCCGATCGTTACGGATGAAGCAGCGCCATTCGCAACCATTATCGAAGCCTTTGTTGAATGTCTTTCCAGCGGCTTTTCTTGCGCGCTACTCTTATCGGGGCGCGGCGATCAGCATGATCCCGAGGGTCCAGGCGCCGGCGATCGCGATTGAGGCGATCCTGTTCCAGTAGAGCGCCTGCTCCTTGAGCGCCGCGTCGTGGACATAGTCCTCGATGATCTCGGTGGCGCCCTGGCGGGCGTGGATCATGCCGATGACCCCGAAGAGAATCAGCACGATCGCCGAAAACGGATGGCCGATCTCGGCGCGGACGCCCTCGGGCGTCTTGCCGACAAGGCCGGCCAACCACCAGGCCGAAAGAACGCCCAGCGGCGCCAGCGCATAAGCCGATAGGCGCATGAAGCGGGCGTGAGTCGAGCCCTCGTGATCCGAGACATAAGCGGCGCCCTGGCCGCTCCGCCCGCTCTTGAAGTGAGTCGGAACCGACATTTGAGCGCCTCCGTTAGCCGGCGAGAGACTTGATGATCCAGAGCAGCACGGTCAAGCCGACGCCGCCATAGAGCGAGGCCTGAGCCAGCAGCTCCCTGCCTTGGGGGTCCATGTATAGAGTGCGATCCCAAAGCGCGTGACGGACGCCGCCGAGCAGATGGTGAAAGATCGCCCAGGTGATGAGGAAGACGATCAGCCCGCCGATAAAGCCCGAGGCAAGCCAGCCGGTGAGCGCATGGAGCCAGCCGCCAACGCCCGCGCCGAGCAGGAAGAGCGCCATTAGCGCCAAGCCGACATAAAGCGCCGCTCCGGTGATGCGATGGGCCATCGACATCGCCATTGTGAGCCAAGGCTTGAAGACCGTCAGATGCGGCGACAACGGGCGCTTTGCGGCGCGCTCGTCCGTTGAGGCGTTTGCCATGCGTATCCCTCTCGCGCGTCAGTTCGAAATGGTTCCGAAGACGCTTATGGATGGATAGTTCAATTGGTGCGGCGCCGCAACCGGCTCAATGGCGCAAAGGCGCCGGATTGTGTCGCAATAAAGACAAAAGGCCCGCCCTCATTGGGCTTTTCCGTCACTGGCGCTGCGGGGCGGGCGGGGACGAAAGGGCGCCTGAAAAGCTCAGTAAAATAACCAGCGACATCAGAGCGCAGCCGCCTCCCGCCGCGAAGGCCGCCCAGGGTCCGTAGACGTCCCAGAGCCTGCCCGCCAAAAGGCTCGCAACGAGCAAAGCCAGTCCGCCCGTGAGGTTGAAAACGCCGAATGCGGTGCCCCTCAACGCGGCAGGCGCCGTATCGGCGACAAGGGCGGCGAAAAGCCCCTGCGTGAGGCCCATATGCAGGCCCCATAGCGCGACCCCGGCCCAGACGAGCGGGAGATGCTCGGCATAAGCAAGGGCCGCGTCGGCGCCGATCAGCATGACGAGGCCCGCCACGAGCGGCGTGATCCGGTCCCCGCGATCGGAAAAGGCGCCGACTGGATAGGAAGCGCCAGCGTAGACAACATTCATCGCGACCAGCACCAGCGGCGCCAGCGCCTCGGGCAGGCCGACCGCCTGCGCCTTGAGAATCAGAAAGGCTTCGGAGAAGCGCGCCAGGCTGAAGATCGAAGCGACGGCGACGACGAGCCAGAAGCGCCCGCTCAAGCCCCGCATCTCATTCCAATGCAGCGGAAAGCGCGCCGGGCGCTCGGGGCGGGTCTCGGCTGGCTCGCGCACGCCGAAAGCCAGCACCGCCACGGCGAGGACGGCGGGAATGCAGGCCACCCAGAAAACGGCGCGGATGTCGTCGACCGTCGCCCACATGACCAATACCGCGACTGCGGGCCCCAGAAAGGCGCCGACCGTGTCGAGCGACTGGCGCAGGCCAAAGGCGGCGCCCCGCAGCTCGGGCGGCGTGACGTCGGCGACGAGCGCATCGCGCGGCGCGCCGCGGATCCCCTTCCCCACGCGATCGATGAAACGCGCTGCCATCACCCAGGCGACATTGGGAGCGAGCGGAAACAACGGCTTCGTCACCGCCGCGAGGCCATAGCCCAAAATGGCGAGCAGCTTGCGGCTGGCGAACCAGTCGGAGACCGCCCCCGAAAAGATTTTGACGATCGAAGCCGTCGCTTCCGCCACGCCCTCGATGGCGCCGACCTGGGCCATCGTCGTGCCCATGGTCCCGACGAGATAGATCGGCAGGAGCGCATGGATCATCTCGGATGAGAAATCCATCAGCAGAGAGACGACGCCCAACGCCCAGACGCTCGACGGAATTAGGCGCAGCCGGCCGAATCGAATGGCGTCGTCGCTCATGATGTTGCCTCGCACATCGCTAATCTGGAGAAGAACTCCGGCGCGCGTTCGTGCGAGCTTAGCCCGCTTTCTGCTGGCGTGGAATCAGGCGGGCGAGCTTAGACCCATAGGCCCGCGGATTGCTTCGCTTCGCTCGCAATGACGATCCGGTTGAACGTTCCGCTCGCCGCGCTCGGAAAAGTCATGCCGCGAAGAACCGCCGATTTTTGATTTCCAGCAGCACCCGGACGCATTCCTGGCTTGCAACGAGCCTTTCTTGCGACCGCTGTATCTCTTTCAGGGTGAGCCTTATTTCGTCATAGCTCTGCCTGAGCTGCTCTTGAATTTTGAGGAGATCAGCTTGAGTCTCCAATATCTCTCGCTGATTGGCGAGAATGATTTGTTCCGTCGTCACTTGAATGCCCCTCGACTCGACGCCCCTCGGATTTCGTTCGACGCGGAGCGGGAGATTCCCCGCTGGTAACCATTAATTTACCATTTTGATAGGGCCAGTTTGCCGCGCTATCGCTTTTGCGCGGTCGTGCGGTGAATTGCGCTGATGATTAAAAATTGTTCGGGGTTTTAAACATTTCCAACTGGCTAAACATCTGACTGATCCAGTAGAAATTCCGTGCCAGTCAAGCTCAAGATTTCCGACGTCCCGCCGCCGTTTTGGATCGAATCAGGCGGCAAGCCATGCGGAAAGATTGCGTCGTCGATGATTTAGAAACGTCGTGGCAGGCGTGGGATTATTATTCCGCGCGCGCCGTCGCCAATGCGCCATGCGAACGCCGTGTTTCCTGAGTAAGATAGCCACATGGGAATCATCTCGCCCACAGAGCGCCTGCTGGCCTGCGCCGACCCGTCGGAGCCGGTCGAGACTGGGCTTTTGACCGTCGATCTTTCAGCCTTGGTCGCGAATTGGCGCAAGCTCGCGTCATTGGCAGGCGCGGCCGAATGTGGAGCGGTCGTCAAGGCGGACGGCTATGGCCTCGGCCTGGCGGCGGTGCTACGCGCGCTCGCCGGCGCGGGCTGCCGGAGCTTTTTCGTGGCCAATCTGGTCGAAGGAGAGACCGCGCGGGCACTCGCGCCGGACGCGACCATCTATGTGCTCGACGGCGTCGCGCCGGGCTGCGCGCCGCGCCTCGCCGCAGCGCGATTGCGACCTGCGATCGGCTCTATTGCGGAGTTGGAGGAATGGGCGGCGGCTGGCGCCACGCTCGGCCGCAAGCTAGAGGCGGCGATCCATTTCGACACCGGTATGAACAGGTTGGGGTTCGCGCCAGAGGACGCCGACGCTATCGCGCTGCGCGCGCAGGCGATCATGCCGACGCTGGTGATGAGCCATTTCGTCAGCGCGCAGCTCTTGGACTCGCCGATCAACGACCGCCAGATCGAGGGCTTCCTCGCCGTCCGCGCGCATTTCCCCGGCATACCGGCTTCGCTCGCCAATTCCTCAGGCGTCTTCCTGCCGCAGCGGCCGCATTTCGATCTGGTGCGGCCCGGCTATGGGCTCTATGGCGGCAATCCGACGCCCGGTGCGGAAAACCCCATGCGGCCCGTCGCGCGGCTTTGCGCGCGTATGATCTCCGTGCGCGACCTCGCCGCTGGCGAGACCGTCGGCTATGACGGCATATGGACCGCCCCCGGCGCGTCCCGCGTCGCGACCATCGGCGTCGGATATGCGGACGGACTGCCCGTCTCAACGACGGGCGCGCAGGGGAAGCCGGCAGGCGAGGCGATCGTCGGCGGCGTGCGCTGCCCCTTCGTCGGCCGCGTATCCATGGATTACGTCGTGCTCGACGTGACCGACGCGCCTAAAGAGGCGGCGCGGCGCGGGGAATGGGTCGAACTGCTGGGCGAGACGATCGAGGTCGAGGAGCTGGCCGTGCGGGCGGGAACGATTGGCTATGAGGTGCTGACCCGGCTGGGACGGCGCTTCGCCCGGCGGTATGTCGAGCCGTAGCGGGCATGACAGGCGCCCACGGCCGCGCTAGGATCGGCGCTCGACGAGGCCATTTCAGCAGGAATTCAAATGAGCGGCGAACCGGAAAATCTCGTGCTGCAATTGCTGCGCGACATGCGCGGCGATATCTCCGGCATTGAGGCCAAAATGGCCACCAAAGGGCAAATCGCCGAACTCCGCGCCGAGTTTAAAAGCGAGATGCACTCACTGCGCGCTGACGTCGCGTCCGATCTGCTGGAAATGAAACTCAGCGAGCAAATCACCGGCCTGCGTCGCTCGGTGATCGAATATCATTCCTCGACGATCAGCCACGCCGTGCTGATTACGGAGCTTTGAAGAACGCGCGCGCCGCCTCGACAGCATTTGAAGCTGCCCCCGCACGACGCGCATTAAGACAGGTTTACGCCTTGGCGAACCAAGGCTGCAGCACCGGATATCCCTCGCCCGCCAGCAACGACACCGTCTCGTAAAGCGGCAGGCCGACGACCGCCGTATAAGAGCCGACGAGCTTCACCACGAAAGTCCCGGCGAGGCCCTGTATCGCATAGCCGCCCGCCTTGCCGCGCCATTCCCCGGAGGCGAGATAGCCGTCGATCTCCATCGATGACAGCCGCTTGAAACGCAACCGCGCCTCGACCAGCCGCTTGCGCTCGAAGCCGCGCGGGGTGATCAAGCTCACCGCCGTATAGACCCGGTGCTGGCGCCCGGAGAGAAGCTGCAGGCACTCCTCCGCCTCCTCGGCCGTCTCGGGCTTTGGCAGGGTGCGGCGCCCCACGGACACGACCGTATCGGCGGCGATGAGATAGGACTGCTTCAGATCGTCATGCGCCGCGCGAACCTTCGCCGAGGCGGCCGCCTTCTCGCTGGCGAGGCGGATGGCCAAAGCGCGAGGCGATTCACCCTTATGGGGCGTCTCGTCGATGTCGGCAGGCAGAAGCGCGTCGGCCTCCAACCCCGCCTGTTGCAAGAGGGCGAGACGGCGCGGCGACGCCGAAGCGAGAATGAGCTTCGACTTGGGAGCGGCGGGTTCGGCTGTCATATAAAGCGGCTCCGCCGAAAAGGGATTAGCGGAAACGATAGGTGATGCGGCCCTTGGTGAGGTCGTAGGGCGTCATTTCGACGAGCACCTTGTCGCCCTCGAGCACGCGAATGCGATTCTTGCGCATCTTGCCAGCGGTGTGGGCGACAATTTCGTGGTCGTTCTCGAGCTTCACGCGAAACATCGCGCTGGGCAGCAGCTCGGTCACGATTCCTGGGAATTCAAGCAGTTCTTCCTTGGCCATGTGGTTCCTTGAGTGGCGCCTCCCGCTGGAGAAGACGGTTAGCGCGGCAAAGCAAAAAGGCCGCAACGCCCGGAACGGACGGCGGATTGGCGCGGACCCTAATCGAGAAAGACGAATTTGTGAACCGGAGAGTTGCGGCGACGAATCCTTCTCCCGTTTACGGAAGAAGGTGGCCCGGCGCAGCCGGGTCGGATGAGGGCCGCCGCGGCCCTGGCGTGTCGTTCCCTATGGCTTGCACGCAATAGCAGCCTGACTCTCGCACCATCTTAGGAGAAATCTCGCCCAGACGTGCGCCGCGCCGCCCTCATCCGACCCCGCTTGCGGGGCCACCTTCTCCCGCAGGCGGGAGAAGGGGTTGCGCCCCCGCCTACTTCGGCTTTCCCTTCACCGTCCGCGTCCCCGGCTTGCCGCCGCTCGACCGGCCGGCCGGGCGCGCCGGCGGCATGCGGCCGAGAGGCCGCGCTTCGCCGCCGCCGAAATTATGCGGGCCCATGTCGGCGTCGGTGGGTTTGCGCGCGCGGGTCGCCGGCGTTTCGTCGCCCCCTCCCCGGCTCGCCCCCGCCTTGCGGGAGAGGGAAATGCGCAGCATCGGGCTCGCCTCGGCGAGCAGCTCCACCTTTTGCAGCCGCTGAATCTCGTCGCGCAGCCGCGCAGCCTCCTCGAAGGCGAGATCGGCGGCCGCCTCCTTCATGCGCTTTTCGAGATCAGCGATCGTCGCCGCCAGATTATGGCCGGGCGCGATGTCATAACCCGTATCAACAGTGACGTGATCCTGCTCGGCGACGCTGCCGAGAATGTCGGCGATGCCGCGTTTGATCGAGGCGGGCGTGATGTTGTTTTCGAGGTTATAGGCCACCTGCTTGGCGCGGCGGCGCTCGGTCTCGTCCATGGCGCGCTTCATCGAGCCGGTGAGGTGATCGGCGTAGAGGATCACGCGGCCGTCCACATTGCGCGCGGCGCGGCCGATGGTCTGCACAAGCGACGTTTCGCTGCGCAGGAAGCCTTCCTTGTCGGCGTCGAGAATGGCCACCAGGCCGCATTCGGGAATGTCGAGGCCCTCGCGCAGCAGGTTAATGCCGACCAGCACGTCGAAGGCGCCGAGGCGCAGGTCGCGGATGATCTCGATGCGCTCCAGCGTGTCGATGTCGCTGTGCATGTAGCGCACGCGCACGCCGCTCTCATGCAGATATTCGGTGAGGTCTTCGGCCATGCGCTTTGTCAGCACGGTGACGAGCGTGCGGTAGCCGATGTCGCTGGTGGCGCGCACCTCGTCGAGAAGATCGTCCACCTGCGTACGGGCGGAACGTATCTCCACCGGCGGATCTATCAGCCCCGTTGGCCGAATGACCTGCTCGACGAAGACGCCGCCGGTCTGCTCCAGCTCCCAATTGCCGGGCGTCGCCGAGACGCTCACCGTCTGCGGGCGCATGGCGTCCCACTCCTCGAAGCGCAGCGGGCGGTTGTCCATGCAGGAGGGCAGCCGGAAGCCATATTCGGCGAGCGTCGCCTTGCGACGGAAGTCGCCCTTGTACATCGCCCCGATCTGCGGAACGCTGACGTGACTTTCGTCGGCGAACACCAGCGCATTGTCCGGCAGATATTCGAACAGCGTCGGCGGCGGCTCGCCGGGCTTGCGGCCGGTGAGATAGCGCGAATAATTTTCGATGCCGGCGCAGGCGCCCGTCGCCTCCATCATTTCGAGATCGAAGCGCGTGCGCTGCTCCAGCCTTTGCGCTTCCAGCAGGCGACCCGAACGGTTCAGCTCATCGAGACGGTGCTTCAGCTCCTCCTTGATCGCCTTGATCGATTGCAGCAGCGTCGGGCGCGGCGTGACATAGTGCGAATTGGCGTAGACCTTCACGAATTCGAGATCGACCGTCTTCTTGCCGGTGAGCGGATCGAATTCTGAGATCGACTCCACCTCGTCGCCGAAAAAGGAAATGCGCCAGGCGCGATCCTCATAGTGGGCGGGGAAAATATCGATCGTGTCGCCGCGCACGCGAAATGTGCCGCGCGTGAAATCCGCCTGCACGCGGCGGTAATGTAGCGCGACGAGATCCGTCACCAATTGCTTGGGCTCCAGCTTCTCGCCCAGCTGCACCGAGAAAGTCATGGCCGTATAGGTCTCGACCGAACCGATGCCGTAGATGCAGGAAACCGAGGCGACGATGATGACGTCGTCGCGCTCCAGCAGCGCGCGCGTCGCGGCGTGGCGCATGCGGTCGATCTGCTCGTTCACGCTCGACTCTTTCTCGATGTAAGTGTCGGAGCGCGGCACATAGGCCTCGGGCTGATAGTAGTCGTAATAAGAGACGAAATATTCGACGGCGTTATTGGGAAAGAAGCTTTTGAACTCGCCGTAAAGCTGCGCCGCGAGCGTCTTGTTGGGTGCCAGGATCAGCGCCGGGCGCTGCGTCGCGGCGATGACGCTGGCCATGGTGAAAGTCTTGCCCGAGCCGGTGACGCCGAGCAGCACCTGATCGCGCTCATCGGCTTGAATGCCCTTCACCAGCTCGGCAATCGCCGCCGGCTGGTCGCCCTTGGGCGTATATTCGGAGACGAGCTCGAATTTGACGCCGCCCTCGGATTTCGCCGGGCGCTCGGGCCGGTGCGGAACCCAGGGCTTTGTGTCGCGCAGGTTCGGATCGCCGAGGCGCAGCAGCTCGGCGAGCGACTCCGAGGTCGCCTGCACGCCACCGCCGGCCGGCGGCTGGGGTCCCAGAAACCACTTCTGGACCTCCTCGTCGTCGACCGGCGCGCCATCCGCGTCATAGGCCGCCTGCCCCATATCGCTGAAGCCAGGCGCCAGCGCCGGATTGAGCAATTGCGCCAGATGCGGCGCAAGCGGCGCCAGCTCGGGCTTCGACGCCTTGGCGCGGGTTGGCCGCGCGGGGTCTTTCTTGGGGGCGGTTTTCTTGGGTTTCTCGGGAGACGTCGCCATGGCGGCAATATGGGGGGTGTAGCGGCGGGATGGAAGCGGGGTTGTGGGCTACCGGCGCCGGCATCTTGCGCCGTCATGTGAGGTCACTCTTGCGGGCCCGAGGGGGCATGCTTAAGATGTGTATCACAAGAGGGGATTATACACATGCGAACCAACATCGTCATCGACGATGCCCTGATGAAGGAAACGCTGAAGGCCACCGGCCTAACGACAAAACGCGAGGCGGTCGATCTGGCCTTACGCACGCTGCTCCGGCTCGAACGCCAGAAGGAGATTAAGCGCTTTCGCGGCAAGCTTGATTGGCGCGGCGATCTCGACGCGATGCGGACCGATAAATGATCTTCGTCGATTCCAGTGTCTGGATCGACTATTTTCATGGCGCCGAGACGCCCCAGACCGAGCGTCTCGAACGACTTCTCGGCGAGGAGCTAATCGCCACAGGTGATCTCATCCTGACGGAAGTGCTCCAGGGCTTCGACAGGGAACGCGATTTCGCCCAGGCGCAGAAGCTTCTAACGTCTTTGACGATCGTCGGGCTCGGTGGACGTGAGATCGCCATTTCCGCTGCGCAGAACTACCGGAAGCTGCGCGCCATGGGCGTGACCACGCGCAAGACGATCGACACGATTATCGCCACGCGCTGCATCGAGAGCGACTTGGCCCTGCTTTACAGCGACCGCGACTTCGATCCATTCGTAGAGAGGCTGGGCCTGCGCTCTGCCATGGATTGAACCTCCCGCGCCGCAACAACGATACCTTGACCTACGTCACGGCGGGGGCTTTACAATTCTGTCGCATATGCCGCAAACTCGGCCTTTAATCGCCGGAGACTCAAGCGGATGACCGACAGATCGAGCCTCGCCACGCTTTTCGCCGACACGCTCGCCCTGAGCCTCGCGGCGAACGCCGTCATTGCCGTCAGGCTGACGAAGATGGCGCTTGGCGCCGTCGATCCCAACCATGAGAGCAGCCTGATGGTCTCCGAGAAGATCGACGCCGCCGCCGAGGCGACTTTCGCGGCGGCGCGCGCGGTGGCCATGGGCCAGGCCCATCATGCGGCTGGCCGCGCCGTGGCGGTCTATAAGCGCCGGGTGGACCGCAATCTCCGGCGGCTCACAGGGGGTTGAGCCAATTTCCCCTGCCCTTGCGGCGATCTACGGCTTCCGCTCGATTGATTCTTTGTCATTGCTGACCTTCGCCAAGCGAGCGATCCGGAAGCCAGAGCGAAACCAATGCTCTTGGGTCTCTGGATTGCCGGTCGGAAACCCCAATGCAAGCTGTCCAGGCCGAATCGGCGTCAGCCGACGCAGAGCATCGACGTGAAAAAAGCCGCCGGGAGCACCGGCGGCTTTTTCCTATTCTAGCGGGAAGGCGCTTTTAGACAGCCTTCAGCTGATCCGCAGAGCTCTTGCCCGAACGGCGGTCCTGCACAATTTCGTAGCTCAGCTTCTGGCCTTCGCGCAGATCGGACATGCCAGCGCGCTCAACGGCGCTGATATGCACGAAAACGTCGGCTCCGCCGGCGTCGGGCTGAATGAAGCCGAAGCCTTTTTGCGCGTTGAACCACTTCACTGTTCCGGTAGCCATGTCTCTATCTCCAAGCATGGTAAAGCCCGCATGCGCCGGGCCGAGTCGATCGATATTTGGGGAAAGAGGTCGTCAGCGGGCTTCCGGTGGAAGCGGGGCCAAGTCGTCAGGCCGAAAATCGATGGGACGAATGTAAGTCTGGCGGCTGCCGGATGCAACCTTGAGCAAGGGCCGGGACAGTCGTTTTTGTTCTGGATCCCCGATCGCTCGCTGACGCGAGCGTCGGGAATGACGGTTGGCTTGCACGGAGCCCCTACTCCGCCTCGGCCTCTTCCCGCTCCGTCTCCAGAAGCTTCGCCCGCGCCTCGGCGGCCTCGCGCTGGCGATTCCACATGGCGGCGTAATGGCCGCCGCGCTCCAGCAGCTCGGCATGCCGGCCACGCTCGACGATTCGGCCGTGGTCGAGGAAGAGGATTTCATCCGCCTCCACCACGGTCGACAGCCGATGCGCGATCACCAGCGTCGTGCGGCCCCTGGCGACGCTGCGCAGCGCCTCCTGGATTTCATGCTCGGTGAAGCTGTCGAGCGCCGAGGTCGCTTCGTCGAGGATGAGAATCGGCGGGCCCTTCAAAATCGTGCGGGCGATGGCGACGCGCTGCTTCTCGCCGCCGGAGAGCTTCAAGCCCCGTTCGCCCACCTGCGCCTCATAGCCGCCCGGCACGCTGCGGATGAAATCGTCGATCTGCGCCAGACGCGCGGCCTCGCGGACCTCTTCGTCGGTAGCGTCCCAACGGCCGTAACGAATGTTGTAGCCGATGGAGTCGTTGAACAGCACCGTATCCTGCGGCACCATGCCGATCGCTGCACGCAGGCTCGCCTGCGTCACGTCGAGAATGTTCTGCCCGTCGATCGTGATGCGCCCGCCCTGCGGCTCGTAGAAGCGAAACATCAGCCGCGAGATCGTCGATTTGCCAGCGCCTGAAGGTCCGACGATGGCGATGGTCTGCCCGGGCTCGGCCTCGAAGCTCACGCCCTTCAGGATCGGCCGGTCGGGATCATAGTGGAAGCGCACGTCGTCGAAGACGACGCGGCCTTCACGCACCACCAGCGGCTCGGCGTCGGGCCTGTCGGAAATCTCGGGATGTTGCGAGAGGATCGAGAACATGGTCTCGATGTCGATAATCGCCTGGCGCACCTCGCGATAGAAGGTGCCCATGAAATTCAAGGGCTGCGCCAGTTGCAGCATCATGGCGTTGATGAGCACGAAATCGCCGACCGTGTTGCGTCCGGCGCGAATGCCGTAGACGCACATCACCATCATCGTGGTGACCCCGATGATGTAGATCGCCGTCTGACCGGCGTTGAGAACGGCGAGCGAGACGTAGGAATGCGTCGACGCCTTCTCGTAATGGTCCATCGATCGATCGTAGCGCGCCGCTTCGCGCGCTTCGGCCGAGAAATATTTGACGGTCTCGTAATTGAGCAGGCTGTCGATCGCCTTTTGGTTGGCGTCCGTGTCGCTCTCGTTCATCTGGCGGCGGATGGCGATACGCCAATTGGTGGCGAGAGTCGTGTAGGCGAAATAGGCGGCGAGCGTGAGAATGAGCACGGCGCCGTAGCGCCAGTCGAATTGATAGAGAAACACGCCGAGCACCAGCGCCATTTCAAACGCCGTGGGCGCGCCGGTGGACATCACCAGGCGCGAGAGAGTCTCGATGGCGTTGCGGCCGCGCTCCAGCACGCGCGTGAGGCCGCCGGTCTTGCGGCCGATGTGAAATCGTAGCGACAATTCGTGCATATGGACGAAAAGGTCGGTTGCCAGACGCCGCACGGCGTGCATCGCGACCGCCGCGAAAATGCCGTCGCGCGTCTGCATCAGAATGACCGAAAGGATTCGGATGGCGCCCATCAGTAGGGTGAAGCCGACTGCTCCCGCGCCCAAAGCAGGAAGCGCATCTGCTCCGCTTTCCGCCAGCGCGTCCGTTGCCCATTTGAAAGCGTAAGGGGTGAGCGCGTTGAACAGCTTGCTGACAATAAGCAGCAGAAACACCAAGGCGACGCGCCGCTCCAAATCGTGCCTTCCGCGAGGCCAAATATAGGGCCACAGACGGCGGATGGTCGCGATGAAGGAGGCTTCGGAAAGGGAAGCGTCTTGCGGATCGGACGCATGAGCGCCCGAGACGCGCTGACCAATTCTGAGCATTCGAGGTCCGGTGATGGATGAAAGGGCGCCTCGGCGGTGAGGCCTGGGCGTCATATAAGACCTTTAGCCTCTTCGCGCACCCCGCTTGACGGGCGAGCCGAAGGCGCCAGTTGACGGAAGAGAGTTATGCAGAAAATCAAGAACATATGCGTCTACTGCGGCTCCGCCGAGGGGGATGACCCACGCTATGCCGTCGCAGCGGAAACTTTCGGACGGGCGCTGGCCAAAGCCGGCGTCGGGCTCGTCTTCGGCGGCGGCTCCTGCGGGCTGATGGGCGTCGTGGCGCGCTCGACGCTGAACGCCGGCGGCCGCGTGACCGGCATCATTCCGGGCTTCCTAGACGAGCGCGAGATCGCCTTGCAGGGCATGACGGAGCTTGTCGTCGTCGACGATATGCATACGCGAAAGCGGCTGATGTTCGAGAAATCCGACGCTTTCGTTGCGCTGCCCGGCGGCGTCGGCACGCTGGAAGAGCTCACCGAGCAGCTCACCTGGATTCAGCTCGGCCGGCATAGCAAGCCGCTCGTCATCGCCGACATCGCCGGCTTTTGGCGGCCTCTGCTGACGCTCTTCGCGCATATGCACAATTCCGGATTCATCCGCGAGGGATACGACGTCCGCTATATGGTGGCCGAGCGTATCGAGGACATTTTGCCGATGATCACGTCGACGGCGCGCCGCACGCCGCAGATCGAAGAGACGGCGGTGACCGAAAGGATGTGACGCGACGGACGAATCTGGACGCTGGCCTTCTGCCCGCGCAGACTGCTGACAAAGTGGCGTTGACGCCCCTCGTGCTTCGCGACGCCTGCTGCGCAGGCTCCTCAGCATGAAGGGCTTCTTCGTCCGCATAAAACAGTTAGGCCTCATCCTGAGGAGCGAGCGAAGCTCGCGTCTCGAAGGGCGAGGCCGCCTCGGAGGTTTGTCATCAAACTGAGCGCGCCTGAAAGCGCGGCCCGTGTTATGGCGCGACCCTTGCTCCACGCCAGAACACGCGTAAGAGACCGCCCCAAATGCCCGTCACATCCGCCTACCGCCCCGAAGCCCTGCATGAGAGCCTGGGCGACCCCTTTTTCGACCGCGTCGACGCCGCCAAATTCCCGCAGACGATCTTGCGCTTTCGAAACCAGCGCTGGGCTGCGCGGGTGGGGCTCGACGGGCTCACCGACGATGAATGGCTTGCGCATTTTGGCCGTTTCGAGCCCCTGCCCGACAGCCTGCAGCAACCGCTTGCGCTGCGCTATCATGGCCATCAATTCCGCGTTTACAACGCCGAGCTCGGCGACGGGCGCGGCTTTCTCTTTGCGCAGTTGCGCGACGTCGCCGATGGGCGCCTGCTCGATCTCGGCACCAAGGGCAGCGGCCAGACTCCCTGGTCGCGACGCGGCGACGGGCGGCTCACGCTCAAGGGCGGCGTGCGCGAAATTCTCGCGACCGAAATGCTCGAAGCGCTCGGCGTGGACACCTCGAAAACTTTCAGCCTCATCGAGACGGGCGAGGCTCTCCTGCGCGGCGACGAGCCCTCGCCCACCCGCTCGAGCGTGCTCGTGCGACTCTCGCATTCACATATCCGCATCGGCACCTTCCAGCGGCTTGCCTACCACGATGACAAAGGCGCGATCGATCGGCTGCTGGATTACGTCTGCGCCCATTATTTCCCGGCGCTTGCCGATCTTTCCGGCCAGGCCAAGGCGCGCGCCTTTTTCGAGACGGTTGTCGCGCGCGTCGCCAAGCTCGGCGCTGGTTATATGTCGGCGGGTTTCGTCCATGGCGTGCTCAATTCCGACAATATCAACGTCACGGGCGAGAGCTTCGACTATGGGCCCTGGCGCTTCGCCCCGAGTTACGACCCGCAATTTACCGCCGCTTATTTCGACGAGAGCGGGCTCTATTCGTTCGGCCACCAGCCCTCGGCGCTGAGCTGGAATCTTGCGCGCCTCGCCGAATGTCTGCTGCATCTGACCGGACTGGAGTTCGCCCAACGCACGCTCGACAGTTTCGCAGCGCTTCTCCAAAAGGAGTTTCGCACGATATTGCTGCGCCGACTTGCGCTCGCGCCCGCTGGGGAAGAGGCCGACGCCCGGCTTGCGAAAGCCTTCACCGATTTCCTGATCGCCTCCGGCGCTCCATTCGAGCAGACTTTTTTCGATTGGCGCGGGGGCCTTGCGAGTAGCGAAAGGGCGAAGGCGAGTCCTTCCGCCGCCTTCTATGATGCGCCGGAATTCGCGCCCGTCCGCGCGACTTTCGCCGAGCATGAAGCGACCGCCGACGTCCAGCTCGACCACCCTTATTTCCGCCGCGCGGCGCCCTGCGCCATGCTCATCGACGAGGTCGAGTCGATCTGGACGGCCATCGCTGAGAGCGACGACTGGTCGCCGCTGCGCGCTAAGATCGCGCAGATCGGCGAAATGCGCGAAGCCTATGGCTTCGCCTCCACCTGAAACGTTTTCTTCTTGAACGCCCCTTGTGTGCGGCGCGATAATCCCCTCGATTCTAGGCGCTTTGCGGGGCGAGTGTTGCGGCAATGAATGATAATGCCAGCAAGGCGGAGCAGGACGCGATCCGCGCCGAAATCGAGCGCCTGCGTCTCGAACATCATGATCTCGAGGCGGCCATCGACGCGCTGGTCGCGGTCGGTCCCCCCGACCAGTTGCAAATCCAGCGACTGAAGAAGCGTAAACTGGCGCTGCGCGATCGCATTGCCTTCCTCGAGGACCAGCTGACTCCCGACATCATCGCCTGACGCCATTTCCGTTTGAACAGCTCGCATTGGCGCTTGTCATTCCCGGCGGGCTGAAAGCCCGACCGGGAATCCAGAGCCGCAAAAGCGCTGGTGTTGCTCTGGATTGCCGGTCGCTCGCTTTGCGAGCGTCGGGAATGACATCGACTCAATCCGGCGGAAATGCCATGAGTGGCGCCTGGCTTGAACCCTAATTGCCAGCGGCGCGCCCCTGTCCCCTTTCGAGACAGAAGCGAGCCGCCCTTGGTCAATTATGGGAAATTAAGCCATGCCGCGTTTCAGTGTTTCCATTGGTGGTTCCGTCCCGCGCTCTTTGCAAACCGTCAAAGCCGATCAATACGGCCGGCGCATTCGACATGTCGAAGGCGTGCATGTCGTCGGAGAAAACCTTCTCCTTCCGCTCTTCTTCAAAGTCGCCTTGGCGCTCGCGCTTCTCGCCGCGGCGACCTCCTCGATCGCCGCCTGGCGGCTCTTCGCCTTCCCGCATTGAGAACGCTCTACTGCGCCAACGGCGGCGCCGCGTCCTCGGGCGCGTCGTCGTCCTTCAAACGCGAGAGCGCGCGGCGCAGCTTCGTCAAGGCGCGGCTTTCGATCTGGCGCACGCGCTCCTTCGAGATGCCCAGCTTGTCGCCGAGCGTTTCGAGAGTCACGAGATTTTCCGTCAGACGACGCTCCTGCACGATCCGCAGCTCACGCTCCGAGAGGATTGCGAGCGCATCCCGCAGCCAGCGCGCGCGGCGGTCCGAGTCGAGCGTCTGCTCGACCACCTCGTCCGGCAGCGGCGCATCGTCCACAAGGAAATCCATGCGCTGAGCGGAGCCGGCCGACTCGTCGTCGACAAGCTGCGCATTGAGCGACACGTCGGAGCCTGACAGGCGCGAATCCATCATTTCGACATCCGCGACCGACACGCCCAATGTCTCGGCGATGCTCTCATAGGCGTCGCCCGCCGTGGCGGCGCCAGGCTCTCGGGACAGCCGGGCCCGCAGGCGGCGCAGATTGAAAAAGAGCGCCTTCTGCGTCGAGCTCGTGCCGCCGCGCACGATCGACCAGTTGCGCAGCACATAGTCCTGGATCGAGGCGCGGATCCACCATGTGGCGTAGGTCGAGAAGCGCACGTCGCGCTCCGGCGCAAAACGGGCGGCCGCTTCGAGAAGCCCGACATGGCCTTCCTGCACCAGATCGGCGATCGGCAGGCCATAGTGACGGAATTTCGCGGAAATGGCGATGACGAGCCGCATATGGGCGGCGGTCAGCTTATGCAGCGCCACGGGGTCCCCATGGTCGCGCCAGGCGACCGCGAGCCCCCTCTCTTCTTCCCTCTCGAGGAATGGGGCGTCCGCCGCCGCCTTCATGAGTTCTCTGCCAAGACCGGGAAGATACGCCATGGTCAAATCTCCATAGCGCGCTATCTCATGGGCATCATTTGGCGAGATATCCGCGCGTTTTGAACAACTCTAGCCGTTCAACACGCGGCGCCCGGATCCTGTTCCCGGGCGGCGGCGATCACTCCGTTACGATTTTGTAACGTTCGCCGGCGGCGATCGTCTCGTTCTCATCCAAACCATTGAGCAACCTGAAATATTCTAGCGGGCGATTGGGCGTTGTCATCCGGGCCGCGAGGCTCTCCGCCGAATCCCCCACCCCAGCCGTGACAATGGAAAGCTTGAGCCCATGCGCCTCGCGCGCCTCCTCTGGCGTGATCCGGCGGAAGGTCGCGATCGATTCCATGAACTCCCTTTCCGCCTGGTCGGTCAAAGCCTTTGCCGCAAATATGAGGCGATAGAGGTAGTCGCCCGACTGGATTACGGCGAGGCGGAAATTCCACTCCCCGGCGCGCGCCACGGCGGTCACCGCGGGCAGGCCGTTGACGTCGAGCTTCCTCACGGTGGACGGCAGCAGGCCATCGACCCAGCCGGACGCCACATAGGCTTCGAGACTCTCGGACGGCGGATTCTTGACCGTATCGAGCCGCAGCGCCTCATTGTCGGCCTGCCGGACCCCAAAGACCGCCTCGCTGGAATTCTCCAACAGGAAGCCCTCTGGCGCCGTGAAGGCGAAGCGCAGGCGCGGGTGGGTGAATTTCCGGTCGCGGACGAAGCCCTCCATCGGGTCGTCGCCGAAGGCCACGCCGTTGATCGCCGCGAGATAGCCGACCCGGTCGCGGTTCCCAATGCCTGGCGCGCCGATCTGGCGAGCGATGCCGATCGCGCGCGTGACGCGCTCGGGGGTCGAGGGATGGGTCGAGGTGATGTCGAAGCCTGAGTCTTTCCGCTTTCCGTAAAGCGCCGCGCGCAGCTCTGACGACCGGCCGAGCGCCGTGAGGAAGCGCGCGGCCCCATAGGGATCGTAGCCGGCCCTCGCAATCACTCTGACGCCGGTTTCGTCGGCGTCGATTTCCTGCTGGCGGGAGAAGCTCGCCACCGACAGGCGCTGCTTCGAGCGTTCTTCCTCGCCTTTCTGCCTGCTCTGGATCACGGTCGCGGCCTGTGAGATCAGCGCCGCCTCGCGCTCCTTTTCGGCGCGTAGCGCGCTGTGGCGTAGCGTGACATGGGCGATTTCATGGGCCATGACCGCCGCCGCCTCGGAAGCGTCGCCGGCAAGGGCCAGGAGCCCGCGCGTGACATAGAGATTGCCGGAGGGCAGCGCAAAGGCGTTGACGACCGGCGTGTTGAGGATCGTCACCTTATAGGCTGTCTGACCGGGCGTTTCGCTCGCTTGCGCAAGCTTGACCAGAATGTCGTTGAGGTAACGCTCGGCGGCGGCGGCCTGATATTCGCCGCCGAATTGAGCCAGCAGCTCCTTGTGCTGGACCGAGGAGCGGTTGTCCGTCTTGAGGGACGCCGGCCGCGTGGGCGGGGTCGGCGTGGGCCCGAAAAGCTGCCCCTGCCGCTCGAGCTCAGCGCAACTGGCGAGCGCGAAGATGCAGGCGACGGCCAAGGCCGCGCGCCTGAAGAGGTCAAGGCGTCGCGTCAAGGATTTCGATCTCGGCGGGCGTTGAAATCGCCATACGCGGTCCAAAGCCTGTCTCAATAAGTCCTCGCACGCGCGCCCGCCGCCCGATGAGCCTTGGGGGTTCGATTCCCGATGCTGCAAGAATAGACAAATCGCGCCGCGAAATCACGACAGAGAAATCTTCAATCCGTTTTTGACTGAAATTCAGGTAGATAGCTCCCGCGCTTTGGCCGAGGCCGTGGATTTTGCCCTCGACGATCACCATTCCCTTGCGCTGCAGCAAGGCCGCGCCGCTCCCTTTGGCGCCGGCGTCGACCGGGCGCATCTCCGGATCGGACCAAAGGCCCCGCAATGTTTCGCGCGCCGGCGCCTCGGCTGCAAGATAGGCCTTGGCGCAGGGCGCTGCCGGCGGATCGGGCCGAAAGCGCGCGAGGCCTTCCTCCAGCAGCGCCGCGCCGACCGAGACGAGCGGCGCCTGTGCCCCCTCCCCCTTTGCGGCGAAGACCCGCGCCGGAATGCGCCCCCAGCGATCCGCCGCGCCGGAGAAGGCGCCAAGAAAAATGTCTTTGCCCGTGAGCCATTCTGAAAGCCGCTTATGCGCGGCGGCGCGGCGCTCGGGGGCGCCTTGGGCGGGCGGCGGCGGAAATTCCAGGCCCGTGAGCGCGGCGCGGCGGCCATCGTCGATGAGGAGGTCTAAGTCCTCATCGACCAGGGCGACCGTTGCGGGCGCGGCGTTCTCCAGGGAGCAGGCGCCGGTTTCGGGCGCCGGCGAGAGAGCCCGAGCGCGCGGGGCAAAAAAGAGGCAGAGCGCCACGACGGCGAGCGGGGGAAGAATGGAGAAGCTGCGACGGCCGGAGGCGCTCGGTTTCGTGGGTCTCATGCCTCCAGATTAGCTCACGCCTTAGCAACCGCAACATTCGCCGCAATTACGCCCAAAGAGCGCCTATGATGCGGCGCTTGGAAGCAAGCTCTGCTTTCAGCGCGGCCCTTCACTCCCATATCTCGCCCATGATCTCTCGCATCGCCCTTTCCGCCGTCCTCTTTCTCAGCGCGGACGTCGCGCTCGCCTATGATCTCTATGGCCCTGCGCGGCCAGAGTCCGACATGACTTTGGCTCAGGGCTACAACCGCCCGTCCGCCGACATCGACCTCCCGCCCGGCGAGATCGACAATGGCGGCCCCGAGCCTGGAGCCCTGGTGACGCGCGTCGACCGGCTCGAGCGCGATATTCGCCGCCTGACCGGCCAGAACGAAGAGCTGCAGCACAAGGTGCAATTGCTGGAAGAGCAATTGCGCGCCGCCAAGGACGCGGCGCCGCATCCGGCCGACCCGGCCGCAGCGCATCCCGCCGCAGCGCTTCCACCCGTCGCCGGAGCTCCCAGCCCGGCCACGACAGGAATGCGCCGCAGCGACGCCTTCGATCCGGCGAGCGATCCTCTAGCGCCCGGCGCGCCCAAGCCGCTCGGGACGACCGCGCCTTCCGCGCCCCTTGCCAATCCGCCAAAGACCGTGGCAGGCTCGGTCAGCAGCGCGCCGCCGGTGCGCGAAGCCGGACAGCCGCTCGACATCGCCCATGGCCGCCTCGTCGGCGACCAGCCCTCTACCTTGCCCGAAATCGCGCCCGCTCCTCCGGCCGTCCCGCCCGGCCCCAAGGAGGAATACGAAGAGGCGGTCGCCACGCTGAAGGCTGGCAAGTTCGAGGCGGCGGAGAAATCGCTCGAAACCTTCCTCACCAAAAACCCCAAGAGCAAATTCGCCCCTGCGGCGACATTCAATCTCGGCGAGAGCTTCTTCCTGCGCGGGCGCCACCGCGAGGCGGCCGAAAAATACCTCGAAATATCTCAAAAATACGGCCAGTCGTCGCAAGCCCCTGACGCGCTGCTGCGGCTCGGCCAATCGCTCGGCGCCATGGGGGCGAAGGAACAGGCCTGCGCCTCCTTCAGCGAGATCGGCATGAAATACCCTGGTTCGGCCCCGCGTATTCGGGACGCGGCGCAGCGGGAAAGCAAGAAGCTGCAATGCTGACGGGCTGCCGCCCTTGACCCTGGATCGAGCGAGCGGCGCCCTCGCGCTGCTGGCGCCGCATGAGAAGCTGCTGCTCGCGGTCTCCGGGGGACCAGATTCCGTCGCGCTGATGCTGCTGTGCGCGCATTGGCCGGAGCGCGCATCCCATGAGATTGCGGTGGCGACAGTCGATCACGGCCTTCGCGCCGACGCCCGCGCGGAAGCCGAACAGGTTGGCGAATGGGCCCGGAGCCTCAGCTTCCAGCATCATCTCTTGAGCTGGGAAGGCGAAAAACCCCAGACCCGCATTCAGGAGCGCGCCAGGACGGCGCGCTACGCCCTGCTCGCCGATTGCGCCAAAAGCATCGGCGCCGGCGCCATTGTGACGGCGCATCATGCCGACGACCAGGCGGAAACAATCCTTTTTCGCCTGACGCGCGGCTCGGGCGTCTCCGGACTGGCGGGGATGGCTCCGCGAGCGAGCACGCATGACGTCGCGCTTCTGCGTCCGCTTCTGGGCTTCTCAAAGTCCGAGCTGGTCGAAGCCTGCGAAATCGCAGGCCATCGCTTTTTCTGCGACCCCTCGAACGCCAACGACGCCTACGCCCGCGCCCGGCTGCGCAAGCTCGTGCCGCTGCTTGCGGAACAGGGGTTCGATCGAGAGGCGCTTCTGCGCCTTGGCGAACGCGCCGCCCGCGCCGAGGCTGCACTCGCCTCTTGCGCCGCCGCCGCTTATGAGCGTACGCTTGCGGAAAGCGCCCCGGCGCTCGCCCGTTTCGACGCGGGCGCTCTGACGGAGCTGCCGCTCGACATCCTGCAACGCATCCTCGGGCGCGAAATCGCCCGGCTCGCGCCGCAGGCGCAGCTTCGCCTCGATAGGCTGGAGCGGGTGGCGGATCGGCTCTCCCGGGCGCTGGGCGAAAAGGCGCCACTTCGGCTCACCATTGCCGATCTTCTGATCGAATCGGACGGTAACAACGTCATCCTGCGGCCGGCGCCGCCCAGGCGTTCCACCTAGACCGAAACCGTAAAGTCGCTCGACCTTTACGGGGCCTCTCTTGGCAAGAAACATGGGCGCGCCTAGATTAATTCGAACATGGAGCGCGTCCCTCTCGGGGGAATCCACCCGCGCGAGGCGCTCCCGTCACGGATAACCCAATGAACGCAAACTTCAGGAACCTCGCCTTGTGGGCCATCATTGGCCTGCTGGTGGTGGCGCTCGTCATGCTGTTTCAGCAGCCCGGCCAGCGCACGCCGATCCGAGATATCTCCTTCAGCGAGCTGCTGACGCAGATTGACCAGGGCCGCGTTCATGACGTGACCATCGCCGGAAACGAGGTCGCGGGCCATTTCAACGACAATCGGCCCTTCTCGACCTACATTCCGAACGAAGCGAACATCATTCCGCGCCTCCAGCAGCATAATGTCTCGATCAGCGCCAAGCCGCTTTCCGACGGCTCGAGCTGGTTGATGACGCTGCTGTTGAACGCGCTGCCGCTTGTCGCCTTCCTCGGCGTCTGGATTTTCCTTTCCCGCCAGATGCAGGGCGGCGCCGGTCGCGCCATGGGCTTCGGCAAGTCGAAGGCCAAGCTCCTCACCGAGTCGCAGGGCCGCGTCACCTTCGAGGATGTCGCGGGCGTCGACGAGGCCAAGGAAGATCTGCAGGAGATCGTCGAATTCCTGCGCGATCCGGGCAAGTTCCAGCGGCTCGGCGGGCGTATTCCGCGCGGCGTGCTGCTCGTCGGCCCGCCCGGCACCGGTAAGACGCTGCTCGCCCGCGCCATCGCCGGCGAGGCGGGCGTGCCCTTCTTCTCAATCTCGGGCTCCGACTTCGTCGAAATGTTCGTCGGCGTCGGCGCGAGCCGCGTGCGCGACATGTTCGAGCAGGCGAAGAAGAACGCGCCCTGCATCATCTTCGTCGACGAAATCGACGCGGTCGGCCGTCATCGCGGCGCCGGCCTTGGCGGCGGCAATGACGAGCGCGAGCAGACCTTAAACCAGCTGCTCGTCGAGATGGACGGCTTTGAGGCGAATGAAGGCATCATCCTCATCGCCGCGACCAACCGCCCGGACGTTCTCGACCCGGCGCTGATGCGTCCCGGCCGCTTCGACCGCCAGATCCAGGTGCCGAACCCGGACTTCATCGGCCGCGAGAAGATCCTCAAGGTCCACGCCCGCAAGGTGCCGCTGGCGCCGGACGTCGATCTCAAGGTCGTGGCGCGCGGCACGCCGGGCTTCTCGGGCGCCGATCTCATGAACCTCGTCAACGAGGCGGCGCTGCTGGCGGCGCGGCGCTCGAAGCGCATCGTCACGAACCAGGAATTCGAGGACGCGCGCGACAAGATCATGATGGGCGCCGAGCGCCGCACTTTGTCGATGACCGAGGAGGAGAAGAAGCTCACGGCCTATCACGAGGGCGGCCACGCGCTGGTGCAGCTCACCGTTCCCGGCGCGATGCCGATCCACAAGGCGACGATCATCCCGCGCGGCCGTGCGCTGGGCATGGTGCAGGGCCTGCCGGAACGCGACCAGGTCTCGCAGTCCTTCGAGCAGCTCACGGCGATGCTGGCCATCGCCATGGGCGGCCGCGTGGCGGAGGAGTTGGTGTTCGGCCACGACAAGGTGACCTCGGGCGCGGCCTCGGACATTCAGCAGTGCACGCGGGTGGCTCGCGCCATGATCACCCAGCTGGGCTTCTCTGATAAGCTCGGCACGGTGGCCTACGCCGAGCCGCAGCAGGAGCAGTTCCTGGGCTATTCGCTCGGGCGCCAGCAGAGCCTGTCGGAGCAGACGCAGCAGACGATCGACGCGGAAGTGCGGCGTCTGGTGCAGGAGGCCTACGACAAAGCGAACCAGATCATGACCGAGAAGCGCGCGCAGCTCGACATGCTGGCCAATGGCCTGCTGGAGTTCGAGACGCTGACGGGCGAAGAGATGAAGGGGCTTCTCGCCGGCAAGCGCCCGGTGCGCGAGGACACGAGCGCCCCGACGCCGCAGCCACCGCGCGGCTCCGCCGTGCCGACGACCGGACAGAAGCCTGAGCCCGATGTCGGCGGACTTTCGCCCAATCCGGTCTAAAACAAAAAGGCCCGGCGAAACTTCGCCGGGCCTTTTCCTTTAAGCGCCGAAGCGTTCAACCCTTTTCGGGCGCAAAGTCACGACATTGGCGAAGAAGCGCAGGCCGATATCCCGCTCCAGCCGCCAAACGGCGCGCGCCGTGCGCCGCTCCTCTGTCTTGTCGATCACAAGATCGAAGACATCCGGAAGCGCAATCTGTTGGTCGCATTGCACGCGCGCGCCCCCCTCGCTGAGGTTGCGCACGACGCAGTCAAATGTAGACCGCTCGAAAAACTCGATCCTGGCGCCCAGCAAAGTGCGCCGTCGCAAATATGTCCGCCGCTCTTCCATCAATTCATCCTCTCAAATCACGAGTGGCCTCGAGTGAAACGAAAGGCGGCTTTGTCAGGGTCCGACAATCCATCCGACCGGAAAAGCGCGCCAACGCCACCTTAGCCGCTACGCGGGAGGGAGAGGGCGAAAGACTTTCTTAACCCTAAGGGCCTTTAACGATCCTTGGGTTAACCGATCAGCTCCTGCACCGTCTCCGCCGGACGGCAGAGCGCCGCCTTCTCGCCGACGAGCACGATCGGCCGCTCGATGAGGATCGGATTTTTCTCGATGGCATCGAAAATTTCCTCGTCCGACAGGGCCGGGTTGTCGAGACCAAGCTCCTCATAGGGCGTCCCGCGCTTGCGGAGAATGTCGCGCACGCTCTTGCCCATGCGTTTCAGAAGCCCTTGCAGGGTCTTCCGATCCGGCGGCGTCTTGAGATATTCGACGACCTCGGGCTCGTGCCCAGCCTCGCGCAGAGCGGCGAGGACTTTGCGCGACGTGCCGCAGGATGGATTGTGATAAATAACGACCCGCATTCCAACATCCTTCTCGAAGTCAAGAGCGACCTAAATTTTAACCTATGGTCCAAATTGTGGAATACCGTTGAATACGGTATCGGGCAGAATGTTTTGGCCACATCGAAGCCCAACTTTGCGTGACCTTGTGCCCTTATCCCACGAAAAGGAATGCAGATGGCGCGTCATTATTTTGGAACGGATGGCATACGCGGCCTCGCCAATGTCAAGATAACGCCCGAGCTGGCGCTCAAGGTCGGACAAGCCGCCGGCCTCATTTTTCAGCGCGGCGAGGGCCGCCATCGCGTGGTCATCGGCAAGGACACCCGCCTCTCCGGCTATATGATCGAATATGCGCTGGTCGCCGGCTTCGCCTCGGTCGGCATGGACACGCTGCTGCTCGGCCCGATGCCGACGCCCGCCGTCGCCATGCTCACCCGCTCCATGCGCGCCGATGTCGGCGTGATGATCTCCGCCTCTCACAATTCCTTTGAGGACAACGGCATCAAGCTCTTCGGGCCGGATGGGCACAAGCTCTCCGACGAGATCGAAAGCGAAATCGAAACGCTCCTCGACAGCGATCTCAGCCGCAAGCTCGCGGCCTCCACCCAGCTCGGCCGCGCCCGCCGCATCGACGACGTGCGCGCGCGCTACATCGAATTCGCCAAACATACGCTGCCGCGCAATCTGAGCCTCGAAGGCCTGCGCGTGGTGATCGATTGCGCGAATGGCGCCGCCTACAAGGTCGCCCCCGAAGCGCTTTGGGAGCTCGGCGCCGAGGTGATCGCGATCGGCGTGGAGCCGGACGGCTTCAACATCAACCGCGACGTCGGCTCGACCTCGCCGCAGGCGCTGCGCGAGAAGGTGCGCGAACTGCGCGCCGATGTCGGGATCGCGCTCGATGGCGACGCGGACCGTGTGATCCTCGTCGACGAGACCGGCGCGGTGATCGACGGCGACCAGGTGATGGCCGTCGTCGCGCAAAGCTGGCGCGATCAGGGGCTCCTCGCAAAGCCCGGCATCGTCGCGACGATCATGTCCAATCTGGGCCTCGAGCGCCATCTGGGCGCCATGGGCCTCACGCTGGAGCGCACCGCCGTCGGCGACCGCTACGTCATCGAGCGCATGCGCAAGGAGGGTTACAATGTCGGCGGCGAGCAGTCGGGCCATGTGATCCTCTCCGACTATTCGACGACCGGCGACGGACTCGTGACCGCCATGCAAGTGCTCGCCGAGGTCAAGCGCAAGAACAGGCGCGTAAGCGAGGTCTGCCATTGTTTCCAGCCCTTGCCGCAGGTGCTCAAGAACGTCCGTGCGCAAAAGAGGATGCTGGAGAAGAAGTCGGTCGTCGTGGCGATCGACTCGGCGCGCGCGCGGCTTGGCAATGCGGGACGCCTCATCGTGCGCCCCTCCGGCACTGAACCGGTAATCCGCGTCATGGCCGAGGGCGACGACCGCGATCTCGTCGAGACGCTCGTCGCGCAGGTTTGCGACGCGCTGAAAGAGCCGGCGGAAGCGGCATGAGAAAAAAAGCGGGCGTGGGCGTTGGAGACGCCCCGCTCCGCCTTTCAAAAGCCGTTATGCTTTACAGAATTAGCTAAACTGCCGGTATTTTGGGTTAAGTGGTAAGGTTAACTCGGCTTTAAGCGGTTTCGGTCATGTTTACGCCCGATGGCTACGCGCCACGGGTCCGCTTCGCGGCCCTCTTTACGTAAAGGGGAAGTAATCATGGGCCGTATATTCGCCCTCCTTTTTGCGGCCGCACTTCTCGCCGGCGCGAACGCTGGCGCAAATGCGGCCGATCTGCTGCCGCCGCCCCCGCCGATGGAACCGCCGCCGCCCGTCGATTTCGGAGGCTGGTATCTGCGCGGCGACGTGGGCGTCGGCGCAACCCAGATTTCCAGCTGGAACTATTCGCTACGCCCGGGCATCGACAGCTTCGGAAACGTGGTGGTTCCCGCCGGTCCGGTCTGGAACACCCAGCGAAGCATCGGCGACACGGCGTTCGCGGGCGCTGGCGTCGGCTACCAGTTCAATAGCTGGGTTCGCTTCGATCTGACCGGCGAATACCGCATCCAGTCCGCCTATCGCGCCACGAATCACTTCAGCTTTCCGGGCTGCGGCTCGGCGTGTAGCGGCTTCGACAATTACAACGCCAATCTGGGCACCGCCCTTTTCCTGGCGAACGCCTATGTCGATCTCGGCACCTGGTATGGACTGACGCCCTTCATTGGCGCCGGCGTCGGCGCGGCCTTCCACAATTTCTCGGGCCTCACAGATACCGGCTACGGCATCGCCAATGGCGGCTATGGCGTCGCCGCCGACATGAACGCGACGAATTTCGCCTGGCATGTGACAGGCGGCCTCGGCTTCGCGGTAACGCCGAACCTGCGGCTGGAAGTGGCTTATCGCTACCTCGACATGGGCAAGATCACGAGCAATCCGATCTCCTGCAACTCCGTGCCCTGCTTCGGCGAGCGCCACTCCTTCAACGTCGCCTCCAACGACGTGCGGATCGGCTTCCGCTACATCATTCCGTCGCTCACGCCGGTGCCGATGATGGCTCCGCCTCCGATGCCCCCATTGGTGCGGAAATACTGATCTTTCTTCAAACGGCGCGGGCGCTCCCCGCGCCGTTTTTCTTGGGGTGATGCGCGCCTGAAATCACTGGCTTGCCGGTCAAGCGTTCTGGGGCACCCTGCACGAACCTGTCGCGGAAGGCTTTCAGCGTTGTGTTCCACCGCGCTGCTACCATGGCGGCCATGAAGAGCGCGGTTCTGACGCAGGAACGCCCGCCGTCGATGAAGCTCTTGCCATTCCACCGGCCGGATTGTCGCGTCCAAGGCTTAAGGCCCGCAAGCGAGGGCGATCTCGCGACGGTCGAGCGTTCCGAACTCCGGTACTTCGGCGATCAGCGTGCGCGAGACGATCGGACCACGCCTGGAACCGAGCGCAGGAGCTCGTCCTTCTCTCTACAGACCAACGAACAAGCAAGTTACAGGGCTCACTGTCCTCCCACTTGACGCCGGGAGAAAAAGCCTAGAACAATAGGGGAACAAACACCCCTCTCCGCCGCCCATGCCGCCGCCCCGCTACGCAGAGCTTGCGACAACCACCAATTTCTCCTTCCTGCGCGGCGCGTCGCATCCGGAAGAGATGGCGGCGACGGCGCTGGCGCTCGGGCATTGCGGCATTGGCGTCGCCGACCACAATTCGCTCGCGGGCGTGGTGCGCGCCTTCTCCTATCTGCGCGCGCATCAGGAAAGCGTCGGGGATTTTCGCCTTGCGGTCGGCGTGCGGCTCGTCTTTCGCGACGAGACGCCGGATATTCTCTGCTATCCCAAGGACCGTGCCGCCTATGGGCGCCTGTGCCGGCTGTTGACGCGCGGCAATCTGCGAACCGAGAAGGGCGACTGTGCGCTTTTCCTCGCCGATCTTCTCGACTTTGCCGAGGGCCAGCAGCTCATCCTCATGGAGAATGGCGCGCCGCCCCCTGCCCTGTTGGAGGCGACGCGAGGCCGCGTCTGGCTGGCGGCGACCGCTTTGTTCGGCCCACGCCCGCGCGCGCGGCTTCTTGGCCGCATCGAGCTTGCGCAAAGGCTCGGGCTGCCGCTCGTCGCGGTGAATGACGCGCATATGCATGTCGTGGAGCGTCGCCCGCTCGCCGACGCGCTGACCTGCATTCGCGAGAAGACAACGCTCGATGAAGCTGGTTTTCTCCTCGCCGCCAACGCCGAGCGGCATTTGAAAAGCGCCGCCGAAATGGCGCGGCTCTTCAATGACGCGCCAGACGCCGTTGATGAAAGCGCGCGCTTTCTACAAAGGCTCGACTTCCGCCTCACCGATCTCGCTTACGAATATCCGAGCGAATTGCGCGAAGGTTTTGCGAGCGAGCAGGAAGCGCTCGAAGCGCTCTCGCGCGAGGGCGCAAAGGCGCGCTATCCGCAAGGCGTTCCCGATCATGTCTCGGCGCTGCTCGAACGCGAATTGACGCTCGTGGCCGAGCTGAAATACGCCGCCTATTTCCTCACCGTGCACGACATCATGCGCTTTGCGCGGAGCAAGGAAATCCTCGCGCAGGGGCGCGGCTCGGCGGCCAATTCCGTGATCTGCTTTTGTCTCGGCGTCACGGAAGTCGATCCAACGAAGCACGACCTGCTGTTCGAGCGTTTCGTTTCCGCTGCACGCAACGAGCCGCCCGACATCGACGTCGATTTCGAGCATGAGCGGCGCGAAGAGGTGATCCAATATATCTACAGCCGCTTCGGCCGCGAGCGCGCGGGGCTTGCCGCCGCCGTCACCACCTATCGCGGCAAGAGCGCCATACGCGAAATCGGCAAGGCTTTCGGCCTGTCGAGCGATCTCGTCGGCCGCCTGTCGTCGGCGGCATTCGGGCGCGGCAGCGAGCGCGGCAAGCGCGGAGACGATATTCAAAAGCTCGGCCTCGACGCATCCGAGCCGCGCTTCGCCAAGGCGCTGGCGCTCGCCGAGGAGATCGAAGGCTTTCCGCGTCATCTCACGCAGCATTCCGGCGGCTTCGTCATCACGCGCGACCGGCTCGATGAAGTCGTCCCCGTCGCGCCCGCCGCCATGGAGGGCCGCAGCACGATCGAATGGGACAAGGACGATCTCGACGCGCTGGGCCTGCTCAAGATCGACGTGCTGGCGCTCGGCATGCTCACCTGCCTGCGCAAGGGTCTCGCGCTTCTCGCACAGCATTACGGGATCGCGCATCGCCTCTCCTCGATCCCCGCCGAAGACGAGCGCGTCTACGCCATGATCTCGCGCGCCGACACGGTCGGCGTCTTCCAGATCGAAAGCCGCGCGCAAATGTCCATGCTGCCGCGGCTCCAGCCCAAGTGCTTTTACGATCTCGTCATCGAGGTTGCGATCGTGCGCCCCGGCCCCATTCAGGGCGACATGGTGCATCCCTATTTGCGCCGCCGCATGGGCAAGGAGGCGGTCTCCTATCCTTCCAAGGAACTCGAGCAGGTGCTCAGCAAAACCCATGGCGTGCCGCTGTTTCAGGAGCAGGCCATGCGCATCGCCATTGTCGCGGCTGGCTTCACGCCGTCGGAGGCCGACCAGCTTCGCCGCGCCATGGCGACCTTCAAACGCGCCGGCCTTATCGGCGGCTTCCGCGACAAGATGATCTCCGGCATGACGCAGAAGGGCTATGCGCGGGAGTTCGCCGAGCGCTGCTTCAGCCAGATCGAGGGCTTCGGCACTTACGGCTTTCCGGAAAGCCATGCGGCCTCCTTCGCGCTGCTCGTCTACGCCTCGGCCTGGCTCAAATGCCGTTACCCGGACGTCTTCGCCTGCGCTTTGCTGAATTCACAGCCCATGGGTTTCTACGCCCCCGCGCAGATCGTGCGCGACGCCAAGGAGCATGGGGTCGAGGTGCGCGAGGTGGATATCAATGCGTCGGATTGGGATGCGACGTTGGAGGCAAATAGCTCCCAAGGCGCCAACGACAGTCTGGGGAGCATGGCGACCAATACCTCCCCTTTACGGGGAGGTCGGCGGCCGCAGGCCGCCGGGTGGGGTTCGAGCCGCAACGACTCTGATGGGGCCTTACCCCACCCGTCGCAGCTTCGCTGCGCCACCCTCCCCGTAAAGGGGAGGGATGAACTCACGCCCAGCGTCCGTCATTCCACCAAGTCTCTCCACCCTCGCCATGCCGATATGGCGGGCGACATTATCGGCGACCGCGCCATCCGCCTCGGGTTCCGCCAGATCAGGGGTGTCGCTGAGGAAAACATGCGCCGTCTCGTCGCGCTACGTGGCAAGGGATACGACTCGGTCCGCGATGTCTGGCTGCGGGCGGCGCTCTCGCCGGAGACGATCCAACGCCTCGCCGAAGCCGATGCCTTTGCCTCTCTCGGCCTCTCGCGCCGCGACGCGCTCTGGGCGGCGGCGGGGCTCAATCGCGTCGGCGACAAGGACGATCTGCCGCTTCTGCGCGCGCTCTCTTTCTCGCCGCTGGAGCCCGACGCCCATCTGCCGCCCATGCCGCCGGGGGAGGAGATCGTCGAGGACTATCGTTTCCTCTCGCTCTCGCTCAAAGGCCATCCCGTGGCTTTCCTGCGCTCCCGGCTGGAGGCGCGCGGCGCCCTGCCCTGCGAGGCGCTCTCGCGCTTTCCCGACGGCGACGGGCGGCGGGTCATGGTCGGGGGCCTGGTGCTGCTGCGGCAGCGGCCGGGCACCGCCAAGGGCGTCGTCTTCATGACGATCGAAGACGAAACCGGCCAGGCCAATATCATCGTCTGGCCAAAGCTTCTGGAGCGCCAGCGCGCCGAGATCATCGGCGCCCGCTATGTCGCCGTCACCGGCCGGCTGCAAAAGGAATCGGGCGTCATCCATGTGGTCGCGCAGCGCGTCGACGACCTCTCGGCCGATCTGCGCCTCTTGGAGGCGATGCGCGTCTCGAAAGGCGAGGCGATGCCCAAGGCCCGCAACTTCCACTGACGCAAGCGGAACCTTTTCCCCATAAAATCATTATCTTTTGGCTGGTTCGCCAAAACGTAAAATCATTTCCAAGGGAGTAATCGAATGTCGACTATGAGCCTTCTCCGTTTCGCGGGACTATCCATTGTTTTCGTCGCGAGCGCAGCAACCGCAGCGCCCGTCACAAGCCCCGCCAATGTGCGATCGGGCCCGGGCGTGAAATGGCCCGTCATCGCCACCATCCCCGCCGGCGCCGATGTGCAGGTCCTGCAATGCGGGGGCGGCTGGAAGCGCGACTGGTGCAAGGTCTCCTTCGGGCAAACCAGCGGCTATGTCGCTGCGGGCGTGCTCGCCCCGTCTGGAAATGATGTCATCGTCGCGCCGGTCGTCACCACGGAGCTCGCCAATCTCTACAAGGGCCCCGGGACCAAATATCCGGTCATCGGCGCGGTGCCGGGCGGCGCGAGGGTCAATAAGGGCGCCTGCTATGCGGGCTGGCAGGCAAGCTGGTGCCAGGTGAATTACAACGGCGCGGTCGGCTATATGATGGAGAACCTGCTGCAGCGCGAGGGCGCCCTCTTCCCGATGTAAGCGGGGCGGCCCGCATCCGCCTTTTGAAACGCTGGCGCGAAACTTCTATCTTCCTCTCCGTCCAGGGAGGAAGATGATGAACGCGCCAGTCCAGCACGCCGCCGAGCGCGTCTCTCCGCTGCTGCGCCGCGTCGTCGCGCCAAACGCCGGGCCTTTCACCTACAAGGGAACCTGCAGCTATATCGTCGGCCAAGGCGAGGTCGCCATCATCGATCCCGGCCCCGCCGATCCGCGCCACCTTGCCGCCCTGCAGGCTGCGATCGAGGGCGAGCGGCTGAAATATATTTTTGTCACGCACACGCATCGCGACCATTCGCCGGCGGCCCGCGCCTTGAAGGAAGCGACCGGCGCGACGATCGCCGGCTGCGCGCCCTATGCCCCCTCGCCGAACATCGCCGTCACCGGCCCCGGCCTCGACGCCTCGCATGACACGGCCTATGCGCCGGACGTCATTCTCAGAGACGGCGACCGTCTCGATCTTCCCGGCGCGACGATCGAAACGTTGGAGACGCCCGGCCATACAGCGAACCATCTCTGCTTCGCCCTGCTGGAGGAGAAAGCGCTTTTCACCGGCGACCATATCATGGGGTGGTCGACCACGGTGGTGGCGCCGCCGGACGGCTCGATGGCCGACTACATGGAATCGCTCGAGGACCTGCGGCTGCGGGACGACCAAATCTTCTGGCCGGGCCATGGCGACCCTGTGCGCGATCCGCCCCGTTATCTGCGCGCGCTCGTCCACCATCGCCACGCCCGCGAGGCCGCGATCCTTCAACGCCTGGCCGAGGGCGACGACACCATCCCGCAGATGGTCGCGCGCCTTTATGAGAGCATCGATAAACGGCTCCATGGCGCAGCGGCCATGAATGTCTTCGCGCATTTGGAGGATTTGGTCGGGCGCGGATTGGTCGAAAGCGAAGGGCCGCCGCGACCTGCCGGACGATATTCGCTCAGGTGAGACGGATTACGGCGTCTCGCCTTCGGGGAGCAATATCACCACTTCGTTCTTATGCACGCGTCCGAGGCTCTTGCGGGTTTCCTCGTCGAGAATATCCGCGTCGATATTCTCTCCCTTTATGAGCGCGATCCTGGATTCCCATTGCATGCGCTGCAGCTTCAGCATGTCGCGTTCGAGGCGTAGCTGCGCCAGCTTCTGCTCATATTCCTCGCCGGTCTTGAGACCGCGCTGGCCGTGGACGCCATGCCAGACAAAATAGCTCGCAACCGCGCCGGCCGCGCAAAACAGCGTGACGGGCAAGATAAGCGAGCGAAGAAACAGGCGGAGTCGGTGCATGAGCAAAACGCTAGCGCCGACTCCTATCGTTATCGTTAACGGGCCGTCAAAGCCCGGGCGCGCTTTATCGGCGCCCGCCTCTCGCCACGCGTTCGATCTCCACGCGCACGAGCCGCTCGACGATGACCGGGAGATTGTCGTCGAGCCATTGCTTGAGCATCGGGCGCAGCATCTCCTGCGCGTATTTTTGAAGGAGGCCGCTGTCGTTGAGGATCATGCTCGCAGCGAGCGTCTGGAATTGCGAGGCGACCGAGGATGCGGCCTCGGCTGAAACCAGCGGCGCATCCTCGACTTCATAGCCGGCGATTTCCGAGCTTTCGCTTTCGAGCTGCTCATCAACCGGCGCTTCGGCGTCGAAATCGACCGTCTCGGAAAGCTCCTGCTCCTCCGAATAATCTTCTTCTTCGGCGACCGTTTCCTCGACCAGCTGGATGGGTTCCGGCGCGCGGTTGAGACGCAGCGGCAGCGATCTGATCTTGGCTGCGGAGGCGAGTTGCGGCTCCGGTTCGACCGCAGGCTCGGGCTGCGACGCGGCTTCAGGCGCCGCCGCAGACGGGGCGGCGCTCTGCGGGGCGAGCGCTGGGGCATCTGCAATAGCGTGCTCGGCGTCGCGGCGACGACGTTCGTCGCGGTCGCGACGGGCGCCGGGAAGCGAATCGTCGTCGGCGATGATGCGGCGGATGGAAGCGAGAATTTCCTCCATCGACGGCTCGTGCGCACGCATCTCTTCTTGGATAGAGGGCGACGGGGCGGAAGCGTTCGCTGCGCTCATGGAGTGCTTTCTCGAAATGGTTAGCGTTGTGTCTACGACGAAAGGTCGATTAATCAGTGACCCTCGCTCGCTTCCGAATCAACACGGCGTTACCGAATTCCACACCTTTCGGGACGCGCTGTCACCAATTCAGATCATCTCCCATCGGGCGTCTCAGTCCCGATCCACTTCAATTTGACTTGCTCGTAGTGAACGCCGGGGTCGTACAACGTGACGTCGAGATTGAGCTCCTGCGCCGACAACCGGCCGATGGAGCCGAGCGCAGCGAAAGAGGCCACCACGCGATCGCGTTGCGCAATCACCAGCCCCACGCGCGCATTGAGCAACGCCTGCTGGGCATTGAGCACGTCGAGCGTCGTGCGCTGGCCGACCTTCGCCTCTTCGCGCACGCCGGCAAGCGCAGTTTCCGCCGCCTTCACTGCCGCCTGCTGCGAGACGATCGAGGCCTTCGCCGTCTCCAGCAGCCCATAGCTCGACACCACGCTGGCGCGAACGCTGTCGCGCTGCAGATCAGCGTTCAAGCGCGCCTGTCCGAGCTGTTCCTTCGCTTGGCGGATCGAGGCGTATTCCGCGCCGCCCTGATAGAGCGGCACATTCAGCTGACCGATGGCGGAGGCCGAGAATTGCCGCGATCCGGGAAAGCCGAGGAATGAATCATATTGATTGGAGACCTGCGCATTGACCGACAATGTCGGCGACAGCGCGCTCTCGGCAACTTTCACAGCAAGCTCCGCCGCGTCGACCTGATGCAGCGCCGCAACAACGCCGGGGTGCTCCGCGAGCGCAACGCCGATTGCCTCATTCAGCGATCTTGGAAGGAGCGGCTCCAGCGACCGGCCGGGTTCGAGATGGCTCGGATCATTGCCGATGAGCTGGTGATAATTGGCGATGCTGGTTTTGAGCTGCGCTTGCGCGGCGTAGAGATCGGAGCGCGCCTGGGCGAGTGAGGCCTCGGCTTGAGCCACGTCCGTGCGCGTCACCTCGCCCACGTCGAATCGGTCGCGAGTCTGCTTGAGCTGCTGCTCGAGAACGGAGATGTTATTCTTGCGCAGATTAACAACCGCCGTGTCGCGCAGCACGTTCATGTAGGCGGTGGCGCCGTTTTGCAGGATCGCCTGTTCGGTAAGGCGCATCGTGGCGCGCGCGGCGAAGACGCCGGATTCGGCCTGGCGCATGGAATTCGCGGTGCGTCCGCCGTCGAAGACGCTCTGCGTGATATTGAGCGTTGCGCCGCGCGGCCAGCCGACGAATTCATCGCCGAAAAATTGGCGCTGACCGGTCGTCTGATTGCGCCCGCCGGGAATGCGCAAATTACCGTATTGGGGTCCGGCCGAGGCCTGGATGCTGGCCTTGGGGCGCATGCCGGCGGCGGCCTTGGGCGTGTCCTCGTCGCGCACGCGCACATTCGCGCGGCTTTGATTGAGGTCTGGATTGCCAGCGTAGGCGCGCGCGAGCGCCGATAGAAGCGATTCGGCCTGTGCGTCGCTGATCGAAGCCGTAACCAGCGCCGCCGCAATGAGGGCGATATGCGCAACAGGCGCAAGGCCCTGCCCCAGCGACCGCTTCGACGCCAAATTCATACTAAACGCTCCTCATCACAATCCGACTGCCGCCAGAGGCACGACAGCGAGAACGCCCTGCGCGGAAGGCGTTTCTCCACAAGACGCGGCACAAGGAACGCAAGGTACGCGAATAAGGCGAAACGCCGACGCCTCAGAAGACGAAAGACGGCGCCTTTGCAAAACCCTCGAGTACCGGCGCATTCGCGCTGAGCAAAGAGATTCGCCCGGCGAGCTGGCCATCCTGGTGCTCGAACCGCACAACATGCTGCCCGGCGCCCGACTCCGGCGTCACGATTGCAAGAAGGCGGCCGTTGGGCGCCAGCTGGGCAAAAAGCGCGTCGAGACCCGCCTCGACCGCGCCATGGACAAAGATCACGTCATAGGGCGCTTTGGCGGCGAAGCCCTGCTGATGCGGGCCGGTCACGACTTGCGCATTGCTCACGCCGAGCGCGGATAGACCGTCCTTGGCGCGCGCCGCGAGCTCCGGATCGCACTCGAGCGCCGTCACTTCGCCGACCAGGCCCGCAAGAAGCGCCGCCGAATAACCGACGCCGCCGATGTCGAGCGCCTTCTCGCCGGGGCGGGGCGCGCCCCCTTGCAACAGGCGGGCAAGAACAAGCGGGGGCAAAAGCGCGCGCTTATGTCCGCCGGCGCCGTTCACCGTTATGGCAAGGTCGGAATAGGCGAGCGGCGCCTGGCTCGCAGGCAGGAACAATTCTCTCGGGATTTCGAGGAAGCGCTCGAGGAGCGGCACGTCCGTGACATCGAAGGGACGCAGCTGACGCTCGACCATGGTGCGCCGCAACGCGGCCACCGCTTGTCCCTGCTCCGCACCCCGACGAACCGTCGCCACAGCTGCTTCCGACATTCGCTTCCCGGCGTCAGGCCGGCCTCTATTTTCAGCAAAATTGCCCGGCAAGAAAAGCCGGCGCGGGCTTTATAGGTTCAGCCTTACGCCATGTCCATGGCCGCGGCGGCGGCGGATTTCGCCGCCTTGCCTTCGGCCGGCTTCAATCCCGCCTCTCCCAGCGCGCGCATTTGAGCTAGCGAGGTGTTGTCGAGTACCTGAGCAATCGCGTCGCGCGCCTTGAGCATGACCAGGCGGACGGGGCAATGACACTCATCCGGGCAGTCGTCGCATTTCCTATAAAGCCGCTTGCTGGCGCATTGAATCGGGGCAAGCGGGCCGTCGAGGGCGCGCACGAGGTCGCCGACGGCGATCTGTTCCGGCAGGCGGGCAAGCATATATCCGCCGCCCTTGCCCTTCTTGGAATGGACAAAGCCCGCGTTGCGCAATTCGCTGAGGATGGCGTCCAAAAATTTCTTGGGGATTTGATTGCTGGCGGCGATGTCCGCGACGAGAGCGGTCTGGCCCGGCTCTATCCCCGCGAGATAGGCCATCGCCTTCAGGCCGTATTTTGCTTTTTTTGTGAGCATTCGACAGCTTACCACAGATTTGGCCACGCGCGGCCGGCGCCGCTTGTGACGCTTAGCCCATTCTCCCGCCCGGCGGCGGGACTAAATCACATATTCACGAGCTTTCATATAATAGCTTGACGGCCTCCCGCCACCCATTCTACCTTTTAACTAGAACAGTAGACATTTGACGCGCGAGGCTTTTGCGACAATTATACAATTAATGTCCGTAGCTCCCGTTTTTGCACGGGAAATTAGTGTGGAATAAAGGGGCTCATCCCATGGTCTCGGTCGCCGATGCGCTCCATGCCTTCAACCCGTTGTATTCGCTATCGGGCTTCGTCGTCGGCTCGCTCGTCGGGCTTACCGGCGTCGGCGGCGGATCATTGATGACGCCGATCCTCGTGCTGATTTTCGGCATTGCGCCGACGACGGCGGTGGGCACCGATCTGCTCTATGCCGCCGTCACGAAAAGCGGCGGCACGATCGTCCATGCGCTCAACGACACGGTCGATTGGCGCATTACGCGGCGCCTCGCCTGCGGCTCGGTTCCGATGACGATCGCTTCGCTCGTTCTGCTCTCCTGGCTCGGCAAAGCTGCCGGCCATGCGGCGAACGGCCTCATCACGTCGGCGCTGGGCGTCGCCTTGCTGCTGACAGCCCTTGCGATTCTCTTCCGCCGATGGATTCTCGACTACATCGCGCGGCACACCGACAATCTAACCGACAGCCGCGCGCGCTTCCTGACAATCGGGCTCGGGGCGTTCATCGGCGTGCTGGTCTCGATCTCCTCGGTGGGCGCGGGAGCGGTCGGCATGACGGTGCTGCTCGCCCTTTACCCGCGCTTGCCGACCGTGCGCCTCGTTGGCTCCGATATTGCTCACGCGGTGCCATTGACGCTGGTCGCCGGCTTCGGGCATTGGCTGATGGGCGGCGTCGACTGGCTGTTGCTGTTCTCCCTGCTTGTGGGCTCGCTGCCCGGCATCTGGCTGGGAAGTCATCTGGCCGCTCGCGTCCCCGACCACTATTTGAGGCCCGCGCTTGCGACAATGATGGCGGCGGTCGGGGCCAAGCTGTCGATCTGAAACTCATTCCGGAGCAAGACATGTCGAACGACACGCCGTTCACGCCGCCCGCAAAGCCGGGGCGCGGCCGCATTTACGACTCCATCACGCAGACGATTGGCGACACGCCGCTCGTGCGCCTCGATCGACTGGCGAAAGAGAAAGGCGTGAAGGGCAACCTTCTCGCCAAGCTCGAATTCTTCAATCCGATCGCGAGCGTCAAGGACCGTATCGGCGTCGCCATGATCGACGCGCTCGAAAAGAGCGGCAAGATTACGCCCGGCCAATCCGTGCTCATCGAGCCGACCTCCGGCAACACCGGCATTGCGCTCGCCTTCGTCGCGGCGGCGCGCGGCTACCGGCTTATTCTCGTGATGCCCGAATCGATGTCGATCGAGCGACGCAAGATGCTCGCATTGCTCGGAGCGGAACTGGTGCTGACGCCCGCCGCCCAAGGCATGAAGGGCGCGCTCGCCAAGGCGTCGGAACTCGCCGCCGAAACGCCCGGCGCCGTTATTCCGCAGCAGTTCGAAAACCCGGCGAACCCCGAGATTCACCGCGTCACCACGGCGCAGGAGATCTGGAACGACACCCAGGGCCACGTCGATTATTTTGTCTCGGGCGTCGGCACCGGCGGAACGATCACCGGCGTGGGCCAGGTGCTGAAGCAGCATAATCCAGCGTTGCGCGTGGTGGCGGTGGAGCCGGAGGATTCCGCAGTGCTCTCCGGCCGCCCGCCGGGACCGCATAAGATCCAGGGCATCGGCGCCGGCTTTGTGCCGCCGATCCTCGACCGCGGCGTGATCGACGAGATCGTCACCATCGGCAATCAGACCGCCTTCGACACGGCGCGCCTACTTGCGCGGGTGGAGGGCATTCCGGTCGGCATTTCCTCGGGCGCTGCCGTGGCCGCGGCGCTGGAAATCGCCGGGCGGCCGGAGGCCGAGGGCAAGAATATCGTCCTGATTATCCCCTCTTTCGCCGAGCGCTATCTTTCCACGGCGCTGTTCGAGGGACTGTAAGCCGACGGCGCGCCCCTCGCCGTTATTGCGAGGAGGCGAAGCCGAGAAGCAATCCACGGAGCTATCGCGGCCCCTGGATTGCTTCGCGTCGCGGAAGAGACGCAGATGATATCGGATCGCGAAAAAGATCTCGTATCCGCTATTACGCGTTCATTTTATGCGCGCAAACTGCCAGCAGGGCGGATTATTCGTCCTGAATTCGATTTGGAAAACCACGCAGAAGCCGCGAGGGTCGACGCCTATATCAGGACCGCGACGGCGATTGACCGGAGCAATAGCGCTCAAGCAGCATTCGTATACTTGAACGACGAGGCTACCATAGCGATATTGCCACTTTATCTTAAGTCAATAATTTTGGATTACAATCCAAACGACCATCTGAATTACGTAGTTTCAGAAGCGATTTCGACTCCTATTACTGAGAGCGATGCTCAAATACGCTTCAATATCGGACCTATCCTTTTTGAAATCGCGCGTGACGACGAAGCTGATACTATTTGTAGCTACGCCAAATGGTACTTCAAAAAGGCCATCGCAGGCAGCGAGATCAATAAAGAGATTTATGGCCCATCGGTAACCCGGGCGATCGAACTTTGGTGCGGCAGAAAGGTTCGATCGCGACTATAAAATCTTCAGTAAGCTGACTCGCCGTCATTGCGAGGAGGCTAAGCCCAACGAAGCAATCCTAGGCGGATATCACGGCCCTGGATTGCTTCACTTCGCTCGCAATGACGGGCTAAATCTCAGGCGATGAGAGCCGTCGCAAACAAGCGGACATGAACCCGTTCGCGGGGCCTCTCCGACCATTCCCTTCATTCGCGTTCGCCGAGTGAGCAGGCGCACGGATGTATTCCGACGCCTGGCTAACATTGCGATTGCGCACTGGAATTGCGCAGTCAGGAGTTGGTTATGAACAAATCATCCTCAGCTTTCTTTGCGGCGGTCATCGCCACGGCGAGTCTTGCCCCGAATATTTCTCATGCCTCGGGCACGCTTCAGCGCGCCTGGGCGTCTGCGCAGTTCGGCGCCGACAGCGCGAGCTGCGGCGCCCTTACGAGCCCCTGCAAGACCTTTCAATACATGCACGACGCCATCGTGGCCGTTGGCGGGACGATTCTGGTGCGCGATCCCGGCGCGTACGGGCCGGTCGTGATCAAGAATGCGCTGTCGATCGTCAATGCGAACGTCGGCGACGCCAGCGTGTCGGTCTCCACCGGCGACGCAATCGCCGTGCAGGCTCCGACAACGGCGTCGGTTCTCATCAAGGGTCTCGTCATCGACGGGGGCGGAACCGCGACGAATGGCGTCAACGCCACGGGCTTCGGCAACATCGCCATCCAGGACTGCACGGTCCTCGGGTTCAAGGCCAATGGCGTCGCCATCGTCCCGCAGGCAGGCCCTGGCCTCTTCGCTGTCGCCGAGACGCTCGTGCGCGACAACGGGACCGGCGTCCTCGTACAGGGCAATATCGCGAACGCGCAGAATATGAATTATGTTCAGCCGACCGGAACGCTGACGCGCGTGAAGGCGAACGCCAATGGCGTCGGCGTGCTCGCGACGAGCCTCGCCTATGTGGAGATCGACCAGGTAGATGCGACCGCAAACGCGGCCACCGGTCTTTCGGTCACGAACAACGCCTTCATCTATCTCACGAAGTCGACTGCGGTTGGAAACCCGACTGGCGTCAAAGTCTCAGGCGGTTTCGCCTCCACTTATGGCGACAACAGCTTCATCCGGAACGGCGTCAACGTCAGCGGCTCCCTGGCAGCCATCGCTCACAATTGAGCGCGGCAGGCGGCGCTCGGCGCCGCCAAGGAAATCTCGCCGTCATTGCGAGGAACGTAGCCACGATGCAATCCAGAGCAGCGACGGGGCCCTGGATTGCTTCGCTTCGCTTGCAATGACGGTTTATTCCTACGAGAGCCGGCGAACGTCACTCCTTCGTGGCCGCCGCCGTGACGCGCTTGCGCTGATAGTGGCGCCCATAGGCGCCGACGACGTAGCCGAGCGCGCAGATCACGAAATAGACGACGATCAGAAAGCCGCCGCGTTGATTAGCGGAATGCGCCTTCTCCAAAAGCCCTGTGACGGACTCCTCGTCGAGGAACTTGTCAGAAAGCACGCCGCAGACGACGGCGAGAATCGGCACGGCCCATGACGGCAGGCGGAAATAGCCGAGCGCCGCCCCCGCCACGAAGGCGACGAGGCCGAACAAATGCGCGAACTGGATCATGATCGACTGAGACACCAATCCGATGAAGCGGATCAACTTGAGCATTTCTCGCCCCTTTTTGGTTCTTTTCGACCGATCTTACACGTTGGGCAGGTGCTGCGCGAGGGCCTCGAGAACCGCCATTCGGACCGCGACGCCCATTTCCACCTGCTCGCGGATCAAGGAGCGGCCGCTGTCCGCGACGGCGGAGTCGATTTCCACCCCCCGGTTCATCGGGCCCGGATGCATGACCAGCGCATCCGGCGCGGCATAGGCGAGCTTTTCCTCATCGAGGCCGAAGAAATGGTAATACTCCCGGGCGCTGGGCGTAAGCGCGCCCGCCATGCGCTCGCGCTGAAGCCGCAGCATCATCACAATATCCGCGCCCGCGAGGCCGCTGTGCATGTCGTGATGGACCTCTACCCCGAGCCGAGACAGGCTGTCGGGGGCGAGCGTCGACGGCCCCACGACCCGGAGCCGCGCCCCGAGCGCCGACAGCAGCAGAATATTCGAGCGCGCCACGCGCGAATGGAGAATATCGCCGCAGATTGCGACAATGAGCCCTTCGATGCGTCCCTTGTTGCGGCGAATGGTCAGCGCGTCGAGCAGCGCCTGGGTCGGGTGTTCATGCGCGCCGTCGCCGGCGTTGACGACCGAGCAATCGACTTTTCGCGCCAGAAGATGCGCCGCGCCGGCCTGCGCATGCCGCACGACAATAATGTCCGGCCGCATGGCGTTGAGCGTGATCGCCGTATCGAGCAGTGTCTCGCCCTTGGATTCCGAAGAGCGCGCCACGGACATGTTCATCACGTCGGCGCCGAGGCGCTTTCCGGCGATCTCGAAGGAGGCCTGCGTGCGCGTCGAGGCTTCGTAGAAAAGATTGATCTGGGTGCGCCCCCGCAGGATCGACCGCTTTTTCTCGACCTGCCGCGACACTTCGACCGCTTGCTCGGCCATGTCGAGAAGCATTTCGATCGTCGGTCGGGACAGGCCTTCGATGCCGAGGAGATGACGGCGTGGGAAAACGGTTTGGACATCTGGCTGCATGGCCACGTCTATAGCGGGGTTTCGCCGCCGCCGCGACCCCTCCGCTCCAAGAGGCTCACCCGGCTAGAACGCAACTTTTGGCCACATGCTGGAGCGGGAGCGTCTGCGCATCTCCGCCGAGCGGGCACCTTTCGAACAGCGCGGCGATCCGCGTCGCCGGCCGCGGCGCGCTGAACAAATAGCCCTGCACCTCGCGGCATCCGAATTCGCGGAGCATTCCGAGCTGGCGCGGGTTTTCGACCCCTTCAGCCGTTACCGACAGCGAGAGAGAACGCGCCAGCTCGATCGTCAGCTTCACGACGGAAGCGCACATTGGATTTGTCTCGAGATTGGCGACGAAAGAACGATCGATTTTCAGCCGGTCGAGGGGCAGTCCCACGAGATTCGCCAAAGAGGAATAGCCCGTTCCGAGATCGTCGAGCGCCGTCGTGACGCCAAGCTGGCGCAGACTGGCAAGCATGTCGAAGGCTTTTTCGCCGTCGAGGATCATGGCCGTCTCGGTGAGCTCGAGCTCCAATCTGCTGGGGTCGAGACCGCTCGCGTTCAAAGCGTCGAGGACGATCGCTTCGAAATTGGGCTTGCGCAGCTGCAGCGCCGAGACATTGACCGCGACCCTAAGATGCGACGGCCATCCGCTTGCCTCGGCCATTGCTTCCCGTAACGCCCAGGCCCCCACCCGCTCGATCTGCCCTTCGCGCTCGAAGAGCGGCACGATCTCTGCTGCGCTGAGCACGCCGCGCGCCGGATGGCGCCAGCGCAAAAGCGCTTCAAAACCCGTCGTTTCGCAGCTCTGCGAATCAACGAAGGGTTGATAGACCATAAAGAGCTCGTTTTCGGCGAAGGCGCGGTCCAGCTCGGCGTCGAGCGTGTTTCTCTCCGCGATGAAGCCGAAGCGATCTCGAAACAGCGTATATCCGCGACGCCCCGACTGCTTCGTCGCATACATGGCGCTGTCGGCGTTGCGCATGATGCTTTCGGCGTCGACGCCGTCGCTCGGCGCGATGGCGACGCCGATGCTCATGGAGATCGGCAGGCTGCGCCCCTCGACCTCGAATGGCGGGCGGAAATTGGCCAGGGTGCGTTGCGCGATCGTCGCGGCGTCTTCGACATTGTGAATGTCGGCGGCGATCAGCGCAAATTCGTCACCACCGAGACGCGCGACCAGGTCATTTTCGCGCGTGGACGCCTTCAGCCGACGCGCGGCCTCGATTAGGACAAGATCTCCCGCCTCGTGCCCCATCGAGTCATTGACGCTTTTAAAGCCGTCGAGATCGAAGCACATCACCGCGAAGCATTCGTTCCGGCGCGCCAGACGCGCGAAGGAACGCGACAGCTCCTCACGAAAGGCCACGCGGTTCGGCAGATTGGTCAGCTCGTCGCGAAGGGCGCCCTCCTGCGCCGCCGCTTCCGCCGCGCAACGCTGCGCCGCCGCAGCCGCGCGTTTGAACGCGCCGTTGACCATCACCAGGCTATAGAGCGCCGTCGTGAAGCCGACGACGTTGAACGCGGGATCATGCTTGCCCAAGAGCGCGACGGCAAAGCCCGCCCAGATCGGCGTGACATGCGCCAGCAAGGCGCCGGGGATCATGCAGAGGGCAAAACCGCCGCCAAACATGGTCGATAAGACGAATCCCACGATGACGAGCTGCTGCGGCAGCGCCGAGTCGGCGAAAAAAAACGCCGGAAAGGCGCCCCACAGCGTGCCGTGCAAGAACGCATTCGCAGTGGCGCGCCAGACGCCGTTCGCGGAAGCGGCGCTGCACTGGCGCACGGGCGCGCTCACCCGCCGGGCATAAACGATCCCCGCAAGGCAAAATACGAGCGCCGACCAGACTCCGACCTGCCCGGCAATGGGCGTTTCCCACATCAGCAACAAAAAGGTCAGGGCGCTGAAACAGGAGACGAGCAAGATGACAGGTGTGCCGCGCTCCAGATCGGTCAGCTGTTCGGCGCGAAAACGACCCCGTACAGAAGGCGACAGCGGACAAGCCTCGAATGCGAGTGGGTCGCCTTCGAGAAAATGACGAAGACGCGCGAAACAAGACTCATCGGAATTAAAAAGGGAAATATGGAGGCGCGAAAGCGCGCCGGAAAAAGCGGTTAAAATTGTCATGCCAGCCCGCGGCCCTCTTTGCCCCCGGCGTCATGCCGGGAGGGTCTTGGATTCGATGATCCGCCGCAGACGTTGACAATTGTTAAAGCCCTGGGGCCCGCCCCAGAAGGGGTTAACATCTCATTTTCCCCGATGTGCCCTTGACTTATGCTCGCCGCGAGAACATCTCTCGGGCAGCTGGGCTTGCGGGCGCCGACGAGTGTCATTAAGCTCTAGCGAATGAGCGCTCCGGGCGGGGTTCGCCGCGGAGTTTTTGTAGGGCCGGCTTATACTCAAATTGAGTATATCAAGGCCGCGCAGGCGTCGACTACTTTGAGGGGCAAGCGAGCCATGACGTCCCAATCCGCCGAACTGACGAGAGCGCCAGCGCCGACGATCCGTCCGCGCGCGCTGGGCCTGGGGCCCGACGGCCGCTTTCCGATCATTCCGCGCCCGAATCTGGAGTGGACCCCCGAGGTCGAGGCGGCGACGGCCCATCTTTATGAGCGCGTCTCCAAGGTGATTCCGGCGATCGAATGGCCGTTTCACGCGCCTTACGTAAAGGCGATCAATGACATCAAGAAGACGCGCAATGCGGTGATTCTGGCGCATAACTACCAGACGCCGGAAATCTACCATTGCGTCTCGGACTATATCGGCGACAGCCTGCAGCTCGCGAAGCTTGCGGCGAAATCCGACGCCGAGGTGATTGTCCAGGGCGGCGTCTATTTCATGGCCGAGACGTCGAAGATCCTGAACCCCGAAAAGACCGTGCTGATCCCGGACGCGGAAGCCGGATGCTCGCTCGCCGCCTCGATCACCGCCGCCGACGTTCGCGCGCTGCGCCGCAAATACCCGGGCGTGCCGGTGGTCGCCTATGTCAACACCTCTGCCGAGGTGAAGGCCGAGGTCGACATCTGCTGCACCTCCTCCAACGCGGTGAAGGTGGTGGAGAGCCTCGGCGTCGATCGCGTCATCATGGTCCCCGACCGTTTCCTGGCGCAGAACGTCGCCGCGCAGACGAAGGTGAAGATCATCGCCTGGAACGGCGCCTGCGAAGTGCACGAGCTTTTCACGGCCGAAGAAATCCTAGGCTTCAAGGCCGATCATCCCGGCCTCAAGGTCATCGCCCATCCCGAATGTCCGCGCGAGGTCGTGGAAGTATCCGACTTCTCGGGCTCCACGGCGGCGATGATCGATTATGTGCGCACGAAAAAGCCGGCGCGCGTGCTGCTCGTCACCGAATGCTCCATGGCCGACAATATTGCGGCGGAAACCACGGGCACGCAATTCGTGCGGCCCTGCAATTTCTGCCCGCATATGAAGCGGATTACGCTGCCGAAGATTCTCGACGCGCTGCTCGACATCCGCGAGGAGGTCTTGGTAGACCCGGCCGTGGCCGCCCGCGCGCGGCAAAGCGTGCAGCGGATGATCGATCTGGGGTGAGCCCCCTCCCCAACCCTCCCCCGCTGTCGCGGGAGAGGGGGCGCTCATGATCGGCGCTGTCGATGAAGGCCTCAACCCTGCTCTCTCTCCCGCTTGCGGGGGAGGCTTGGGGAGGGGGCGCAACGGGAAAACCACATGCCCTCTCTCGACGCGGTCCTTGCCGCCATCGACGCCGCCAACGCCGAAGACCCCCGCAAAGTCGACGGCCGCGCCGTCGAGACGGTGTACGCAGAGCGCATGAGCGCGCGTCTCGCCGCGCTCTACCCCGAGGCCTCGGACCTTTTGAAAATCGCCGCCCGCGCGCAGCATCTGCGCCGCTGGGAGATTCCGCGCGGCGATTACCCGGAAGGGCGCAAGGGCTATAACGATTGGCGACGCGCCTGCCGCGTTCACCACGCCGATCTCGCCGGCAGGATCATGCGCGCCAACGGCTACGACGAAGCGTCGATCGCCCATGTCGGCGCGCTGATCCGGAAGGAACAATTGAAAAAAGACCCGGAATCGCAGGCCTTGGAGAATGTCGCGGCGGTCGTCTTCCTCGAACATTACTTCGAGGAGTTCCTCGCCAAATATGACGGCTACTCCGACGACAAGATCGTCGATATTCTCGGCAAGACCCTTTGCAAGATGTCCCCCAAGGGTCATGCTACAGCGCTTGCTTTACCCTTGCCCGAGCGCGCCCGCGCGCTCGCCGCCGCCGCCGTGGCGCGCGAAGCCGCCGCACTCGAACGGCTCGCCGCCGTCTCACTCGATTAGCGTATGCCGAAAAAGCTTCCTCCCATCATCATCGTTGGCGGCGGCCTCGCCGGCGTCTTCTGCGCGCTGAAACTCGCGCCGCATCCAGTCGCCATTCTGGCGCCGACGCCGCTCGGCGCGAGCGGCTCCTCCTATTGGGCGCAGGGCGGCATTGCGGCGGCGGTCGAGGATGGCGACACGCCGGAACGCCACGCCGAGGATACGATGGCGGCGGGCGCCGGCATCGTCGACGCCGAAATGGCGCTCGGCATGGCGCAGGAAGCGCGCGCGCGCGTCGAGGATCTCGCCGCCATGGGCGCGCCCTTCGATCGCAAGGACGGCGGCGCTTTCTCGCCCTCTCGCGAGGCCGCGCATTCCTGCCGCCGCGTCGTGCGCGTCATGGGCGACGGGGCGGGCCGCGCCATCATGGAGACGCTGGAAAGAAAGATCGCCGAGACCCCGTCGGTCACCGTCGTCGACGGCTATTCCGCGCAGGAGATCATCACGCGCGACCGTCGCGTCGTGGGCGTGCGCGCCCGCCACGCCTCGGGGCGAATCTGCGACATCCCCTGCTCCGCGCTCGTGCTCGCGACCGGCGGCGTCGGCCATCTCTACCGGCTCACCACCAATCCCGTCGAGTCGCGCGGCGTCGGGCTCGCCATGGCGGCGCGCGCCGGCGCCATTGTCGCGGACGCTGAATTCGTGCAGTTCCACCCGACGGCGATCGACATAGACGCCGACCCGGCGCCGCTCGCGACCGAAGCGCTGCGCGGCGAAGGCGCCATTATCGTCGATCGGGAGGGCCGGCGCTTTCTGCTCGACGTCGATCCGGCGGCAGAGCTGGGCCCGCGCGACATCGTCGCCCGCGGCGTCTTCGCAAGCGTCAAGGCGGGACGCGGCGCCTTTCTGGACGCCCGCGCCGCCGTCGGCGCGGAGTTTCCGCTTCGCTTCCCGACGGTTTATGCGAGCTGCAGGGCGGCCGGCCTCGACCCTGTAACCGAGCCCATCCCCATCGCGCCGGCGGCGCATTACCACATGGGCGGCGTCTGGACCGACGCGCGGGGACGCACGAGCGTCTCAGGTCTTTGGGCGGTCGGCGAAGTCGCCTCGACGGGCGTGCATGGCGCGAATCGTCTCGCTTCAAATTCGCTTCTGGAGGCCGTCGTCTTCGGCGCACGCGTGGCGGACGACATTGCCGCAACACCTTTGCAGGATATCGATTTGCGCGTCGGCGCGGAGCGCGCGGAGGCTTCCGCGCGCGAAAGCGATTTCGCAATAATCGAGGAATTGCGCGACCTCATGTCCGCCAATGTCGGGGTCATCCGCGACGCGGCGGGGCTCTCCGGCGCGCTCAAAGCGATCCGCCGCCTCTCCAGCCGGGCGCGGGACATCGAAGTTTCCAATATGCTGACCACGGCGCTGATGATCTCCGCCTCGTCCCTGGCGCGACGCGAGAGCCGAGGCGCGCAGTTCCGCGCCGATTATCCGCAGCCGGACCCCGCCTTCGCCCGGCGCTCGCAGATGACGCTTGCTGAGGCCCTGCGGGTTGCGGATGAGGTTGGGGCGTGACGGCCGCATGCGCTAATCTGCATCCCCCCTCCCTCCCCATTGCGGGCTAAGGAAGTCACACATCTCGGGGCCGTCATGGCCGGGCTTGTCCCAGCCACCCACGCCCAGGGACACAACCCAACAAGACGCGTTATCACTATGGATAAAGTTCATGTAGGGTTTTGGAGGCTCCAAAGTCCCCGGCGGCTGCCCAGCATTAGCTGCGGTTTGCGTGGCGTGGGTGGCCGGGACAAGCCCGGCCATGACGAGGGCAGCGGCATGAAGATGTGTGCATGCGGTAACTCCTGCGGAGAGAGTATGCCCGCGTAGCGGGATCGGGTGGGGCCTGCCCCCACTTTCGCCCGAGATTATCGCCCTCTCTCCGCAAAGGGGGGAGAGATGCCGCAGGCAGGGTGGCTCATTGGAGACGGCGCATGAGCTTCAACCTTTCACCTCTTCTGATTGACGACGCCGTCCGCGCCGCTTTGGCGGAAGATCTCGGCCGCGCCGGCGATATTACGACGCAGGCGATCATCCCCGCCCGCGCCGCGGCCAGAGCCGTGATCGCCGCGCGAGAGACGGGCGTCGTCGCTGGCCTCCCTTTGGCGCGCGCGGCCTTCCGGCAGATGGATTCGAATATCGGCGTCGAAGCGTGGCTCAAGGACGGCGCCAAGGCCGCCCGCGGCGACATTGTCGCGCGCATAGAGGGGCCGGCGCGCGCCATTCTCTCCGCAGAGCGCGTCGCGCTGAATTACATGGGCCGGCTCTCCGGCGTCGCCTCGCTGACCGCTCAATATGCCGCGCGCATCGCGCATACTAAAGCCAAGGTCTGCGACACGCGCAAAACCACGCCGCTCCTGCGCGCCTTGGAAAAATACGCGGTGCGTTGCGGCGGCGGCGCCAATCATCGCTTTGGGCTCGATGACGCGGTGCTCATCAAGGACAATCACATCGCGGTCGCGGGCGGCGTGGTCCCGGCGCTGCGCGCAGCCAAGCGCTTCGTCGGTCATCTTGTAAAGATCGAGATCGAGGTGGATACACTCGGTCAGCTGAAGGACGTCTTGGCCGAGGGCGCCGACGCCGTGCTGCTCGATAATATGAAACCCGCCGATCTGCGCCGAGCCGTCGAGATGGTTGGCGGCCGAATGATCTGCGAAGCCTCGGGCGGCGTCACGCTCGAGACCGTCGCCGAGATTGCCGAGACTGGCGTCGATCTCATCTCGGTCGGCGCGCTGACGCATTCCGCGAGGGTTCTAGACCTGGGGCTCGATATAGAAATCGCCTGACCGCCGGGACCGCGAGCCTTCAGGCTCGCAGCGCACAGGCGCGCCGGAAGGCGCGCGGCCCATTCGATCAACTCAACGCGGCGCTCAACCGCCCGAGTTTCAGCCCCCGCCTCTCAAGCATCTCCGGCATGCGCGGCGACAACAGAAACGCCAGTTCCTGCTCGCGCGTGATCGTCACGGGGTCGAGCGCCTTCAACTCGTCGTCGACGTGACCCGGGTGGCACATGATGAGGTGGCGCCGCCCCGGCGCGCGCAGAAATGTCTCGAAGGCCTTGGCGTAATCCTTCCCGGGATCAAAATCGGAAAAGCCGGAAAAGCCGTCATTAACCGCAAAGCCGCGCCATTTGGCGGCGCGGCGAAGACCCGAGGTCAGCGCGCGCACGGTAAGCGCCTTGCCGACATGCGCGCGGCGCAGCGCGATGCGGTGCGGCCCATCGGCGGCGTCGCGCACCCAGGCGCGGCCGGCGAGCTTACGCGCGGCCATGGCGTCGAGCAGCGCCTCGCGAATCCCCGGCAGTCCATGCACATGCTGATGCCCGTCGACAAAATCTGGCCGCCGCTCCATCACCGCCTCGAAACGGTCCAGCTGTCGCTCTATCTCGGCGCGGATTTCGTCCATGGGGAGTTTGCCGCCCATGGCGAGGCCGATCACTTGCCGGATGGCGGGGAAGGTCCCGGTCGGCGCAAGCGTCGGCATGGGCGAAAGCGGGCGCCCAAGGGTGAGGTTGAAATGCAGACCGACGTCGGCGTTTTCGCTACGGCGCAGCAGATCGCGGCCCATGGCGGGCCAGCGCGAGCCATTGACCAGCGCCGAGACAGTCGTCAGCCTCCCGGCGTCGAGCGCCTTCAGAATGCCGACCGAGACCCCTTGGGAGAGGCCATAGTCATCCGCGCAAAGCGCGACGATCCGCTCGTTTGCCTTGGCCATCCCGCCTCCCATCTATGCCGCGCGACGAATTTCTGCTTGAAGCCTGCGTCATGAGCGACACCATCGAGATCCCCGATATATCGGTCGTCATCCCTGTCTTCAACGAGCGCGCCAATTTGCGCCCGCTTGCGGCGCGGCTCACGCCCGCGCTGGCACAGGCGCGCGTGAGCTTCGAAGCGATCTTCGTCGACGACGGGTCGCATGACGACAGCTTGGAAGAATTGCGGGCCCTGTGCGCCGAGGAGCCGCGTTTTCGCGCCCTCTCCTTCTCGCGCAACTTCGGCAAGGAAGTGGCGATCGCGGCAGGTCTCGACGACGCGTGCGGCCGCGCCGTCGTCATCATGGATTCCGACCTGCAGCATCCTCCCGAGGTCATCGTCCAATTCGTCGAGAGATGGCGCGAGGGGTATAAAAACGTCTACGGCCAACGCGCCGACCGCGCGACCGACCCCAAAACGCGCATCTTCTTCACGGAGATCTTCTACCGGCTGCTGGCGAAGTTCGGCGACGTCTCGCTGCCGCCCGGCGCCGGGGATTTCCGTCTGCTCGACCGACAGGCTGCCGACGCCTTGCTCTCCATGCGCGAACGCGCCCGTTTCAATAAAGGCCTCTACGCCTGGATCGGCTTCAAGTCGATTGGCGTGCCTTTCGAGGTTGATGCGCGGGCGAGCGGCGTATCGAAATTCAACTTCACCCGCCTCGTCAGCTTCGCGCTGGACGGGCTCATGTCCTTCTCCTCGATTCCTCTCAAGGTTTGGACTTACGTCGGGCTCGCGATCTCGATCTTCGCGCTCGGCTTGGCCGGCTATTATTGGGTGCGCACCATGCTTTTCGGCGTCGATACGCCGGGTTTTCCGACGCTGGTCGTTTCCATCGCCTTCTTCTCGGGCGTCCAGCTCATTTCGCTGGGCGTGCTGGGGGAATATGTCGCGCGCATTTTCAACGAGGTGAAAGGACGGCCGCTTTATCTCGTGGCGGAGCGGGTGGAAGCCAAAAGAGAACCCGGACACTCCAAAGAATGAGGAAGGCGCGCAGCGCCTTCGCCAAGCGACTTACGTCTTCTCGCCCCTCAGGTTGCTGCTTCGCCGTCGCTCGACCGATCGAGGCTGATCGAACCGGGAAGGCAATCGAGCGAGGATAGGGCTTCGATCCTCGCCATTTGAAGAAGATGGGCGACCGTCAGCAGTTGCGACCGTATCGCCATGTCGGCGAGTTCGGCGCTTATGTCACTGATATATATTGCAGCGTCTTCCTGAAATTCCGGCTCAAGATTAGCGTGGGACATGTTTTCGGTTCCTGGCGGCATCTATTCAATGAAAACTAGGAGACTTCGAACAACGCGTTTCTCTAATCCGAATTTCCCAGAGCAAGGCATCCACCCTGGGATATTTGCGTGGCTCCTCCTGCTCTCGCGCGAACCGCCCGCACCCCGGCCTGCCTTGTGCCCGGCCGGTCGCGTAAGCTTGGCCATAATGCCTGACCGGCGGCTCACGGCTATTGCAAAGGCGCGCCGGTATTATGTTTCGCGCGGATATAATGATTGGATTTCACATGTTTGCCGCCTTGGTTTCCACTTCCTTACCCGCCGCGGCGCACCTCCTGGCCGAAGTATAGTCGCCTGAATGGCGGAAAAATGATATTTGGTCCCCTCATGACAGCCGCTGCGCGCCCCGCCGGCCCCCGATTGGCGATCATCTTGGGTCTCTCGGCCCTGCTTTTCCTCGCATTCGCATTCGGGCTACGCCTCGTCTGGTTCGGGGCGGAAGCGCCGTTGCCCGCGCTTCTGGAAAATCTGCCGGATTCGAATACGGAGGCGGATCAAGAATTCTTCCGCGCGCGGCTCGATCAAGCCTTTCCCGCCGGCCTCGCCGAGCCAGACCTTTTGGACGCGCTGGCCGCGCAGGGCTTCAAGCGCGCCTCTCCGTTGGCGCGAGTCGCGACCTACGATCGTCGCGCGGGCCTGAACGACAAATGCCAGCATAGCGGGAACCTCCGCTGGAGCGCTGACGCCACGGGGCGCGTGACCAAGCTCACGGGCGGCTATTACCAGCATTGCCCAATGCATTAGCGCTCGGTTAACAGGAACGCTATAAAATCGCTGCTTAATCGGACGCCTGCCGGAGCGTCAGCTTCCAGCAAGGCTAAAGATTTATCCTGGCGAGGTCTCCTGATCCCTTCCTGCAGTCAGGAGGCGGACGCCGGCGTGTCGGGTCTGGTCCCCATGCGTCGGCTCTCTTCTTTCTTTTTGGTTGCCCAGCGAATTGGAAGCCCCGTGAGATCCCTACGGTCCATCGCCCCATTGCTTTCTGCTTTTGCGCTCGTTTTTTGCGTCGCTTTCTTCGCCGGAATGACCGTGAAGGCGCAACCCCAAAGCGCGTCGGACATTTCGAGCCTTTGGTCTTGGGCGATTCAGTCCTGGACGACGGAAACCTCAGCCGACGGCAGAATGATTCAAATCGTTCACGAGCCTTTCGCTTTGACCCGAAACCTCGCCGTGATCGCGCTAACGCTGATCGGCGCGACGATTGTCGTTACGGAGAAGTCGAACGCCTCGAGGTTTACGCCGGCCAAGCTCGCAATCGTCAAAGGCCGGCTCGACGACGAGATCTCAGCGATCATCGACCTCCTCCAGGGATATGCTGAACGTAATCAGAAGTTCGCGGATTCGGTGCTCAGAGGAAGCGACGAGCTTGCCAAGGCGAGCACTCCGGATCGCCTGCGATCGGCAATTGAATTCCTGATTTCCGAAAACCAGAAAATGCTGAAGGAGACCGAGGCCTATCAGGCGAGCTTGCGCAATTCTCGCGATCAGATCAGCAAGCTGCGCTTCGAACTCGCGGAAAAGCAGGCCGAGACTCAGAAGGACACTCTGACGTCCGCTTATAACCGTCGATATTTCGACGCCAAGCTCACCAATATCCTGGCGGACGCCAATCGGCGCGCGAGCGCGGTCAGCCTGATCCTGGCCGATCTCGACCATTTCAAGAGCATAAATGACGAGCATGGCCACCTCGTTGGCGACGAGGTGCTGAAGATGTTCGCCGATCAGATGCAGAAACATGCGCGCGCCGAGGATACTGTCGCCCGTTTCGGCGGGGAGGAATTTGCGGTTATCCTTCCCCACACGAGCGTTGAGACCGCCGTCGCTATCGCTGAAAAAATGCGGCGATGGCTCCACGGCAATAATTGGAAGATTGCCGGCAAGCCGCAGGCCCAGAAGATCACCGCGTCGTTCGGCGTCGCGCAATCGCGCCCCAACGACACGCCAGCCGAGCTCATCAGCCGCGCGGACTCCTGCCTCTACGCATCGAAGTCCTCAGGTCGAAACCGGGTCACTCCGGGCGGCGTCTAGGGCCCAACGACGCTACCTCCCGTAGCCGAGCGTTTCGATCTTGATGAGACGGCCGTTTTCGAAGGTGAGTGACGACATGAGCTGGGTCGGGCCGAAATTATAGATCCACTGCTCGACCGACACCTCGCGCGCCACGGGAAAGGGATAGGTTTGCTCGAGGGAATCGAGCGGCCTCGGAATGGTCGGATTGGGCCCCCCGGCCCGGTATTCGATGTGTTCGTCCGTATATGCGGGCGCGCCGCAGCGCTGCAGCACCTCGAATTTCGATTGCCCCTCGACGACAAGCTCCGACCCGCAGCGTAGCGCCAAGGCGGGAACAACGGTCCCGATAAGCAAAGGAACGGCAAGGAGCAGGCTCGATCTCATATTTCTGACCCCGGCGGCGCGCCGCCCGATAAACGCCCGCTAGCGAAATTAGGCATTCTCGGGGCCGCCCGCCACCGCAAGCGGAAGAGACGCTGATTTTGAAAACGATCCTGTTAAAAGGCAGCCGATGATTCGCAATCTTCTCTCGGTCGGCGGCTTCACCCTGCTCTCGCGGCTCACGGGCTTTCTGTCGCTCGCGATGCAGTCGGCGATCATGGGCGCGGGCGTCGTTTCCGACGCCTTCTTCATCGCACAGCGCCTGCCCAACAGTTTCCGCAGCATTTTCGGCGAGGGCGCCTTCAACGCCGCTTATATTCCCTGCTACGCAAAGGCGCTGGAGCAGGACGGGGCCGAACCGGCCGAGGAATTCGCCGGCGAGGTCTATACGCTGCTCCTCGTCTCGCAGATCGTGCTGCTTGCGCTCGTCTGGCTCTTCGCGCCGCAATTCGTCGGGCTGCTGGCGCCGGGGCTCGGCGACCGGCCGGAGAAATTCGCGCTGGCCGTGAGCCTCACGCGCATCACCTTTCCTTACCTGCTCTTCATGACGCTCTTCGCGTTGCATATGGGCACGCTCAACGCCCATGGCCGTTTCGCGCTGCCGGCATTCGCGCCAAACCTCATGAATCTCACGGTGATGGCGGCGCTCGCCGTCGCCTTTCTGTTCCCCAACGCCGGCTATGCGGCGAGCTGGGGCGTCACGATTTCCGGCGCGTTGGAATTGGGCCTCCTCATGTGGGGCGCGCGGCGCATCGGCGTCTTGCGCGGCCTGCGCAAGCCGCATTGGCCGCGCGTGCGCGAGTTTTTCGTCAATCTCGGCCCGGCGGTGATCGGCTCGGCCAGCCCGCAGATCGCCGTCTTTGCCGACACGATCCTGTCCTCCATGCTCGCGGATGGCGGCGTGTCGGCGATTTCCTATGCCGAGCGGCTGTATCAGCTTCCGGTTGGCGTGATCGGACTTGCGGCGGGCACGGTCCTGCTCCCCGAGATGAGCCGCCGCATCGCAGCGCGCGACGTGGACGGCGCGCATCAGGCGCAGAGCCGGACCATGGCGCTGACCATCGCGCTGGCAGCGCCTTTCTTCATCGCCTTCGTGATGTTGCCGGAGCTCATCGTCGCAGGGCTCTTTATGCGCGGCAAATTTACCGCGGCCGACGCCATCGCCGCCGGCGACGTGCTCGCCGCCTATGGCGGCGGGCTGATGGCGCTGGTGCTGATCGCCTCGGCCCGCGCGAGCTTTCAATCACGCGGCGACACGGCGACGCCGATGAAGATCGCGCTCGCGGCGCTCGCCGTGAATGTCGCGCTCAAAGTCGCCCTTTTCCGGCCGCTCGGAGCCGTCGGTCTCGCCACCGCGACCTCGGTCGGCCTTTGGATCAACTTCGGCGCGCTCGTGGCGATCGCCATCCACCGTGAGCTCATCGACTTCGATAGCGTTTTCGCCAAGACCCTGGGGGCGACCGTCGCCGCCTGCGCGCTGCTCTCGGTGGTCGCCGCTTTTGGCCGAGCGCCCGCGCTGGCCTTGGGAGCGCATTTCGGCTCTCAGGCCAATCTCGCGGCGCTGATCTTTTTGGGGGCTGCGGGAGCGGTTGTCTATGGCGTGGCCGCCGCCGGCGCGCTCCATGTCATGGGAATCAGAATCGGCGCTCTGCGGGCGCGCTTGAAGCGCTAGCCGGCTTTTACCTGTAAGTCGGCGCTTGACCCTTCTCCGCGTCCAGCTTGGCGAAGCGCACCAGCACCTCGGCGCCGTCCTCCGGCGGGGACGCGAGGCGGGCGCGGAATGCGATCTTCTCGCCAGCGTCCAGCCGCGACTTCGGCGCGGGCGCGGTCCAGCGATAGCGATCGAGTCCATTCGTCCCGCGCACGGCAAGCGAGATCGCGGGGACCGCGTTGCGGTCGCGGCGGATATTGACGATCTCGCCCTCGGTGACCAGCACCCGGCGCGCGCCGTCCATCACGATGCGCGAGCGCACGTCCCTTAGCTCCAGCCCAGCGAGATTTACCGGCATGCCGAGCGCACGATAGGTCGTCGCCAGCGGCGGGGCGATGCGAACGATTCGCTCCCGCATGGCGATCATTGCCGTAGCGCCGATGATGATTGCGATAATGGCGGCGACGATAGGGGCGCGGTCGCGCTTGACCTCTGGCGCCTGACGCGCGACGGGTCGCATGGGCCGGCCCCACAGCTCATCGAAGCTCGGGGTGCGCGAAAACTCGCTCGAGGCTTCGGCGGCAATTTCCTGAGGCGCGCTGCGCCGGCGGATGTCCTCTTCCTGAGTAAAGCTCATTTCAGGCTCCCACTGACGCAGCATTGGTGCTGGCGCGCGGCTCAATTAGGCGCCGTTATGGTTAAGGGGCCGTGAACTGCTATTCTCTAGCGTTGATTCCCAGCTAACCAACGCCGCTTTTGAGGCGGCTCGATCGCCTGGAGCGGCAGACAGTTGCTGAGCTTCGAAAACGTCGGCTTGCGCTATGGCGTCGGCCCGGAAACGCTTCGCGACGTCACCTTCGACATCGCGCCGCGTTCCTTCCAATTCCTCACCGGGCCTTCAGGCGCCGGCAAGACGACGCTGATGCGCCTCATCATCATGGCGCTGAAGCCGACGCGCGGACTCATCAATATTTTCGGGCGGGACTCGGCGACGCTCGACACGGATGAAATCGCCGACACGCGCCGGCGGATCGGCGTCGTGTTCCAGGACTTTCGCCTGCTCGACCATTTGACCGTCTATGAGAATGTCGCGCTGCCGCTGCGTGTCCTGGGGCGCGAGGAGGCAAGTTATCGTTCGGAGGTCATCGAGCTGCTCAAGTGGGTCGGTCTCGGCGAGCGCAAGCACAGCCTGCCCACCGTGCTCTCGGGCGGCGAGAAGCAGCGCGCCTCCATCGCGCGCGCGTTGATCTCGCAGCCAAAGCTCCTGCTCGCCGACGAGCCGACAGGAAACGTCGATCCGACTCTTGCCCGCCGCATTCTGAGGCTCTTTGTGGAGCTGCACAAATCCGGGACCGCCGTGGTGATCGCAACGCATGATCTGAGCCTGATGGACCAATATGAAGCCGCGCGACGCCTCGTGCTCGCGGACGGCCGTCTCCATATTTTCGAGTGAGGCGGATGGAGCTGCCGCCACTCGTCGCCGATCTCCTCGCGCGCGTTCGGGTCCTGCGCCAATCAGCGCCCGTCGCCGAGGAGGAGGCCGCCTTCCGCTCGCCGCTGGTGCCGACCGATTCCGTCGCCGGTCGCTCGCTGGTCATCGTCATCGCGATCATGACCTTCCTCGCGGCCCTCGCCGCCGGCGCCGCGCTGCTTGTCGCCCAGGCGAGCGTCGAATGGCGGGCCGAAGCGTCGAGCGAAGTCAGCGTCCAGGTCCGGCCGACGCCCGGTCGCGATATCGAGGCCGATCTGACGACCGCGGCCGAAATCTTGCGCAAGACGGCTGGCGTGCGCGAGGCGCAGATCTATACGAAAGCCGAATCGGAAGCGCTGCTGTCGCCCTGGCTCGGCGAAGGCCTCGACCTCTCCGAATTGCCGACGCCCCGCATGATCGTGGTCAAGCTCGATCCCAAACAGCGCCCCGATCTCACCGTCCTGCAGGCTGATCTCGCAGAGGCCGTCTCGAACGCCGTGCTCGACGACCACCGACTATTTCTCGAACGTCTCGGCGATATGGCGCGCGCCGTCGTCGCCGTCTCGACGCTGATCTTCGTCCTCATTCTCGGCGCCATGGGCATCGCCGTCGTCTCGGCCACGCGCGCGGCGGTCGCGACCAATCGCGAGATTGTGGAGGTGCTCCATATTGTCGGCGCGGCGGATACATTCATCGCGCGCGAGTTCCAGCGCCGCTTTCTGGCGCTCGGACTTCGCGGCGCGCTGATCGGCGGCGGCGCGGCGATCGCCTTTCTTTTCCTTGCGCGCACGCTGATGCAAAATTGGCGCGCGACGGCGGGCGGCGAACAAATGGAGGCGATGTTCGGCGATTTCTCAATAGGCGCCGAGGGCGTGATTATCATCCTTTCGCTCGCGGGCGGCATTGCGCTTCTCACTGGCTATCTTTCCCAGTCGATCGTCTTCCGCCACCTGAGGCGGCTCGGATGACGGCCCTCGTCCGAAACGCCGCCTTATGACCATATATCTGTCCAGAAACCGAGCCTCGATGCACGGTCGACGAAAGCGGCGGGAGAGTAGCAAGGTGGCGGCGGGAGCGCGTCAGGCCGGGATGGCGCCGGTCGGTTTCAAGGGCGTTGCCGGCATTGCGGCGCTCACCGGCCTTGCGATTGGCGCCCTCCTCTTTGCGGCTGGATACGTCTGGTTCGCGCTGTCATTGTCGCGCGTCGAACCGCGCCTGACGGTCAGGGCCGAGGGGATCGTCGTCTTCACCGGCGGGTCCGACCGTGTGCAGGAGGCGGCGGAACTTTTAGCGCGCGGCCAAGCGAAAAGGATGCTCATCACCGGAGTCAATCGCGGGACCCGCAGCTCCGTTTTGGCCAGGCTGCTGCCCGTCTCCCATAAGCTATTCGATTGCTGCGTCGATCTCGGCTATCAGGCCCAGGATACGATCGGCAACGCTCGAGAGACGCGGGAATGGGCGCGCACGCGCAACATCTCCCATTCGCTCATCGTCGTGACCTCAAATTACCACATGCCGCGCGCGCTCGCCGAGCTCTCGGCGGAACTCCCGGATATGACGCTGCATCCCTTCCCTGTCGTCAGCGACCATGTGAATGTCGATGGCTGGGCGAGCGACGCCGGCGTCATCAGGCTGGTCGGCGGCGAATATCTCAAATATCTGGGCGCCCTCGCGCGCATCACGCTGCGCCAGAACGAGAACAGCCCCGATCTGACGGGGCTGCGTCCGGAGCCAGCTTCGCCGTAAACGGGCCGCGGCCTTCTGGCTCGCTGGAAAAATGCGCGCCCGAAGGCGCGCGGTCCAATTCGTCGGCGGCTTGTTAAGCTGGGCGCCGCTGGCGTAAAAGGCGCGGGCCTGCCGCACGGAAGCGCCCCCATGATCTATCTGCGTTCGCTCGTCTTCCAGATTCTCTTTTTCCTGGCCATGGTCGCGCTGATGCTGATCTGGCTGCCGGGCCTTTTCATGGGCCGGCAAGTCTCGCAGGAGCTGGGCCGCACATGGGGCCGCGTCTCTTTGTGGCTACTCGACAAGATCTGCGGGACCAAAGTTGAATTTCGCGGGCAGGAAAACAAACCCAAAGGCGCGGTGATCGTCGCCTCGAAGCACCAGTCGATCTGGGACACTTTCGTCCTGCCGACCCAGTTCCCGGACTTCAGCTATATCCTCAAACATGAGCTGGTCTGGCTGCCGTTTTTCGGCTGGTATCTGCTCGCCGCCGAGCAGATCGCCATCGACCGCGCCAAGGGCGGCAAGCTGCTGCCGCAGCTCGTCGAGAAGTCGAAGAAGCTTTTTGCCGAGGGACGCCAGCTCTTCATCTTCCCGGAGGGCACGCGCCGTCCCGCCGGCGCGCCGCCGGCCTATAAGATCGGCGTCGCCCATCTCTACGCCGCGGCCAATGTGCCGGTGCTGCCCGTCGCGCTCAACGCCGGCCTGTTCTGGCCGCGCCGCTCTTTCCTGGTCTATCCGGGCACGGTGGTGATCGAATTCCTGCCGCCCATCCCGCCGGGCCTGCCGACGCGCGAATTCTTCGAAAAGCTTCAAAGCGAGATTGAAACCGCCTCGGACCGGCTGATTGCCGAAGCCGTCGCCGCCGATCCGAGCCTCGCGCCCCGCGTCGCGGAGAACCGAGCGAAGGCGATCGCCAAGGACAAAGCTCGGGCGGAAAAAAAGGCGGCCGGGCGCGGCCGAACCTCCGCGACGGGCGAAGCGTAAGCAGACACGCAGCCCCGTGACGAATGGCCCTGTCGCAGCGGCGAGGCGCCTCCTAGATAAAGGGGCGTCGCGAAGAGCGTCTTCTCTCAGGGAGGCATTTAGTCATGGGCATATTGGATTTTCTTACCGGCAAGAGCAAAGCGGCCCCCGCTCCCGCGGGCGCGACGGAAACCACGGCGGCGTCGGCCGAGGCGTTGACGAAGGAATTGGAAGCCCACGGCTTCGACGTATCTGGCGTCGACATCGAGGTTGACGGCGGCAAGGTGACGCTGAATGGCGCAGTGGATTCGCGCGCCACGCTCGAGAAAATCGTTCTGGCGGTCGGCAACACCAAGGGCGTGGCGCAGGTCGAGAACAATCTCATCGCGCCCGACGCCGACCCGGAATCCCCCTCGGGCCTTTATGTTGTGAAGCACGGCGATACGCTGTGGAAGATCGCCGCGGAGAATTATGGCGACGGCGCGCGTTACGAAGAGATTTTCGAGGCCAACAAGCCGATGCTGAAGGACCCCGACAAGATTTATCCCGGCCAGCGCCTGCGGATACCCGGCGTGAGCGGGCCTAGCGCCGCGAGTGCTATCGTCTGGGCGCCGCCGAAGGAAATCGCGGGGAAGAAGGCCTGACGCGCTCTCCTTCCGCAGTTTGCCGGAGCGATCGCTCGCTCCGGCGTTTTTTAGTTTAAGCCTTCGTCGCCTCGAAAGCCGGGACGCGCGCTGAAAAATCCGCGAGCCAGGCGACGAGCTTCGGATATTTCGTCCGCCATGCGCCCTCGAAGCGCAGATCGAGATAGCCGAGCGCGCAGGCGACGGCGAGATGTCCGATCGTGATGTCACCCACCGGCAGCACAGCTTCGAGCGCCGCAAGCGCGCGGTCGATCTTGCCCTGCTGAAGGTCGATCGCCTCCTGATCGCGCAGCTCGGGCCGGCGCGTGGCGGTCTCGTAGCGCATCAGCAGCGCCGCGTCGTTAATCCCGTCTCCGAGCGCCTGCAGGCGCAGGGCCTCGAAGCGGCGCGCCGGATCGCCGGGGAAAAGCTTTCCGCCGCCGAGATGGTCCAGATATTCGGCAATCACGCGGCTGTCATAGAGGGACGAGCCGTCCGCCAAAATGAGCGTCGGAATCTTGCCCAGCGGATTTTGGCTGCGCAGCGTGTCGCTGGGATCGGTCGTGCTGGCCGAAACAACGTCGATTTGCCGGGAAAGTCCAACCAGATCGGCGACAATGCGGATTTTGCGAGCATAAGGCGAGGCGGGAGAATAACGAAGAATCATCATTTGCGGACCACCGCCGTTTTACTGAACGTCGGCGTTCCTTATCCTGACCGCGCGTCTCTGCGCAAGGAAGTCAGGGGTGGCCCTCACCCGCCATTTTCACTTCGGAAGGCTTTCCCGCCCTGGCGCCCGCTCCTGGGCGGTGGGAAGGCAATGTGCGCTCCAGGCTGAGAAGGGCGTCGCGTTTTTGTCGAGGGAGGCCCGAATCGGCGAGCGCGACAAAATCCGCATTGCTGTGCGGGCAGCCGACGCGGCCTCGGAATACAAGAATCCCTGTCGGCGTCACGATGCCGTCGCCCGTGCGCAAGGTGGCGTCGTGCAAGAGCAGAAACGAATTATCCTCAGCCTGCGGCTGAGCCGGCTCCGCCAAGCAAAAGAAGGGTTTTGGCAGCTTGGCTTCCGCCAAATCGGAGCCGTTTTCCAGGATTTGCCGCTCCCTGGCGCGAGCATTCCTTTTTTGCAAATTGTCGAAGCGAAGAGAAAAGGAATGACGCCGCGCGTAGATATGCTTGACGTGCGCTTGGGTCCTTGGCGCGCTCCGCGCCTGGTAGGCGTCGCCCAAGCCGAAAAGTTCTTCTAGGAATCCGGCGTTAGCGGGACGCGCGAGACTCGCGAGGAAGACTCCGCACGCGAAGAAACGGGTGATTCGTCCAGTTGCGCCACGCCCGCAAATGCTCATGGAAAACATATGAAATGCCTCCATCACAATGCATCCGAGTAGTAGAACGCCGACTGGTCGCGCATATGACGGATCGACCAATTCGTGAGCGCGACGCTCGCTACCGCTGGTAAACAATCGAGAGCCGAATTTGTTTCATCTTATCGTTGAGGGCCCGACATCTTGTCCCGCAATAATCGTTTCCCCGCAAACAATCCGATTGATTTTCTAATAATCGTCGATCCGCTTGAACAGCTTGCATTGCCTGATCGCTCGCTTTGCGAGCGTCGGGGAATAACGCCGAACTAATCACGCGGATCTCGTATCACTCCCCCGTCAAGCGATCGATCTCGAAGCCCGCCCCTTCGGCCTGGGCCAGTTTCGGCGCAAGGAAAGCGAGAATTTTCCGCGCCTCCGCTTCGAAGACGAAAGGCGGATTGACGACAACCAATCCCGTCCGCCGCAGGCCTTCGCCCCCGCGCGCAACCGCGAGCGATAGACGCAGCGCGCGCTTCACGCCCTCGCGCGCAAAGCCGTCGAGAAACTTGCGCTCCGCAACGACGTCCTTCGACGGATGCCACAAGGCGTAGACGCCGTTCGGCCATTTCCGATAGGCGCGCAGAAAGGTCGCAAACATCGCATCGAATTCATCCGTCCGCTCGAAGGGCGGATCGATGAGCACGAGGCCGCGCTTCTCCTTGGGCGGCACATAGGCGCTGAGCCCCGTATAGCCGTCGATATGTATCGTCTTCACGCGCCCATCGCGGCCGAAGCGATAACGCAGCGCCTCAAAGGCGTCGGGCCGCAGCTCGCAAAAGATGGCGCGATCCTGCTCGCGCATCAGCCGCGTGGCGATGAGCGGCGAGCCGGGATAGAGACCCGGCCGCCCCTCGGCGTCAAAGGCGCCGACGCAATCGAGATAGGGCGCAAGAAGCGCGCGCGTCTCTTCGTCTGCGCCCGAGAGATCGGCGAGGCGCCCAACGCCGCCGCGCCACTCCAGCGTGCGCTCCGCTTCATCGGCAGCAAGGTCATAGGCGCCCTCCCCCGCATGGGTGTCGATGACGCGGAAGGGCGCGTCCTTATGGGCCAAATAGAGGAGCAGGCGCGCGAGCAGCGCATGTTTGAAAACATCCGCGAAGTTGCCCGCGTGGAAACCGTGACGATAGTTCATGCCGTTGTATCGGCCGGTTGCCGCCGAGCCGCAAGCACTGACGCGCGCGCCGATGTCAGTCCACGCGCGCGTCATGTCTGCCCTGGATTCCCGCTTTCGCGGGAATGACATTCACAAGGGCGCCGGCACGGAAATTTCGCGCTGGCGGCAGCCGTGCTGCACGACCTCAGGACAGGCGCGGAACTCCCGCAGATCCTTCGACAGGCAGATGCGCACTTCCTCGAAGACGTTGCGACGGCAGGAGACCGCCATCATGCCCGGCCGCAGCCGCGGATTAGCGTCGTAGAAGGCGCGTTCGACGTCGATCGGCGTGAAGGTCTGATCGCCCTTTGGCCTCACGAAAGCCGCGGGGATCGTCACCGCCTCTCGCGCGCGGGCCACGTCGGCGAAATAGTCGCTCGGGCTTTTGCCGCTGCAGGTTCCGTGCTTGCGCCATTCGTAGCGCGCAAGGCGCTCGTCCGGGAAGAGCCCGTCGGCGCGCTGCAGAGCGATGCGGGAGGGCGCCCGCGGACCGTCGCAGTCGCTGGGGAAGCCATGCTCATATTGCGGCCACAGCCCATGCACGACGAAGCCCAGGCCCTTCCCCGGCTCGCATTGGTCATGCGAGCCGCCGACGCTGTCGCAGAAGTCGGGAGACCAGCTCAAGGCGAGCACATAGAAATCGAAATCCTTGGAGGGCGCGCTGCCGCGGAAACCGGCGTCGCGCTTCGGTTCAGGCTCGGCCGGCTGGGCCGGCGTGGGCTTGGCGTCGGTCTGTGGCTTCGGCGGGAGCCGGTCGGCGCAATGGTCGAGGATACAATCGTCGTCCTTGGCGCTCGCGGGCGCGAGAAACAAAAAAGCGGAAAAAATGGCCGCCGTCGCCATCGTCAAAATGCTGAACATCGGAAAACCTCAAAGCCGCTTGTTGGGCGGCCGGGCTCAAGGTCCGGCCGCGCGGCAATTCGGACTGAAGGCGTGGTTGCGGTCAAGCCCCTGGACGCACCAAGTGACGCCCGAACCAACGCCGATGAAGCCCAAATCCTCGCCGATGTTGTAGACGACGCGGCGGCGCTTGCCGTCGTTGAAATAGGCTTCGGCGCGGCAGTAGCGACGCGGAATATAGCTCAGCCCATCCGTGCGATAGCCAAATTCAGAGGCGCTTTCATAGCCCTCGATCACGAGGCCCGAATTCCAATATTCGGCCTCCCGGCTGCCAAAGCTCGAGGTGATTTCCGTCAGCACCAGCGGGTCGGAGCACAACGGCAAAATTCCGCTGTAGGGCGGCACGCGGAACTCCGCCGGCTGGTCGTGCTCGCGCGGGGCGGCGACGGCCGAGGTCGCGCCGAGGAGCGGAAGCAACGCCAAGAAAAAAACACCCCGCCGAAAAACAGAGCCTGTCATGGGAATCCCCTTGGTCGAGTCGGGCGAATTGGGGCGAATGCGCGCCCGCCCGTCAAGCGGCGATTTGCGAAGGGCCGAAAAAGCCCTTTATACTTTCCACATGGCCGAGCACCGGAACGATCATGCCGTCACCTTGCGCCGCGCGCTGGCGCTCGCTGTGATCGCCCTCGCGGCGCTTCTCGCAAGCCCGGAAGCCTCCCTGGCGCAGGACCCCTTTTCCGATTTCTTCGGCGGCCTGTTCGGTTTCAAGCGCGCGCCGGTTCAACGCCCTGCCGACGAGCCGCGCGTGCGACGCATCATGCCGCATCAGGAAAACCGGCCGCCGACCTATTGGCGCGGCGGCGAGGCGGCGCGCTCGGGACCCAAACGCACCGTGAAACGTAGCGAGCCAGCGACAAGCGCCAGCGAGGCCGCCAAGAGTGAAGCCCCGGAAGTCGCCGCGACCTATTTCGTCGCCGTGATGGGCGACACGCTCGGCATTTTGCTCGCCAACGGGCTGGAGGAGACCTTCGCCGACAAGCCCGAGATCGGAATTTTGCGCAAGGGCAAGGAAAGCTCAGGCCTCGTGCGCAGCGATTTCTACGACTGGCCGAAGACGGCGAAGGACATCGCCAACGGGACGCAGAAGATCGACGTCGCCGTGATAATGATCGGCTCGAACGACAGGCAGTCGCTGCGCGAAGGCGCGCAAAGCGACGAACCCTTCTCTGCGCATTGGCGCGAGGCCTACGCCGCGCGTATCGACGCGGTGATGGCGCCATTCCGGGAAAAGAAAATTCCAGTGATTTGGGTCGGCCTGCCGATGATGAAAAACGAGAGCTTCTCCGCCGATATGGGCAAGCTCAACGACCTTTTCAGGGAAGAAGTCGCCAAGAACGACGGGATCTATGTCGATCTCTGGGAGGCGCTTGCTGACGAGCGCGGCCAATTCAACGCGTTCGGGCCCGACATCAACGGCCAGATCGTGAAGCTGCGCACAGCCGATGGCGTGCATTTCACCGACGCCGGCGCGCTCAGCGTCGCGCATTTCGTCGCCAATGAAATCAAGAAGCTTTACGACGAGCGAAAGCAGCCGGAACTGGAACAGCCCCCCTCTCCCGGCGCGCCAGCGGCAACAGCGCAGCCGCCCGCATCAGCGGCGGCGCCAGCCGCACCCCTCATTTTCCGCTCACCCGAAAAGCCGCTATCGAGCGAGGCCCCATCGCTTCCCGAGCGCCCGGCTATTGGACCCGTCCAGACATTGACCGGCGCTCCGGCTCCGGGCAGCGCATCGGAACTGGCTCGGCGCGCCGCTGCCCCGCCGCCCGCCGGCGCCGATGCGCAGGCGCTCGCACGACATGTCTTCGTCGAAGGGGGAGATCAGCCGCCGCGGCCCAATCGCGCCGACGACCAATCCTGGAAACCCGCCGCGCCCTGACGCTCTAAGAACGCTTCAAGCACCGTCTCGATGTTTTGAACAAATTTTACCCTATCGGCCAATGTGCGCGCACGCATGGAACGCTTTGCCCGACTCCCGCATTTTCCTGCAGATGAATTTGCGGAGCCATAGAAAATGCGTCTTTTCAATTTTCGGCGTCTCGCCGCCGCCGCCTCCATGCTGATCGCCGGCGCCTTTTCAACAACCGCCTCGGCGGAAGACCGGGGCTTTATGGCGCTTTTCGAAGAACAACCCAGTCCCGCCGCTGCGAATGAGGATGTATTTTACGCCAACAGCCAACAGGCGTCCTATGAACAGCAGGACGACATGCGCCTGCAGCGGGACTATCCGACCGTAACGCGCGAGATGGTGTCCGATCCGACGAACGAACGCCCTGGCACGATCACCGTCGATACGGAGAACCGCTACCTCTATCTCTCGCTCTCCGACGGCAAGGCGGTTCGCTATGGGATCGGCGTGGGCCGCGACGGATTTACCTGGAAGGGGCGAGTCCGTGTCGGCCGCAAGGAAGCCTGGCCCGATTGGACGCCGCCGAAGGAAATGTTGAAGCGTCGTCCCGATCTGCCGCGCCACATGGCCGGCGGCGAGGAAAACCCCCTCGGCGCGCGCGCCATGTATCTCTACTCGGGTCCGAAGGACACGATGTTTCGCATCCACGGCTCAAATGAGCCCTGGACCATCGGACAGGCCGTCTCCTCCGGCTGCATCCGCATGACGAATGACGACGTCACGGACCTTTTCAGCCGCGTGAAGATCGGGACGACCGTCGTGGTGCTGTGACTTCATCTCCTCCCAAACGACAAAAGCCCCGGAAATCCGGGGCTTTTTTTTGCGTCGATAGGCTGGACGCCTATTCCATGTTGCAGTTGAACACGAAGTTGGTCAGCGCCGATAAGGTGACTTGAATGACGACCCAGGCCCCGATCAAAATCCAGGCGATTTTCTTCTGGTCGCGCCCATAGAGAAAGGCACCCGCCAGCGGCAGGACCAGAAAAAAGAACTGCCACGGCTGGGCGACGAAAGTGTCGCAATACCAAAGGTTCAATTTTTCGCTGACCATTTTCCTCACCTTGGCAAATTCGTTTCACCCATCAAATGCAGGTCGACCGCATGGGCGCATTGGCGCCCCTCGCGAATGGCCCACACGACAAGCGATTGTCCGCGCCGCATGTCTCCGCACGCGAATACTTTTTCGCGCGACGTCTTATAGGCGCGCGTATCCGCCGCCACATTGCCGCGACCGTCGAGATCGACGCCGCTTTGTTCGAGGAGCCCTTCCTTGGTGGGCGAGACGAAGCCCATGGCGAGCAGCACTAGATCGGCCTTGATCGTGAAGGAACTGTCGGGAACCTCCTGCATCTTGCCGTCGACCCGCACGCAGCGCAGCCCTTTGACCGCGCCGCCTTCGCCGATGAACTCCTTGGTCAGCACGGAGAATTCGCGCGCGGAGCCCTCTTCATGCGACGAGGAGGTGCGCATCTTCAGCGGCCAGTCCGGCCAGGTCAGGAGCTTGTTTTCCTTTTCCGGCGGCTTCGGCATGATTTCGAGCTGCGTCACCGACAGCGCGCCATGCCGCACCGAGGTGCCGATGCAGTCCGAGCCCGTATCGCCGCCGCCGATGACGACGACATGCTTTCCAGTCGCGAAGATCGGTTCGTTGGTCGTGAGCGGCTCGCCCGCGACGCGGCGGTTCTGCTGGGTCAGGAAATCCATGGCGACATGCACGCCGCGCAGCTCGCGCCCGGGGATCGGCAGCTCGCGCGGCTGCTCGGCGCCGCCGGCGAGGATCACCGCGTCATGGCTGGCGACGAGGTCGCGGACGTTCATGTCGACGCCGACGTTAACGCCGTAATGGAAGACCACGCCCTCGGCCTCCATCTGCGCGACGCGGCGGTCGATCAGGTGCTTTTCCATCTTGAAGTCGGGAATGCCATAGCGCAGCAAACCGCCGGCCTTCGCGTTCTTCTCGTAGAGATGGACGTCGTGGCCGGCGCGTGCGAGCTGCTGCGCGGCGGCGAGGCCCGCGGGGCCCGAGCCGACGACGGCGACGCGCCGCCCCGTCTTGCGCTTCGGCGGCTCGGGGACGACCCAGCCCTGCTCGAAGCCGCGGTCGACGATCGCGCATTCGATCGTCTTGATGGTGACGGGCTGGTCCTGAAGGTTCAGCGTGCAGGAGGCCTCGCAGGGCGCGGGGCAGATGCGGCCGGTGAACTCGGGGAAGTTGTTGGTCGAATGAAGATTGGCGAGCGCGCGCTTCCACTCTCCGTGATAGACGAGGTCGTTCCAGTCGGGGATCTGATTATTGACCGGGCAGCCATTGTGGCAGAACGGGATGCCGCAATCCATGCAGCGCGCGGCCTGGCTTTTGGTCGCCTCTTCGGAGAGCGGGATCACGAACTCGTCATAGTGACGAATGCGATCGGCCGCCGGCTTATATTTGCGGTCCTGCCGGTCGATTTCGAGAAAGCCCGTGACCTTGCCCATATCAGTTCCCAACCTTTCGCATCGAGTCAGCCCGCCAACAACCGGCTGCCACTGCGCGACTTCACAAAAGTTCTAAACGCCTTCGTCTATTCCCCGTCAAGGCGTCCACCGGACGAGGCGGGCGGCGAAAGAGCTGATGCCCTGCGCCGCCGCGATCTTTGTCCATCCGCCGCTCCGGCCTCACTCGCCCGCGGCCTTCAACCGGCCCGGCTGCGCCTTCTTGGCCATTTCCGTCAGCGCGCGGCGGTATTCGATCGGCATCACCTTGCGGAACTTGCCGCGATAGTTCTCCCAATCGTCGAGAATCTGCCGCGCGCGGGTCGAGCCCGTGTAGCGCAGATGCCGCTCGATGAGCTGGCGCAGGCGCTCGGCGTCGAAGCGCGTCATATCCGACATCACATCGACCTTGCCATGCATCTCCAAATCGCCGGTCTGATGGTAATTCTCGGTCATCAGCGTCTCTTCGGCGCTCACGGGTTCGAGATCGACCATTGCGAGGTTGCAGCGGCTCGCGAAGCTGCCGTCCTCGTCGAGGACATAAGCAATGCCGCCGGACATGCCGGCGGCGAAGTTACGCCCCGTCTGGCCCAGCACGACCACCACGCCGCCGGTCATATATTCGCAGCCATGGTCGCCCGCGCCCTCGACCACCGCGACGGCGCCCGAGTTACGCACCGCGAAGCGCTCGCCCGCAACGCCGCGGAAATAGCACTCGCCCGCGATTGCGCCATAAAGCACCGTATTGCCGACGATGATCGAGCTGGACGGATCGATTTTCTTGGCCTCGCGCGACGGATAGACGATCAGCTTGCCGCCCGAGAGGCCCTTGCCGACATAGTCGTTCGCCTCGCCTTCGAGCTGCAGCGTCACGCCGCGCGCCAGGAAGGCGCCGAAGCTCTGCCCCGCCGTGCCGACGGCGCGGATGTTGATCGTGTCCTCCGGCAGGCCCGTGTGACCGAAGACGCGCGCGACCTCGCCGGAGAGCATGGCGCCCGTGGTGCGGTCGACGTTCTTGATCGATGTCTCGATCGACACTTTCGCGCCGCGGTCGAGGGCCGGCCGCGCCTCGGCGACGAGCTTGTTGTCGAGAACCTTGTCGAGGCCGTGGTCCTGAAGCTGCGAATGACGGATCGCCGCGCCCTCGCCTTCCGGCTTGTAGAAGAGCTTCGAGAAGTCGAGGCCCTGCGCCTTCCAGTGAGCGATGGCCTTGGTCTTGTCGAGCATCTGCATCTGGCCGACGAGCTCGTCGAAGCTGCGGTAGCCCATCTGCGCCATCAGCTCGCGCGCTTCCTCGGCGACGAAGAAGAAGTAGTTGATGACATGCTCGGGCTGGCCGGCGAAGCGCTTGCGCAGCACCGGGTCCTGCGTGGCGACGCCAACGGGGCAAGTGTTGAGATGGCACTTGCGCATCATGATGCAGCCGGCCGCAATGAGCGGGGCCGTCGAGAAGCCGAACTCGTCCGCGCCGAGCAGCGCGCCGATGATCACGTCGCGACCCGTGCGCAGACCGCCGTCAACCTGCACGGCGATGCGCGAACGCAGGCCATTGAGCACCAGCGTCTGATGCGTCTCGGCGAGACCGATCTCCCAGGGCGAGCCCGCATGCTTGATGGAGGTGAGCGGCGAAGCGCCCGTGCCGCCGTCATAGCCAGAGATCGTCACATGGTCGGCGCGGCCCTTTGAGACGCCCGCCGCAACTGTGCCGACGCCAACTTCGGAGACGAGCTTCACCGACACGCCGGCCTTCGGGTTCACGTTCTTGAGATCGAAGATGAGCTGCGCCAAATCCTCGATCGAATAGATGTCGTGGTGCGGCGGCGGCGAGATGAGGCCGACGCCCGGCGTCGAGTGGCGCACCTTGGCGATCACCGCGTCGACCTTGTCGCCGGGCAGCTGGCCGCCTTCGCCGGGCTTCGCGCCCTGCGCCATCTTGATCTGGATCATATCGGCGTTGACGAGATACTCTGTCGTCACGCCGAAGCGGCCGGACGCCACCTGCTTGATGGCGGAACGCATCGTGTCGCCGTTCGGCAAGGGCTTGAAGCGATCAGGCTCCTCGCCGCCCTCGCCCGTGTTCGACTTGCCGCCGATGCGGTTCATCGCGATGGCGAGCGTGGTGTGCGCCTCGCGCGAGATCGAGCCGAAGGACATGGCGCCGGTCGCGAAACGCTTCACGATCGCGGAAGCAGGCTCCACCTCGTCGAGCGGAACCGGCTTGCGGCCGTCTTCATCGGCGCTCTTGATGCGGAACAGACCACGCAGATTGAGCAGCTTTTCGTCTTGCTCGTTCAACGCCTTGGCGAAGGCGCGATACTGCTCCTGCGCATTGCCGCGCACGGCGTGCTGAAGCAGCGAGATGGTCTGGGGCGTCCAGCTATGCGCTTCGCCGCGCGTGCGGAAGGCGTAATCGCCGCCGACGTCCAGCGCGTCGCGATAAACCGGCGCGTCGCCGAAAGCGAGGCGATGACGGCGCACTGTCTCCTTGGCGATCTCGTCGAGGCCAACACCCTCGACGCGCGTCGTCGTGCCGGTGAAGAATTCGTCGACGAAGCTCTGCGCGAGGCCGACCGCGTCGAAAATCTGCGCGCCGCAGTAGGACTGATAGGTCGAAATGCCCATCTTGGACATGACCTTCAGCAGGCCCTTGCCCACCGCCTTGATGTAGCGCTTGATCGCCGTATCGGCGTCGACATCCGCCGGGAATTCGCCGGCCGAAGCTTCCAGCGTATCGAAGGCGAGATAGGGATTGATCGCCTCGGCGCCGTAACCCGCGAGGCAGGCGAAGTGATGCACTTCGCGCGCTTCGCCGGTTTCGACCACGAGGCCGACCGAGGTGCGCAGGCCCTTGCGGATCAGATGGTGATGCACCGCCGCCGTCGCGAGCAGCGCCGGAATCGGAATGCGGTCCGGCCCCGCCATGCGGTCGGAGAGGATGATGATGTTGTAGCGGCCGGAAACAGCTTCTTCCGCGCGCTGGCATAGACGCTGGATGGCGCTGCCCATGCCCGCCGCGCCCTTGCTGGAATCATAGGAAATTTCCAGCGTCTTGGTGTCGAAGCTGTCCTCGACCATGCCGATCCAGCGGATCTTTTCCAAATCCTCATTGGTGAGGATCGGCTGGCGCACTTCGAGCCGCTTCTTATTGGCCGAACCCTCGTGGTCGAGAATGTTCGGGCGCGGGCCGATGAAGGAGACGAGGCTCATGACCAGCTCTTCGCGGATCGGGTCGATCGGCGGATTGGTCACCTGCGCGAAGTTCTGCTTGAAATAGGTGTAGAGCAGCTTCTCCTTGTCGGAGAGCGGCGACACCGGCGTGTCCGTGCCCATGGAGCCGATGGCCTCCTGACCGGTGACGGCCATGGGGAACATCAGCGTGTAAAGGTCTTCCTCGGTGTAGCCGAAGGCCTGCTGGCGATCGAGCAGCGTGACGTCGGCGCGCGCCGGACGCGCCTCGACGGGCCGCAGCTCCTCGAGCTGAATCTGCGTGCGCGCCAGCCATTCCTTATAGGGATGCGAGAGCGCGAGCTCCTTCTTGATCTCGTCGTCGGAGACGATGCGCCCCTGCTCCAGATCGACGAGCAGCATCTTGCCCGGCTGCAGGCGCCACTTGGTGACGATCTTCTCGTCCGGAATCGGCAGCACGCCCATTTCCGACGCCATCACCACGAGGCCGTCGTCGGTGACGAGATAGCGCGCCGGACGCAGGCCGTTGCGGTCGAGCGTCGCGCCGATCTGGCGACCATCGGTGAAGGCCATGGCGGCGGGGCCGTCCCACGGCTCCATGAGCGACGCATGGTGCTCGTAGAAAGCGCGGCGGTCGTCGTCCATTAGCGGATTGCCCGCCCAGGCCTCGGGGATCAGCATCATCACCGCATGCGCCAGCGAATAGCCGCCGCGCACCAGGAATTCGAGCGCATTGTCGAAGCAGGCGGTGTCGGACTGACCCTCATAGGAGATCGGCCAGAGCTTGGTGATGTTGTCGCCATAGAGCGGCGAGGAAACCGACGCCTGACGCGCCGCCATCCAGTTCAGATTGCCGCGCAGCGTGTTGATCTCGCCGTTATGTGCGACGAAGCGATAGGGATGCGCGAGGCGCCAGGACGGGAAAGTATTCGTCGCAAAGCGCTGATGCACCAGAGCGATCGCCGAGACGAAGCGCGGGTCCTTGAGATCTCGGAAATATTCGCCGAGCTGCGAGACCAGCACCATGCCCTTGTAGACGATGGTGCGCGCCGAGACGGAAACAGCGTAAAACTCGCGGGCGCCATTCTGGAGCTTGTAGATTTCATTCGAGGAGGACTTGCGCGCGAGATAGACGCGCCGTTCGAAATCCGCTTCGTCCTTCACATCGGGACCACGACCGACGAACAGCTGCATATGATGCGGCTCGACGGCCTTCACCGCCTCGCCGAGATCGCTCGAATCGACCGGCAGATCGCGCCAGCCGAGCACGACGACGCCCTCGTCCTTCATCTGCGCTTCGAGAATCTCGCGCGCCTTGGCGCGCATCTCGAGATCGCGCGGCATGAAGAACTGGCCGATGGCGTATTCGCCCGGCGCCGGGAGCTGGAAACCGAGCTTGGCGCATTCCGCCTTGAAGAAGTCGTGCGGAATCTGGACGAGAATGCCGCAGCCGTCGCCGAGCTTGGGATCAGCGCCAACCGCGCCGCGATGGTCGAGGTTGAGAAGGATCTGCAGACCCATCTCGACGATGGCGTGCGACCTCTCATTGTGCATGTTGGCGACGAAGCCGACGCCGCAGGAGTCGTGCTCTTTCGACGGATCGTAGAGCCCCTGCGCGGCCGGCAGGGCCGGATCGCGCCCGATGGCGATCTCTTGGCCCAGGGCCTCTTGCACGGCGTTTTCAACGACCTTCGTCATGGCGGCGTCTCCCCGACGCGGCGCGGCGTATTTCTGCGGCCGGCGCCTCGTCACATTCGTTTTTCCAAAAACTGCATAGAGCAAGTTCGCGGCGGATAGAAGCGCGCTTGCGCCCTCTTCTGCCCCTGCTTGCGCGGCGTTTTCTGCGCCTTCCCTTCAGCCAGGCCGCCGCGCCGTCAGGCAAGAGGCGCGCCAAACCGTATTGATCGTCGGTCGTTCGGCCCGCGCCGCCGGCTTTGACCGCGGCGCGTTGGAAAAAGGCGACTTTCGAAGGGCGACGACGTCAAAAGGTCAGCAGCACTGACATATCGACGCCCATGATTGTTGCCAGATTTATGCTTCGGTGACAAGCAACCGCTCCCCGCGAGAACGGTTCCTACCGGCAATTAATGTTGCGCGTCCAATGCTCGCCGCAATCGGGAAGAAGATGGTAAGCGAGGGGACGACGGTTTAAGGAATGTGAGCATGTCATCTGCCTGGCGAAAATGGGGACCCCCTCTCGCCCTCGGGCTCGCGCTGGCCTACGGGATCGGCACCGACGCCGCGACGGCGCAGTTTTTCTTCCGCCCCTTCGCTTATAGCTGGCAGTATCAACTGCCGCCCGAAGACGAGGATTTCGAAGCCCCGCGCTTCGCCTCGCGCGGCTCCGTGGCGCGCATCCTCGCCCGCGAAGGGTTCCAACTCGTGGGCCCGCTTGGCCGGCGTGGTGATCAGATCGTCGCCACGGGCGTCAGTCGCCGCGAGGGTGAAACGCGATTCTTCATCGATCCCTACGAGGGCGTAATCCTCCACGCCATGCGGGTCGCGCCGCCAGCGGCCATCGAGCGTCCTCCCACGGATGACAATGGTTTCATTCCACCGCTTGGAGGCTCCCACCCGGTCGTCAAGGAGATTGGCAAAAACCGGGCGCCAGTCGACGAGATGCGGGGGAATGGGCGTGCGCTGCGCCTGCCGCAGCCCGCCCCGGAGGCGCCCGCCGCCCAACAGACGCAGCGTCCAGCGAGCGGCGCGGCGCGTCCCGCGCTTGCGCCCAACGCGCCGGCCGTTGCGCAGCCGGCCCCAACCGCGAAGCCCGCCGAAGCGCAAAAGCCGATCGAATGGGCAAAGCCAGCCGAGATCTCGAAGCCCGCCGAACCGGCCAAACCGACTGAGCCGCCCCAGGCGCCGCAAGCGGCAAAGGAGGCTTTGCCGCCCGCTCAAACGCAAAAGCCGATCTCGGCGACGCCCCCTGAGGCGGCAAAGGCTCCTGCCCTCGCAAAACCGGCTCCCGCGCCAAAGCCGGTAGAAACCAAAGCGGAGGCCGCCAAATCAGAGGCCGCCAGGCTACCGCAGCCGGGGCCGCTCGCCGAACCCGCGAAATCTCCCGCCGCGGCGGCAAAGGCGCCGGCGCCGCGCGCTGTCGCCGCGCGTTCCACCGCCGCCTCGCATCGCGCCATCGTCCCGCCGGAGGCGACTGAGGGCCCTGCCGCCGTCACCCCATCGGCGCCGACGACCGCCACGGCTCATGCGACGCCGAGCGCCAAGACGCCCCAGAAGACGCCGTAAAGTAGCGCGGAGCGGAGGCGCCCGCCGCTGTTTGCTGTCCCGATAAACAAAAGAGGCGCCCGAGCGGGCGCCTCTGCATGATCGCAAATAGCAAGCGGCCTTACGCAGCCTTGGATTCGACAACCTTGGCGGTCGGAGCGCTGCCGCCGATCTCGATGCGACGCGGCTTCTGCGTCTCGGGGATTTCCCGCACCAGATCGACATGCAGCAGGCCGTTGACCAGGCTCGCGCCCGTCACGACCACGTGATCGGCGAGCTGGAACCGGCGCTCGAATGCGCGGGCGGCGATCCCTTGATGCAACATCTCACGACCCTGGGGGGGCGGAGACTGATCCTTGGAGCCTTTGATCGACAGCGTATTTTCTTTTGTCTCGATCGTGAGCTCCTCCCGCGAGAAGCCGGCGAGCGCCAGCGTTACGCGATAAGCGTTCTCGCCGGTGCGCTCGATATTATAAGGCGGATAGGTCGACGCGCCGTCGACGCCGCCCGCCTGATCGAGAAGATTGAAGAGACGATCGAAGCCCACAGTCTGACGATAGAGGGGCGAAAGATCGAAGTGACGCATGACATATCCTCCGTATGAAGCGACATGCGGCGCGCTGCGTATCGCGCCGCGCCTTTTTGCGCGTCCAGTGCGGCCCGCGCTGAATTCGATTTGGGAAGCGGCTTTGGTGAGTTCAAGGGTCGGCGTTTTGTTGCTGACCAGAAATATAGTTGCCGAAAAGACACAGTCTAACCGAATACGACGCTTGTATGACCTAGTCGCTAGCTAAGCCACGAACTCCTAAGCATAAATCCGCTCCATGCGGATTCGAGGCCACATTTCCCGCGCGAATAGGAGCGGCGTCTTCATTGCCAATTGGGCGCGTCACGCGCTCGCGCTGGCGATGACGCTGTTCCTTGTCGTGCAGGCAGGCTCCCCGCAGTGGATGCGCGGCGGCTCCGGGCATGGCCCGGCAATGGCCGCCGAGGGATGCCAACGACCCGGCGTCACGCTTCTCGCGGGCGCTCCGCACCCGCCGGCGACGACCACTGACCATGATTGCAGCGCGTGTCTGGCCTGCGTCTTTTCAGCAATCGACGCTCGCCCGTCCGTGCAAGTCGCGCCCGCCGTCACGAGCCGGCTCGTCTTCTTCGTACCCAGCGGCGTTGCAACGCCTCACGCCCGCCGGCGTGCGGCCCATCCCGCGCGCGCGCCGCCGCTTTTCTCCTGACTGAACCTACCAACGCGAATCCAGTCTAACCGCCGTCGTTCGGCGGATCAGGAGAAGTTTGTCCCATGTCACGTCTTGTCTTGACGCGCGGCGTATCTGCTGGCGCGATCGCTCTCGCCTTGTTTGGCTACGCCCAAGCGCAAACGCCCCTGCCGGCAATCTCAGTGGGCGCCGCAGCCCGCGGCGCTGCAGCCGCGCCGCGATCGAACACAGTCGTCGCCCAGCCCGACAAGCTGCAAGACGCGACCATCATCGGACCGCGCGAGATCGCCAAAGAGCTGCCGGCGGCCGCCGACACAGTGCAGCTTCTCCAAAATGCGCCGGGCGTGAATTGGTACGAGGCGGGCGGCGTCTCCCGGCTGCCGGTCATTCACGGCATGGCGGACGATCGGCTGAAGATCCTCGTCGGGGGCGTCGAGGCGACCTCGGCCTGCGCCAACCATATGAATCCGCCACTCTCCTATATCGATCCGAACAATGTGCAGAACATCGACGTGCTCTCCGGCGTCATGCCGGTGAGCAAGGGCGGCGATTCGATCGGCGGCTCCATTCTCGTGACGCCGCGGCAGCCCGTCTTCGCGCCAAACCCCGCCGCCGCCCCGGCGGTCGTGGAGCCCACGGGACCGTTCCTGCTCGGCTCGCCCTATCCGCCCTTCTTGCCTTTCCGCGGCCAGGGCCTGCGCTTCGGCGCCCAAAACGAAATCCTCGCCACGGGCGCCATCTCGGCGTTTTTCCGCACAAACAACAACGGCATCACCGTCTCGGGCACGGCGAATGTCGCCAACGAGCATTGGAGCGTGCTCTACAACGGCGCGTGGTCGCGCGCGACGGATTATCATCAGGGCGGCGACGGCAGGAAGGTGCTGTCGACCAACTTCATCTCGGAGCAGCATTCGGTCACCGCGGCCTATCAGAACAACGGGCACCTGTTCTCGCTGCGCGGCGCCATAGAGAATATTCCCTATCAGGGCTTCCCCAATCAGCGCATGGATATGACCGGCAACCGCGCCTATACGGCGGACGCCAAATATCAGGGCGCTTATGACTGGGGCACAGTCGACGCGCGCGCCTTCTATCACTATGTCTCGCATACGATGGGCTTCCTGCAGGACAAGCAGCCCGCCAACATGCCGATGAACACGATCGGCAAGGACTTCGGCTATTCGATCAAGACGGAAATCCCCTTCACGCAGCTTTCCGGCCGCGACCTTCTGAGGATCGGCAGCGAATATCACGGCTTCCGGCTGAACGATTGGTGGGAGCCCATCTACCGCTCGATGATGATGGGCCCCCTCACCTTCTGGAACATCAACAACGGCGATCGCAACCGCGTCGGTCATTTTGCGGAATGGGAAGCCAATTGGACGCCGCAATGGTCGACCCTGCTCGGCGTGCGAAACGACGTCGTGTGGATGGATACGGGCAATGTCTCGCCCTACGACCCGCGCGCGAGAATTCCCATGGGCATGATGATGGGCATGCCCATGTATATGAATAACCCCGACGCCATCACGGCCGGCATTTTCAACAGCCGCAACCGTTCGCGCACAGACGTGAACTTCGACATGGTGGCGAAGGCCCGCTATCAGCGCGACGAAACGAGCGCCTATGAGGTGGGCTATTCGCGCAAGACCCGCTCGCCCAGCCTCTACGAACGTTACGCCTGGCCGGTGGCGATGGGGACCACCATGAACAATTGGTTCGGCGACCTCAACGGCTACACCGGCAATATGGACCTCAAGCCCGAGGTCGCCCATACGTTCGGCGTCACCGCCGAATGGAAGGATCCGAAAGGCAATTGGGAAGCGCGCGCTAATCCCTATTACACCTACATCGAAAACTTCATCACCGCCGAGCGCTACGGCAACACGACCGGCCCTGCGGGACTGGTCTTCCCCGTCCTGCAATTCCGCAATCACAAGGCCCAGATTTACGGATTCGACATTTCGGGCCGCGTGAAATTGTGGGAGACGCCAGAATATGGGCAGTTCTTCGCGTCCGGAAATATCAACTACGTCTTCGGCCGCGACTTCGACATGCCCGATTACACGGCCTGCGGTCTCTCGGGCTTCAATTGCTATATGCTGGCGAAGAATGTGCGCAAGGGCGACGGCCTCTATCACATCATGCCGCTGAATGCGCGCGGCGCCATCGAGCATCGCCTCGGCGGCTGGTCGAATGTGGTGGAGCTGCAACTCGTCGACAGCAAGACGCATATCTCCGTTGCGCGCAACGAGCTCAAGACCGGCGGCTATGCCCTGCTCAATCTACGCACGGCCTATGAGTGGGGAAATGTGCGTTTCGACCTGGGGTTAGAGAATGTCTTCGACCAGAAGTATTTCTCGCCACTCGGCGGAAGCTATTTCACCTTGGCCAAGGTCACGAATAATCCGGCCAATTACGGACCCGTGCCGGGGATGGGCCGTAATTTCGTGGCTGGGATGACGGTGAAGTTCTGATCGAACAGCATTGGGGCGGCGCGAATGCGCCGCCCCAATTCGCTACGTGCTCCTCGCGACGCGAAATCTCAGGTTTGACGCAGATGCAGAAGCCCCTCATGCTAAGGCTGCAGCGACGCGAAAGCGTCGCCCTTTCGTTATGGAAGCGGCCAATGACGTTTCGGATTGCGGTCCTCGTTCTTTTCGCCTGCGCCGCGACTTTTGCCCGCGCTGAACTCCTTGGCATGCAGGTCGACCGCGCTGTGACCGAGGAGGAGATGAAAGCCTCTTTGCGCGACGTCGAGCTCGTTGACGAGAAAGGCGCGCGGCTCGATCTGCGCACGCTCATGGCGAATGGCAAGCCGACGCTCGTCTCCCTTTGGGCCTATTGGTGCCCCAACTGCCTTGCGGAGGCGTCGGGTTACAAGGCGCTGGCCAGGGCCTGCGCGCAACGCTGGAACGTTGTCTTCGTCTCTGCCATTGCGTCCGACTTCCCCAAAGACCTCGCCAAGTTCAAGAGCTACGGCCTGCCGTGGAAAATCTACCGGGTCGGCGAATCGAGCAAGACCGACGGCGCCAAGGCGAAGGCCGCGCGCGCCTTCTACGGCGAGACCAAGCGCGGCGGCGTAGCGACGCCCCTGCATTATTTCCTGAACGCCTCAGGCGCGGTTTCCGCCATCGTAACCGGCAGGATGAACTTCGAAGAGCCTGACCGGCTCGCAGCCTTCTGCGCGATCTAAGATTTTAGGCCTCTTCTGGCGCCGTGCGAAAATGCACTATGTTCGCGCGGTTGGATTCGGCGCCATCGCCACGGAGGAAACATGCTCGAGCTGGTCGCGACGCCGGATAATCCCATTCCCACGGGCGCCATCGTTCAGCAATTGAAGACATACGATGGCAGACGCCTGCGCGCCGCGACCTTTCCCTGCCCCACGAGACCGCGCGGCACGGTCGCCGTCTTCCAAGGGCACAATGAATTCATCGAGAAATATTTCGAAACGATCGAGAACTTGCGCGAGCGGGGCTTCGACGTCGTCGCGCTCGACTGGCGCGGACAGGCGGGTTCGGAACGCGAACTCGCCGACCCGCGCAAAGGCCATGTGGATGATTTCTCGCAATATCAGCGCGACCTCGACGTCTTTATCGCTGAAGTGCTGAGCCCCCGGCCGCAGCCCTGGTTCGCGCTCGCTCATTCGATGGGCGGGGCCATTATGGTCGATCTGGCGCATTCTTCCCGACCGCCTTTCGAGCGCATAGCGCTCATCGCGCCCATGATCGACCTCGCCAATCTGCTCTTCCCCCGCGGCGCCAGATGGCTTGCCGATACGCTCGACATGCTGGGCCTCGGCGGCCAGTTCATCCCTTTCGGCGGGGGGCGCAACTACCTTGAGCTGCCCTTCGAGGCAAACAAGCTCACGACCGATCCGATACGCTTCGCCCGCAATGCGCGCATTGTCGCGGCCGCCCCGCAGCTCGTCATCGGCGATCCGACGATCGGCTGGGTCAACGCCGCCTTCCGCCTGATGAAGCGTTTCGAAGCGCCCGAATATCCGCGCGCCATTCGCACGCCGATATTGGTCTTTGAAGCCGGCCGCGAAAGAATAGTGTCGAACGCCGCCATGGAGCGTTTCATGCAGAATCTCGACACGGGGGCGCTGCTCACGATTGCCGGCGCCAAGCATGAGATTTTGATGGAGCGCGATGAGTTGCGCGGGCAGTTCTGGCAGGCCTTCGACGCGTTTATTCCGGGGTCGGGCGGCTGACAGAGTCCGGGAGGCCATGCCCGCCTGGGGACGCGCACAATTGGAGGATCATAAACTGCCGCGCGTCTGCCCAAGAGCGTGGCTGCTTCGATGACATGGCGTGGCCAAGCTCGGCAGGACCTCGGCTACTAATCCAATTTTTCGATTACTGTGATATTTATTATCTGATTTTTATGATCACTGAACGACGCTAGGTTCAGCTTGTCAACGAGGCGCGGCGCCAAACAGACGCCGAACCGACCGGGACGCCAAACTCAAAGATCGTTCAGGAGAAATAGAATGAAACGCTTCGCAAAAATCGTCGTCGTCGCCGCCGTCTGCGCCACGAGCATGAACCCGAACTCGACCGCCTTCGCCCACGAAAGCGGGAGCTGCAGCTACGACGAATCGGAGAGCATCCGCTGCTTCGATTGCTCGGAGCGGGTGCAGAGCAGCGACGGCTCTCATTGGGTCAATGCTTGTTCGACGAGAGGATCGGATGGGCGATCGGCCGAGCGCTAAAGAATGTTTCCGCTCGGAAACTCCCAATCCAAGCTTGGGATTTCTCATGACGAAGAGAGTGCCGCTTTAGAGCGGCTATCCTCTTCGGGCGTCTTCACGGATGGCGTGAAGACGCCCATTTCACTGCGTCGAAACTCCAATGCAGTATCTATCATGCGTATCAGTAGCGCCCCGATGCATTGGGGCCCGATAAGCGAAGCGATAATCGCCAAACTTGCAAACCAATCGAGCGCGCGATGAAGAACCTTCCGACGCTTCGCCAATTGAAATTCTTCGTCGCCGTGGTCGATCGCCTCCATTTCGGAAAAGCGGCCGAAGCCTGCTTCGTGGGACAATCAGCATTGAGCGCCGCCATCCAGGAGCTAGAGGAAACTTTGGGCGTAGCTCTCTTGGAGCGTACGCGGCGCTCCGTTGTCCCGACGACGATCGGGTTGGAAATCGCGACGCGGGCCCGTGCGCTGCTTCGGGACGCCGAAGATATCGTCGACATTGCCGCCGGTGCACAAGATCCCACGTCCGGGCCGCTCCGGCTCGGCGTAATTCCGACCATCGGGCCCTTTTTGATCCCGGAGGTGATGCCGAGGCTGCGCGCCGCCTTCCCCGGGCTTCGCGTGTATCTGCGCGAAGAGCAGACCAAGCCAATCCTAGCCCAACTGGAATCGGGGCAGCTCGACGTGGCTGTGATCGCATTGCCTTACCAGGTCGAGGACGTCGAGACGCTCGAGATCGCCGAGGATCCTTTCTTCATGGTCTGTCCGCGTGGGCATCGCCTCGATGGGCGCGCCTCTGCATGCGCCAGCGATCTGGAGCAGGAAGAGCTGCTGCTTCTGGAAGACGGCCATTGCATGCGCGACCATGCGCTGGCCGTATGTGCGCTCGCGGGCGCTCGTCGCAATATCGCCTTCCAAGGCACGAGCCTGCAGACGCTGGCGCAAATGGTCGCGGGCGGTCTTGGAATCACTCTCGCGCCACGGCTCGCGATCGAGGCCGGGCTTCTCAGGGGGCTCGATGTCTGCGTAGCGCCGATCGAAGGCGATCGGCCTGCTCGGCGCATTGCGCTCGCATGGCGCCGGACCTCTTGGCGCAAAGAGACCTTCCGCCTGCTTGCGGCGTCGCTCGCGGAAAGTCGTTTCTTCTCTCGAAGCGTCGATCTCGCCGCGGCAACTTCGGACAAAGACTGACGGCGCAATTCGCCGCCCCGAGCGGCGCCGATCAAAGCTTCACTTCGCGAGCAACCGCACTGCCGCCTCGTGCAGCGCCTTGTCGCCCGCAGCGACAATCGCCCCGCCTCGCGCCGGATCGCCGCCATCCCATGTCGTGACGACGCCCCCCGCCCCTTCGACGATCGGGATAAGCGCGACAATGTCATAAGAATTGAGGCCCGCTTCGATCACGAGATCGACATGGCCGGCGGCGAGCGCGCAATAGGCGTAGCAGTCGCCGCCATAGCGCGAGAGACGCACCTGCGATTCGACGCGGTGGAATTTGTCGCGCAGCGCCGGCTCGATGAGCAGAGGCGAGGTTGTCATCAGCGTCGCCTGGGCGAGCGTCGGGCACGGGCGCACAACCAGCTTGCGCCGCTCTTCCACCGTCTTGCCGTGACGCGACGGGCCGCGCCAGAAGGCGGCCTCGCCGTCGCCATGGAAACGCTCGCGCGTGAAAGGCTGATGCATCAGGCCATAGCAGGGGCGCCCACGATGGGAGAGGCCGATGAGCGTGCCCCAGGTTGGAAAGCCGGAGATAAAGCTCTTCGTTCCGTCGATCGGATCGAGCACCCAGACATATTCGGCGTCTTGATTCTTGGAGCCGAACTCTTCGCCGATGATACCGTGGCTTGGAAAGGTCCGCTCGATCAGCCGCCGCATCGCGATCTCGGCCGCGCGATCCGCCTCCGTCACCGGATCGAAAGCCCCGCCATGCGCCTTATCGTCCGCGGCGATTGCGGTGCGGAAAAAAGGCATGACAGCTTCGCCCGAAACATCGGCGAGCTCTTCCACAAATTTTTCGAAATCGACGACGGTCATGGTTGCTCCAGCGACGAAGGGCCGCGTTTATTCAGCGGCCATCCGACGCGGGCCGCCGAGAGATTCGTCCAGTTCGACATCCTGAGCGAGCCCGGCGACCACCTCGGCGAGATCGGCGGCGACAGTCGCAAAGCGGTCGTTTTTTTCCAGGGTCGACTCGTCCATGTATAGCCCGCGCGAGACTTCGATCTGCAACGCGTGCCAGCCCGCGCGCGGGCGGCCGAAATGCTCCGTGATGAAGCCGCCGGCGTAAGGTCGGTTTCGATGAACGTTGTAGCCTCTCGCGCGAAGCCGCGCCTCGACGCCGTCGACGAGGCTGGGCGCAACGCTCGCGCCATAACGATCGCCGATGACAAAATCGACGCGTTTCTTTTCCGCGCCAGCCAGCGGCGAGGCGCCTCGCGCGCCGGACGATGGCATGGAGTGGCAATCAACGACGACAGCGACGCCGAAGCGGCGGGCGGCGCGCTCCACCAGCGCGCGCAGCTCTGCGTGATAGGGTTTATAGAGCGCCTCGATCCGCTGCAGGCCTTCGTCGAGCGCTATGCGGCCAGCGTAAATTTCCCGAGCGTCGGCCGCCACCCGTGGAACAGTGCCGAGCCCGGCCGCGACCCTGAGCGAGCGCGTGTTGGCGAATTGCGGCAATGGCCCCTCGAACAGCTTGGGGTCGAGCTCGTAGGGCTCGCGGTTGAGATCGAGATAGGCGCGCGGGAACAGCGCGCGCAGCATCGGGGCGCCGACCGACCGCGCCGAGCCGAATAACTCATCGACATAAGCGTCTTCGGAGCGGCGCAGGGAGAGGGCGTCGAGCCTTGCGGCGGCAAGGAAGCGTGCGGGATAGATCCGCCCGGAGTGAGGGGACGAAAAAACAAGCGGCGACAGGAGTTCATCGGGCTTGATCACCTCGAAAGGCGGCGACAGCTCGGGTTCGAGAGGCGATGCTTCGCTCGCCCCCCCTTCCCCTTGTCCTAATTTTCGGCCATCCATCGAATCGTCCCGGCCCGTTCCGACCCGCCCGACGCTCCCGCTTTGGCGCGCGGAGGCCGCACGAGGGGTCGCGAGCGTCGAAAGGTTCTATAAATCTAGCCCTCTAAGTTACCCTCGCACGGCTGGGTTTTCACCCGATATTTACAGGCTGGGGTTCATATGGAAAAAACCCCTCGAGAGGACTGAGATGAACGAGAGCCCGACGGCGAAGATTCTGCTTGCCGAAGACGACAACGACATGCGTCGTTTCCTGGTGAAGGCGCTACAGCAGGCGGGTTTTTCGGTGACCTCCTTCGATAATGGGCTTTCCGCCTATGACCAGCTCCGCGTCGAGCCATTCGAGCTGCTGCTGACCGACATCGTCATGCCCGAGATGGACGGAATCGAGCTCGCCCGCCGCGCAACCGAGCTCGATCCGGATATAAAGGTCATGTTCATCACCGGCTTTGCCGCCGTCGCGCTGAACCCCGACAATCAAGCCCCCCGGCAGGCGAAGATTCTCTCCAAGCCCTTCCATCTGCGCGACCTCGTTAGCGAGGTTCAGCGCATGCTCGCGGCCTGACGACACAGGGAAAAGCCGGCCGTCATCCCCCAGAGACCGCTTCAAACATCCGGCGCGCCCAAGATGCCGGCCGGTAGATCATGATTCCTGCGACCTCCAATGTCTGCTGCTCGAAAGGAACGCGCGGCGCGCCTTCCATCAAGGTGAGATCGCCGGGCAGCGCCATCAATGCCTCTTCCGAGGTCGGCAGGTCGAAAACGACGCTTTTGCCAAGCGGAAGCGTTTGCGCGATATAATGAAGGATAATCAGGTTCTCCACAGCCTCGCGCGCCAATGATTGCGCATTCTTGCGGATCGTTCGCCCGCCCGCCGTTATCGCATAGCAACCGCTCATCTCGGTCGAGCGCAGGAGCGCGGCGACAAGCCGGCCGCGAATGTTCCATAGACATCTGCCGCCACGGGCGATTTCGACGAACGCGCCCTCGAACACCGTCGCGCTGCGGCGCAAGCGGGAGACGGGCCCGGTAATCGACGACTGCGTTGCGTCGGCGTAGCAAAAGCGCATGCTGAGCGCCGCTCCACCAGGCGTCGGAATAGGCTGACGCAGACGCTCGGCGACCGCTTCCGCGACACGGCAGAAAGAAGCGCCGTCGAGATGCTTGTGGTCGACAAACTGACTCGCATCGATATGGCCGAGTATGTCCGCGAGAAAGAGGCAGGCTGCGCCCCGCTTTTCCGCCGCAGTTCTGTAAATATTGTCGAGATACAACGATCCTTCGGCCTCGCCCTGCCCTTCGTGAGGCCGCAGACAAAGACAAAGGAATAGGATCCCGATCCCTTCGCGCGCGCAGAAGGTCAGAACGTCGCCAAGCGTATCGGCGATTATCTGGGGATCAAGACTCCCGCCCGCGAGCCAGACGGTGTCGTTCAGCGTATATTCGAAGATGAGGGCGTCTGGCTTCGGGTCCCCGTCCCGCTCCATCTTGAGCAAGCGGAGAAGCCCAAAAAGCGACCCGACCGCCCCCAGAAACTTGTTGTCGAACACATGCTCGGGCGCAATCCTTGCCAACTCGGCCGCCCAGCCGTGCTTCGGACTAGAATTGGACCCGCCAAGAATCATAATGCGCAAGATCCGCCTCCAAACGATCGCCAAGTCGCATGAACTCTTTATGGTGAAGCGTCAAACCTCGCCAGACTTGAGTCGCGCCCACTTCTCGGATAGAGGACATCGAAACCAGGGCATTGGCCGGGGATCCTATCGATCTTCTCCCGGACATAGCTGACAACGCTTCCTGATAGCCAGCCAGAACGCCCCATATGCATTTCATTATTGACGCAGATACTGGCGATCAGATCGTAGGTTGGCTCGCGCCGGACAATCCGTCGGAGACGCCGAGATTCATTATCTCGATCCCTGGACGAGACGACATCGAGATCTCTGCCAATTTGAACAGAGCCGATATCCGGGACCTCGGCCTCCATTCGACAGGCCAATGCGGCTTTTGCATCGGCCCGGACATTGTGCCCGATCTCGCGCACGTGTCGGACATCGAGATCATCGAAGCGGACGGCCACCTCCCGATCTACAGACGGCTTCAACCAGATGACGTCGAGCGCAAAATATTCCTGTTCGACTGCACGCTGATTCCGCAGCGCCGTATCCTACAGGAGATCAAAAGCCGGTTCAGCCTCAGCTACTTCAATTCAGAGCGCAACGGCCTCGAAACGACCATCGCGCTGATCGCCAACCCGTTCTGCAAATCCATTTTCATCTCTGGGCGGTCGTTGCTTCTCCGTTACAACGACCTCCTGAAAGAGAAGGGCTATCTACGGATTGCCCTGCTGCGCGAGCCGCACGAGGAGCTGGCCGAGCGGCTTTATTTCCTGAATTTCCTCGTCAAGGAGGGGAGCGCCGACTCCTCCTTCGCCGGCTATACGACAGGCGTGAAGTCCCTTCTCGAATTTGCCGCCAACCTGCCCTTCAACGATCAAAAGGCGCTGACGAGCGCATTTCGTGGCACGACCGAGCAACAACGCCGCGAGCTGATGAGCCCAATGACGAAAGTCTTTGGCTGCGACGTCGACGAAATGCCCAAGCAAGCCAATGTCTCCCGAGCGCTCGATTATCTCGCCGACTTCGACGTCATCGGCACTCACGAGCGCTTCCCGCTTTTCAAGGACCTCGTGACGGCGGCTGTCGGGACGAATATCTTCGGGGACGAAGAGCCTGTCTTTTTCAAAAGCGTGAAGACTTTGGCCGAATCTCTCGCGAAGATCGGCATTGTGAACGACCTTCTCGCCGATGATCTCGCGCTCTTTAAATATGTCGACGACGCGATTGCCGAGAGCCTGAGTGAGCCAGATGTCGCCATGCCAGGTGGAAACGCGGCTTAGACGCCCCCTTTTTCGGCCAGAAACCTTGCCGACGACCGTGCATTGCGCTAAGAGCGCAGCCAAATCGTCAGCTTCGACCGGCCGCCCCGCGCCGAAAGGCGTCTTGGGGTTGTGGCCGTTTCAAATCGCAGGAAGGACGCGTTAGATGAAAAACGAAATCCACCCCGACTATCACACCATTAAGGTCGTGCTGACCGACGGCAGCGAATATCTGACGCGCTCGACCTGGGGGAAGGAAGGGGACACGATGAATCTCGACATCGATCCCAAGACCCATCCGGCCTGGACCGGCGGCTCGGCCCAGCTTCTCGACCGCGGCGGCCGTCTCTCCCGCTTCAACTCGCGCTTCGGCGGCCTGAGCTTCGGCAAAAAGTAAGCCTTAGCCTTCGTCTGCGACGCATTCACACGCCGGAGCGCCCTGCCGCTCCGGCGTTTTTCTTTTTCGTTCCAAAAATAAAGCGGCGAGACTTGCGTCCCGCCGCCCCTGCCCGTCGATAAGAAGGCTGACGATTATCGCGCGAAGGCGTCGCGCAGCTTGGCCAGTTGCTCCTGGACCGGGCTCGGCGTCGGCGCAACAAGGGGGCGCGCAGCCTCAGGGCCGGCGTAAATCAGCTGGTCGAGATGGATGATCCGCGCCTGCAGGCGCAGGGAATGCAACGCCAGATCTCGTAGACGCTGCGGGAGACGCTGGAAGACGTCCGGCGCGGAAGCCAGCTCCTGCTGGTGCAGCTTGACGCGGTGGCGATCGCTTGCCGCCTGGCTGCGAGTAAGCTCGCCCTGATTGACCGCGCGCTGCAGCAGCAGCCAGGAGGCGATCTGCATCAAGCGGGTCGTAAGCCGCATGCTTTCAGCGGCATAGGCCAGCGCTTCGGCGCGGGGCAGCTCCTTCGCCTCGTCGCGGCCGGCGCCGTCGAGATAGGCAGCCGCCTCTTCTACGAGCCCCATGCCCTCTTTGAACATCATGCCGAAAGCTTCGGAACCCGCGAGCTTCTCGACGAAGGAAACGGGCTGATTTTGCTCGCCCCGGTTGTCACTCAAACGCCCCATGACACGCTCACGCCCTGGCCGGTTTTTTACCCCCGGCAAACTCGATATATAGAACCTTAGCGCAATTGAGAGAGGCGCGCTTGCTTAAGCGTTCTTTAACCTTAACGGCTCCGCTTTTCAGCAAAACATAAAAAAGGAGCCGCAGTAGCGGCTCTGGAGGCGACATCAGGGAGGCATGTCCGAGGACAAGTGGAGGAGGTTTGCGCTCGAAGTCCGCGATGGACAAAGCACAGGCTGCGCGCGAACTGCTAATTGTGCGTTAATGGCTCGGGATTTTGCCCGCGCCCGCTAGGGGGTTAGAAGCGCCGTGACGGGGGCCTTTTCGTGCTGCGCCTTCTCGGCGTGCGTAAGCTGCAAGGCGCTGAGGCAGAGGGCGAGGAGGACGAGTGTGCGGAGAAATTGGCCAGCGTCTATACGCGTATATTTTGGCGTCGCTTTTGGCTGGCGCTGCGCCGGGCGCTGTTCCCGAAACGCGTAGCGATAAGATGCAATCATGGCCTGTGGCCGGTCATGACGCGCCATTCCAAAATCGACGTCCATGTTCGCCATCGGAAGCTGCTCCGTCCAAACACGATTTTGAAAGAATTTGATCAAAATGCTTAACACATGGTTAAGACTTGGCCAGCCCCCATGCTAACCCCTCGCAAATGCTTGACGCGGGGGCCCGCGAAAGGCATGTCGAGGCTTCCCCCCTGCACGCCCCGAGGCTTTCCCCAATGATTCGCTCCGCCTTGATGAATGTAATGACAGCCGCGGCCATCAAGGCCGGGCGCGGGCTCAAGCGAGATTTCGGCGAAGTCGAAAATCTCCAGGTGTCTGTGAAGGGACCGGGGGACTTCGTTTCCGCCGCCGACAAGCGCGCGGAAAAGACCCTTTTCGAAGAGCTATCCAAGGCCCGCCCCGGCTATGGCTTCATCATGGAGGAAGGCGGGACGGTCGAAGGCTCGGACAAGAGCCACACCTGGCATATCGATCCGCTCGACGGCACGTCGAACTTCCTGCACGGCGTCCCCGTCTTCGCCGTCTCGGTGGCGCTCGAGCGCGACGGGCAGCTGGTGGCAGGCCTGGTCTATAATCCCGCGACGGACGAGATGTTTGTCGCGGAGAAGGGCCAGGGCGCCTATTTCAATAATCGGCGCATGCGCGTCGCCGCCCGGCGATCTCTGGCAGAGTCCATGGTCGCCTGCGGAATCCCGCCCCTCGCCCGCGCCCGGGACCATGAGTCCTTCAAAAAGGAGCTTTCGGCCGGCATGGCCAAGATCGGCAACATTCGCCGCATGGGCGCCGCCGCCATGGACCTCGCCAATGTCGCCTGTGGCCGATTCGACGGCTATTGGGAGCGCGGCATCAATTCATGGGATGTCGCGGCGGGCATTGTGCTCGTGCGCGAGGCCGGCGGCTACGTGAGTGACCTCTCCGGCGGCTCCGACATGCTAACCAAGGGCGAAATCTGCGTCGGCAACGAGGCCATCCACCGCCAGCTCCTCGACGTGATGAGGAAGGCGTGACCGCCTGCCCCGGTTCGGACGCCGCCGCCTGCGCGGCGCCGGCGCCGCACTTGCGCCACCGCAGGGATGCAGACTTGCCGGAGATGCTCGATCTTTGGGTGGACTCCTGGCGCGCGGCCTATCCGGAGATCGATTTCGACGCCCGGCGCGACTGGCTGACGCGGCAGATCGCGGCGCTCGAGGCCAAAGGCGCGGCCACTCTCTGCATTTTCGCCGACAGCGGTGAGCGGCTCGCGGGATTCGTGATCATCGATCCCGAAACCGGCTGGCTCGACCAGATATGCGTTGGTCCCGCTTATAAAGGCGACGGCTATGCAGAGGCGCTGATGACGGCCGCCCGCGCGCTATCCCCCGGCGTCGTGCGCCTGGACGTGAATTCGGACAACATGCGCGCCATCCGCTTCTACCAGCGCCGCGGCTTCACCGAGGTTGGCAGGGGCGCCAACACGCTTTCAGGACGAGCGACTGTGATGATGGAGTGGCGGGCCGCGAAGTAGGATCGCGGCCGCCCCTTTCCTCGGATCAGGGCGCGTCGCCGCCCATCCCGTCCTCGTCGCTGATATGCGCGATGCGGATCATATTCGTCGCGCCGGGCGAGCCGAAGGGCATGCCGGCGACGATGATGACGCGGTCGCCGTCCTCGCCGAACCCCTCGCTCTTGGAATATTCGCAAGCGCGCTTCACCATATCCTCGATATCCGTGGCGTCGCGCGTCTCAAGCGCGTGGACGCCCCAGACCAGCGCCAGCCGCCGCGCGGTGTCGCGCTTTGGCGTCAAGGCCAGGATCGGCGACTGCGGGCGTTCGCGGGCGATGCGCAGGGCTGTCGTGCCCGATGACGTCCAGGCGCATATCGCCTTGGAGTGCAGCGTCTGCGCGACGTCGCGCGCCGCCACCGCGATGGCGTCGGCGTAGGTCGGATTGGCCAGCTCGCCGCGCTGGGCGTTGATGATCGAGCGGAACACCGCATCCGTCTCGACCTCCTCCGCGATGCGGCTCATGGTCGCCACGGCGTCCTGCGGATATTGGCCGGCTGCGCTCTCCGCGGAAAGCATCACGGCGTCGGCGCCCTCGAAAACCGCCGTCGCTACGTCCGAGACCTCGGCGCGCGTCGGCAGCGGCGAAAGGATCATCGACTCCAGCATCTGAGTCGCGATGACGACAGGCTTACCGAGACGGCGCGCCGAACGGTTGATGCGCTTTTGCAGGCCGGGCACGCGCTCGAGCGGCACCTCGACGCCAAGATCGCCGCGCGCCACCATCAGCGCGTCGGAGACCTCGATCACCTCGTCGAGACGGTGAATGGCCTGAGGCTTTTCGATCTTGGCCATCACCAGGGCGCGTCCCTTAGTGATCCGCTTCACTTCGACCACGTCCTCGGCCCGCTGGACGAAGGAGATGGCGACCCAATCGATGCCCTGCTCCAGCGCAGCGTCGAGATCGGCGCGGTCCTTCGTGGTCATCGAGGTGATCGGGATTTCCGTATCCGGCAGGCTCACGCCCTTGCGGTTGGAGAGCCGGCCGGCGACGTCGACAACCGCGTGGGCGCGGTCGGGCGCGGCTTCGACCACATGCATCCGCACGCGGCCATCGTCGATCAGCACGGTGTCGCCCACTTTGAGCGCCGCGAGGATTTCGGGATGCGGCAGACGCACGCGCGTGACGTCGCCGGGCGTGGGGTCGGAATCGAGGATGAAGACGTCGCCCTTGCGCAGATGGACGGAGCCCTCCTCGAAGGCGCCGATGCGCAGCTTGGGGCCCTGGAGATCGACCAGAATGCCGATCGCCTGCGACATCTCAGCCTCGATCTCGCGAATGACGCGGACGTAATTGGCGAGAGCCGCATGGTCGGTGTGGCTCATATTGATGCGGAATACGTCGGCGCCCGCGCGCACGAGACCGGCGATGACCGCCTTGTCGACCGTCGCCGGTCCGAGCGTCGCGATGATCTTGGTCCGCCTGAGCCTTCTCATTTTCGTTCTCGAATCCTTTTCTCGCGACCGCTATAGCGCGGCTCTATGTCATTGGGCGGACGGCGCGGCGTTTGGATCGGTAAGTTGCACCGTCCAGCTCTTGGCGTCTCGTCCCGTGTCGATCTCGAAGAAACCCGTCCGCTCGTAACCCCGCGCAAAACAATCCTCACGTCCGTCGATTCGGAATTCGCGGTCACGGGTGCACATGAAAGCTTTGCCCTTCCATTCGCCGCCACGCTCATCCATCGCATAGACATAGTAAAATTGCGCGGCGAGCGGCCCGCGCAGCAGGGTCTCGCAGACGGAGGGCCGGAGATTCCACCACCCCTCGGAAAGCCAGTTTTTTCCGTCCGTATAGGCGATTGCGACGCTCACCCGTACATTCGTGTTGTTGCAGAGGCGAAAATCGGCGCGCGCCGGCGCCGTCTGGGCCAGACCCATCGCAACAACGGGGAGCAGCAGGCGTCTCATCATCGTCGGAGCTGAACCGGAAAGGTTGGCGCACGGCGACTGTCAAGCGCCGCCTTTGGCGAACAGGCAAACCACGCGCGGCCAGCTTTGGCAACCCCGTTGCGCGTCGAAAAGCCGGGAAGATCAGACGGCGCAAGCTTGTGGCGCCGGCTTCGCCTTTACCTATCGCGAACGCCGCTCAAGGGAAATTCGGCATGCGTTATCGTGATCATGGGCTGCCGTCTGATCGGCTCCGTCAGAGGACTGGGCTGCCCGGAAGCGGAGAAACTGCTCGAAACAATCGAGGCTCTCCGCCGCGCGGCCCGCTGACCGCGGAACAAAGAGCGCCGCCTCTGGTTTTCGTCCACGCAAAACCTGCCGGGAGGAGGCGCAAGATGGAAAACAAAGAAGTCATCCAGACGCTCAACAATCTTGTCGAGATCAGCCGCGACGGCGAACAAGGCTTCCGCACGGCGGCCGAACAGGCGCAGGACCCTCAGCTCAAGACCGTCTTCGAGACCGCAGCCCAACGCTGCGCGACCGGCGCGCGCGAGCTCGAGTCGGAGATCTCGCAGCTCGGCGGAACGCCCGCACGGTCAACCTCTATTGCGGGCGCGCTGCATCGACTCTGGACCAACGTCAAATCCTTCATCACGGCGCGGAGCGACAAGGCTATCCTCGAAGAGGTCGAGCGCGGCGAGGACGTGGCCAAGTCGGCCTATGAGATCGCCGTCGCCAAGCCTCTTCCGCCGCGCGTGCATGCGATTATCGATCGGCAGTATCGCGGCGTGCGAGAAAACCACGACCGCGTCCGCAATCTGCGCGATCGCGCAGCCTGACGCCTATCTAACGTCTCGCAGAATCGCGGCCGCGCGGGGCGCGAAATAGGTGAGCACGCCGGCGGCGCCTGCACGCTTGAAAGCGAGCAGGCTTTCCATCATCGCGCGCTCCTCGTCGAGCCAACCGTTCTGCGCGGCGGCCATGATCATCGCATATTCGCCGGAGACCTGATACGCGAAGGTGGGCGTATGAAAGGTCTCGGCGATGCGATGCACGATGTCGAGATAAGGCATGCCTGGCTTCACCATCACCATATCCGCGCCCTGCTCCAGATCGAGAGCCACCTCGCGCAGCGCTTCGTCGGTGTTGGCGGGATCCATCTGGTAGGCGCGCTTGTCGCCGCGCAGCGTCTTGTTGGTGCCGATCGCATCGCGGAATGGTCCGTAGAATGCGGACGCGTATTTCGCTGCGTAGCTCATGATCTGCACATTCTGGAAGCCTTCGGCGTCGAGCGCCGAGCGAATGGCGCCGACGCGCCCGTCCATCATGTCGGAAGGCGCAATGATGTCGGCCCCTGCGCGCGCTTGCGTCACGGCTTGCGCCGCCAGCACGGCGACGGTCTCGTCATTGAGGATTTCATCGCCCGAGAGAAGCCCGTCGTGGCCGTGACTCGTATAAGGGTCGAGCGCGACGTCGGTGATGACGCCGATATCGGGCGCCGTTTCCTTGATGGCGCGACATGCCCGGCAAACGAGATTTTCCGGATCGAGCGCAATGCTCGCCGTCTCGTCGCGCAGCTTCGGATCGGTGTTTGGAAAAAGCGCCACCGCCGGCACGCCGAGCGCGGCGGCCTCTGCGACCGCCTGCGCAGCAAGGTCGATCGACTGGCGATAGACGCCGGGCATGGAAGAAATGGGCTCTCGACGACCCGCGCCCTCGATCACAAAAATCGGCCAGATGAGATCGGAGGCGTCGAGCGTGGTCTCGCGCACGAGGCGGCGCGACCAATCGCTTTTGCGATTGCGCCGGGGTCGCTGAACCAGCGGCAGCCTCGTCGAAGAAATCTCCCTGTCCGTCATTCACGCCTCCTCTTGTCGCGGACGCCTTAACATGCGCGACGGCGCCTTTCGACTCCGCTATAGACAGATATGGCGCGCGAGCCTTGCGCGCATTGGAAGATGAAATGATCGCCGCGGAACGCCTCCGGCCAACGCCATTCACTAGGCCCGCCGCCGTGTTTCTTGGGGCCTTTCTCGGCGCGGCCCTCCTCGCGGCGGCGCCTGTCCTTGCGCAGCAGACGCAGCCCGCGACGCCGCCTCGCGAGCCGCCGAGCCAGGCCGCGAAGACCAAGGCGCCTGCGAAAGGCGCGAAGAAGCCCGCCGTGACGAAATCGGGGGCGTCTAAGCCGTCCGAAGCCACGACGCCTCAAGGCGCCGCGAAGCAGCCGCCTGCGCCTGCAGCGCCGCAAACTGATGAGGGCGCAGCGCTGCCGACGCCGCCGCTCGACACATCAGCGCCGCCGCCCATGCTGCCGCGCGCCTCACGCGAACGCATGCGAGCCTGCGCCGAGGAATGGGAAAAGCACAAGCGCGTATCGCGCGCCGCTGTGCCGTTGTGGCGCGATTTTGCGACAGAGTGCCTGACGCGCTGACGCCGAAAGCGGCCCGCTGAAGCAACTTCGCCCGGGACGCGTCGGCAAGACGCGCGCCCGGGCGACTGGGATTTTGCGCAAAGCACGCATTCGTGACGCGCGACCCTCTTCCGATCGCGCATGACGAAAACGCCTTTAGGCGGCGCCCTCGGTCGGCGTTTCTGGCGGAGCGATCTTCACCTTGCGGGGCGCGCGCTTTTTGGCGGTCGCCTTTTTGACGGCTGACCTCTTGACGGTCGTTCTCTTGACGGTCGCCTTCTTGGTCGCGCGCTTCTTCGTCGTCGCCTTCTTGGTGACGGCGCGCTTCTTCGTCGCTACCTTGCGGACGGCCTTGCGAGCAGTCTTCTTCGTGGCGGTTTTGCGGACGCTCTTCTTCGCAGCCGTCTTCTTCGTCGCGCGTTTCTTCGTCGCCGCCTTCTTGGTGGCGGTTTTACGCGCACCCTTCTTCGCCGCTGCCTTCTTGGCCGGCTTACGCTTCGTTGTAGCTCTCGCCATAATAAGTCCCCTTGATCCGAATTGCCGGAATTATGGTCGACCGACAATACGCGCAATTAGCGTAACGTGGTTAATTGCTGGTTCAAGTGGCGCCACTCGAGAAGTAAGCGTTACAACGCATTTCGCATTGCCGCATCCGATGTTCGACAATGAAGATGAGCGTGTCCGATCTCTTATCGAAGCGGCTAGGAAATGCTTTCGCCGAGGTTCGCGCATTCAAAATTTGCCCGCCATTTTGACCTTCGCAGCATGCGAGCAACATGCGCTTTGGAAGCGACCTATGACGACGAAGCAGCGCGCAGATGCATTTCAATTACTTGTTTTTCTTCACGCTAGCTTGAATCAGACTGCATTTTGTCAAGGCTGCGCGCAAGTCTTGAACGGGCTCTAAAATACATCTGCGCGGCGCATCCCGCGCAACGCGCGGCGCATGATTGATCGCGAAGACCAGCGCTCGTTTTCAAACGGTTGAGTCGAGCTCATTTGATGCAATGTCGCTTGGGCGACACAACAAAAAAAAATTGTGCGAAGGCGGCCGAAGCGCAAAAAAATATCGGCTTCGGCAGTGCGCAAAATGAAAAATCGCGCAAGCCGAAGCCGATTGTGATTCGATTCAGGATCGAAAAGGGCGTCGCTCAGATGCCCAATTTCTGCTTCAGCAGATCGTTCACGGCCTGCGGATTCGCCTTTCCGCCCGTCTGTTTCATCACCTGTCCGACGAACCAGCCGAGCATTGTCGGCTTCGCCTTCGCCTGCTCGACCTTATCCGGGTTCGCGGCGATGACGGCGTCGATCGCGGCTTCGATGGCGCCGGTATCTGTCACCTGCTTCATGCCCCGCGTCTCGACGATCTCTCTCGGGTCGCCGCCTTCGGTCCACACGATCTCGAAGAGGTCCTTGGCGATCTTGCCCGAGATGACATTGCTCGAAATCAAATCGACGATGGCGCCGAGCGCCTGCGCCGACACGGGCGAGCGCGTGACGTCGAGACCTTCCTTGTTGAGTCGTCCGAAGAGTTCGTTGATGACCCAATTGGCCGCAAGCTTTGCGTCGCGACCCTTCGCAGTCTCCTCGAAGAAGTCGGCGCTGGCCTTCTCCATCACCAGCACGCCGGCGTCATAGGGCGGCAAGCCGTACTGCTCGATGAAGCGTGCGCGCTTTGCATCCGGCAGTTCCGGCAGCTCCGCCTTCAGCGCGTCGACAAAAGCCTGGTCGAATTCGAGCGGCAGCAGATCGGGGTCGGGGAAATAGCGATAGTCATGCGCTTCCTCCTTGGAGCGCATAGAGCGCGTCTCGCCTTTGCCGGGATCGAAGAGACGCGTCTCCTGATCGATCTTGCCGCCGTCTTCGAGAATGCCGATCTGGCGGCGCGCCTCGACCTCGATCGCCTGACCGATGAAGCGAATGGAGTTGACGTTCTTGATCTCGCAGCGCGTGCCGAGCGGCGCGCCCGGACGGCGCACCGAGACATTGACGTCGGCGCGCAGCGACCCCTGCTCCATATTGCCGTCGCATGAGCCAATGTAGCGCAGCAGCGCGCGCAGCTTGGTCACATAGGCGCGCGCTTCTTCGGCCGAGCGCAGGTCGGGCTTGGAGACGATCTCCATCAAGGCGACGCCGCTGCGGTTGAGATCGACGTGGCTTTCGCTGGGCGAGAGATCGTGCAGCGACTTGCCGGCGTCCTGTTCGAGATGCAGGCGCTCGATGCCGACGGTGATCCGCTCGGTCGGCGACACGTCGACAATGACCTGTCCCTCGCCGACGATTGGATGCTTGAACTGCGAGATCTGATAGCCCTGCGGCAGATCGGGATAGAAATAATTCTTTCGGTCGAAGACCGAGCGATGATTGATCTGCGCCTCGAGGCCGAGCCCCGTGCGGACCGCCTGCTTGACGCATTCCTCGTTGATGACGGGCAGCATGCCCGGCATGGCCGCATCGACCAGAGAGACATGATCGTTCGGCGCGCCGCCATATTCCGCTGAGGCGCCCGAGAAGAGCTTGGCCTTGCTCGTCACCTGCGCATGGATTTCCATGCCGATGATCACTTCCCAGTCGCCGGTCGCGCCTTTAATGAGCTTTGAAGGAGCCGCCTGTGTCGCCATATTTTCCTCGCTGGACCTTTGGCCTTTCATATAGACCACGGCGCGCGCGAGCGGAACGGGCGAGAAGGCGCGAAGAGGAGGCCAGCGCATGGCGACGGATAAAGAGCAGCCTGCGAACCGCAAGAACGGCCTCATCGCCCGGATGCGCGGCGCGCCGCCTCAAGTCGCCGTGCCGGTCGGCGTAGGCCTCATCATCGGCGGGACGTTGCTGTCGCCGCTGCCCGTTTTTGGCATGTGGATGGCGCCGGTGGGGCTGGCGATCCTGGCCCCACATTGGCGGCCGGCCGGCCGGCTGTCGCGGCGGCTTCTGAGATGGTCGATCAAGAATGGCTTCGTGCGGGTGAAGCGGACGCAGCGCAAGGGGAAGGCGGAGCCGCCTGGTACGGAGGGAGGCGCGTAATCAGGCGGTAAAGGGATCGATTAAGGGGATGTCGAGGCCATCGAAATCGCTGGTATTGCGAGCCGTGAGCGTCATCGTGTGAGCCGGGGCGATTGCGGCTATCATGATATCGACCACTGCAAATGAGCGCCCGCGCCTCGCTCGTTCGGCGTGGGTTTAATGAACTCCGAGACAATATTGGTGTCGAGCAGGATCATTCAACAGACGGGGGCGGCCGCTCCGTCGGGTCCCGGAGAGAAACAAAATCGTCGCCGCGATATTTGACGGGAAATAACCCAGCAAAGAGTGCGCCAAGGCGCTGCCGGAGCTCCGCTTTTGAAGACTCTGGCTCCGCCAGGGCGCTCTCCAAAAGCCGTTCAGCCTCGTCGGCGAGAGTGCGCCTGTGCGCGCGCGCTCTTTCTTCGAGCTTCCGTCTCAGATCGTCCGGGACGTCATGCAGAAGGATGTCCGGCAAGTCCTGGTTATCCGAATGAAGATAACGAGCAGGCGACCTCAGTGCAACGCCGGGCGTCAATCGCAGGGGCTCACTCCCCCTTCGGCGCCCGATCTCCCATCAGCCGCTCCTCATAGGAAATCGACCACTCGATGATCGCCGTCCATAGATTCATGGCGACCTCGACGGAGAGCCCCTCGCGCCGCGCGGCGCCGAGCACGCGCGCCAGCACTTCGTCCACGCGGTCCGGCACGCGCGCCGGAATGCCGAGCGCCGGCTTTACTTTCGCGGCGCGCTCGATCTGGCGCTGACGCTTGGCGAGCAGCGCGACGAGCTCATCGTCGAGCGCGTCGATGATGCGGCGCACCTCGGACATTTCGTCCCGCATCGCATCGATGTTTGGCTCGGCGGCGGCCTTGTTCATTAGCGCCACCAAGGTTCGGGGAAGTCGAATTTCGGGGCCGCCTGCTCGAGAGCATGCGCGAGCGAGAACAAAGTCTCCTCGTCGAACGGGCGACCGATGAGCTGCAGGCCGAGCGGCAGACCATTGGCCGCGAGCCCGCCCGGCACGGCGATGCCCGGCAGGCCCGCCATATTCACCGTCACCGTGAAGACGTCGTTGAGGTACATTTCGACCGGATCGGTCGAACCTTGCTCGCCTTGCGCAAAGGCGGTCGATGGCGTCGCCGGCGTCAGCACGGCGTCGACTCCAGCCGCGAAAGCCTGATCGAAATCGCGCTTGATGAGGCTGCGCACTTTCTGCGCACGCACATAATAAGCGTCGTAATAGCCCGCCGAGAGCACATAGGTGCCGATCATGATGCGACGGCGCACTTCCGCGCCAAAGCCCTTGGCGCGGGTCTTCTCATACATGTCGATGATGTCGCGGCCCTGCTCGCGCAGGCCGTAGCGCACGCCGTCATAGCGGGCGAGGTTAGACGACGCCTCCGCCGGCGCGATGATGTAATAGGTGGGGAGCGCGTATTTCGTATGCGGCAGCGAAATTTCAACGATCTCGGCGCCCGCGTCCTTCAGCCATTGGACGCCCTGGTCCCAAAAGGCGGCGATCTCGGCCGAGATGCCGTCGAGGCGATATTCCTTCGGCACGCCGATGCGGCGGCCCTTCACCGAGGCGCCGATCGCTGCTTCGTAATCTGGCACGGGCGCGTCGACGCTGGTCGTGTCTTTCGGATCATGGCCCGCCATGGAGCGCAGCATGATCGCCGCGTCGCGAACCGTGCGCGTGATCGGCCCCGCCTGATCGAGCGACGACGCGAAGGCGACGATGCCCCAGCGCGAGCAGCGGCCATAGGTCGGCTTGATGCCGACCGTGCCAGTGAACGCCGCCGGCTGGCGGATCGAGCCGCCCGTGTCGGTCGCCGTGGCGCCGAGGCACAAACGCGCCGCGACAGCCGCCGAAGAGCCGCCCGAAGAACCGCCGGGAACGATCTTGGCGTCGGGATCGCCCTTGCGTTTCCACGGCGAAATGACCGGACCGAAAGCGCTCGTCTCATTGGACGAGCCCATGGCGAATTCGTCGAGATTGAGCTTTCCGAGCGTCACCGCGCCGTCGCGCAGCAGATTGGCGGAGACCGTGGATTCATAAGTGGGCGTGAAATCGTCGAGGATGCGGCTTGCCGCCGTCGTGCGCACGCCCTTGGAGCAGTAGAGATCCTTGATGCCGAGCGGCAGTCCCTCGAGAGGGCCCGCCGCGCCGCTTGCAAGCTTCGCGTCGCTGGCAGCCGCCTGCTCTAAAGCGAGCTCCGGCGTCTTGGTGATGAAGCAATTGAGAGCCTGCGCGTCTTCCACTGCGGAAAGATGCGCCTTGGTCAGTTCGACGGCCGAGATTTTCTTCGACTTGAGCGCGTCGCGCGCCTCGGCGAGAGTGAGATGCGTGAGATCGGACATCGAGTCTCTTTATATATAAGGAGCGGGACGTTTCGGCCGGCGGCGATTTTACTCGATCACCTTCGGCACGACGAAATAGTGATCTTCCTTGGTCGGCGCGTTGACGAGCACGTCCTCGGCGATGCCGCCGTCGGTGACCACGTCGGCGCGCTTCTTCATTTGCATCGGCAGAACGGAAGCAATGGGCTCGACGCTCTCGACATCCACTTCGCTCAGCGTCTCGACGAAATGGAGAATAGCGTTGAGCTCGCCACGCAGGCGCTCGACCTCGTTCTCGTCGACGGCGATGCGGGAAAGATGGGCGATGCGGCGAACCACCGCGGAATCGACAGACATGTGAGAGCTCCGCCGGGATGAACCTGTTACGGCGCTATAGCGCCTGGGGCGCAGAGGCGCAATGCGGGTCGGGAAAGAGAGGCGCGGGAGTTTATCGCTGGCCGCCGCCATGGTAGCGCGAAGCATGAGCAATAAGATCGCGACAATCGAAGAACTGGGAGGCGAGCTGCCCCCCAAAGGCCGGCTGATGGGCCTTGATCTCGGGACCAAAACCATCGGCCTTGCGCTCTCCGACGTCGAGCGCCGCCTTGCCTCGCCGCTCGACACCATCCGGCGCGCGAAATTTTCGACGGATGCTGAAGCTCTTTTGAAACGCGCCGCCGATTTCGAGGTTCAGGCGCTTATCTTCGGCCTGCCCCTCAATATGGACGGCACGGAGGGGCCCCGCGCCCAGGCGACCCGCGCCTTCATGCGAAATTTGCGTAAGTTGACGCCCCTGCCCTTCGCCTTCTGGGACGAGCGCCTCTCGACTGCCGCTGTCACCCGTGAGCTGATTGCCCAGGATGCTTCCCGCGCCAAAAGGGCCGAGGTCGTCGATCGCATGGCGGCGGCCTATATTCTGCAAGGCGCGCTCGACCGTTTGTCGCGCCTTGGCTGAAAGTTTACGCCCCAGGCGCTATTGCATGCGAAAGGTCGAGCGCTAGAGTTTATCTACGACGCTATCCCGGTCGTATGTATGCAACTCTTCCGCGCAAACTGAAACTTGACATCCATAGGCTGAGCTTTAAGAAAAAGACACGTCTAGGTCGAGTTTTAATTATATTCGCAGAGGCTCTGCGTCGGCGGGAGGCAAACTGAATGGCTCGTTCTACTGCGCCTACCCCGGCCGCATCCCGCACCCGGAAAAAGGCGGCTGAATCTGAAATTCCCGAGCGGCGCGCCGAGGAAGACGCAGCCGCGCTGGCGAGCTATATCGCTGATATGGCTTCGGAGCTATCGCAATTGGCCGGACGCTCGGAAATGCCGATGGTCGCCTATTTCCTGAACCTCGCTCGCGTGGAAGCTGAGACGCATTCGCGCGAAATTGGCGAGCGCACGGCGGAACCCGAAAAGTAGCCTCTACTTTTGGTTGTAAGCCAGCGCCACATAATTTGCGCCATGCCGCTCCAGGCGGCCTTCGATATCCAGCTCCACCAGCGCGCCCTGCACGTCCCGCGCCGACAGCCCAGCTGTTCGGATGAGGTCGTCGATCGCCACCGGCGCCGGTCCGAGAAGCGACATGACGCGCTCACGCGGGTCAATGAGCCCGGCGCAAGTCTCTTCCGAGCCCCGCTGCCCGAAGGAGTCGGGCGCTGGTGGGAAATCCGGTCGGCCGGCGGCCAAATCGGCGAAAGCAATTTGCTCCTGGTCGAATAGGATTTCGAGCTCTTCGAAAAATGGTCCTTCGGTTGTGTCGGCCCTGTCGAAAAACGCGTCGTCATTGCGAGCGAAGCGAAGCAGTCCAGGGCAGCGATCGCGGCTCTGGATTGCTTCGTCGCTTTGCTCCTCGCAATGACGACGGCCCATTGATCCTCCGCCGCCCGCGGCCAAAGCGTCGACGACATCTTCGAGTTTGGCGCATAGAGTCGCGCCCTGGCGCAGAAGATCATTCGTCCCTTCCGCGCGCGGATCGAGCGGCGAGCCCGGCACGGCGAAGATCTCCCGCCCCTGCTCATTGGCGAAGCGCGCGGTGATCAGCGAGCCCGAGCGACGCGCCGCCTCGACGACGACGGTCGCGCGGCTCAGCCCAGAGATGATGCGGTTACGGCGTGGAAAATCGCGGCCGCGCGGCTCCCATTTGATCGGCATTTCGGACACGACGAGTCCGCGCTCAGCGATCTGGGCGACGAGCTTTTCATGTTCCAGCGGATAAGGACGCGCCTGCCCGCCCGCGAGAACGGCGATCGTCCCGGATTCGAGGCTTGCGCGATGCGCCGCACCGTCGATCCCCCGCGCGAGGCCGGAGACAATCACATAACCCTCGCGCCCCAGACCACGGGCTAGCCTCTCAGCGAAGGCGAGTCCGGCCGTTGAAGCATTGCGGGAACCGACCAGCGCCACGCCCTCGCGCTGCATGATCTCGGCAGCGCCGCGAATGGAAAGGATCGGCGGCGCGTCTGGAATCTCACGCAGGAGCGGCGGGTAGTCGGCGTCACAGATGGGAATGAAACGCACGCCCATTTTTTCGGCGGCGTCGATCTCGCGCAGGATTTCGTCGCGTGGCGCAATGCGGATGGCGCGCCCGTGCAGCGATTTGGCGGCGAGCGCCGGCAAAGCCGCCAACGCCGCGCCGGCGCCGCCGAACCGGTTGATGAGCGAGAGAAAGGTGCGCGGTCCGATATTCTCGCTGCGAATGAGGCGCAGCCAGTCGACGAGCTGCTCGTCGCTGAGCCGCGCCTCGCTCATGCCTTTTGACCGATCCGGCTTTCCGTGCCGGCGCGCAGGCGAGCGATATTCTCCGCGTGCTTGAACCATAGCAACGCGGCCATGGCGGCGACGACGAGGGCCTCGCCGCCATGACCAAGAAACAACAAGAGCAGCGGCGCGGCGGCGCTGGCGACGAGCGCCGAAAGCGACGAATAGCGGGTGATCGCCGCGACCGAGAGCCATATGGCGCAAAAAGCGAGCCCCACCGGCCAATGCAGGCCGAAAAGGCCCCCAAGGAATGTCGCAACGCCCTTGCCGCCTCTGAACTGCAGCCAGACCGGCGCGATATGCCCGACAAAGGCCGCGAAGCCCGCGATCTTCGCGCCTTCGGGCGAGAGATGGGCGCCGATGAGCACAGCGGCCGTTCCCTTGATCGCGTCGAGAACGAGCGTCGCCGCCGCGAGGTCTTTACGCCCCGTTCGCAGGACGTTGGTCGCGCCGATATTGCCCGAGCCAATGCCGCGTATGTCGGTGGTGCCCGCGAGGCGCGTGAGCAGCAAGCCGAAGGGGATGGAGCCCAGGAGATAACCGAGGATGAGCGCAAGCGCGTCGGGCAGGAAGGACATCGGAAACGCTGAGGCCTATTCTCGAGAAGCGCAGGGGAGGCGCCGCAGATGCTAACGGAGCCATGGCGAGGCTGCAACCGGGGGATGACCCTGGGGACCATCTCCGAGTTAGAGGCCAAAAATCGTTGCAACGTCGTGCGCTCTTTTCAATAGGAGGATTGTCATCATCCCGCTCCCGTTTTGCCGCCGGAAGCGCTAAAGGGAGGGGTCGAAGCCCGGACCGAACACATGAGCGATTCAGAGCGCAGACCCCGCCCGCGCGCCTTCCGCCTCAATGGCGACGAGACCGTGACCTCCAAGCCCGCGCCGCAGGTCGAGGAGGAGGCCGATATTTTCGCGCAAGCCGTCGAGCTTGCCGATGTCGCGCAGGGTGGCGAGGAGGCGGTCGAGGCCGCCCGCGCCAAGGGGTTTCTCGATCGCTATGTTTTCTCGTCCAGCGGCGTCTTCCTCTCGGCTGTCACCGGCCTAATCACGCTCGCGCTCAGCGTCTGGGTCTGGAATTTCGTCGAAGATCTTTTTGCTCGGTCGCCCATTCTCGGAACCATCGGCCTTGCGCTGGCGTCCGCCGCCGGCCTGACAGCGCTTCTCTTCGTTGCGCGCGAAATCCGCGCCATTCTGCTGCAAAACCACGTCGCCAAGCTGCATGCCGATCTCGCCGCCGCGCGCGCGGCGGACGACGTCAACGCCGCACGCACGCGCGTGCTCGATCTCTGCAAACTTTATGACAGCCGCACGGAACTCGCCCGCCCGCGCGCCCTCGTCGCCGACTATGTGAAGCAGATCATCGACGGCAAAGACCTCATCGATCTCGCCGAGCGCAATCTGGTGGCGCCGCTCGACGAGCGCGCGCGCCGCGAAATCGCCGCCGCCGCCAAGCGTGTTTCGGTCGTGACGGCGATCAGCCCGCGCGCCATTCTCGACGTTATTTTCGTCGCCGGCCAGGCGATCATGCTGATGCGGCGCATCGCCGAAATCTATGGCGGACGCCCCGGCCTTCTCGGTTTCTTCAAGCTCGCGCGCTCTGTTGGCGCGCATCTTGCCATCACCGGCACGGTCGCCGTTGGCGATACGCTGTTGCAGCAGGTGTTGGGCTATGGCGTCGCCGCGCGTCTTTCCGCAAAGCTCGGCGAGGGCGTGCTCAACGGCCTGCTCACGGCGCGCGTCGGCCTCTCCGCCATGGCGGTGTGCCGCCCTACTCCCTTCGTCACCGAGAAACAGCCCGGCGTGAAAGACGTCGCGCCTTTCCTTTTCGGCGGCGACAAGACCAAGGCTCAATAATTTGAAGATCACGACCTGGAACATCAATTCGGTGCGGCTGCGCATGCCGCTCGTCGCGCAATTTCTCAAAGATAAAGCGCCCGACGTTATCTGCTTGCAGGAAACGAAATGCCGCGACGCCGAATTCCCAATGAAGGACTTCACCGCGCTCGGCTACCAGCACGCGGCGATCAATGGACAGAAGGGCTATCATGGCGTCGCGGTCATCTCCAAAAAGCCGCTGCGGCTGATCGAGAAGCGCGACTTCTGCGAAAAGGGCGACGCGCGCCATATCTCCGTCGAGGTCGAGGGCGCCGGCGGGCCGATCACGCTGCATAATTTCTACGTGCCCGCCGGGGGCGATGAGCCCGACGTCGAGATCAATCCGAAATTCGCGCACAAGCTCGGATTTCTCGACGAGATGAAAGAATGGGGCGAGAACGGCGCCGCCAAGGGCCGCGTCGTGCTCGTGGGCGACCTCAACATCGCGCCGCTGGAGCACGACGTTTGGAGCCATAAGGCGCTGCTGAAAGTCGTCAGCCACACGCCGATCGAGGTCGAGAAGCTCACCAATGTCGTCCGCGCCGGCAATTGGATCGACGCCATGCGCCATTTCGTTCCCGCGGAAGAAAAACTTTACACATGGTGGAGCTATCGTGCGGCAGATTGGGCGGCCTCCAACCGCGGCCGACGCCTCGACCATATTCTGGTGAGCGAAGCGCTCGGCGGCGCGCTCGGGAAGCTCGAAGTGCTCACCGAGGCGCGCGGCTGGGACCGTCCGTCCGATCACGTGCCGGTGACGATCGAATTGTCTGAGTAAGGCGCAGCGACGGGAGGCCAGATGATTGCGCGCGAGTTGATGACGAGGCATTTCCCTTTTGTCACGGCGGACGCAGACCTCGATTACGTCGCGAAGCTCCTCTCCGAATGTGAGATCGGCGTTGTGCCCGTCGTCGACGAGCAACTCGCGCCGATCGGGATTGTCACGCGCAGCAATCTCGAAAAGGGGCGCCCCGCCCCCGCCGCCGATCTCGGGCCCATTCCTGAGTTCCTGCTGCAAAACCGGCGCAAGGCGCCCTTTCGCTCCAACGGTCTCGCGCTGCGCCAAGTGATGACGGCGCCCGCGATCTCCGTCCCCAGCGGCGCCAAGCTTTCCGACATCGCGAAAATGATGCAGGAGCATCATCTCAAGCGCGCGCCGGTGGTCGACGGCCACAAAATCATTGGCGTGCTCTTGCGTCGCGAGGTGCTGCACGCGCTCTCGGGAAGAAAACACCCGCAGCAGGACGCCTTCAGCCAGCCGAAGCCGATCCTCTCGCCCGCGCGGTCAGAGCCCGAAGCCTGCGACATCGCGACTGCGGAAGACTTCCGCGACCTTGTCGCCGCGCATGAGCGCCAGCTCGAAAAAGAGCGCGAGGATCGCCACCGCGCCATGCTCGAACTGCGCGAGCAGCGCATCAAGGAGCTTGCCGCCCGGCGCCTGACCGAGGGGCAGTGGCGCGAGATGGTTTCTCAGGCCCGCCGCGCCGCCGCCTCGGGTCTGACCGAGCATTTGCTGATCCGCTTTCCCGCGCAGCTCTGCCTCGACGGCGGACGTGCGATCAACGCGCCGGATCCGCATTGGCCCGACATGCTTCGCGGAGAACCCGCCGACGTTTTCAAGCGCTGGCGCAACGAGCTGCAGCCGCGCGGCTTCAAGATCGCCGCGCAGATCGTCGATTTTCCCGAGGGCCTGCCCGGCGACGCGGCGCTGTTCCTGATGTGGGGCAAGCGCGCTTAAAACGCGCCGGCCTCAAAACGCAAAGAACGGCCAGTCGGGCGCGAGCCCGAGCATGATTTGCCCGACCGGCTGCAGTTTCGCGGCGTTGATGAAGCCATGTTGCGTGATGACGTGAATGTCGCGGAAATGCCGCGCAAACCCGAATTCCTCGCGCACGCCGGAAGCGCCGATGATTTCATGGACAATATCGACCGCCGCCGCAGCTTCCAGCATCGCGTGCGTGGTGGCGAGCTGCAGTTTCCCCTTCAACTTTGTGTCGATCGGCCGAGCCGCGACGGCCTCGCCATACGCCTCTTCGAAGGCTTCATAGAAGAACGCGCGGCCCGCGCTGAGCCGCGCCTCGGCGCGCGCCAGCTGCGATTGCACGACGCCGTTGTCCTCTAGCTTCTTCGCGCCAAAGGCTGGCGTCTTCTTCGTAATGAGCGCGATCGCCTCGTCGATTGCGGCACGCGCGATGCCCAGCGCCGGCGGCGTCAGAGCGGCGATCGCCGGCCAAACGGTAAGGCGATAAAGCGGTCCTTCATAGGCGCTGCCCGGTTTACGCAGCGGCTCCCAAGGGACGGCCCAATGCGCGGGAATGAAGGCGTCGACCACGTCGACATCATGGCTGCCAGTCCCCCGCATGCCGAAGACATTCCAGTTCTCGACAATCTTCGCGTCTCTGGCCGAAAAGGCGACCAGGAGCGTCTCTGGCGCGTCGTCGGCGTTACGGCGCATATCGCCGATTTCGATTGTGTTGGCGTAGCCGAGAAAAGCGGTCGCCTGATGCGCGCCGCTGACGAAAGGCGTGCTTCCTGAAAGAAGATAGCCGCCAGTTACGGGAACAGCCCGACGCGCCGGCTGCTGGCCGCCGACAACGATGGCGTCGCCTCCGAAAATTTCACGCGCGGCGGCGTCGGGGAACCATGGCCCAAAAAGATCGTGCGCGATCGAAACTTGCAAATTCCAGCTCGCCGCGCTGTCGATGCGGCCGAGTTCCTCGATGACCCGGAAGCCCGTCATGGGGTCGGCTTCCAGCCCGCCGAGCGCCTTGGGCCGCCAAAGCCGGTAAAGGCCCTGCTCGCGCATCGCGGCGGCCGCCTGTGGGGACAATCTGCGGTCGCGCTCGGCTGCCGCTGCATTTTCCCGAAGGATGGGTTCGATCCGCCTAACAGCGTCTAAAAGAGAATCCATCTCTGCCATCTGCTTCCCGCCCCGACGATTTTGTCGTTGTTATCGCAGCAGGATAGGCGACGCTGGCGGGCGCCGTGAGCGCGGCCAATGGCCGCACGACGACAGTCACCACAGGTGAATACGAAACGCCTGATCAGCGCTGCCGAGACTCGGCCTCGGCTCTCAACGCGGCAAGCGAGGGATAGCGCTGCGCGCCGGCGGGGCCGCGCACCTCGACCGAACCGTCCGACATCATGACATAGGTCGCGTCGCCCGCGGTATAGCGGTCGACTTCCAAGGGCTCCTCGAGCGAGGGCTTGAAGAGGGACGAGAAATCGGGCCCTGTGGCCTCGGCCTGGACGGCGTCCAACCTGGGAGTCTCGGGCTTAGCCGGACTGGGGTCAGGGCTCGCCCGCGTCTCCGTCCGTACCGACTCCAATGGAGCCGCTTCCTCATCCGGCAGGGGCGCGGCCGGGTCCGCGACAGCTTCCCAGCCCGCGCCGAGGCGGGCGAGATGGGCGACGACCCGACCGAGCGCCATGGTCACCACGCCGCCTGACAGAGCGACCGAGCCGGCGATGAATAGGCTCCAGCCGCGCTCGACCACAATCATGTCCCAGCCGACCGACATTCCATAGGCGCCGCCGCCCGCGAGCAGCAGGCCCGCAGCCGTCACGCCCCATCCGGAAAAATTGCGCTTCATTGGGCTCCCGTCGTCATCGCCGCCTTTCTAGCACACAAGGCGTCGCAGCGCGCAAGTCGCAGCGAGGCGGCAAGCGAACCTATACTTTATATACTTTCCAGGAACCATCGCCGAACGGCGGAAGAAGGCGCATGGCTTTTTCTACTAATATGGTTTTGATGGCTGCTACATTCAATATCTTGATATAAGGCGATTTCGTCTCAATTGCATGAATCGCTTATTTTTCAATATATTATATGTATTAGTTAGCATGCGTCTTGATGACGCATCGTAAAAACAGCAGTCAACACAAAGGTCTTGTTATCGGCCGTGAGAGCGGCGGGAGGCGGCGCAGGCGCTGCCGGACCTGGCGGCCAGTTCGCTACCTGGTTAGGAGACAGACATGAGGGGATTATTGAAGCGCCGGTTCTTGGCCGCCGCTTTGGGTCTTGTCGGCGCTTTTGGCATCGCGTCGAGCGCGCTCGCGCATGGCGGCGTAAAGCTCGAACAAGATGAATGCGTGTTCAAGATCGGTCCAAGCAACATGCATTTCATCGCCTATCAACGCACGGGCGAGGAGGAGGAATTTTGCGAGGCAGTCGCCAAGACCGGTCCGACTGTGATTGCGCTCGAAGCCGTCTCCGACGAGCTGCGCGACATGGCGATGGGCGTGCGCATCGTCAAGACTGAAGGCAACGCGACAGACGCGAGCAACGCAGCGGCGACGACCGTCTTCAAGCTCGAGCCGAAAATCTATCGCAATGGCATCATGACCTTCGAACACAACTTCAAGGATGCTGGCCACTATGTCGCAATCGTCACAGTGCGCGACGATCTCGGCAATGAGTTCGTGTCGCAGTTCCCGTTCTCGGTGGGGCTCTATACGTTCTGGGGATTGATCGAATACATCCTTTACGGCGTCGGCTTCGTGTCGCTCGTCGCCGTCATGGTGGTGGCCCTGCGAGCAAAGTCCAAGAAATACAAGGACGAGGCGGCCAGCCAGCCTGCCTGATTCCCCCGCTCGCGCTACTGTTGACGGCCCGGCCCTCGCCGGGCCGTTTTTCCATGTCACGCGCCTTCTATACGGAATCCTTATTGCTTGTTGCCGCACGGCGGCGCCGGGTCTAGTTAACCGCGGGGCCCTGGAGCCCTATTCCTGTTCAGGAGAGCATTGATGTCCTTCACGCTTGAAGATCTCCCCTACGCTTACGACGCCCTACAGCCTTATTTGTCGCGTGAATCCTTTGAGTATCACCACGATAAGCACCATGCGACCTATGTCACCAATCTCAATAATTTGATCAAGGGCACGGAGTTCGAGGGCAAGTCGCTCGAGGAGGTGGTTGTCGCTTCCTTTGGCAAGAACACGCCGATCTTCAACAATGCCGCCCAGCACTACAACCACCACCACTATTGGAAGTGGATGAAGCCCAATGGCGGCGGCGCGATTCCGGGCAAGATCGAGAAGCTGATCGTCGACTCGTTCGGCTCGGTCGATAAATTCAAGGAAGACTTCCAGAAGGAAGGCCTGGGGCAGTTCGGTTCGGGCTGGGTGTGGCTGGAGCTCAAGGACGGCAAGGCTGCGATCCGCAAGACCCCGAACGCCGAGAGCCCGCTGGTGCATGGCGCGCAGCCGCTGCTCGTCGCCGACGTGTGGGAACATTCCTACTACATCGACTACCGCAATCGCCGCGCCGACTATCTCAAGACCTTCCTCGAGCATCTCGTGAACTGGGAGCATGCCGAGGAGATGTTGGACGCCGCCAAGTAAGGCCGGTCGCCAATCCTTTGCGCGCGGCGGGAGGCCTGCCGCGCGCCTAATTTTTTTGTCAGTAGCAAACCGTGCGGCGCACGTGACCGGTCCAGACGGTGCGGCAGACGCGCGCAGGCGCGCGATGCACGACGGCCGCCCCGCGATAGCCAACGCAACCCGCGCGATAGCGCCCGGCAGCGCAGGCGGCGGCGCTCGCTTCTTGCGGCAAGACGGCCAGCGTCGCGACAAAAGTCATTATCCCAAGTCCGCCAGTCAACAGCTTTCTCATTGGCTCTTCTCCTTACAATCCGTTCCCTCGCCAGGCCGACTACGGCGCCGGAACATGGCGGGGAGAATGATAGGCAAGACAGAGTAAACACCGCGGCGCCGTCACGCCTCGATGAGTGACTTCAAATTAGCGAGGCCCTGCTCGAACTGCTCCCCAAGCATTTTGTCCACGTTCATGAACGCATGCATGGCCTTGCCCACAAACTCATTGTGGCCCGACATCACCCATGTGACTTCGGTCTTCGTCTCCCCGATTGGCTTGAGATCGAATTGCACCTCATTCACCGCAGACATGGGCCGGGTAAATTCCAGCTTGAGGCGGATGCGCTCGTTCTGGCTGCTTTCCTTTATCGTCATCTTGCCGGCGCCGATCTTATTGTTGCCGGACCAGCTCATGCTGGCGCCGGGCCCGAGCGGCGAGCCGTCGAAAGTGTTTTTGGCCGCCGGATCGAGCTTGGCCCAAGGCGACCAGGCCTCCCAAGCATGCAGATCGTTGATGCGCTGATAGATCACCTCCGGCGGAGCGTTCACGACCGCCGAGCGGACGATTTTGAACGTGTTCGGCCGCAAGGAAATATAGGCGATGAGCCCGCTCACAAGCGCGAGCGCAATGAGGAGAAGAAGGGTCATCTTGGCGCTCTCCTGAGACGCAGGCTCATAGGCCCGCGCTTTTCTTCATATTAGAGCGCTGTGGCAGAAGGCGTAAAGCTGGCGCGCAGAAACGGCCGCTCTCGGCTCTGCGAAGGCGGCAAGCAGCCAAGCACGGTCTATTATTGTTCGAAGGAGTTGCGGCGCGCACTCTCGCGGTCATTCCCGACGCTCGCGCAAGCGAGAGATCGGGAATGACAGCCGTCCTCTCGAGACGGAGGGGCCGCGCGTCCTTACTTCAAGCTCGCGCAGAAGGACTGGATCTTCTCGCAGGCAGTCTCCAACGTCAGCGCCGACGCCGCGTAGGAGATGCGGAAGTTCGGCCCCGTGCCGAAAGCCGAGCCATGCACCACGGCGACTCCTTCGGCCTCCAGCAGCTCGGTGACGAAATCCTCGTCGGTCTCGATTACCTTGCCCGCGGGCGTCTTGCGGCCGATCGCCTCGGCGCAGGACGGGAAGACGTAGAAGGCGCCTTCCGGCGTCGGGCACTTCAGATGTTTCGCCTGATTGAGCATGGAGACGACGAGGTCGCGCCGCTCCTGGAACGCCTTGCGGAAGGTCGCGAGATGCTCCTGCGGCCCGTTGAGCGCCTCGACCGCCGCCCATTGCGCAATCGAGCAAGCGCCCGAGGTCTGCTGGCCCTGCAGGAGGTCCATCGCCTTGATGAGCTTGCTCGGCCCGGCGGCGTAGCCGATGCGCCAGCCGGTCATGGCATAGGCCTTGGACACGCCGTTCATCGTCAGGGTACGATCCATGAGATTGGGCTCGACCTGCGCCGGCGTGACGAATTTAAAGTCGCCGTAAACGAGATGCTCATAGATGTCGTCGGTGAGCACATGCACCTGCGGGTGGCGCAGGAGCACGTCGGTCACCTTCTTCATCTCGTCATAGCTATAAGCGGCGCCCGACGGATTCGACGGCGAGTTCAGCACCAGCCACTTCGTCTTGTGCGTGATGGCGGCCTCGAGCGCCTCCGGCTGCAGCTTGAAGCCATCCTCCATCTTGGTGTCGACGAAGACGCTCTTACCGCCGCAGATCGCGACCATCTCGGGATAGCTCACCCAATAGGGCGCGGTGATGATCACCTCGTCGCCAGGGTTGATCGTGGCGAGAAAGGCGTTGAACAGAATATGCTTGCCGCCGGTCGCGACGATCGTGTCCGAGGCCTTGTAGTCGAGCCCGTTCTCGCGCTTGAACTTGCTGGCCACGGCCTCGCGCAGCTGCGGAATGCCGAGCACCGGCGTATAGCGGGTCTCGCCGCGATCGATCGCCGCCTTGCCGGCGGCGCGGATGTGCTCAGGCGTGTCGAAGTCGGGCTCGCCGACCGAGAGGCTGATCACCTCCCTGCCCTGCGCTTTCAAATCGCGCGCCTTCTGCGTCACGGCGATCGTGGCGGAGGGCTTAACGCGCGAGAGAGCGTGGGCGAGAAAGGTCATTGCCGTCTTTGTCCTGTAGGGGGAGTGTGCATCGCACCATAATTAGCGGGGCGGCGGCGGGCAATGAAAATCCGCAGCCTACGCTCACCGTGGGCGATTCCGTCGCATTAACCCGCGCCGACTATGGTCTCGCCCTATCGGCGGGGAGTGGCGAATGCTGGCGAGAATCAGAAGCGGCGACTGGCTGACGGCGGAGCGGCTGCGCGTCTATCCGCTCATCCTCCTTGCCATCTTCTCGGCGACGGCGCTCTGGGCGATCGTGACCTCGCATGACCGCATGGGACCCAACAATCTCCCACTCGGTTCGGATTTCAGCCAGGTATGGGTCGCGGGCCATAAGGTTCTCTCCGGAGATCCCGAGGCGCCATTCGACATCGCTCGACACGCCGAAGCGCAGCGCAAAGAATTCGGCCCCGAGACAGGGATCTTCGGCTGGCATTACCCACCCTATTTCCTGGCGCTCGCCGCGCTTTTCGCGACCCTGCCCTATCTGCCGGCGCTTGCCCTATGGCAGATCGGGACGCTTGCGCTCTATCTCGTTCCGATTGTCGCCATACTGGGCAAATCCGGCGTCCCCCGCCGTAGCGCGCTCATCGCGGCGCTCGCCTTTCCCGCCGTCATCGTCAATCTCGGACATGGGCAGAACGGCTTCCTCACCGCCGCGCTCCTCGGAGGCGGCTTCCTTCTCCTCGATCGGCGCCCGCTTGCGGCCGGCGCCCTTTTCGCCCTTCTCGCCTATAAGCCGCAATTCGCGCTCGCCCTCCCGCTCGCCCTCCTCATTGGCCGCCACTGGCGCGCACTCTGGAGCGCCGCCGCGACTCTTGCAGCCATGACGGTAATGAGCCTGGCCGCTTTCGGCGCAACGAGCTGGCGGGCCTTCTTCGAGAGCCTCGCCTTCACCCGCAAGGTCGTCGAGGAAGGCGGCCCGGGCTTCGAAAAGATCCAGAGCATTTTCGCCGCTGTTCGGCTGCTGGGCGGCGACATTCCGACCGCCTATTTCTGGCAGGGGTCAGCGACCTTCAGTGCGCTCGCCGGGCTCGTATGGGTGCTGCGCTCCCAGGCTGACGCCAGGGTAAAAGCGGCCGCGACCATAGAAACAATGCTGCTCTCGACGCCCTATCTACTGGACTACGACTTGATGGCGCTCGCCCCAGCGTTGGCTCTACTGGTCTCGCGGGGGATCGACAGAGGCTTCCGCCCTTACGAAAAAACGGCGCTCGCGTTCGCCTATGTCGCCCCGCTCGTCGCTCGCCCCGCGGCCGCGGCGCTCGGGCTTCCAATCGGCGTCGCGGCGCTCGTGCTGCTCTATTGCGCGACCACGCGCGCCTCGCAGGCCTCGGAGCAAGGGCAAGATGCCGAGGATTTGGCAGAAACGGAGGCGCAGGACCTCGATCGAGCCGCGAATCAGCGGTCGTTTTTGCCGCCGATTAACCAAACTCGGGCGGGCTGTTAAAAAATTGTGAAAAACTCGCCAACCCCATGCAACTTTTCGGGCCTGCGCTCGTTTCTATCCCGGAGGGCGCAAGCCGGATGGACCTTGCGCCGTCGCCGCCGCGGCGCAGAGGGAGAGCCCAGGCGGACGGGGAATGCGAGGGCGATCACCCAAGGGAAGTAAAAACCATGTCGCTCGTTGATAAGTTCGACGACCAGATTGAGCCAGCGTTTACGCGTCACTTCGATCGCGATTCGGCTCGCCGGCAGTTCCGCATCTCCATTCTGCTCGTCGCAGCGATGGCCACGGCCGCTTTCGTGCTGGGCTTCGCGCTGCCGCTCAATACGACCCACGGCACGACGCCGATCGCCGACAACGCCGGATTCTCCGGGCGCCTGGTCAGCGTCGATCGTTGATTCTCCAAAATCAGGAAAGTAAAACGCGCGCCCGTCGGCGCGCGTTGCTTGTTTAAGCGCGTTCCGCCACTGCAGCGCAGGAAGGGCGCTGGTTCGCCCTCCCCCCAACCGGCCGCGTTCAGTGCTTATCCATGTCGTGGTGATGCTCGTGGCCGTGATGGTCATGGCCAGCGTCCTTTGGCCCGGACGTGTCCTTGTTGTGGGCCTTTTCCCAGCGCTCCATGGCCTCGGCGTCATGCGCATGCAGGGCGTCGGGCGCGTCGATCGCCGCGTCGATCACGACCTCGCCAGCCTTCTCGAAAACAAGCGTCATTTCGAGACCCCAGCCGACCTCCAAATGCTTCTTGGCCCCGATCAGCGCGACGTAAATGCTGCCCGGCGCGAGCGTGGTCTTCGTCTTGGGAGGCAGGACCACAGGGGTCTCGAGGTCGAGATGCTTCGGGTCGCCGTGAATCACCGCTTTCTCGAACTTCTCGACCTTCACGCCGATGAGCTTGTCGGGCGTATCGCCGTCATTGTGTATGAAAGCGTAGAAGGTCGCATCTTTCTGTCCGTCGGCCGGGGCGCGCAGCCACGGGTGCTCGACCTTGAGCTTGCCGACCTCATATTCATGCGCCTTGGCCGAACGGGCCGGAGCAAAGACTCCGAAAAATGCGCCGGCGAGCAATGAGCCACCCGTCGCCAGAAGATCACGCCGCTTGATGATCATGTCTCTCTCCCTTCAACGGCCGGCGCGATTGCCGGCTCGAAAGCTCGCCTGCGCCTCAATGCGAGTGCAGGTTGATCTCGATCAGCGGCTCATTGGCCATCATGGCGGCCTGAGCGGCGAATTGCGTCGCGCTTCCGTCATCCTCGCCGAATTGCTTGAATCGCGCGCGCACATAGCCCGAGCGATCGATGAGGAAATGCGCCTGCGAAATCTCGGTCGTATAAGGCACGTTCGGATAACGGTTGATGATCGAATAGGCTTTCTCGACCGCCGCCGCGTGGAGCGCTTCGCGACCCTTCGCCGCCGCGGGACAATCGCCGCTATAGACGGTGACATGATTCACGCCCGCCGACTTCGCGGCCGCGTCGGCCTTCAGCAAACTTGCGTCGAGCTCCTTTTCTCCTTCGCCGCCCGTGCAGCGCGCGAAGGACAAAAGCGTCGGCTTGCCGCGCAGCTTGAAGAGGGTCGTCACCTCCTCCCGCGGATCGATCAGCGCGAAATCCGGCGCGACGAGCCATTGCACCATGGCCTGCGGGCCGATGAAGCGCGACTGGTTCGTGCTGGAGAGCATCAGGAGATAGTTGATCATGTCCCAGCGGTCGTCCACGTCGAAAACATGGGCGAAGCTCGGCATGACCCCACTCTGGCCGCCAAAGGTCAGCCAGTGGAAAATGTCGCCGATCGTATGCGTGCCGACATGCGGCGCCGTGAGATCGGCCGGCTGAATCGGCAGCCCGGCCTTGTTCTTCAAATCCTTCGCCATGGGCCCATTGCCCTCGCCGATCGGGCCGTGGCAAGAGACGCAGTTCTCCTGAAAGTTCGTCATGGCGCGAGCGACCGACTCGGCGGTGAAATCCTGCGTCGGATCGTTGTAGGTGTCGGTATAGGCCTCCGTGGAGAAGGATACGGCCAGGCAGAACAGCGCGGCGATCGCCGCCGCCGGCGCGGCGTAGAGACGCTTCTCACGCGTCGCCGGCGTCCACCAGATGAGCGCGGCGGCAATCGCCAGAATCCCGGCGCCGATGGCCCACCACCAGATCGGCGAGGGGAAGATCGGCTTTTGCCCCCATGTCGCGATGTAAGACAGGCGAAAGGGCAAGGGCCAATAAAGATTGGTCTCATGCGACGCCGGCGTGATCACCGCGATATAACCGGCGATGGCCAATAGCCCGACGCCGAAGACCGCTTCCAGGCTTCCAATCTTGCCGACCCAGGCGACATCGAATTCCTCGAGCGGGCGCTTACGCATGTAACGCACAATGGCGAGCGCGCAGAGCAGCACGGCGGCGAGCAACGCCAGCTTCAGCGTCAAAAGCCGCCCATAGGGCGTCGCGAGCATGTTCGGCACGCTGCCGACATTCTCATAGGCCATGGCGACGCCGGTCACCGCCACAAGCGCAATGGCGACTTTGGCGACCCTCGACCAGCGCTCGGCGAGTTTGGCTGCAATCGCCGGCGGCTTGTGATGCGCCGTGAACATCCACCAGATCAGGCCGAGAAGTCCGCCCAGCCAGGTGAGCCCGGCCGCCGTATGCAGCAGGAAGCTGAGTTGCGTCCAGAGCGGCAGACCGTCGTCGATGGCGTGGCCCGTGACCGAAACGACGGCGAGGACGCCGACGCCGGTCCAGAGCGTGAGGCGATCGAGGAGATCGGACGATGAAAACAGCCGGGCGATCGTCATTCCCGCAAAAACGAAGGCGAGAATCTGCGTGCCGACCCAAGCCTTGCCCACGCTGGTGCCGAAGGCGAACTCCTGAAGCACAGTGGCGTCGATCGGCCGCTCCGCCGGAATAATCGCGCGGGCGGTAAGATAAAGCAGCGTAAATCCGATGAGCGCGCGAAAGACCGCCGCCCCCGCGACCCAGGGCTTGAAGCGTCCCCCGTCCTCGCCGATCAGCCGCGGCAAAAGCAGCAGACCGACCGCAAGCGCCGACGGAAGGCTCTCGAGAAAGCGTATGAATGCGAGAGAAAGATACATCGGCGATTCTCGCCCCTTGCCGTTTCCGCTTTTCTTTTAGGGACGCCGCTCGTGCGGCCAACCGAAGCGACGCCCCCGCAGCAATGCGGGCGCGCCGACATTCAGCGCCTCAATGCGACGCGCCTACTTCGGATCGACCGTGAATTCGTAGTTTCCTTCGACGATATGGCCGTCCGTGGACAGCACGCGATAGCGCACGACATATTTGCCAGCGGCGAGTTCCGGCCCGTCCATGGACAGCTCGCGCGGTTTGTCGGGCGTCCCGGCGGCGCCCGAGCCGAGCACCTTTCCGCTCGTATCCTCGATCGTCAGCTTGGAATATTTCGGCTCCACGCCGCCGCCGAAACGCAGCTTGATAATCTTGGGAGAGGTCGCGACATGGTCCTTCGAGGACGGCGTCGCCTCGACAAGGAACGAATGCGCGCTGGCCGGCGCGACGATGCCGACGGCCAACGCCGAGGCCACAGCGAAAACGGCGGCGCGCCGCGAGAATATAGACCGACCCTTCATGAGATTTCCTCCCGGGCTTTTGCGCCCCTTGTCGCGTTTATTTATGAGATGCGTTCGGCCGCGCCCCCGTTCAAGACGCCACCGTCTCGGCGGGCTTTTTCTTCGAGGACGGATGGGTGTGCTTCCAATAGACGAACACCATCCCGGCGATGAGGATCGTGCCCGCAATCTGCGGCACCCACGCCCATAAGGTCTCGCCGACCCTGAACCGGAACTGCTCGGTCTGCTGCTCGCCGTTCTCGCGGGTGAGCGTCACCAGGCCGATGTAATGGCCGTTCGCCGCAAAATTATGCTCCAGGCTGAATGTGCCCTTCATGTATTTCTTCGCGGGAATATGCAGCTCCGTCAGCGAGTCGAGATCCGTATCCTTGGTGATCGGCGTCACCGGATCGCGAATGATGCGCAGCTCGAGGGGAAGGTCGCGAAACGCCGGCGTCTCGAGGTCGAACACCATGATCGTGCGGCCGGTCGTGGGGATCTCATCGCAATATTCGCTGCGCGATTTGTCCGGCTGGAAGGCGGTGATGTGGATCATGTCATAGCCGAACATGACCATGCACATATTACCCATGGACATCGCCTCTGGACCCGCGCCGCCTTCCGCGCGCGTCTGCGGCGCGAAACTGAGCGAGAGCGCCAAGCCGAAGAAGGCGGCTGCAAGGCTGCGCCAATTCATCATTTCTTCCCTCGATTTCTTATAAGGCGCTTTTGCCGCGCCCCTTTTGATTTTGCCGTGCGCCGCTTTGCACGGTCGATCACGAACCCACAGTCGTTCCATTTGGCCAAGTAACTGCGACACGTAACAGCTGCGCTAATTGTCGCGACGATACTTAACGCGTCGCATGCCGCGCCTGCAATGGCGTCTTTGGCAAAACGGCGCCTGCTCCGTTGCTAGATTGCATCCAAATTATGCGCGGGCGCGAGCGAAAAACCTGCGCGTTGTTTGCGTCGAAAGGACGCAGGATTTGATTTTCAGCAAAAACTGGAACGGGCGCTCGAACGAGCGCGTCTTGAAAGGCGCGGGAGATCACGATCATCCCCCCAAAAAGCGACCGGCCGGACTTTCGTCCGGCCGGCGCATTATTTCAGGCTATCGAGTTTCGCTTAGGGCATGTCGCCGGCGACGAACTTCGGAATAACCGGGCCGCCGATTTCAGCCGCAAAGCGCTTGCCGTCCGGCGTGAAGAAGAACAGCAGACCGCCGACCTGGCTGTCCGTGTCGTAGGCGAGGTCCGAAAGACGCTCGATGTCCCAACGCGCGTCCTGGATCTTCACGACGATTTCCTTGGACTCGCCGGGCGCAATCACGTCGTCGTTCGACAGACCACGGTCAGCAAGCAGGTAATCCGGGAAGTCAGGCTTCTGCGTGAACACGGTCGGGTTCAGGAAGCGCAGGCCAGCCGCCGTATATTCGCCGAGGCGAACCGGCTGCGACGTGCCGTTCTTGACCTTCACGTTGATCGTCAGCTCGCGGCCCGGAACCTTGTAGACGCCGCCGTTCAGCTCGGTCGTCACCTGCTCCTTGCCCACGCCCACGGTGCCTTCCGTCTCGATCGGCGTCAGCGGCTTCTGCAAGCCGGCCTGAAGCGGGATCGTGCGCGGGAAGGTCGAGTTCGTCACCGCATAGCCGACAATCGTCGCCAGGATCGTCAGAGCGAGAACGATCGCGCCAATGCGGCGGTCGTCATCGCCGATGACGTCGTCAGGACGGCCTTCAGCAACACGGAGATACGAGGCGATGATGCCCTTCCGGATGAACCAGAACAGGATCCAGGCGGCGCCAACCGCCAGCCACGGCAGATGCCACGCGTAAACGCGGCTGATGCCGTAGTTCTCGAGGTCGACCGTCGAGCCGTCGAGGAGCGTCACCGGATCGGTGAAGTCCTTCATGTCGCCCTTGATCTCGATCCACTGGCCGGGTCCGATGATCGGGCCGCCGCCTTCGACGTTGATCTGAGCGTGAACGTGCCAACGGCCGGCGCGACGACCGCGCAGGTTGAGCGAGAAGGCGTAGTCCTTGCCGACCTCCAGAGACACCGAGCGAGGAGCGAACTGCTCGCCGATGAACTGAGCCGTGCGGACCAGAACCGGGCCGGGCTCGCCGGCGTTCAGGAACGACACCTTCGGATTGGCGACCGCCTGCGGCCACGCCGAGAAGACGTGAACCTTGCCGGACAGGACCATGTCCTCGTTGACGTTGACCGTCGTCTTCGACCACTGAACGTCATACCAGTTCAGCGTGCGCATACGAAGGAACGCCTGCTGGGACTTCTCGCCGTGCGCCGAGGCCGGAGCGACCGCTCCGAGCGTCGCCGCCACAGCAGCCGCCGCGCCGAAGGCGGCGAGCTTGACTAGCTTTTTCATGAACAAACCTCCCAGGTTCTTCTCCCGGCCGGCGCCTCGCGCGCCAGCCGATTTTTTCATCCGCGACAGATCAGGCCAAACCGATGATCCAACCAAAATCCACCGCGTCTTTTTTTGGCGATTAGATCTGCTCGATCCGCTTGGTCGTGGAATACCAGCGACCCATGAACCACCACAGGAAGTACACCATCATCGAGACGAAGCCCGAGAAGAACGCCGCAACCGGCACAACGTCCTTACCGAAGGTGCGCAGCGTGCCGCGCTCGACCATACGGATGTATTCCGGCATCGAGGTGCGGACGAAGTGGAAGCCGATCAGATCGGCCAGCGTCATCAGCTGACCATGCTGCTCGGTCGCCTGGTGGAAGGCGGCGATGGCCGGCCAGTTGTTCGGGTAGAACAGCAGACCCCAGCCCAGCGAGCCGACAACCGCCGTGATCACATAGGAGCCCGACAGGAGCAGGATCACGTCGAGCCAGATCGCCGGAACGATCAGAGCAGACGGGAACACGAGGCTGATCGGGAAGTAGGTCCAGCCCCAGAAGTTGACGTAGCGGTTGATCCACTCGCCGATCAGAAGGCCCAGAGCCGCGAAAACGGCGCCGAACGGAAGACGGAAGTTGACCCACCAGAAAGCCTGCGAAGCCGCGCAGAAGGTCACGCCGAGGATCGGGATAACCGTCGGCCACATACGACGATCCTTCCAGTCAACCCAGAAGTCCCAGTCGCCCGCCGTCAGCATGAAGTGGACGTGATAGCCGCCCAGGACCGCAAAGAACAGCAGAACCAGAAGCATCCAGTCCGTCGTCGCGACGCAACCCGCCGCCTCGGCGACGGAGTTGAACGGACCGACCGCCCCCCCGCTTTTCGATTGTGACATCACTCTTCTCCTTGGTGTTTCTCGAGCGCCTTAAGGCCCCGAGTTTCTTTTTGCCGCAGACCGGAAGCGTCGCGCCCCCGGACCGCGCCCGGACGATCGCCTCTAGGGCCCCGCCCGGCATTTCCTTTGGGCGCGCTCGCGCGCCGCCTGAGCGAAGCCTTCCTTTTCAGCCAGGAAACTCCAGAGGAACCCCTGACCACGACCCGAGAAGAACCACCCCAGTCGCCAATGGCGGCCAGATAACGCTCGTTCTCTTGTCTAAAGAAAAGCCCCGCGCCCGAACTCTCCGCCCGCGCCCTTAGGGGCGCGAGCGGGTCGTCACATCTTACTCGGTGAGGAGGGCGACGCCTTCCTTGCCGACCAGCGCATGGATGCGGCCGAGGATCTGCAGCACGACGCCGAACACGCCGAGCGCCATCCAGCCGAAGAACACGAAGCCCCAGTGCAGCGGAGCAACGAACAGCTCTTCCATGAACCAGAAGGTGTGGCCCCACTCATTCAGGCCGACGTTCGGGATGATCATGAACGGGCCGATGGCGACGATCAGGAACGCCAGCGAGTAGCCATGAGCAAAATACGGAATGCGGGTCTTCGCATAGAAGAACGCGCCAACCGCGATCACCGAATAGATCGGGTAGCTCATGTAGAACTCGATGATGTGCGACGGCGTGAAGTCCGTGTCACGGATAACCGTCATGTGCCAGGTGCCGTCCTGTTCGGTGAAGAACGAGGCGCCCCAGTAGATGGCGATGCCGTAAACGACCAGCCACTGAACGAGAACCACCAGGCGGCGCATCTCTTCGCGCGGCGAGACGGCGTCGACGTTACGGTCGCGGGTCTTCCACAGGAAGCCGGCGAGCGCCAGACCGGAGACGAGCTCCAGCGGGATTTCGGTCCAAAGGATCGACATCCAGTAGGTCTGGAATTCCGGAGCGAACGAGTCCAGGCCGGCGCGCCAGCCGAAAACCTGCTCGTAAATGCGGACGATCAGATAGAAAACATTCAGAACCGCAAGGCCGATCCACATGCCGCGCAGATCGACTACGGACTCTACTTCAGCAGCTGCGCCGGCAGCCGTGCTAGTCGTCGAGCTCATATTTAACTCCTCCTATGTGCTCCCAGGGATGCGCGTGACCGGTAAAAAAGCTCCGCCTCCCGGAACGGAGCCGCTTCGTCCTCGTTTGATTAACGTGAGGTCGGACCCGCTGTTAACGGAGCCCAAGACCGTCCCGCCCTTTCTTGAAGCAGCTCTCAGACCCCGACCTTTGAGAATTTCCCCCCAAAAGATCGAACATCCAATAAGGCCGCCTTGTTGTTATCGGACGAACACCGACGTCGCCGCCTAAACAGTGCCCCAAACCGGCCCTCCCGAGCCAAGCCAACAGACCCCGTTTAGCGTGGCCCAACCATTCCCTCTCACCAACATAATGACAATACCCCATGGGATAGCATTCAACTGTCTATCGAATAGTCTAAACAACCCCAGTGGGTTGGTATTTTCCTACCCATATGGGAAGAATGAGGTGCCTCTCCCGGCAGCGAGAGCCTATGCTCAAGTTACTGATTTTTATTAACTAAGAAAGAGATTGCCACAATTGTGGCGTGCAGGCGCCCAAATCCTGGCGCGACACGCGGCCGCCCGGCCAACAGGATTGCGGGCCGCGCTCGAGATTACGAACCGCAGATCAGAGCGGCGCCATGCATGGCAAGAAGAAGATAGAGGCGCCTTTCTCACCGCCTGGCTCGCGATGGATCCTTTCAACAAAAAACCCCTGGCTTTCGCCAGGGGTTTGTCGAACCTTAGATTTTCAACCGCCGATTACTGCGGACGCGGCGTGTCCTTGGTGCGCGCCGGCAGGATCGGATAGGAGACCTTCGGTTGGTCGCCGGTCAACGCGTTGAGGAAAGCCACAATGGCGGCGTTCTCGTCGTGCGACAAGGACGCTCCGAGCTGGCTCTTCGCCATGACGTCGACGGCCTCCTCCAGCGTCCAAACGGCCCCGCTATGGAAGTAAGGCGCGCGCAGGGCGACGTTGCGCAGCGGGGCCGAGCGGAAGGCGAAGGCGTCGGCGTCGCTGTTCGTGACCTTGGCGCGGCCGCGGTCGGCGACGGGCAGGATCGCCGCATCGGGCTTCTCGGCGACGCCGAAGGGGAAGTAGCCGTTGCCGCCGACGTTCACGCCGCTGTGGCAGCCGCTGCAGCCCTTGTCGATGAACAGGCGTAGGCCCTTCTTCTCGGTGTCGTTGAGGGCGTTGGCGTCGCCCGCCAGGAACTTGTCGAACTTGGCGTTCGGCGTCGTCAGCGTGGCCTCGAAAGCCTCGATGGCGTTCGCCATATTGTCGAAGCTGACCGGGTTGGTGTCGTTCGGGAAGGCCGCCTTGAACTCGACGACATAGGCCGGCATGCTCTTCAGCGTCGCCTCGACGGCGGCCGGCGTATTGTTCATCTCGACGTCGGCCTGAACCGGGCCCTTGGCCTGCGCCTTGAGGTCGACGGCGCGGCCGTCCCAGAACTGGGCGACGTTGAAGACGGCGTTGAGCACGCTCGGCGCGCGGCGCGGGCCCTTGGCCCAGCCATGACCAATCGAGGTGGGGCCGGTGTCGACGCCGCCCGTGCCGAGATTATGGCAGCTGTTACAGCTGATGATCTGGCTCTTCGACAGGCGGGGATCGAAGAACAACTTGTGGCCGAGCTCGATCTTGGCGGGGGTGATGGCGTTGTTCTTGACGACCGAGTTGACGCTCGCGGCGTCGATCGGCTTGAAGACCGCATTGGCGTCGGCGCGCAGGTCGCCAGCGTGAGCCAATACGGGAAATAGCAGCATCGCGCCGGTCACGGCGAACCGAAGTGCGGACATGTGATTCCCTCCCCTTGCAGCTTTGTCATTGAAAAGCTGGGCCGCCTCGCTGCGCGAGAGCGCGCGAAGCTCGCGTCTCCGGCTATCACAACCCCTGAGATGGCGGAAGCCCTCGCCGGTCGATCGGGGCGGGTTAAAGCAGATGATCGACGGCGGCCGTGTGACAAAGAAACCGCAAATGGCGCGAGCTCATTCGGACGGACCCGGCGCGACGGCGAGCGACGTCAACGGAATGCCGAAGAAGCTCTCCTCGTCGGCGCCCCCGGCTTTATGCAGCCCAAAGGCGTCTTTCCAGATGGCGCTCTCGACCTCGTCAGCCGGCCGATAGGTGCATTTGGCTTCGGAGTTTCCGGCCTGCAGCCATTTCTTGCCGTTGCGCACGAAGCGATCGAGGTTTTTTTGGTCCGTCGGGCGAATCACGCATCTGGGAACGCCATCGACCAGAATGACTTGGGGGAGCATGTGCGACCTCCGACAATTGGGGGCGGCGGCCCCTGCCCGCCCTGTCTTGAGACCAATTCAGCAATCGACATGCCATTTTTGATTTTTCTGAGGACGAGAATGTTCAAGTTCGAGACCGACGCCGCAATAGAACGCATTGCCTTAGGCGTGATCGACCGGACATTGCCGAAAGCCGACTGGACTCACGCGGCGCATTTCGCCGCCGCCGTCTGGCTTTTACGTTACCGGCGCGATTTGACCACGGCGTCCGCGATCAAAGGGCTCATCGTTGCTTATAACGAGGCGACCGGCACGCCGAACACCGATACAGGCGGCTATCACCACACGATTACGCTTGCGTCGATGCGCGCCGCATCGGCGCATCTCGGCGCCTATCCGGAAACCGCCAGTCTCCATTGCATAGCCAATGAGCTGATGGCCTCGCCCCTGGGTCACCCTGATTGGCTACTCGCCTATTGGCGGCGCGAGACCTTATTCAGCATCCCCGCCCGCCACGAGTGGACGGCCCCCGACCTCGCCCCATTGCCATTCTGACGCGCCGCTCGCTCCGCCCCTTGCGGACGAAGAAAGCGACGTCAGCGCGATCCGGTCAAACGAAATCAGCTTGATCGGCTCTCGTCATCCCCGACGCTCGCAAATCGAGCGATCCGGAATCCAGGATCTGGACTCCGGGTCGGGCTTCCAGCCCGACCAAAATGACAAACCCAACGCGAGCTGCTCAAGCGGAAATGGCGTCACACCCCTGTGGGATAATTCGGGCTCTCGCGGGTGATCGAGACGTCGTGCACATGGCTTTCGCGCAGGCCCGCGTTGGTGATGCGCACGAATTGCGCCTTCTCCTGGAATTCGCGGATCGTCGGCGCGCCCACATAGCCCATGGCCGAGCGCAGCCCGCCGGCGAGCTGGTAGAGAATGGGCGCGATCGGGCCGCGATAGGGCACCTGCCCCTCGATGCCTTCAGGCACGAGCTTGAGCTGATCCTTCACGTCGCCCTGGAAATAGCGCGTGGCCGAGCCCGCCACCATGGCGCCGACCGAGCCCATGCCGCGATAGGCCTTGAAGGAGCGGCCCTGATAGAGGAACACCTCGCCGGGCGATTCCTCCGTGCCCGCGAAGAGCGAGCCCATCATCACCACCTCGGCGCCCGCGGCGACCGCCTTGGCGAGATCGCCCGAATATTTCACGCCGCCGTCGCCGATCACCGGCACGTCGGCTTTGCGGGCTTCTTCCGACGCCTCCATGATCGCCGTGAGCTGCGGCACGCCCACGCCCGCGACGATGCGCGTGGTGCAGATCGAGCCCGGCCCGATGCCGACCTTGATGGCGTCGGCGCCCGCGTCGATCAGCGCTTTGGCGGCCTCGGCGGTCGCAATGTTGCCGGCGATGATCTGGACCTTGTTGTTCTCGCGCTTGACGCGCGCGACCTGATCGATGACCGCCTGCGAATGGCCATGCGCGGTGTCGATGACGATGCAATCCGCGCCGGCGTCGATGAGCTGCAGCGCGCGCTCATAACCATAGTCGCCGACAGTCGATGCGGCGGCGACGCGCAGGCGCCCTTCCGGATCTTTGCAGGCGTTCGGGTGTTGCGTCGCCTTTTCGATGTCCTTCACGGTCACCAGGCCGACGCAGTGATAATCGGCGTCGACGACCAGGAGCTTCTCGATGCGGTGCTCGTGAAGAAGACGCTGCGCCTCGTCCTGGCCCACGCCTTCGCGCACGGTGACGAGATTCTTGGTCATCAGCTCGGCGATCGGCTGGCGCTTGTCCTGCGCGAAGCGAACGTCGCGGTTGGTGAGAATGCCGACGAGCTTGCCCTTGCCGCTCGTCGCGCCGCGCTCGACGACGGGAATGCCCGAGATGCCGTTCTGCGCCATAAGATACAGCGCGTCGGCGAGCGTCGCGTCGGGGAAGATGGTGATCGGATCGACCACCATGCCGCTCTCGTAGCGCTTGACCTTGCGCACTTCGGCGGCCTGATCCGAGGGCGTGAGATTTTGGTGGATGACGCCGATGCCGCCGGCCTGGGCCATGGCGATGGCGAGACGCGCCTCGGTCACCGTATCCATGGCGGCGGAGACGATCGGCAGATTGAGCGTGATCTCGCGGGTGAGGCGCGTCGTGATGTCGACGGTCGAGGGCATCACGCGGGAGTGACCGGGCCGCAACAACACGTCGTCGAAAGTAAGCGCTTCGGTCAACGTGATGGGCAGACGGGCCATGGGCCAACTCCTTCATGGGCTGCGATGGGGCGGCGTAAACGAGCGCGCCGCCTGAGAGGGTTGGCGGGTGCTCATAGCATTTATCCTTGCAAAGGCAAATGGCGCCGCCACGACGTATGGGCGGAATATAGAGATTGGCTCGGGACCGAAGGCATGACGTGCCTGGAACTCAGCGAACGTCGTGCTGCCTGGCTCGATGAGGCGTTAGCGCGGTCGATTCGTGACAATGTATGTTGGGACGGGGGTGACTAAAATCATCAAGGGCAGCAAGCCGAAGCTTGGAGGCAGTGGGGCAATTGCAAACGCCTGCTGGAACAACAATGACCTTATCTCGTCGAATCGAGCTAGCTTTTGGTGACCGGGAGAAACCTAGTAGGGTCATTCAACGAACAGCCCCAATTTCGTGCGATGAAGAGGAGGCGCTATGGTTTACCGGCCGTGATTGGCGTGAGATCTCTTGGGAGGAATGGGATCAGCATTCGTCGGCCATAAGCACGTTTACACCTGATGCGTTCGTGTATTATTTGCCGAGTGTTTTGTGTCTGTCAGCGCAATATCCAGATCGATGGTCTTCTACTGCCAGCTCATTGCTTGCGAGTCTCGATCGAAGCCCGACAATCGAATATTGGGATGGGTGGTTAACATCAAGATTACTGGGGCTCAAAGATGCCGAATACGCCGTTTTGGAAGAATGGATTTTGACGCTTTGTCAAAATCCGACAACCTATTCTTCTGAAACGCTCACTCGTGCTCTCGACACCGTTAATCTCTTGCAAAGGGAGACGCTTCGCCTTCGCGTGGCTGGCGGCCTCTCACCGACAAGGACATAGCGCAGAGCTATGATTTCGCGGGCCACCGTAGCGCCTCATCTATCCCAATGGCCCTGAGGCGGAATATGCGCTCGTGCGCCGTCCTGCCGCCTTCTCTAGGTCACTCGCCTGCGCCATGGCTGGAATATAGGATCGGCGTGGCGTCAAGTCCAAAGGCCAATCCCGCTAGCTCAGCCTTCGTTTCTATCGCCGCGCGTAGTTGGCTGAGAAACGACCAGAAATTCTGCGACGTCGGCGCCGGCGTTGACGACGCGATGCGGCGCGCCCGGCGCGATCTCGAGGCCCCGCCCGGCAGCGACCACGCAGACGGTCCCCGCGACCTCGATCGAGAGCTCCCCGGCCAGAACAAAGAAGAACTGGCGCGCCTTCTGGTGGAAATGCCGGGTCTCGGCGCTCCCGCACGGCATGCGCTCGTGGATGACGCTCAGATCGGCGCGATCAACGAGGCGCCAGCCGTCACAGCTCGCGCCCCAGACATAATGCTCGGCGTTTTCCTTGCTGACGACGATCGTCACAGCAGGGCGTCCGCCGTATGGGCGCGCTCCGTATCGAACTGCAGCTTCGCCAGCCGCGCATAAAGCCCGCCCGCGGCCGTGAGGGTCGCGTGGGTCCCCTCCTCCACGATGCGGCCCTGGTCCAGAACCACAATGCGATCGGCTTCCAGCACCGTCGCCAGTCGATGGGCGATGACGATGCTGGTGCGCCCGGCCATGACGTCGTGCAGCGCCTCTTGCACGGCGGCTTCATTCTCGGCGTCGAGCGCGGAGGTAGCTTCGTCCAGCAGCAGCACGGGCGCGTCCGCCAGAATGGCGCGGGCGATGGCGAGGCGTTGCCGCTGGCCGCCGGAAAGCGTGACGCCGCGTTCGCCCAGCAGCGTGTCGTAGCCCTGCGGCAGCGCCTCGATGAAATCATGCGCCTGGGCCCGCTTCGCCGCGGCGACGATCGCCTCGCGGGCCGCGCCCTCGCGGCCGTAAGCGATATTCTCTGCGACCGACAGCCCGAAGATCACAGGGTCCTGCGGTGCGAGCGCGATGGCCGCGCGCAGATCGAGCGGGTCGAGCGCGCGCAGATCGACGCCGTCGAGCATGACCGCACCCTTTTCAACGTCGTAGAAGCGCAACAGCAGCGCGAAGAGCGTGGATTTCCCCGCGCCCGAGGGACCGACCAGCGCCACCCGCTCGCCCGGCGCGATGGTCAGCGACAAATCGTGCAGCGCCGAACGGTCGGGCGCCGTCGGATAAGCGAAGCTCACATGGTTGAAGGAAATGCGCCCCTGCCAGCGGGCGGGCGCCGGGGTCGGATGCGCGGACGCGACGATCTTCGGCTTCACCGCGAGAATTTCAGCGATGCGCGAGGCGGCGCCTGCGGCCGCACTCACCTCGCCCCAGACGGACGAAAGCTCGCCGAGCGAACTCGCGCCGAGCACGGCGTAGAGCACGAATTGCGACAGCAGGCCCGAGGTCATTCGACCGGCGAGCACGTCCTGCGCGCCGAGCCATAGAACGAGAACGACGCTGGTGAAGACGATGAGAATGGCGCCCGCCGTCATGAAGGCGCGCAGCAGCGTCGCCGCCTGCGCGGCGTCATAGGCGGTTTCCACCGCGCGCGTGAAACGCGCCACTGTCGAGGCCTGCGCTCCATTGGCCTGCATGGTGCGAACGGCCGACAAATTCTCACCGGCATAGGCCGCGGCCTGGGCCAGCGTGTCCTGAGCGTGTTTGGAGCGGCGGCGCACGCCGCGGCCAGAGGCGATCAGCGGCAGGACGATGACAGGGATCGCCGCAAGCGCGAGTCCGGCAAGCTTCGGGCTCGTGGCGAACATCATCACCACCGCGCCTATGAACATGAAGATGTTGCGCAGCGCGATAGACGCCGAGGAGCCGAAGGCCGATTTCAGCTGCGTCGTATCGGCGGTGAGGCGCGAGAGAAGCTCGCCGGTCTTGGCCGTGTCGTAAAAGGCAGCATCAAGCGAAGCGAGATGCTTGAAGAGATCGGCGCGCAGATCGGCGACGACGCGCTCGCCGAGCGTCATCACGAAATAATAACGCGTGGCGGAGGCGAGCGCGAGCGTTGCGGCGACGGCAATCATCGCGCCGAAATAGGCGTTCACCGTTCCGGCGCTGTCGGCCGAGAAGCCGTGATCGATCATGCCGCGCACCGCCGCCGGCAGCGTCAAGGTCGCGCCCGAGGCCAGCAAAAGAGCGGCGAAAGCAAAGGCGATCGTTCGCTTGTAGCGCAGCGCATAGGGCAGCAGCGGCCGCAAGGGCGCGAGCGTCGCGCCGACGCGGCGCTTCGATTCGGTTGCGGGAAGCGTAACGGGAGCCGCATCTTTGATTTCGGTCATGGCGTGACCCTATCCTGCGCCGGCAAAGCGGAAAACGTCCGCACTGCTTGCTCCTACGCCTCGAATCGCTGCGGCGCAGCAAGAATTTTTTGGAGCGAAAATCGAGACAAATTTTTGCCAACCCTGGTGTTTTCGGCTGTATTTCAGTCATATATGTCATGCGACAGGATGTCGCATTTTGCTGCACCAAACGCTGGACAGCGCCGAAACTTGTGCTACCTTTCTCCTGCGTCGAAATGACGCGCCCGCCAGTCAACCGGGGGGTCATGCGCCGTAAAAACATAAAAACCAGGCGCGAAATGGGAACGAAAGAGGAGTGAAGGTCATGGCTGATAAAGAACTCGAGATCACCACCAACACTTACATCTTCGCTGGCGTCGGCGCCGTTATCCTCGGCGGCCTCGCCGCTGCGGCGCTCGGCGGCTTGCCGAACACCATCGCGGCCGGCGTCGTGGGCGCGCTCGCGGGCGGCTGCCTCGGCCTGTTCTTCTAAATCGACTCTTCGGCGCGGCGCTGGTCTGGCCGCCAGCGCAGCGCCAAAACGTCGACAGCCAGCATTCGAAGTCGAATGCTGGCTGCGCTGTTTCAGGACCCAAAATTTACGGAAAGCGGGCGCTTCGATCAGAGCGTCGCCGCCGTCGCCCCGCCCGGCCACATCTCCCGCGCCTTCTCGCGCAGAATATACTTCTGGATCTTACCTGTTGAGGTCTTGGGTAGCGCGCCGAAGACCACATGACGCGGGCATTTGAAATGCGCCAGATGCGTGCGCGACCAGGCGATGATCTCCTCCGCCGACGCAAGCTCGCCGTCCTTCAGCTCCACAAAGGCGCAAGGCGTCTCGCCCCATTTGTCGTCGGGCGCGGCGACCACCGCCGCGGCGGCCACTTTCGGATGTTTGAAGAGAACGTCCTCGACCTCGATCGAAGAGATATTCTCGCCGCCCGAAATAATGATGTCCTTGGAGCGGTCCTTCAGCTGGATATAGCCGTCGTGATGGATCACGCCGAGATCGCCGGTGTGAAACCAGCCGCCGTGGAAGGATTTTTCTGTGGCCGAAGGGTTCTTGAGGTAACCCTTCATCACGACATTGCCGCGAAACATCACCTCGCCCATCGTCGCGCCGTCGCGCGGGACCGGTTTCATAGTGTCGGGGTCGATCACGTCGAGATCGTCCAGGACGACATAGCGCACGCCCTGGCGCGCCTTCATATGCGCCTGCTCCTTGTCGTCGAGCGCGTCCCAGCTCTCCTGCCATTCATTGACGGCGGCCGGCCCATAGGTCTCGGTCAATCCGTAGAGATGCGTCACCTCGAAACCGGCGTCCTTCATGGCCGCGAGCACGGCCTGCGGCGGCGGCGCGGCGGCGGTGAAGAATCGCACCGTCTCCTTCAACGGCTTCTTTTCCGCGGCGCTCGCGTTGAGCAGCGTCGACATGACGATGGGCGCGCCGCAAAGATGCGTGACGCCATGCTCGGCCATGAGCTCATACATATGTCCCGCCCGCACCTGCCGCAGGCAGACATGCGTGCCCGCCGCGACCGAGATCGACCAGGGGAAGCACCAGCCGTTGCAGTGGAACATCGGCAGGGTCCACAGATAGACCGGATGCCGGCCCATGTCGCCGGTGAGGATATTGCCAAGCGCGAGCAGATAAGCGCCGCGATGGTGATAGACGACGCCCTTGGGATCGCCCGTCGTCCCCGACGTGTAATTGAGCGAAATGGCGTCCCATTCGTCTTGCGGCGGCGTCCAGGCGTAGTCGGCATCGCCTGAAAGGACGAAATCCTCATAGTCGATCGCGCCCAGCCGCTCGCCGGGCCCCGTATATTCGGGATCGTCGTAGTCGATGATGAGGGGCCTGCATTTGCAAAGCGCCAGCGCCTTGCGGATCAGGTCTGAATATTCGCGGTCGACGATCAGCGCCTTGGTTTCGGCGTGGTCGAGGGTGAAAGCGAGGATCGAGGCGTCGAGGCGTGTGTTCAGCGTGTTGAGGACGGCGCCCATCATCGGCACGCCGTAATGGCACTCGAGCATCGCGGGCGTATTAGCGAGCAGCGCGGAAACCGTGTCGTTGCGCCCAATGCCGGCTTTGGCCAGCGCGCTCGCAAGGCGCCGGCTGCGCGAATAGAAGTCGCGATAGCTGCGCCGCAGGTCGCCGTGAATGATCGCAACCCGGTTCGGGAAAACCGCCGCCGCGCGCGCAAGAAAGGTCAACGGCGTCAGCGGCTGGTAGTTCGCCGGATTGCGGTCGAGGTCGCGGTCATAGGCGGATGCGGTCATGAAGAACTCCGAAACGGGGCCGCGAAGGCTGGCCACGCAGTATGCAAGTTCTGGAGAAGGCGGCGAACCCTTTAGTTCATGCGTTTCCGCCTGCTCCGCGCCGTCGAGAGGACCGCGAGCCTTCAGGTTGCGACAAATGCACAGCGGGCGCCCCTGCCCCATGAGGATAGGTGCGCCCGCTAAGCAAATCAATTGCGGTCGCCAGTCTCGGCGCCGCCCGCTCACTCGCCGAAATCGACGTCCTTCAGCCTGCCGAAAACGCGATCGGCGTCAAAATTGTCTTCCTCGTCCTCCACCGGACGCGCGACGGGCTTGCCGAACACATCCTCGGTCGTCACAGGCTCGCGCACGCTGGTCGTCACAGCGGCGGGCACGAGAGTCTGGCCCTGATCCTCGACGACGGCGGGGCGGTCCTTGGCGGCGCGATTGACCTCGAAGTCGAGATCGATCTGCGAGCAAAGGCCCAGCGTCACCGGGTCCATCGGGGTCAGCGAGGCGGAATTCCAGTGGGTGCGCTCGCGGATCGCCTTCAGCGTCGCCTTCGTGGTGCCGACGAGGCGCATGATCTGCGCGTCCTTCAGCTCCGGATGATTTCGCACGAGCCAGAGAATGGCGTTGGGGCGGTCCTGGCGGCGCGACAAAGGCGTATAGCGCGGACCGCGCGCCTTCTTGACCTCCGGCACGACGACTTTCGACACGGACAGTCTGAGCTGGTGCTTCGTATCGCGCTCGCCGCGCGCGATTTCATCGCGGGTCAGCTGGCCCGAGGTGATCGGATCGTGGCCGCGAATGCCCGCCGCGACTTCGCCGTCGGCGATGCCCTTCACTTCGAGCGGGTGAAGCTTACAGAACTCAGCGATCTGATCGAAAGTAAGCGACGTGTTTTCGACGAGCCAGACTGCCGTCGCCTTCGGCATCAAGGGGGCGTTGCTCATCTCGAAGAATCTCCTTGGTCGAGACATGGAGGGAGCGTCCGGCGCCGCGCTTCTCCTGCGCTGGCGACCCATTAGGCTCGACCGTCCATGATGGGAATGACCGCACATATACGCTGTCATGGGCAAAAGTGCAATGATTCGGCGCTGGGCGCGGGATTCCTTTAGCTGGCCGAGGGCAGGCCGGCCCGCGCCGGAGGGTGGCTTCGACCTGCCGGACATCGCACCCTTTGCTAACCAGCTCTCCCCCGCGCGTGGGCCGGCCGTAGCCCGGACAAATGCTCGGGCAGCAAGTCGCCCAAAGCCGCGCCGATCGCCCCGCCGTATTTATGAAAGAACAGGCCGAAGGCGATCAACAGCACGCCGATGCCGGACAGAGCAAAGGGAAAAAGGATCGAATCCTTGAAGACGTCGCTGGCCAAATGGCCAAGATACATCGTCACGCCAATGGCCCCGAAGACCGCGTAGGCGCGCCGCATCATGAAGAGGGACAGGACGACGAGGCCCGCGTTGACGGCGCAATAGATCGCCTTGCCGAATTCGTCGCCGCCATTCTGCGCCGTCAGACCGCCCCAGAAAGCCAGAAGGCCGCCGAGATGCAGCCAATAGGCGAAGTCGCCGTCTTTCCAGCGCTTGAGATCGACGAGCCAGGCCACGGCGATGACGGCGAGGCCGAAATACATGCTCACCGACGCGCGCTGCTCCCAATCGAAGGTCTCTGTTCCCATGAGCCAGGGCGTCAAGTCCATGGACATGAACCACAGGCAGAAGGCAATGACCATCGTGAGGAAGGGGAAGGGAAAGAAAATGAGCGCGGCAAGCGCCGAGGCGATGGTTCCGATCTCCATCGGCAGCCAGCTCGATTTGATCCAGATATAGAAATCGCGATAGCCGCTCGGGGCGTCGGCGGGGTTATGTCCCCAGAGCGATTGCAGCGCGAAGATCGCCAGCGGCACCATGCCGACTGCGCAGGTCACGAGCAACCCGCCAGGGGTGCGAAGATCGCGCCGCCACAGATAAGCCCCGGCGTAAAGAAAAGCCGCCCCGTAGACGAGCGCCGTCGTCAGCAGCGCCTTCTCGCCCCAAAGGCCGAAAGCGGTGGTGGAAAAAAGGCCCATAGCCGAAAGCACGATCAGCGCGCCGGCGTACCAGAGCACATGCACGAAATCGTAGCGCGGCGGCTGATAGGCGGGCGCAGGCGCGGCGGCGCGCGCGGTGAAAAACGCCGCCAGCGTTTTGAATGTGGCGGCGTCTATGACGCCGGCGTCACGCGCCGCGGCAATCTCCTCGATGATCGAGCGTGGCTTCATGGTCGAACTCCTCCCATCGATCCGGAGCCGCATAGCCCCGGCTGCGTCAACGAACCAATGATCAACAGTATCTCGTAAAAAGGCGTTGCGCTGGCGCACGCGAAATTGGACGTCCCACCGGTCGCCGACTTTAGCTTGGTAGAGGTTGAGCGCGGCTTTTCCTCTCGAGACACAAGAGCATGCGCCGAAATGCCCTTCAAAAGATGAGCGACGCGCGAGGAGGCAGATTTGCGCGGATTCGGAAACGCTGCCATATCACCTCCGAACATCCGCAAGCTTTCCCAATTGAGACAAAAAGGGCTTCACATGAACTCTCTTGGTCGTCTTGTCGTTTTGGTCCCGGATTATGACGAGGCGATCCAATACTATTCCGGCGTATTCGGGATGCGCATCATCGCCGATATACCCGCGGGCGAACTGCGTTTCGTCCATCTGGGCTTTGCCTCCGAGCCGTCCATCGGCCTGTGGCTGCTGAAAGCGACGACGGCCGAACAAAAGGCGCGCGTCGGAAATCAAACCGGCGGACAGCCTATCGCTGTGATTTACACACCGCATCTCCACGCCGAGTGTGACCGCCTTGTCGCTCGAGGCGTCGAGTTCATCTCGCGTCCGACCGAGGATCAGACTTCGATTTACGCCCAGTTCCGAGACCTTTACGGCAACATCTTCGTGCTCGTGCAATTGAAAGCCTGACGGCGACTCATTTGACAGCCGGGAGCGCTTTGCCCATACCGCCTTCGGGCGGGAGGCCCGACGGGACAAGGCCATGCAACAGAAAGCCAAAGGGCTCACTTATTCCGACGCGGGCGTAGACATCGATGCAGGGAACCGGCTCGTCGATATGATCCGCCCAGCCGTGCGCGCGACGCGGCGCTCGGGCGCCGACGGCGAGATCGGCGGTTTTGGCGGCGTCTTCGACCTCAAGGCGGCGGGTTACGCCGATCCGTTGCTTGTCGCGGCAAATGACGGCGTTGGCACCAAGGTGAAGATCGCGATCGAGTCCGGCATGCACGCCACGATCGGCGTCGACCTTGTCGCAATGTGCGTCAACGACCTCGTCGTTCAGGGCGCAGAGCCGCTCTTCTTTCTGGACTATTACGCCACCGGCAAGCTCGATCCCGAGGTCGCCGCCTCTGTGGTGAAGGGGATCTCCGACGGCTGCGTCAAGGCGGGCTGCGCGCTGCTCGGCGGCGAGACGGCGGAGATGCCGGGCCTGTACTCGCGCAGCGACTACGATCTCGCTGGCTTCGCCGTAGGCGCCGTCGACCGTCGCAGCTTGCTGCCGCGTGAGGTCCACATTGGCGACGTCGCCTTCGGCCTGCCCTCCTCGGGCGTGCATTCCAATGGCTTTTCGCTTGTGCGCCGCATCGTGAAGGACACTGGCCTCTCCTGGAACGCCACCGCGCCCTTCGCTCCCGAAATGACGCTGGCGCGCGCTCTGCTGGAGCCGACGCGGATCTATGTGAAGCCTCTGCTGGCGGCGCTGAAGCGCACGAGCCATATTCGCGCGCTCGCCCATATCACCGGCGGCGGCTTCCCGGACAATATCCCGCGTGTTCTGCCCAAGGGCCTCGGCGTATCGCTGGATTTGAGCGCATTCGAGGTTCCGCGCGTCTTCAAATGGCTCGCTAAGACCGGCGACGTGGCGGAATCCGAAATGCTGCGCACCTTCAACTGCGGCATCGGCATGGTGGTCTTCGCCGCGAAGGAAGGGGCGGACGAGGTCGAGACGATCTTGCGCGATGTCGGCGAAAAGCCCGTGCGGATCGGCGAGGCGTTCGAAGCCAAGGGTGACGCGCGGGTTGTCATGAAGGGAAAGCTGGGGTTGTAGCCCCCCTCCCCGACCCTCCCCCGCTCGCGCGGGAGAGGGAGTAGAATGCGGCCTTCATCCGGAGCGCTGATCGTGAGCGTCCCCTCTCCGGCGTGCGGGAGAGGGTGGCCCTCGCGTTAGCGAGGGTAGAGTGAGGGCCCTCATCCGTCGCGCACTTGCGCGACACCTTCTCCCGCAAGCGGGAGAAGGAGGCGTCGTGGAGCCGCAAAATATGACCCGCCTGCGCACCGCCATTCTCATCTCCGGCCGCGGCTCGAACATGGACGCGCTGATCGCCGCCGCGCGCTCCCCGGATTTCCCGGCCGAGATCGCTCTCGTGCTTTCCAACCGCCCAGACGCCCCCGGCCTTGCAAAAGCCAAGGCCGCCGGCATCGCCGTCGCAGCGGTGGACCATAAGATTTACGCCGGAAGGGAGGAGTTCGAGCGCTCGCTGCAACTCGTTCTCGAAACCTACCGGATCGATTTCATCTGCCTCGCCGGTTTCATGCGGCTCTTCACGCCCTGGTTCATCGGCCAATGGACCGGGCGGATGCTCAACATCCACCCTGCCCTGCTCCCGTCCCACCGGGGTCTCCACACGCATGAGCGCGCGCTTGCCGACGGGGTGAAGATTCACGGCTGCACGGTGCATTTCGTCGTGCCGGAGATGGACGAGGGCCCGATCGTCGCCCAGGCCGCCGTGCCGGTGCTCGACGGCGACACGCCCGACACGCTCGGCGCGCGCGTGCTGTCACAGGAGCATGTCATTTATCCTTTGGCGCTGCGGCTCGTCGCATCGGGCTCCGTTCGGATCGAAGGCAATCGCGTGTTGGGCGCGATGGCGGAAAGCGATGCTGCGCTGGTCGCGCCGGCGGCCGAGGCGCCCTGACCTTCTCCGGCGAACCGCCGCAAACGCCGCCGGTTTGCGTGAACGCGCCCGGCCGAAGCCCGTGGCTGCCAGAACTACAGATCTTCACGACGCCAACGACAGTCAGAGCCAAGCCAACGGCGAGGAGCGTCCCTCCTGGCCAGTTAAGCAATAAATCAAACCAAAGGCGGCCCAAAATCTCACGAATACGGCTCAATCCATTCACACTATGAGCTCGATCTGAATATTACATGGAATTGTTGTGTCGAAGACTGATCTTCAAGTAGCCGCAGTGACGCCGCTTAACCCCGCCAATAGCGAGACGCCGATGTTGAAAATATATGCTTTCGGCCCCGCGCCGGGCCTTCCCGACTGGTCGCCCTTCGTCATCAAGGCGATGACGCTGTTGAAAATGGCCGGCGTCGATTATGTGGTCGATACTTCAGGCTTCAGGAAAGCGCCAAAGGGCAAGCTGCCTTATATCGAAGACGACGGCGTCATGGTCGCCGACTCGACCTTCATCCGGCTTCATCTCGAAAAGACGCGCGCGATCGACTTCGACCGAGCCTCTCGGCGCAAGAGCGCGCGCAGAGCTGGGCCGTCGAGAAAATGTGCGAGGATCACCTGCTCTGGATCATGGCGCGCCACCGCTGGCAAGACTACGAGAATTTTGTCCGCGGGATCGGAACGCTTTTCCATAAGGTTCTGCCGGCGCCGGCGCGCGGGATCGGGAAATGGGCGATGCGACGCGGCCTCGTGAAGCGCTTCTGGCAGCAGGGGATCGGACGCTTCAGCGCGGCGGAGCTTGCCGTGCTGGGGACGCGCGACATCGAGGCGCTCGCGCAGTTGCTCGGCGACAAGCCCTTCCTGATGGGCGAGGCGCCATGCGCCGCCGACGCCGCCGTCTTCGCCATGCTGGCTTTGCTGATGGACCCTGCGACCGCCTCGCCCACGCGCGACGCGGCGCTTGCAAAGCGCAACCTCGTCGCCTATCGCGACCGCATGATGGGGCGGTGTTTTCCGGAATTACTCAAGCAATAGCGCGTCATTGCGAGGAGCAAAGCGACGAAGCAATCCAGGGCCGTAGTCGCCGCTCTGGATTGCTTCGCTCGCAATGACGGGGCGCCCCTGTCATTCCCGACGCGCGAAGCGCGATCGGGAATCCAGAGCAGCCCTGCAATTGGGAGTGTTAGCCGACGATCTCGTTGCCGGAGAAGAACTGCGCGATTTCGACCGCGGCCGTCTCCGGAGCGTCGGAGCCGTGCGCCGAGTTCTCGCCGACCGACAGCGCATATTCCTTGCGGATGGTGCCCGGCGCGGCGTTGGCGGGGTTGGTGGCGCCCATGACCTCGCGATAGCGGGCGACGGCGTTCTCGCCCTCGAGCACCTGCACGACGACCGGCTCGGAGATCATGAAATCGACGAGCTCGCCGAAGAAGGGACGCTCCTTATGCACCGCGTAGAAGGTCTCCGCCTGCTCGCGGGTCATGCGGATGCGCTTCTGCGCGACGATGCGCAGGCCCGCGCCCTCGATCAGGGCATTGATGGCGCCGGTGAGGTTGCGCTTGGTCGCGTCGGGCTTGAGGATGGAAAAGGTGCGTTCGATCGCCATGAGAGCGCATCGCCTCGTTGTTGGAGTGCTGAAAGGGTAAGCGCCGCGCTTATACCGGCGGCGCCGCGATGCGGCAAGCCTCGCGAGGCGCGGGTTCTGCGCAGCAAGGGCCAATGCTTGCTCTATACCCCTTGGGGGTATATATTGAAGCTTATTTTCGAGGAGCTTTTTTTGAAAGTCTTTGCGACCAGATGGTTCGCGCGCTTTGCACGGAAGGAGAGCATCCTAGACCAACAGTTGCGCGAGGCGATCGACCGAGCGGAGAAAGGCGCCATCGACGCTGCGCTCGGAGGAGGCCTCATCAAACAGCGTGTGGCGCGGGACGGCGGCGGCAAATCGGGTGGGTATCGGACGATCGTCGCTTACCAAAGCGGGACGAGGAGCATTTTCCTTTACGGCTTTGCCAAGAACGTTCGAGACAACATCGCGGATGATGATTTGGCGTTACTCAAGAAACTTTCCAAGCAATTTCTTTCCCTCCGAGATGAAGACTTGGAAAAAGCGTTGGCCGAAGGAGAGCTGGTCGATGTCGGAAAAAGCAAAGAATAGGTTCCGCAGCGACATGGCCGAGGCCCTGCACGAGACCGCGAGCGGCCTTCACAGAATCGGCCTTCTGGACGCGAAAACCATGCGCGAATTCGACGTGGCCTGCCTCACGCCGGTGGAGCCGATGAGCGGAAAGGAAATCCTTGCACTGCGCGAACGCGAGGGCGTCAGCCAAGGGATATTTGCGCGGGCGTTGAACGTCCGACCAAAGCTCGTCAGCGAGTGGGAGCGCGGCGAGAAAAAACCCAGTGGTCCCTCCCTCAAGCTGCTAGCGCTCGTCAAGGCGCGCGGCTTGGAAGCGATCATTTAGCCATCACCGATACGCCTCGGCGATCGCCATAAAATCCTTGGCGATCAGGCTCGCCCCGCCGACCAGCGCGCCATCGACATTGGGGACGCCCATCAGCTCCCGCGCATTCGCGGGCTTCACCGAGCCGCCGTAAACTATGCGCACATCCTCGCTCTTGCCGCCGCCGAGCCGCGCCTCGATCCGCTCCCGTGCGAAGGCGTGCATTTGCGCGACATCCTCTAGCGTCGGCGTGAGCCCGGTGCCGATCGCCCAGACGGGCTCATAGGCGACGACAATCGTCTCCGGCGCGTCGTCGGGAAGCGACGCCTCGATCTGCCGACCGACGACCGACAGCGCTTCGCCCGCCTCCCGCTCGCGCCGCGTCTCGCCCACGCAAATGATGGGCTTCAACCCGGCGCGCAGCGCCGCCGTCGCCTTCACGCGCACGATGTTGTCGGTCTCGCCGTGATCGGCCCGGCGTTCGCTATGCCCGACGATGACATAAGAAGCGCCGGCGTCCTTCAGCATTTCGGCGGCGATATCGCCGGTATGGGCGCCGCTTTCGGCGGCGTGGCAATCCTGCCCGCCGAGCCTTATCCCGCTCATCGTCGCGATATCGAGCGCCAAGCCGATCAGCGTCGCGGGGGGACAAATGATCAGCTCGACCTTTTTCTTCAGCGCGATGTCATAAGCCGTCCCCATCGCCGCGATTTCCGCAAGCGAGGCGATGAGCCCGTTCATTTTCCAGTTTCCGGCGACGAGCGGGCAGCGATCCATGCAGGAGAATCCTTCGAGCTTGGAAATGTTACGTAACAGAAGCTGACAGACTCGCAATATGGCGAAAGTCGCGGGCGCCATCGACTTGTCACAACAAATCGATATATCCAGAATCATGGAAACAGAGACTGCCCTCGCATGCCTTGCCGCGCTCTCGCAGCAGACGCGGCTCGAGGCTTTTCGAGCCCTGGTTTGCGCCGAGCCCAAGGGCCTGCCGGCCGGCGAACTCGCCCGCCTCCTCGGCGTGCCGCAAAATACGCTCTCGGCCCATCTCAGCGTCCTCTCCCACGCCAAGCTGGTCACCAGCGCCCGTAACGGACGCAGCGTCGTCTATCGGGCCGATCTTTCGCAGCTCAACGCGCTCATTCGCTTCCTCGTCGAGGACTGCTGCGGTGGAGCCGGATGCGCGCCGACTCAAATCCTCACCCTCTCGAAATGTGAGCCCGGGCAATGACAGAGAAGATCTACAACGTATTGTTCCTGTGCACGGGCAACAGCGCCCGCTCGATCATGGCCGAGAGCATCCTGCGCCAGCTCGGCGCCGGCCGATTCGACGCTTTTTCCGCCGGCAGCCATCCGAAGGGCGAGGTCAACCCCTACGCCCTGCTGACGCTGGAAAAGATGGGCTTCCCGCATGAAGGCTTCCGCTCCAAGAACTGGGACGAGTTCGCCGTCCCCGGCGCGCCGCAGATGGATTTCGTCTTCACGGTCTGCGACAACGCCGCGGGCGAAGCCTGCCCGCTTTGGCCCGGCCAGCCGATGACCGCGCATTGGGGCGTCGAAGACCCGGCCGCCGAGGAGGGCTCGGACATCGAGAAACAGCGGGCCTTCGCCCTCGCCTTTCGCTATCTCAAGAACCGCATCGAGCAGTTCTGCGCGATTCCGCTGCATCGCCTCGACCGCCTGGCGGTCGGCGTGCGCCTGCGCGAAATTGGTGAGACCGAGGGCGCAACCCATCCGAAAGCGGAGCAAACGCTGTGACGATCTTCGAACGCTATCTGACCTTTTGGGTCGCCCTCTGCATCGTCGCAGGCGTCGCGCTTGGGCACTTTCTGCCGGGCTTTTTCCATTCCCTCGGCTCCATGGAGATCGCCAAGGTCAACCTGCCCGTCGCGGCGCTGATCTGGCTGATGATCGTGCCGATGCTCATGAAGATCGACTTCGCCGCGCTGAAAGAGGTGGGGCGGCATTGGCGCGGCATCGGCGTGACGCTTTTCGTCAATTGGGCGGTGAAGCCCTTCTCCATGGCGCTGCTCGGCTGGCTCTTCATCGGCCATCTGTTTCGGCCCTATTTGCCCGCCGAGCAGATCGACTCCTATATCGCCGGGCTCATCCTGCTCGCGGCGGCGCCTTGCACGGCCATGGTGTTCGTGTGGTCGAGCCTCACCAAGGGCGAGCCGCATTTCACGTTGAGCCAGGTGGCGCTCAACGACGCCATCATGATCGTCGCCTTCGCGCCCATCGTCGGGCTCCTGCTCGGGCTCTCGTCGATCATCGTGCCTTGGGACACGCTGTTTCTCTCGGTGGTTCTTTACATCGTCGTGCCGGTCATCGCGGCACAGCTCGCGCGCAGCCGCCTGCTCGCCTCTGGCGGCGAGGCGCGCCTCTCCCAAGCGCTTGCGAAAATCGGCCCAGTATCGCTTGTAGCGCTGCTGGCGACGCTGATCCTGCTGTTCGGTTTTCAGGGCGAACAGATCATCCGCCAGCCGGCAATCATCGCCTTGCTCGCGGTTCCGATCCTCATCCAGGTCTATTTCAATTCGGCGCTCGCCTATGCGCTCAATCGCATTTTCGGGGAGGCGCATTGCGTCGCTGGCCCCTCGGCGCTCATCGGGGCCAGCAACTTTTTCGAGCTCGCCGTCGCGGCGGCGATCAGCCTGTTTGGTTTCGACTCCGGCGCGGCGCTGGCGACCGTCGTGGGGGTGCTGATCGAAGTGCCGGTGATGCTCAGCGTCTGCTCAATCGTAAACCGCAGCAAGGGCTGGTACGAGCGCGGCGCGATACGCGAGACCCAGGTCGCGCCGGCTGATTAGCCCCGTTTGCCGGCTTACTCGGCGCAGAGACGGTAGCCGAGGCTCGCGAGCTGGGCGCCGCTGATCTTCAAGAGCGGCCCGGGCACCGCGCCGCGCGAATTGCGCACGTGGTTGAGGAAGATGCGCCGTAGCGGCGGCTTATAGGCGGAGGCGAAGACGGCGGTCATCTGCGGATCGACGACGCCACTGGTCGGCCCGCCGACCCAAGGAGCGTGGAAGCCGAAGACTGCACCCGGCGAAACGCAGGAGCGCTTGGCGGCAAGATAAAGCGTGCAGGACGAGTCGCACTCGACCGCCCCGATGCGCACCGGCTCCCCGCGCGCCTGCGCCTCCTGGACGCGCGCGACATAGGGCTCGACGCGTCCGCCGTAATCGTGATCCACCACATCGAAAGCCTTTGCGGGGACGGAAAAGAGTACGAGCGTCATCATTCCTGCAAGACCGAAAGATCGCAGCATAGCTGTTCCTTTTGAGGCGCTTGGGCGTTGCGTTAATCGCCGCACATTTTTTCGTTAAGCTCCGTGGGCCAAGCGCTCGCCCCGGAGCCGTTGCCCGGGCGAATACGGCCCCGTCAGCTTCAGCGTTTCGATCGTTACGCGAGCGCTTGCCTGCCGGCAAGTAGGCCTCTGTTTTTGAACGAGGTTTTGTAGAAAAAATTTGCAGGGGCGCCCTTGAAGCGCGCGAATCGCGCGCTTTGTCGGGCAAAACTGCGGCGCCGCGGCGTCAAAAGGCGCGCAAGGATGGGGCGCAGGCGCCGCCGCAGGGAAACGGCGCCTGCTGCGACCGGCGCGGACGCTATTGGAGCGCGGCGCCGATCTCCAACGCCGCCCTCACGATCCCGGCGATCAGGATCAGGCCCAGCGCATTCCGCAGGACGACGCGCAACCGCGCAGACGGCGTGTTGCAGTAGAATTTGGAAGCCAATCCGCCCTCCATCCTGGATTTCATCAGCAGCCGTAGGGCCCGCAGCTCGGCGACTGATAATAGTAGCCGTTCGAACGGCTGTAGCCGCCATAACCCGGAGGCGGCGCGTCGTAATAGTAATCCGGCGCCGGGGGCGGCGGCGGCGCGGTCAAAGCCCCAGCCGCGGCGCCCGTCGCGCCGCCGATCAGCGAGCCGGCGAGCGCTCCGCGGCCGCCGCCGGCCAGTCCGCCGATTCCGGCGCCTGCCAGCGCCCCGATCGCGCCGCCGCCCACCGCCCGACTCTCGGGCGTGTAGCAACCCGCAAGCGGCGCGGCGACAGCAACGACGGCAATGAGGGCGAATGTCTTTTTCATTTTGAGTTCCGGGTCAGATCCAGAGGTCGGGCGACAATGGCTCGCAGGGAGCCATTTGCGATTGTCCCGCTCGGAACCTTAACGCTGCATGTATGGATGCGGGGCGCCTTATGCGCGCTTGTCATTGCCACGGCCCGCGCCCCTCCCTATAGTCCGCGCCAAAACGGGAGCAAAATGCTCCCCAAAACATGAACAGGGAACCGGAATATGCTCGAGGGCCTGCGCGTCGCTTCGCAGAACTGGATCGGCCGCGCCATCATGGCGGTTGTGATGGGCGTCATCGTTATCAGTTTCGCGATCTGGGGCGTCGGCGACGTCTTTCGCGGCATGACCTCCCAGCGCCTCGCCAAGGTGGGCTCGGGCGAAGTCACCGTGGACCAGTTCCGCACCGCCTTCCAGAACGATCTGCGCCGCATCCAGCAGCGTCTGCGCCGCGCCGTCACCGCCGAGGAGGCGCATAAGGCGGGCATGGATCTGCAGGTGCTCGAACGCCTCATCACCGACGTCGCGCTCGACCAGAAGACCCGTAACCTCGGCCTCGCCGCGAGCGACGACACCGTCCAGCGCCTGATCTCCAATGAGAAGGCCTTCCAGACGAACGGCAAATTCGACGCCGAGAAGTTCAAGGCCATCGCCCGCGACAACGGCTATACGGAGCGCAGCTTCGTCGCCGACCAGAAGGGCGCCTATCTGCGCAAGACCCTCACCGACCTCGTCATCAACGGGGTCGAGCCGCCGAAGCTGATGATCGAAGCCATCCATCGCTTCCGCAACGAGGCCCGCTCGATCGACTATTTCATCCTGCCCGTCTCCGCCGCCGGCGAGGCCAAGGCGCCGAGCGACGAGGACCTAAAGAAATATTTCGACGATCGCGAACAGAGCTTCCGCGCCAAGGAATATCGCAAGATCACCGTGCTGGAAGTGAGCCCGGCGACGGTCGCCAAGGCCGCCGATATTTCCGACGCCGACGCCCGCAAGCTCTATGACGAGGTCAAAACCAAGCGCTTTGGCGCGCCGGAGAAGCGCGAGGTCCGTCAGCTCGTTTTCAAGACCGACAAGGAAGCGGAAGAAGCGATCGGCAGGCTCAAAGGCGGCATGGACGTCGACGCCCTCGCGGCCGAGCTCAAGCGCAATCCCAAGGATGTGGATTTGGGCTTGGTCGAGCAGCGCGACTTCGGCGACGCCAAGGTCGGCTCTGCTGTCTTCGCCCTGCCCCAGCCCGGCGTGGCCGAGCCTGTGACCACCACCTTCGGAACGGTCGTCTCCGTCGTGAAGAAAATTTCGCCGGCCGTCGTCTCCAAGACCTACGAGCAGGTGGCGAACCTGCTGAAAGCCGAACTCGCCCAGCAGAAGGCCGCGCCGGAAGTGCGCCGCCTGCACGAGGCGGTCGAGGACCAGCGCGCCTCCGGCAAGACGCTTTCCGAGGCCGCCGCCGCCGTCGGCGTGAAGACCCGGGTGATCGACGCGGTCGACGACGCCGGCAATGGCAAGGACGGCAAGTCGGTCGACGTCCCGGCCGGGGCCGATCTGCTCAAGGCCGCTTTCGCCTCCGACATCGGCGTCGACAACGAGACGGTCGCGACGCGCGACGGCGGCTATGTCTGGTTTGAGATCAATGGCGTCGAGCCTGCCCGCCAGAAGACTTTCGAAGAGGTGAAGGGCGCCGTCGCCGAGGCCATGCGCGCCGAGAGCGCCCAAAAGGCGCTCACCGCCAAGGCCGACGACATCGTCGCCAAGATCAAGGGCGGCCAGCCGATCGACGCCGCCGCCAAGGAGCTCACCCTCGACGTGCAGCGGGCGACCGAGGTGAGGCGCGCCCAGCGCCCCGACTTCAACACCAATACGATCGTCCAGTTCTTCGAGGTCGCGCCGGGCGGCGCGGGCTCGGTCTCTGTCGACGGCGGCCGTCTGATCTTCGTCGTGAAGGACGCGCAGACCCCGCCCTTCGATCCGAGCTCCATCGAATCGAAGACGATCGCCGAGCAGCTCAAGCCCGCACTGCAGAATGATCTGCTCGAGCAATATGTCGGCGGCCTGGAAAAGTCCCTGAACGTCGAGATCAACGAAAAGGCCCTGCAGATGGCGACGGGCGCCGAGAAAGAATGACCGGCGCCATAGTCGAGCCAGACTTCGAGGCTTTCGCCGCCGATTACGACGAGGGCCGCCCGAGGCTCGTCGTCACGCGTCTTGTCGGCGATCTGGAAACGCCCGTCTCCGCCTATCTGAAGCTCTCGCGCGAACGCGACGGCGCCGCCTTTCTGCTGGAATCAGTGGAAGGCGGCGCGGCGCGCGGCCGCTATTCGATGGTCGGCCTCGACCCGGACGTCATCTTCCGGGCCGTGGGCGATAAGGCCGAGATCAACCGCAACGCGCTGGGCAATACAAACGCTTTTGTTCCCTGCGACGCGCCTCCCCTCGTGGCGTTGCGCCAGCTCATCGCCGAATCCGCTGTTCCGGCGGCCACGCAGCTTCCGCCCATGGCGGCGGGCGTCTTCGGCTATCTCGGCTATGACATGGTGCGCCAGATGGAGCGTCTGGCGCCGGCCAAGGAAGACAAGATCGGCGTCCCGGACGCGCTGCTCGTGCGCCCGACCGTCATGGTCGTCTTCGATACGGTGAAGGACGAAATCTCCATCGTGACGCCCGTGCGCCCGCGCGGAGGCGTAACGGCGCGAGCGGCTTACGAAGCCGCGCTGGCGCGTCTCGACAAAATCGTCGCGACGCTGGAGGCGCCGCTCGACCATCGCGACGCGGGCTGCGATCCGCGGCTTTTGGCGGAGGAGTCCGTCTCCAATACGCCCAAGTCCCGCTTCCTCGAGATGGTGGAGCGCGCCAAGGAATATATCCGCGCCGGCGACATCTTTCAGGTCGTGCTGTCGCAGCGCTTCACGGCGCCCTTTGCCCTGCCCGCCTTCGCGCTCTATCGCGCCTTGCGCCGCGTCAATCCGGCGCCGTTCCTGTGCTTCCTCGACTTCGGCGACTTTCAGATCGTCTGCTCCAGTCCCGAAATTCTTGTGCGCGTGGCGGAGGGCAAGGTGACGATCCGCCCCATCGCCGGCACGCGCTGGCGCGCCGAGACCAAGGTCGAGGACGAGCGCCTCGCCGCGGAGCTTCTCGCCGACGAGAAGGAGCGCGCCGAGCATCTGATGCTGCTCGATCTCGGCCGCAACGACGTCGGCCGCGTCGCCAAGACCGGTACGGTGCGCGTGACCGACAGCTTCACGATCGAGCGCTACAGCCACGTCATGCATATCGTCTCCAACGTCGAAGGCGAGCTGGACGACGCGCGCTTCGACTGCATCGACGCGCTCGCGGCGGGCTTTCCAGCGGGCACTGTCTCCGGCGCGCCCAAGGTGCGCGCTATGGAGATCATTGACGAGCTGGAGACCGACAAGCGCGGCATCTACGGCGGCTGCATTGGCTATTTCGGCTCGGGCGGGCAGATGGACACCTGCATCGTGCTGCGCACCGCAATCGTCAAGGACGGCAAGATGCATGTGCAGGCCGGCGCGGGCGTCGTCTATGACAGCGAGCCGGAATATGAAAACCGCGAATGCGTGAACAAGGCCAAGGCGCTGTTTCGCGCCGCGGAGGAAGCTGTGCGCTTCGCCTCCCGCGCGCGCCGCGGCCAATAGAAAGATAAGCGAGCGGGCCTTTCGCAAGACCCGCTCAGCCGTTAAGGACCGTTGATGGCCGATCCCACCATTTACGACGACGGCGACGATCCTTACCGGCCGATCCGCGTCGGCGATCCCGGCCCTGCGGGCGAAGCGGCGAAATGGGGCATGCTGCTGTCGCGCTTCATGCGCATCGTCGCGCTCTTCTGGCTGCTGCAGGGGCTGATGCATTGGCGCATCGTGCTGACCGCCCAGCAATCGATCTTCGATTCCATGCCGCTGAACGCCGCCCTCTCGATCGTTTTCTTCGCCGTGCTTGACCTCGTCGCGGGCGTCGGCCTGTGGCTTGCGACGCCTTGGGGCGGCGTGCTGTGGCTCCTTATCGCCAGCGCGCAAATTTTCATGACGCTCAGTATGCCCGGCTTCTTTATCGGCGGCTATTGGCTGATCGGCGTCAACGCCATTCTCATTCTCATGTATTTCGCGCTGACCTTCGAGGCGGGCCGTGACGTCGAAGCGCAGCGCCTGCGCGAGCGGCGCCGGCGCAAGGCGCAAGCGCGCGCCGCCCAGGAGACGCCGGCCCGAGAGGGCTAGCGCGCTTTCCGCTCGCATGGAATCATGCGAGCGATGAGAAAGCGCGAATATTCAAAAAAGCTGGAGCGCATTCTTTCCGCAAAAGTCTATCAACTTTTGTGGAATGCGCTCTAAGCATGCGCCGCGCGTTCGCGGATAACCGATAATGGCTCGTCCACAAGCAGCGCGCCGTCGCGATAGACCGGGCGCAACAAATTGACGCCGCCTCCCACCGGCTCGAAGCGCGCCGCATCGACGGCGACGGTCCGATAGCCGCCGTCGTTCGCCAGCCCCAGCAAGCCGCGTTTGGAGCGCTTGCCGTGATCCGTCACGGGGTCCTTATAAACATCGCGCCATACGCCGCCGATCTCCGCCGCGCTGGCCTTGTATGCGAATTTCTGCGTGTCGCGATCGAGCCGCTGCAGCAGCGCGCCGCCCATGCCGAAGGCGACATTCTCCGCGCTGAAACCGTCGCGAATAACGCGCGCGACCATGGCTTTGATGCTCTCGGGATTGACTCCGTCGCCCTGAATAACGCGAACATTGCGGAGCACCTTGTAGCCCTTCGAATTCACGTCGAATCCGAAACGCCCGGCAAGCAGCTCCAAAGTCTTCGCCACGATCGTCTCCGGATCGCCGCTGTCGGGCCGCACCACCAAGGTCGCGCCGCTATCGATGACCCGCTGACGCAGCGTCTTGCCCCACAGATGATTGACCGCTGCGAAAATGTCGTAGCTGTCGGAAACACAGGCAAAGATTTGGCCCGGCTTGCCGAATTGCGCGACCATATTGGCGTAGGCGTCGACCTCCCCTTCCCGACCCCAAGCAGTGATGGTGCTGTGCTCGGCGGCGGGGATCGAGTAGCCCGCCATGGGCTCATGATAGAAATCGCGCGCCGCGAGGAGCGCCGCTAGCGTATCCGTGCCCTTGAAGCTGACGAGGTGAGCAAGTCCGCCGAGCGCGGCGCTTTGATAGCTCGATACGCCGCGCGAGCCGAAATCGTGCAGCTTGAAAGGAAGCTCGGCTTGCGGATGATCGGCGGTCTTTTCCAAAGCCTCCTTGATCGTCTGGCGCACATGCCAGCTGATCGTCGCAACCGTGGTTGGATACCACATGCGCAGAAGCGCGGTTTCGACGTAAGAGGTGAGCCAGAAGAATTCCCGGTCCGTGTTGACCACGCTCATCAGCGCATTATGGACGGGAATGACGCTTCCCTCCGGCGCCGCGCGGATTTCGAGCGGAAAGCGCCCGCCATGCTTTTCGACAAGGCGCCGCCAGCCTTTTTCATTGAACGGCACGCCATGAGCGCCGAGCAGCCCACGCGCCTCGTCGATATGCGCGCGCGTGACCGGCTGCAAAAACTCTTGTTTCAAAATCGCCTGAAGGCCGAAGAACAGCGTGCGGTCCCAGACTCCGCCGCGGCTCTCGGCATAAGAGAAGACGCGTGTCGTTCCTGGCGGATATTGCAGATAGTGGCTGGTCTTGTAGCTGTCCGTGTTCAGGATCGGATTTGCGACGGTCATGGCGAAGCTCCTTCGCGCGAAAGCCCGCTTTGGGGTCTCTCCCCTTGGGGCGTGAGCGTCATTGCGAGCCGAAGGCGAAGCAATCCAGAGCCGCGTGCTGGATTGCCTCGTCGCTTCGCTCCTCGCAATGACGCGTACTACCAAGCTGCTCCGAGAAAATGTTCGAGGATGAAGAAATGATCCTCGAAAAGGCATGCGCGCATGCCCTGAATCTCCGAGACGGGAACCCAGCGCGCCCGCGCCGCATCGTCGGCGCCGCGCACGCTCGGCAGCTCCCCGGCAGGAAAATCGAAATAGAAGGCGTGCGTGATCGTCCGCCCGCGCAGCGAGCGGTCTGGATGATCGAAAACCCTCTGCCCGCGCAGGCTGCCGCGCAGCACGGGCGCCGGAATCTTCAATCGCGTCTCCTCGCGCAGCTCGCGAATGGCCGCGTCGCGCAGCGTTTCTTCCTGATTCACGAAGCCGCCCGGCAAGGCCCATAATCCCCGACCTGGCTGCGCCTTGCGCTTGACCAGCAGCACATGGCCGGAATGTGCGACGATCGAGTCCACCGTCACGTAGATGGGCGGATAAGGCGCATTGGCCCAGGCGGCGCGGTAGCTTTCGATATGGCGGAATTCGTCGAGCGTTTGCCGATAAGCGTCGGTCTTGCGAAAGGCGTCGATGATTTCAAAGACCTGCGCCGGCACATTGGCTTTGATGAGCTGCAATGCGCCCTGTTCTTCCGAGAAAAGCTGGCGCCGCAACTCCGTCGCTGACAAGAGCGGGACCGAAGCGGCGTCGACCAGCTCCCACTGCGGAAACGCCTTCATATAAGAGCTCGAGGCGTCCTTGCTGAAACCGAAAAGCGCGATCGATTTCGCCTCGCCTGCGACGCTCGCCACCTGCGCCTGCGCTTCGGCGAGCCAAGCGTTTTCATTGTAGAGATGGTCGCGCAAAGGCAAAGCCGTAACACGAGGCGCGTCCCCGCCGAGCGCCGCTTGAATCATCACCTCGCGCTCGGCAAAGCTCCAGGGGTTCTTTGCCGTGCGCGGCGCTTCCGCAGAGCCGACAAGCACGACGACGCGCGCGGAGAGCGCGAGCGCGCGCTGCAGAATGGCAAGATGTCCGAGGTGAAAAGGCTCGAAACGGCCGATGAAGACCGCGAGGTCATAGCGCATCATGAGGCTCCCTCATGGCATGGAAGCGGCCGGTCCTCCCGGCCGCATGGCAGTCCGCCATAAAGGAAAGTTAATCCCGCCGGAGCACTTTATCAAACGTGCGAGGGGTTTTTGTTAAACGCCGGGCGCTCTCCGTTAAGACTCTCCGTAAAACTTTATACAAACCGCGAAATGTTTAAGACAGATTCAGCGTAAATCGACTGTTAGAATTTAGCGCCTGTTCACCGAAAACGGCCTTTAGTCGGTAAACAAGGGATTCAGTCTGTTATTTAAACTCAAGTTCATTCGCATCGGTCTAATTTGAACCCATCAAGCGATCAACGCGCCGCCTATTCGAACGATGGAGAAGAAGATGAACGTCGCAACGAAGACAGCCCAGCAGAGCCGTGCGGAACGCATCGGCGAGGTCCGCCCGGTTTATCTCGAGGCGCTTACGCTCGTCGAGCGTCTTCACCGTCGCCTTCTCGACGTCATCAAGGACGAGTTCGACCGCCGCGATCGCGGCGACGTCAATTCCGTTCAGGCCCTGCTGCTCTACAATATCGGCGACAAGGAGCTGACCGCCAGCGAGCTGCGCACGCGCGGCTATTATCTCGGCTCCAACGTCTCCTACAACGTCAAGAAGCTCGTGGAGATGGGCTATCTGCATCACGCCCGCTCGCGCCTCGACCGTCGCTCGGTGCGCATCAGCCTCACGCCCAAGGGCAAGGAAGTTCACGACATCGTCGCGCAGCTCTACGACAAGCACGCCACGACCATCGAGCACATCGGCGGCGTCTCCGTCGACGAGTTCCACAACCTCAACCAGTCGCTGACCCGGCTGGAGCGCTTCTGGACCGACCAGATCCGCTATCGGCTCTGATTTTTCCCGATCCGTCCATCGTCGACTTCGCCGGCGCGGCCCATTTGGGCTTCGCCGGCGCTTTTGGCTGAGGCAAAGCTCCGGCCGAACTGGCGCAGAGCCCCCGCGCGCCCTATGTTTGAACGGGTCGTTTATGCTTCGGGGCGTCGATATGCGCTGGTCTATTACGCTCGGCACGTTCAAGGGAACGGCCGTGCGCGTTCATATTACCCTGCTGCTCTTCCTGGCCTGGATCGGGATTGCCGCCTATCAACGCGGTGGCGGGCAGGTCGCCGGCGAAAGCGTGCTGTTCATCTCCGCCATCTTTCTTTGCGTGGTGCTGCACGAGTTCGGGCATATTCTGACCGCCCGGAAATTCGGCGTCGTCTCGCATGAGGTGACGCTGCTCCCCATCGGCGGCGTCGCGGACATGGAGTCCATGCCCAAACGGCCGTATCAGGAGCTGCTCGTCGCCGTCGCGGGGCCTTTCGTCAATATCGTCATCGCCGCCGTTCTCTTTGCGGTTTCCGGCGCCTTCAATCTCGGGCACGCGGCCCATATCAGCGACCCGAATATCGGCATTGTGGAGCGGTTGGCGGCGACCAATATCTTTCTCGCGATCTTCAATTTGATCCCGGCCTTTCCCATGGACGGCGGGCGGGTGCTGCGCGCGGCCCTCGCCATGTGGCTCGGCCAGTCGCAGGCGACCCGCATCGCCGCTCAGATCGGCCAGGGCTTCGCTTTCTTCCTGGGTTTCGCCGGGCTTTTCGGCCATCCGATGCTGATCTTCATCGCGATCTTCGTCTATATGGCGGCGGCGGGCGAGGCTCAGATGATGTCCCTCACGGAAGCGGCGCGGGGATTGCCGGCCGTCGACGCCATGGAGACAAGGATCGCCGCCATCGGCCGCGGGACGACGGTGAGCGAAGCGATCGAGGTTCTCCTCGCCACCTCCCAGGATGATTTTCCAATGGTGGATCAGGCCGGGCGGCTCGTCGGCCTGCTGTCGCGCGGCGAGATCGTCGAAGCCCTTCGGGCCTCTGATCCCGGCGCGCCGGTCGCGCCTTTCGCCCGGAAGGAAGTGGAGACGATCGGATCAGACCAGATGGTCGACGCGGCCATCCCCAAGCTCAACGCCGGCGACCCGGTGGGCGTCATCGACCCCGAGGGAAGGCTGCTCGGCCTCCTCACCCGCCAGTCCATTGCAGAAATTATGATGATCCGGGACGCACGGCCCGACTGGCGCTTCGGACGGCGCGGGCTGCAGCCTCAGTAAGCGATTAAAGCCTCCGAGGCGGACCTCGTCCTTCGATGCGCGAGCTCCTCAGGATGAGACCGAGTGTTGACGTAGTTTGCAGAAAGCCCCCTTATGCTGAAGGAAGCCTGCGCAGCAGGCGTCTCGGGAGCGCGAGGGGCGCCAACCCCTCTCAGCGCTTACGCCTGCCCCTCCGCCTTCTCGGCCTCCGCTTTCGCCAGCGCATTATAGCGCTTCACGCTAAGCGGGATGGCGGCCAGAAAGGCGACGCTGACCACGGCGAGCAGCTCCATAGGATAGATCGCCAGAAGCAGCGCCGTCACGCCGACGCCGAAGAGCACCGGAATGACGAGGTCGCGGGGAATGCGGCCCATGCGCTTGCCGGAAAAATGCGGAATGCGGCTCGCCATCAGGAAGGCGATGGCCAGCACATAGAGGATATAGAACGGAACGAGCGCCTTGGACGCCGGCAGTTCCAACGCCGAGAAATGCAGATAGAGCGGCAGCAGCACGGTGACCGCGCCGGCGGGGGCCGGCATGCCGACGAAGAACTCCGCGTGCCAGGCCGGCTTGGCCGGATCGTCGATCATCACGTTGAAACGCGCGAGGCGCAGCGCCCCGGCAATGGCGAAAGCGAGAACCGCAAACCATCCGAGGCCTTTGATTTCATGCAGGCTCCACAGATAGAGCAGCAGCCCCGGCGCGACGCCGAAATCCACGAAGTCCGCGAGCGAATCGAGCTCCGCGCCGAAGCGTGACGTGCCCTTGAGGGCCCGCGCCAGCCGGCCGTCGAGACCGTCGAGCACCGCCGCCGCCATGATGGCCGTCACGGCCTTCACGAAATCCTCCTCGATCGCATAGCGGATCGCGGTGAGGCCCATGCAGAGCGCGAGCAGCGTCACGAGATTGGGCAGCACCACCCGGATCGGGATATTGCGAAAACGCAGGCGGCGCAGCTCGACTGGCGAAAGCTCGAGGTTCTGAGGATCGTCGCTCATATTTTCCTGCCTCAGCCGGTCTTGAAGGTCAGCGCCGGCGCCGGCGCCGTCATATCCGCGAGCACGGTCTCGCCGGCTACAGTCCGCGTGCCGACCGCCACCATGGCGCGGGCCGATGACGGCATATAGACATCGACGCGCGAGCCGAAGCGGATCAAGCCGAAACGGTCGCCGACGCCAAGATTTTCGCCTTCCTTGATGAAGCAGACGATGCGGCGCGCCACTAGGCCGGCGATCTGCACGACGCCGAAGCGGCCGCGCGGCGTCTCGATGATGAGGCCGTTGCGCTCATTGTCCTCGCTCGCCTTGTCGAGATCGGCGTTGACGAAGATGCCGGGTTTGTAAGCGATTTTGGCGATGCGGCCGGTGACCGGCATGCGGTTCACATGGCAATCGAAGACGCTCATGAACACCGAGATGCGCTGCAGCGGCTCGGCGCCCATGCCGAGCTCCGGCGGCGGCAGGAAGAAGCCGATGGAGCAGACGACGCCGTCGGCCGGCGAAACGACGAGCCCCTCGCGCAGCGGCGTGACCCGCGGCGGATCGCGAAAGAAATAGACGCACCAGGCGGTGGCGATGAAGCCGATCCAGCCGAGCGTCGGGGAAATCCAGTCGAGCACGAAAGCCGCGACGGCAAAGCCCGCGATGAAGACATAGCCCTCTGGATGGATGGGGACGAGGACCTTGCGAACGGAGTCGATGACGGACATTTAGGGCTCCCGCTGCGCGATTCCTGAGCAGAGACGCGACGGGGCCTCTTTGCCATGTTGCGCCGCCAAAGTCACGGGCGAGCGTTTAACTCCGGGCTCCGCGTTGGCCCTTGATTACCATAATTCGTCCTCGGCCCTCCCACGCGACCTCTTGTGGGATAGGCTTGCGCGTTCCGATCCGCTATTCAGTTATTGAATCAACGGCGGGGCGCGGCGCCTCCCGCTTTGGGCAAAAGACATGACCGATATTCTCGACCGCATTGAAGCCTATAAGCGCACCGAAATCTCCGAGGCCAAGGTGCGCATGCCGCTCGCGACGCTGGAGCGCAATGTGCGCGACCACGATCCGCCGCGCGGCTTCGTGCATGCGATCGAGACGAAGCTGGATGAACGCCGCATCGCGCTTATCGCCGAAATCAAAAAGGCGTCCCCCTCGAGGGGCCTCATCCGCGCCGACTTCGATCCTCCGAAACTCGCCAGGGCCTATGAGAAGGCCGGCGCCGCTTGCATGTCCGTCCTCACCGACGGGCCGTCTTTCCAGGGCAAGCTCGAGGATCTGGAGGCCGCGCGCAAGGCGTCGCATCTGCCGGCGATCCGCAAGGATTTCCTTTATGATCCCTATCAGGTGTTCGAGGCCCGCGCCTATGGCGCCGACTGCGTCCTTATCATCATGGCCGCCGTAAGCGACGAAGAGGCGAAGGCGCTCAACACCGCCGCACATGATCTGCGCATGGATGTTTTGGTGGAGGTGCATGATGAGCGCGAGCTCGATCGCGCGCTCGCCCTGGAGACCCGGTTGATCGGCATCAACAACCGCAATCTCCACGATTTCTCGGTGTCGCTCGAAACCAGCGAGCGGCTTGCGGAGAAAATCCCCCACGACAAGATTATCGTCGCCGAAAGCGGCATCGAGACGCACGACGACTGCCTGCGTCTCGAAACCTCGCGCATCTTCACCTTCCTCGTCGGCGAAAGCCTAATGCGGCAGGACGATGTGGAGGCGGCGGCGCGGAAGTTGCTGAACGGCTAAGCCTACCTTCTCGGACGCATGACCAAGCTCACCCATCTCTCAGCGACTGGCGACGCCCATATGGTCGACGTCTCCGCCAAGGCGGATACGAAACGCCTCGCGCGAGCGCGCGGGCGCGTGGTCATGGGGCCCGAGACATTGGCCCTCGCCGTCGCGGGGCAAGCCAAGAAGGGCGACGTCTTCGGCGTCGCGCGCATCGCCGGCATTATGGCGGCGAAGAAGACGAGCGAGCTTATTCCGCTCTGCCACCCCCTGCCCCTGTCGAGCGTCTCCGTGGACATCACGCCCGACGAGTCCCTTCCGGGTCTGCGCGTCGACGTCGAGGCGGGCGTCACCGGCAAGACGGGCGTCGAAATGGAGGCGCTGACCGCGGTCTCGGTCGCCTGTCTCACCATCTACGACATGCTGAAGGCCGTCGATCGCGCCATGCGCATCGAGGGCGTGGAGCTTGTTTCGAAAGAGGGCGGCAAAAGCGGCGATTGGCGGCGGGAATAATCGCCTGTTATTCTCGACGCAGAACCTGTCTGCGTCGTGAACCTCCCCTTTTTCCGGCCGTCATTGCGAGCGAAGCGAAGCAATCCAGGGCCGCGATGGGGCTCTGGATTGCTTCGTCGCTTCGCTCCTCGCAATGACGGCGGACAGCGGCGTTGCGGTTCGCAAAAGCGGCAGCCGCGCTTCGTCGAGCAAAAGAGTAACCCGCAATGGCCGATAACAAGCTCCTCTCCGTCGACGACGCTCTCGCGCGCATTCTCTCTGGCGCCGCCCTTCTCGGTGAGGAAGAGACGCCGCTCGCCGCCGCGCGCGGCCGCACGCTCGCGCGCGACCTCGTCGCCAAGCGCACCCAGCCGCCGGTCGATGTCTCGGCCATGGACGGCTATGCGCTGCGCAGCGCCGACCTCGCCGCAGGGCCGTTGAAGCTCGTCGGCGAAAGCGCCGCCGGCCATGGCTATGCCGCTGCCTTGAACCCCGGCGAAACCGTCCGCATTTTCACCGGCGCCCCCGTCCCCGCGGGGTCCGACGCCATCCTTTTGCAGGAAGACGCTGAGGTCGCTGAGGGCGGCATCCGCGCCAAATCGGGCGCTGCGCCGGGCAATCACATCCGCGTGGCCGGCCTCGACTTCCGCGCGGGCGCCGCCGGGCTTTTTGTGGGAACCCGTCTCGGCCCTGCGGAACTGGCGCTCGCCGCCGCCATGAACCATGCGATTCTGCCCGTCGCGCGTCGGCCGCGCGTGGCGCTGCTGGCGTCCGGCGACGAGCTCGTGCCGCCCGGCGCCGAGCCCGGTCCCGCGCAGATCATCGCCTGCAACAGTTTCGCCGTGGGCGCCATCGCCGAAGGCACGGGAGCGGAGGTGATCGATCTGGGGCTGTTCCGCGACGATCTCGCCGATCTGGAACGCGGCATCGGCCTCGCCCGCGCGGCCAAGGCGGATATTCTCGTGACGCTGGGAGGCGCCTCGGTTGGCGATCACGATCTTTTGCGCCCCGCGCTGGCCCGCCAGGGCATGACGCTGGATTTCTGGAAGATTGCCATGCGCCCAGGGAAGCCGCTCATCTCCGGCCGCCTGGGCGATGCGCATATTCTTGGCCTGCCGGGCAATCCGGTGGCCTCGATCGTCTGCGCTTTGGTGTTTCTGGCGCCGTTGATCCGCGCGCTGCAGGGCGATCCGAAGGCTGGCGCCGATCAGACGGAAACCGCCATCGCCGGCGCGAACCTGCCCGCCAACAAGGGGCGACGCGATTATATGCGCGCGAGGCTCTCCCGCGACGCCGAGGGGCACCCCGTCGCGACGCCGCAACCGATGCAGGATTCCTCTCTGCTGACGGAACTGGCGCAGTCGCAGGCGCTGCTCATCCGCGAGCCGGGCGACGCCCCTTTGCCGGCCGGCGCCCCCTGCCGGATTTGGCGCTTGCCCGGATAAGGCGCACGGTTACGCGTTGGAGTGCTTGACCAGCGCTTCGAGCTTTTCCGCCGCAGCGCCCGTATCGAGCGCTTTCGCCGCCAGCGCCGCGCCTTCGCGAAGGTCGGCGGCGCGCTCGGCCACCACCAGGGCGACGGCCGCGTTCAGCACGGCGATGTCGCGATAGGCGTTCTTCGCGCCGGCCAGCACCGCGCGCAGCGCCTTGGCGTTATGGGCGGGATCGCCGCCGACGAGCTCCTGCGTCGTGGCGCGCGGCAGGCCTGCATCCTCCGGCGTGATGTCGAAGGCGCGGATGGCGCCGTCTTCAAGCGCCACCACGTGGGTCACGCCGGTGGTCGTCGCCTCGTCGAGGCCGTCGCTGCCATGGAGCAGCCAGACCCGTCGCGAGCCCATCTCCCGCAGCACGCGCGCCAGCGGCTCGAGCCAATCGCGCGAATAGACGCCGAGCGCCTGACGCTCGACGCGGGCCGGGTTGCATAGGGGCCCGAGCAGATTGAAAACGGTGCGCACGCCAAGCTCCGCCCGCACCGGAGCCGCATGGCGCAGCGCCGGATGGTGCGTCGGCGCGGCCATAAAACAGATGCCGGCATTCCGCAGGCAGGCGGCCGCGGCGGCGGGTGGAATGCCCACCTTCACCGAAAGCTCGCCCAGCACATCGGACGCGCCGGACCGCGAGGAGGACGCCTTGCCGCCATGCTTGGCGACCACCGCGCCGCAGGCGGCGGCGATAATGGCGGCGAGCGTCGAGATGTTGAACGTGCCGGCCCCGTCGCCGCCGGTGCCGACAATGTCGATCGCGCCGGGCGGCGCCTCGACGGGCGTCATCGCGGCGCGCATGGCCTGCGCCGCGCCGATGATTTCCTCCACGGTTTCGCCGCGCATGCGCAGGCCCATGAGGAAGGCCCCGAGTTGCGCCGGGGTCGCGGCGCCTTCGAAAATCAGCGAGAAGGCGGCGCGCGCCTCTTCGCGGGCGAGCGGCTCGCCTTCGGCGATGGCGGCGATATAGGGTTTGAAGTCTTGCATCGAGGGTTTGCTTGAGGGGCTTTCCCCCTCCCTGTCCCTCCCCCGCAAGCGGGAGAGGGGACGCTCGCGATCGGCATTGTCGATGAAGGCTACGGTGTTCCCCCTCTCCCGCGAAGCGGGGGAGGGTTGGGGAGGGGGCCCTACGCCACCTTCGCCCTGCCCCGCTGCGCCGCGTTCCACTCGGCCGCGAGGTCCAGAAAATTCCGCAAAATCTTGTGACCGTGCTGCGAGGTGATGCTCTCAGGGTGGAACTGCACGCCATGGGTCGGCAGCGTGTTGTGTGAGAGCGCCATGATCAGCCCATCAGGCGTCTCGGCGGTGACGCGCAGGCAGGAAGGCAGGGTTTCGCGCTTGACGACCAGCGAATGATAGCGCGTCGCCTGAAACGGCCCGTCGATGCCACGAAACACCGCGTCGCCGTCGTGCAGGATCGTCGCCATCTTGCCATGGATCGGCAGCGGGGCGCGGATCACCTCGCCGCCGAAAACCTCGCCGATCGATTGATGGCCGAGGCACACGCCAAAGATCGGCACGGTCTCGGCGGCGGCTCTGATCAGGTCCATGCAGATGCCCGCCTCATGCGGCGTGCAGGGGCCGGGCGAGAGCACGATGGCGTCGGGCGCGCCGGCCAGCACTTCGGCGACCGAAACCGCGTCGTTGCGATGCACCGTGACATTCGCCCCGAGCTGGCCGAAGTAATGGACCAGATTGAAGGTGAAGCTGTCGTAATTGTCGATCAGCGTGACATTGGACATGGCTTTTCCGGCGCCTTGGCGTTTCGCGGCGAGAAGTTTAATTTCCCAATAGGCCGCGGGGGCGCGTTAGGCAACCTTTCCAGCCGTCAGCGCCCCGCAACCGGCGGCAGCGGCGATGTCTCGACTTTCTGGACGGCCCCCGGAGGCGGCGGGGTCTGCGGAACGGCGGTCGTTCCCGTATCCTCGCCCCTGAAATCCGGGATCGCCTGCTTGTCGGAGTCCTGAGCGCGGGGCGCGGCTATATGCGCGCCGATCTTTCGCACCACATCGGGCGCCTCGGCGAAGGCGCCGTGGCCGATGAAGTCCGTCGAAAAGGACGAGATGTCGTGCACGGAGACGCCGAGCCGGTCGATCTCCGCCTTGTCCTGCGGTTTCGACGGGTCCATGGCGCCGAGCCTCGGCCGGTCGCCGGCGATGCGCGAGGAGAGCGACAAGGCGCGATCGTTGTTGGCGACGAAGATCGAGACGCGATGCGGGTCGAGCCGCGCGACCTGTTGGCGGAAGACGTTGAGGTCGATGTCCGGATTGGCGAGCATCACCTCGCCGAGCTTGCCGTCAAGATCGGGATGGCCCGAAAGAGCGATGCCGCGCAGCGTCTCCATAGTGAGCCACGAGCCCATGGAATGCGCGAGTATATGCACGCGCCCTACTCCCGGCGTCTTGGCGAGCGAGAGCATCACTTTCTCGAGCGCGTCGCGCGAGACGGTCGCGGCTTCCTTGTCGGACTCGTAGTTGAAAAGGCCGCCGCGCGAATTCCACGAGAAAAGCGTCGGAACGCCGGAAAAGCCGCCGTCGGCCACGACCTGCGCGAGGCGGAACCGCGCCTCGTCATGGCTGGTGTTGAAGCCGTGCACATACAGCAGGATGTCGCGCGAGACGCCGATGCGGCCTGACACATGGGCGGCGAGTTCCCCGTAGAACTCCTCCTCGTCCATGTTGCGCTTGGAGAGCACGGTGAAATGGCGGTTCTTGTCCGCGCCGCCGAAGCTCGGCCGCTCCATGGCGCCGGGACGATGGTTCTGCGGCACGCCGATCGCGGTGAGAGAAAAATGCGCACGCCCGTCGTCTGTCGCGCCCTCCCCGCGCCGTGTCGACGCGACGAAGAGCGGCACGCGATTGGGCTCGCCCTGCGGGCCCGAGACAAGCGAGACGGCGTTGGTCCAGTGTCCGTCGACAGCGCGCATGCCATCGGAGACGCAGCCTGAGAGCAGCGTCGCGGCGAGGAGGGTCGAAAGCGGAAGCGTGATGCGCAAAGTGGTTCGATCCGGCGCAGCCGGGAAAGTTTCCCGCGAGAGAGTGATGCGATGCGAAGGCGCCCTGGCCCAGCGCTTCCCTTCTTACCCGAGAAAGCGACGAAAGCGGGGCGAGCCGGCCCTCGGTTCTAAGGCAAAGTCGCGAAGATAGGTTAAACAAAGGCGAACATATGCCGCACTTGCGCGGCCGCGCCGAGGGTGCATAGTGCGCGCCCAAAAGAAGACTGGGCAATTGGGTGAACGCCGGGCGCGATCCCTTCCCTCCCCTTTAGCGGAGAGGTCGCGTTCGCCCGTTGCCGCACAAGGGAGAACGGCGCTTGTCAACAAGCGCTGTAGACGCGATGCGGATCAGAATCCTTGGCTCGGGCGCCGGCGGCGGCTTCCCGCAGTGGAACTGCAATTGCGCCAATTGCCGCGCGGTGCGCGCTCGCGCCCCTGGCTTTACGCCGCGCACGCAATCATCGCTCGCCGTGAGCGCCGATGGCGCCAATTGGGTGTTGCTCAACGCGTCGCCCGATCTGCGCGAGCAGATCGCCGCCGCCCCGGCGCTCGCGCCGGCCGAAGGCGATCCCGTGCGCGCGAGCCCGATCAAAGCTGTGGCGCTCACCAATGGCGACGTCGATCACGTCGCCGGCTTGTTGAACTTGCGCGAAGCGCAGCCCTTCAGCGTCTACGCCGCCGACCGCGTTCTGCAGGCGCTTGCCGCCAATCCGATCTTCACGATTCTGCAGAAGCAGCTCGTGCCGCGCAACGAATTGCATATGGACGAGGCGACCCCGCTGACGGGGGCCGGCGTCGATCTCGGCCTTTCCATCCGCGCTTTCCCCGTGCCGGGCAAGATCGCACTCTATCTCGAAGACCAGAACGCGCCGAATTTCGGCACCTCGGCAGGCGACACGCTCGGCCTCGAAGTCATCGAGACGAAGACGGGCAAATCCTTCTTCTACATCCCTGGCTGCGCCAAAATCGATGCGCCGCTCGCCAACCGTCTGCGCGGCGCCGCGCTCGTCTTCTTCGACGGCACGCTGTTCCATGAAAACGAGATGATCGAGCAGGGTCTCATGGGCAAGACCGGCTCGCGCATGGGCCATGTCAATATGAGCGGCGAGGACGGCTCGATAGCCGGCTTGGCGCCGCTCGACGTCGCGCGCAAAATCTACGTGCATATCAACAATTCGAATCCGGTCCTCGACGCAAACTCGACGCAGCGCGCCGCCGTGCAGGCGGCAGGCTGGGAGGTCGGCGCGGACGGCATGGAGGTGACGCTTTGAACGAGATCGCTACCGATTGGCGCGACGCCGCGCCGCTGTCCAGGACAGATTTCGAGGCCGCGATCCGCAATGTCGGCGTCGAGCGCTACCACGACAAGCACGCGTTCCATAAGCTTCTGCATGGCGGCAAGCTGCAGAAGCACCAAGTCGCCGCCTGGGCGCTGAACCGCTATTGCTATCAGGAAGCCGTGCCGCGCAAGGACGCCGCCTTCATGAGCCGCGTCCACGACCGCGAATTGCGCCGCGAATGGATTCACCGCATCCACGACCACGACGGGCTCGGCGAAGAAGCCGGCGGCATCGAGCGCTGGCTGGTGTTGACAGACGCGCTGGGCTTTACGCGCGAATATGTCACCTCGCGCCGCGGCGCCCTGCCCGCGACGAAATTCGCGGTGGAGGCCTATGTGCGCTTCGTCGTGGAGCAGCCGCTCGTCGTGGCGGTGGCGTCGTCGCTGACCGAGCTTTTCGCGCCCTCCATCCATCGCGAACGCATCGTGGGGATGCTGGAGAATTACGACTTCGTCGACGACCATGTGATGGCCTATTTCAAGCGCCGTCTGTCGCAGGCGCCGCGCGACTCGGAATTTGCATTGGGCTATGTGCTCGACAATGCGAAAACCCGTGCCGAGCAGGAAGCCTGCGTCGGCGCCGTGCGGTTCAAATGCAATGTGCTGTGGGCGCAGCTCGACGCGCTGCATCACGCCTATGTGACGCCGGCGCTGATCCCGCCGGGCGCGTGGCGGCCGGAGGAGTAAAAAGCCTCCCACCGTCATTGCGAGGAGCGCAGCGACGAAGCAATCCAGAGCAGTAGTGGCTGCCCCTGGATTGCTTCGCTCCGCTCGCAATGACGGCGGAGACCATGGTAAATGTCCCTCGAGAGAGACTGGGGGACATGGGAGCCCCGACGTAACCGGGTAACAAATGACCACACGCTACATCATCGGCCCGGACTCCCGCCCCGGCTTCACGCGCTATTCGCGCCTACACGAGGACCGCCCGCGCGCACGCACGGCCATCCTCGCGCCCGAGCGCGCCTATGAGCTCGACCCCATCGGCCTCATCGTGCTCAAAGCCATCGACGGCAAAACACGCCTCGCCGATCTCTGCGCCAGCCTCGCGCAGCAATACGCAGCGCCGCTCGACGTCATCACGCGCGACGTAACGAATCTGCTGCAGGGCCTCGCCGACAAGCGCCTGCTGTGCGACGGCGTCGATCCTTTCGCGCCGCCGAAGCTTTCCGATTTCGCTACCTCCATCGCGCCCTTCGCAGGCGGACCGGCCGGCCTTCTCGCCGAGCTGACGCATCGCTGCCCGCTGCAATGCCCCTATTGCTCCAATCCCCTGGAGCTCGAGCGCTCGAATGTCGAGATGACGGCAGAACAATGGGGCGAGACCTTCCGTCAGGCGGCGTCGATCGGCGCGCTGCAACTGCATCTCTCCGGCGGCGAACCCACGGCGCGGCGCGATCTCGAAGAGATATTGGCCTATGCGGTGGAGGCCGGCCTCTACACCAATCTCGTCACCTCCGCCGTGCTGCTCACGCGCGAGCGGCTGGAGCGTTTGGCCGAGATCGGCCTCGACCATGTGCAGGTCTCGATCCAGGACATCGTGCCCGAAAGCGCCGATCGCATTTCCGCCTTTGAAGGCGGCGTGCCGAAGAAGCGCGACGTCGCGCGCTGGGTGCGCGAGCTTGGCATGGGGCTCACGATCAATGCGCCGATGCACCGACAGAACATCGCGCATCTGCCGCAGATCATCGACTTCGCCGTCGAGGTCGACGCGCAGCGCATCGAGATCGCGCATATCCAATATTACGCCTGGGCGCAGCTCAACCGCGCGGCTTTGATCCCGACGCGCGAGACCTTCATGGAGACGGTCGGCGTCGTCGAGGAAGCGAAGAAGCGCCTGCAGGGCGTGCTCAACTTCGACTTCGTCATCCACGACCATTATGCGACGCGGCCGAAGCAATGCACGGGCGGTTGGGGCCGTTCGATCCTGGCGGTGACCCCTTCCGGCAAGGCCCTGCCCTGCCACGCCGCGCAGACCCTCCCAGGCCTCGCTTTCGATAATGTGCGCGAGCGAAAGCTCGCCGATATCTGGCAGAATGGCGCCGCCTTCAACGCCTATCGCGGCACGGACTGGATGAAGGAGCCGTGCACATCCTGCGATCGCCGCGAGATCGACCTCGGCGGCTGCCGGTGCCAAGCTTTCGCCGTCACGGGCGATCCGACGGCGACCGACCCGGCCTGCCACCTCTCGCCGGAACATGCCCGTTTTGCGGCCTATGCCGAAACGGAGTCGCACGCGCCGCCGCCGGACTTCATCTACCGGCGCGTTGGCGGCGCGCCGCAAGGCGCGTAATCAGCCGAATGAGACAACGCCCCCTGTCATCCCCGACGCTCGCGTAAGCGAGCGATCGGGGATCCAGAGCAGCAAGGGTGACTCTCAGTTTATTACCTCTGAATTCCCGGTCGGCCTTCAGCCGCCGGGAAAGACCGGCACGCGCAAAGCCTTGGCTCAGTCGCGCATAGCGCCCTTGTGGCGGGGGTCATCGCGCGGATCGAGATACTCGATCTTCCACGGCCCCGCGCCTGACACCTGCACGACAGCGTCCTCGTTGACCGTAAACCAATGCCCCATGCCTGGCGTCGCGGCCACGAAGTCGCCCGCATGCAGGAATTTTTCCACGGACGGATCGAGACGCTGGCCCTCGCCGAAGCGCAGCGCGCCCGAGATGATCGTCACGGTCTCGGCATCAGGATGCTTATGCGCGGGCACGAGATAGCCGGCCGGCGCCCGCACCCGGACAACGAAGGGCCCTGACGCCGTCGGGTCGCCGAAGAGGACCGCGATGTCCGCGCCCCGGGGTAGGTCGGCGGGCGCCGGCTTCCAATCGAGTTCGTCGGCGAAACGCAACCCGCTCGTCTGCGCGAGCGCGCTACAGACCCCGAAAGCGCAAAACGCGCCGAAAGAAAGAACAACGGACCGCATAGGCTCCGCCTCCCTTATCGCCCCCCGGGGCGGAAAATAGGGCGGCTCTCGACATCCGCGCTGGATACCCCTGGAATTCTTCGAACCCGGTAACCAAGGAGCAACCTACAGCGTGCATATTTAAATTGTCTCGCGGAGTTAACGATTTGTTTTGCATGAGTGTAGCGTCAATGGAGTTCGAGGAATGAAGTCGCGGGATACATTAGTGCGCCTGAAGCGCTTTCAAGCTGACGAGAAACGCCGGCGCGTCGTTCAGCTCAATACGATGATCGCCGAGTTCATGCGCATATCGAACGAACTCGACCGCGAGATTTCGCACGAAGAGCAGCGCGCAAACATCTCCGATCCGAACCACTTCGCCTACCCGACCTATGCGCGCGCCGCGCGCACCCGCCGCGACAATATCGTGGCGTCCCTCAATGAATTGCGCGGCCAGCTCGAGGATGCTGAAGCCCAGCTCAAAGAGGCGAATGAGGAGCTCGCCAAGGCGCAGACCCAGGAAGCGCGCGACCGCGGCGCCGAGCGCATGATCGAGGTCGTCGCCGAGCGTCGTCACGCCGAGCACGCCTTCCGGCGCGGCGTTTAAAACAGCCGAAAGAATAATCTCCCGCGCGGCGCCCGCAACCAGAGCCCGACGCGCTGGCGAGGAGAAACATCGACACGCGCGCCCGCGAGAAGCTGGCGCGCGATGTCGTCCATGGGCCAAGCGAAGCGCCGCATGAGGAAAAAGCCGCCTGCCCGTGCGGCGGCGACAAAGCCCATCTCATAGCGCGCGAGATCGCTGATCCATGGCGGGTCCATCGGCCGCGACGCGAGAAGCCTAGCCAGCGCAGCGGCGTCGGCGCGGCGGCGCTGCGGCTGCGGCGCCGCTTCGATTGCCTCGTAAAGCAGCGCGTCGAATTTTTTCCCAAGAGCCTTCGCCGTCAGCGGCAAGGTTTTGCGCGCATCGAGCGCGCGCTTGCCGAGGAGGCTGCGCGCGAAATCCTCGACCTCGCGCCTGTCGAGCGCCGCCATGGTCGCGGCTTCGATTTCGCTGAGGCCGCGGGCGCGGGCTACGCGCTGGGGATCCTCTAAAAATTCGCGGCGCGCCTTGGCGTCGGTGAAGATGCAGGCAAGCAGCGCTTGCGTCTCCCTCAAGGCCATCTTCCGCATTCCTGCAACGTGGCGCGAGCCCGCGCAACCTCGTCGAGAAGCTCGTTGAAAGCCGGCAGACGCTCGTCGCGTTCCAAAATGACGCCCTTCACCGGCGCATGCGCGACGATGCGGTCGTAAAGCGCCCAAACGGCTTCGCTCGTCGCCGAATCGTGGCTGTCGATCAAGACTCCCTCCCGCCAGCGCCCGCCAGCGTAGTGGATCTGCACGAGCCGGTCCCAGGGCCAGCGCTCGAATGTCGCGTCGATGTCGACCTGCTGGTTGACGGCGTTCGTATAGAGATTGGCGACATCGCAGAGCCAGCCGCAGCCGGTCGCGTCGAGCGTGCGGGTGAGAAACTCCGGCTCCTCCATCTCGCCGCCGGGCACGCGCACGACCGTCGTGATGTTTTCGAGCAAGAGCGGCGCGCGGATGCGCTTGCGCACAATGTCTACATTGCGCGCGACGACGTCGATCGCCTCTTGCGTATAGGGCAAGGCGGCGAGATGGCCGATGTCGACGCCGCCGGCGCGGGTGAAGCACAGATGCTCGCTCCACCAGGGCGGATCGATGCGCTCGATCAGGCGCGCGAATTTTTCGAGATAGGCGCGGTCGATCCCTTCCGCGCTGCCGATCGAAAGATCGAGCCCATGCGCGACAATGGGGAAATGCGCGTGCAGAAGATCAAGCTCCGCGAGCTTCTCATTCGGCGCGTCGAAATAATGATCGGCGATTATTTCCAGAAAATCGACGCGCGAGCGATTGGCGAAGAGATCGGCGCGAAACGGCGGGCGATAGCCGAGCCCCGAGCCGAGCGCCGGCGCCTCAGTCCCCGCCGCCGCCACAGCCGCCACACCCACTGCCGCCATCGCCATTTCCGCAAGAGCCGCTGCAGCTCGAACCGCAACTGCCGCCGCTTTCGCTGGAGGCGCGCTTGAAATGCCGCGCGAAGGTGGCGTCCGCCGTGCCCTTCAGCGCCGAGAAGCCGTAGAGCCCGAGGAGAAAGAGCGACGCACCCTCGAAAGCTTTTCGCTCTGTCGACGCGCCGACAGCGAGCAGCGCCGCATCGAGCCGCGGTCGATAAGCAAGCTCCATCGCCTCGAGATAGGCGCGACCGCGTCGGCTCGCATGGCTGCGCGTCGTCACGTAAGCCAAAGCGAAAAGCGCGGCGACCGAAGCGATGCTGAGAAAGATGAGATAGGAGACATTCGTGTGCCCCGTGCTCAGCGCGACATAGATTTTGGCTCCGGCGAAACCGAGAAGCGTGAGCGTGCCGAAGAGCTGCACGCGCGTGCGCCACGCCTTCACGGACTCGGGCTTCACGAGGCCTTGCGCCGCAAGCCTAGCGTGCACAGGCTCCAGCAATTGGAGCAGCTCCTTGCGCGCCGCGCGGTTGCTGAACAGCTCATGTGCTTTGGGGCTCACCTGGATCATTTGCCAAACGCGCTCCTCCATAGGATTGAGCGCGCCGGGCTCCGGCTTCTTGCCGGTAGGAACGACGCGGTCGTCTTTCGCCAGCGACGCATAGCCATGCTGCACGAGATCATAGCAGAGGGTGCGGATGACCTGATTCACCCCGCCCTGCAGAAAGGCCACTTCCACAGCGTCGGGGCTCTGCGGCACTGGCGGCGGATGATCGCCCGTCCGATCGGCAAGGCGGATGACAAGCCATGCGGCGGCAAGCGTCAGAATGACCACGACGCCGTAGACGTTGAGAAAATCGGGGCCGGGAAGAGTGAGGACGTTCTTCAAGGCGCTTCGCTCCGTCAGACGATCTCCAGATCATTCGCCAATCGGCGCGCCTGCAATGTCGCCACGGCAAGCACGCCCAGGCCCACCGCCTGATGCGCGAGCGCAACAAGGAGATGCGGCGTGCCCGCATAAGACGGCTCGACAAGCAGCAGCGTCGCAACGCCGAGCGCGATCTGTCCCACGACATGGCCGAAGACGATGACAGCGCCGCTGCGCGCCCTGCCGCCGGCGTTCATCAGCGCGTCGCCGAGATGCAGCGCCGCGAGGATGAAGATCAGATAAGCGATCATACGGTGGAAGAATTGCGCCGTGAGCGGCGTCTCCAGAATATTCGCCCACCAGGGGTCTTTGGGGAAGAGAACATCGGCCGGCGGAATGAAGGCACCGGCGATGAGCGGCCATGTGTTTTCCACGAGCCCCGCGCGCAGCCCCGCGACAATGCCGCCCATGAAGAGCTGCACGAAGACCAGCGTTAAAATAACGAAAGCCAGCGCGCGCAGCCGCCCCGGATGGTCATGCGCGCTCGATGGTCTGCGCCAGCCGAGCCCCCCGGCGACCCAAAGACAGGCGGAGAAAATGAAAGCCGCGATGACGAGATGAATGGCGAGCCGCTCCTGCGCCACTTCCGTGCGATGCACGAGGCCGGACGAGACCATCCACCAGCCGACGCCGCCCTGCAGCGCGCCCAGGGTCAGAATGCCGACGAGCTTCGGCTTCACCGAGGATGGAAGCGCTCCGTTCACCCAGAACCAGATCAGCGGGACCACGAAGACCACGCCGATGAGGCGCCCGAGCAACCGGTGCGCCCATTCCCAGGCGTAGATGTACTGGAATCCGGCGAGGTCCATGTCCGGAAAGAGTTCTTTGTATTGCGGGATCTTCTTGTAATCCTCGAAAGCCGCGATCCATTCCTGCTGCGTAAGAGGCGGGATGGCGCCGGTCACCGGCTTCCATTCGACGATTGAGAGGCCCGATTCGGTCAAGCGCGTCGCGCCGCCGACGATGACCATCAGAAAGACGAGGCCTGCGACGATCCAGAGCCAGTTGCGCACCGCGACAGCGTTTTCCTCTGTCGCGCGATGCCTCACCTCGGGCACAGGATGCGGAAAGAGAAGCCAGTCTTCCATGTCGCTCGCCTCAAGGGTTTCTCTACCTCGGCACTTAAGGGATGCTGAAGACGCTTGTCCACACCTAGCAGCGCGCGGCGCCTGCGAAGCGCCGGATTTTAGGCTGATAGGACGCGCATCGAGTGTAAGAATGAACGCTCTTTCGATCGGGGGAGCAAAGGTGGCCGGCAGAGGCGCGTTGACACGGGAAGAGATGGCCTCTCTGCGCACGATCGGCGAGGTGGCGGAATATCTCGACCTGCCCCAACATGTGCTGCGCTTCTGGGAAACGCGCTTCAAGGAGATTGATCCGGTGAAGCGCGCCGGCGGACGCCGCTTCTACCGCCCGCGCGATATCGAGCTCGTCGAAGCGATCCGGCATTTGCTGTATCGCGAAGGCTATACGATCAAGGGCGTTCAGCGCATTCTCTCCGAGCAAGGCGTCGAGGGCGTTCTCGCCGACGCGCGCCGGCGCCAGACCGGCGAATCGCCAATGCCTTCTTCATCGCCGCCTGTTGCACCCGCCGAGCCCGCCGGCGCCCGCATCGAACCTCCGCCGCCGGAAGTTGCGCCAGCCCCGCCGCCGGTCGCGCTCCAAGAGACGCTCGATTTCCCGGAACCCGAGCCGCCAGAAACGGCGCCCCAGGCGCCGGCGCCCGAGTCGGCGCCTGCTGGCGCGTATGATTCGGAGGCGACTGTGGAAATCCTTCCCCCACCCTCCCCATTTTCCCGCGCTTTCCCCGCACCCGCGCCGCAACCGATCTTCCATGCGCCTGTCGTGGTCATCCGGCGACTGGATCAGGGACAGGCGCAAATTTTGCGCAAAGCGCTGGCGGAGATCGAGGAATGCAAGCGGCTGCTCAATCTGACCCGGCGCTGAGCAGCCCGGAAAATATGGGGAAACGCGGTCGATCGAACTCGCCGGGGCCAAAATGTCATATCCCGTTGCAACCGGGCCGCCGCCTCTCTATAAGGGCGGCCAGTCGGAGTGTAGCGCAGCCCGGTTAGCGCACTTGTCTGGGGGACAAGGGGTCGTGGGTTCGAATCCCGCCACTCCGACCATTAGCGCCGCGACGCCCCCTACCCGTCCCGCCGCCAGCCCGACCTGATTTTTCTCAACCTAGCAAATATGCTCGGCCTCGGCTGAGCGCTATCGGCCAGGCATCGAGCCAGAGCGACTAAGGTCTTCGTCCCACCCGGTTTGCGGCGTAAGGCGAGAACTTAGCGTCTTGCCGTTATGGTGGCCGCGATGCAGCGTTGCATGCAGCCAGACGGCAAATCTGCGAATTCGAGATTTAGATCGGTGTTGGGATTGATACGGAAGGCGAAGACGCGGCCCCCGCAAGCCGAGGAAATGGATCGACCCTCTGCGAGCCAAAAAAGCGGGCTCGCGACCGCGCTTCTGGCCGTGGCGCTCGTCACCCTCGGGGCGCTGCTTTACGCCGTGTCGATCTGGATAATCGGCGAGATCGCGCAATGGTCGCTGCGGTCATTGGCGGGAGACAAGTACGCGGGCGCCGGCGCGCTCGTAACCTGGGCCAATGGCAAGACCCTTCTCGCGATTCTCGTCTTTCTGGGCACTTATCTCGTCGTCGCCATCGGCAGATTTCCCGGCCTGCGGCTCGACCGCGCCGGCGCGGCTTTGGTGGGGGCCAGCCTCATGGTTGGTCTGGGCGTCCTGCCGCTGGAGGAGGCCTATCGCGCCGTTGATTTCGACACGATCACGCTTCTCCTCGGCATGATGATCGTCGTCGCCAATCTCTGCCTCTCGGGCTTCTTCCGGCTGGTCAGCGACTGGGTGGTGGCGCGCGCCAGCCATCCGCTTGCGCTCCTGATCGCGATTGTCCTGGTCTCGGGCTCGCTCTCGGCCTTCCTGGTCAATGATACGATCTGCCTCGTCATGACGCCGCTCGTCGTGGAATTGGTGAAGCGGCTGAAGCGCGATCCTATTCCGTATGTCCTGGCGATCCCCCTCGCCTCCAACATCGGCAGCGCGGCGACAATCACCGGCAATCCGCAGAACATGATGATCGGGGCGTTCTCGCACATTCCCTACGGGACTTTCGCCGGCGCCTTGTGGCCAGTGGCTCTCTTCGGATTGTTGCTGTGCGTGCTGTTCCTCACGCTGGCCTATCGGCGCGAATTTCTGACACGCGAACGCCTGCCGAGCTTTGATTCTGCTCCGAGGCGTTACCACGGAGCCTTGATCGCCAAGTCTGTCGCGGTGACGCTCGTGATGATGGCCCTGTTCTTTAACGGGCAGCCGGTCGCCAAGGTCGCGATCGTCGGCGGCGCGATCCTGCTGCTCACGCGCAAGGTCAAGGCCGATAAGGTCTACCAGGAGATCGACTGGCCATTGCTGCTGATGTTCGTCGGGCTCTTCATTGTCGTTTCAGGCCTCGAGAAGACCGTGGTGACGCCAGATGTGGTGGCCGCTGTCGGGCGTTTCGACCTCGGCGCGCCATTTGTCCTTTCGGCGATTACCGCCGGTCTCTCGAATATTGTGAGCAATGTCCCGGCGGTTCTTGTCCTGAAACCGTTCATCGCCGGCGCAGGCGATCCGGAAAGGTCCTGGCTGGTTGTCGCCATGGCCTCGACCCTTGCCGGCAATTTCACCTTGCTCGGCTCTGTCGCCAATCTGATCGTCGCGCAAAGGGCCCGGACTCAAGGCGTCGAGATTGGCTTTTGGACCTATTTCAAGATCGGCGCGCCTCTGACTGTCGCAACGATTATCTTCGGCGCCTGGTGGCTCTAAGAGCGCGCGCCCTAGGCGGCGACAAACGTGTATCACACTGAAATTAAAAACGTTTATTCAGCCTTCCACAGGCTTGTAATTTTCATGACGTCGCCTGTTGCAAAGCCAGATCGTTTGTTGCATAAGACCTCAGCGACGGCGACGCGACGCGCGAAACCGAAGCGACGGATGCGGGTGTAGCTCAGGGGTAGAGCACAACCTTGCCAAGGTTGGGGTCGAGGGTTCGAATCCCTTCGCCCGCTCCAAAGAAGCTCCGCGATAACCCTAAAGCGGAGGTCGGGGTAAGATGCTGGTGACGCGCGCCCCCGCGAAGATCAATCTCACACTTCATATTCTTGGCCGCAGGGACGACGGCTATCACGAGCTCGAAAGCCTCGTCGTGTTCAGCGGCGCGGGCGACACGCTGTCGTTTTCTCCTGGCGGCCCCCTCTCGCTCGACATTTCCGGCCCCACGGCGCCGGCCGCCGGAGCCGGCGACGACAATCTCGTGCTGCGCGCCGCGCGCAATCTGGCCGAGCGAATCGAAGGGCTCACCCTCGGCGCCTTCCGTTTGGAGAAGCGCCTCCCTGTCGCTGCGGGAATCGGCGGCGGCTCCTCCGACGCCGCGGCGGCGCTGCGGCTTCTGGCTCACGCCAATGGCCTGAAAGCCGACGATCCGCGCCTTTACGAGGCCGCGCGCGTCACGGGTTCGGACGTGCCCGTCTGCCTTGCCGCCCGGGCCCGGATGATGCGCGGCGCCGGCGAAACGCTCGGCCCGATGCTGCGCCTGCCGCTGCTGCCGGCCGTGCTGGTCAACCCGGGCGTGCCGGTTGAAACGCGCCCCGTCTTCGCGCGCCTCGGCCTCCAGCCCGGCGAACGCGTCGAGGCGGCCGCTCACCCGATCATCGGCGACGGCGGGTCCGCTTTGGAGCTTCTCTCCCTCCTGTCGAGAGGTCGCAACGATCTCGAAGACCCTGCCTGCCTGCAGGCGCCGATTATCGTCGACGCAATCGCCGTGTTGCGCGCCGCCCGCGGCTGCAAGCTCGCGCGCATGTCGGGGTCGGGCGCGACTTGCTTCGCGATCTTTTCAACGCCTCACGCGGCCGCCAAAGCCGCCCGCGCCATTCGGATGCAGCATCCCGAATGGTGGGTAAAGACGGCGGCGCTACGATGAGCCGCCGCCCGCCGCCAAAGGAGCGCGCCAGAGGAGAGCGGCCGAACGATCAGCGTCCGAGAGGCGAACGGCCAATCCAGCGCGCGAAGCCCGAAGCCCAACGCGGCCCGTTTCGCGCGCCGTCGCCTGAGTTGGTCACGCTCTATGGCGCCCATGCCGTGCGCGAGGCGCTCAAGGGCGGGCGCCGCAAGCTGCTCGCTCTTTACGCGACCGAGACCGCCCTGCCCCGGATCGCCGACGCCGCCAAGGCTGCGGGCCTCGAACCACACATCGTCGACGCGCGCGATCTCTCCCGCCATCTTGGCGAAGAGGCCGTGCATCAGGGACTGCTGCTGGAAGCCCGGCCATTGCCGGAGGCAGATATCGCCGATATCGAGTCGAAGAGCGGCCTGGTGCTGGCCCTCGACCAGATCACGGATCCGCACAATGTCGGCGCGATTCTGCGCACGGCTTGCGCCTTCGGCGTCGACGCGCTGATCGTCACGGAGCGTCACAGTCCGGAATTCACCGGCGTGCTGGCGAAGGCCGCCTCCGGCGCGCTGGAGCATGTGACGATTGTGTCCGTGGTCAATCTCGCCCGCGCTTTGGACGAGCTGCGGGACCGAGGCTACAGCGTCGTCGGCCTAGATTCGGAAGGCGCAGCACCCATCGAGACGATCCCACTGGCGAAACCTTTGGCGCTTGTACTCGGCGCCGAGGGCAAGGGCCTGCGCCGCCTCACGCGCGAGCGATGCGACCTCATCGCCAGGCTCGATCTTCCCGGCCCGATCAAGAGCCTCAACGTCTCCAACGCCTGCGCAGCGGCTCTTAGCGTCGCGCATTTGCGCCTGCGGGACGCGGCGCGGGATTGACCTTAGAGCGACCTTGGACGATTAAATGCGTGCCTGGAAACGCCGGTTTAGCTCAGCTGGTAGAGCAACTGATTTGTAATCAGTAGGTCGGGGGTTCGAATCCCTCAACCGGCACCAGAAAATCCAACGTAGCCACCACCCCGCGCGCAAAATCAGCCGCGGTCACCAGCTTTTACCAATTTGTTTCTGTGGAACCTATTCCGGCAGGCGGACACAATTGCCGCACAGGATCGTCGCCAATTCGGCCTCAGTCACCTGGCCCGCCGCGAGCCGCACAAATAGGTCCGGCCCGACCGCTGGCGCCGGGAGCAGCAGGAAGCGGTTATCGAGCAGGAAGGCCGCCGCTGAAGCGAAGGCAATGCGCTTGTTTCCGTCGACGAAGCAATGGTTCTTGGCGAAGCCGTAGGCATAGCATGCAGCGAGCTTGAAGACGTCGCGCACCTCCTCGTAGGCTAACAGGTTCTGCGGCCGGGCTAGGCTGGCGTCGACCGCGCCGTCGTTCAAGACCCCATGCGCGCCGCCATAGCGGTCGATCTCTCTGGCGTGGATGCGGAGGACGTCTCTCGGTCGAGCCAGATCGGCTCGGCGGTCACTTGGCGAGCTCGGCCAGCGTGTCGCCGTGCAAGGCCTCGATGACCGTCATAAGCTGGTCGATCCGCTTGTTGCGCGCGGCGCGCTTGGCCTTCTCGTCGAGGACTTGCTCGCCGGCGTTCGCGGTTGACCGTGCGCCGGCCTGCATGGCTGCCCCGGTCACAGTCACGGATTCGCCGCTCTTCCGGGCCTCGGATTTGCCGGACCTCGCGGCCGTGTATTCGCCAGACGCGCCACGGCGCACGACGTCTCCGATCGGCTTCTGGTCGCGCGCGTAGGGATAAGCAGCAAAGTGGCCCTTTACGGACGGCATGCCCGCTATAGCTGGGCAAATTGTCCGAAATGTCCAGCCCACCGACCCAGCGGTCGACTATCCCTGACCCTCGATAAGCGCGGCACGCGGTCAGGATCTTGTTTTCGAATGCGCTTCCGTTAGGAGAGACGCCTTCGAATTACGTTTGGGGAGACCATCGAATGCGCGACGAGTTCGCCAACTTGTCCGATCTGCAGCTTTTGTCTCTGATCCACCGCGCCGAGCAAGAGGTAGCGCGCCGCAAGGAGGCAACTAAAGAGCGCCTTCGCGCCAAGATCGAAGAAGAGCTCAAAAACGCTGGTTTAGACCTGTCCGACATCTTTCCGGAGTTCGAGGCGGACGGCCAGGCGGCAGGGGCGCCAGTTGCGGCTCCGAAGAGCCGCGCAAAATTTAGGAATCACGCAAGCGGCGACGCCTGGTCAGGAAGGGGCCCCCACCCGCCGCAATGGGTCAAGTCGATCATGGCCGAGCGAGGCTGGACGCTCGAGGAGTTCAAGGCCTCGGAGGAGTTCTTGGCTCAGAACTGATTGCAAGCGCCGACGGGCTGCTTCAAGGATCGAGCTCAGCGTAATGACGAAATATCCCTTGTTCGTCGAACTCAGTCCGGCGACCGCTTTCGAGATAAGCGCGAATCCGGCCTCGCGCCGCAATCCGCTCGCGAAGCGCAGCCACGCGAGGCGCCTTCACAAGCACGCTTTGCGTCGTTTTCGGAAAAGCGTACAGCAGACCTTCGACGAGCTGGAACAGCGAAAGGTCGGCGTAGGTCGCGGCGCCGCCGACAAGATAAGCGTCGCCCTTTGAGTTGCGCGCCAGAATACGCTCGAACCATTCCAGATATTTTGGAATTCGAAGCTCCCGAAAGTGCTCGGCGCGGCGTAGCGCTTCGGATTTCTGATCCTCGTAATAGAGATGCGCGCCGATGGGATGGTGGGTGTCATGGGCCTCTCCAACGACGTCGGCGATCGTCAGTTGAATCTGGTGCGCCCAGAGCCGCTCCGCTTCGTCTCGGGAGGACAGCCCAAGGCGGTCGCCGAGATAGAGTAATATGGCCGCGGTTTGAGCGATAACGAGGTCTCCCTCGCGCAAGAACGGCGGCGCGAATGGCGGCCGCAGGAGATCGCGCCTTTCCATGAAGGCCATTAGTTTTTCATCGCCGTCCGGCGCAGCGGCGATGTCGATATAGTCCGCGCCCGCATCTTCCAGCGCAAGCCGCACAAATTCTCCGCGGCCCTGAATACCGCTCCAATAGTAAAGCTTGTAGGTCATGAGCCGGCCTCCCTGCTCGGTGGCGAGGGTTTGGCGTGTGAGGTCGGGATTTATGGCGCTCTCAGCCTTGCGCAAGCGCAAGGGGAACGGGAACAGTCAATCCCATACGCGTCGGGGGGCGGGATAGCCGTATAGCCGAGCGCGCTATCTATGTGGGTAGGGCAATCTGGCGCATCGCTGGACCCGCCACCAAGGCATCCTCACATGGCCGACAAAAACAACCGCGACGTCGAGGCGTCCGGTCTCTTGGCGCTTTCCAGCATTGGCGCTGCGGTTGGAGCGTCGTTGGGCGCTCTCATTGCAGGAGCCGGTTCCGGTTTTACGGGAGCCCCTGTCGGCGCCCTCTGCGGCATAATCGTCGGCGCCCTCCTCGGAATGTTGTTCGAGCGGTAGAATCCGATACCGCGACAAGCCGTCGCCGGACGAGCGACCGCAGGGCAGGCTCTAAGTATTTCTCACAGGTTGCTAGGAAGATTTTTGCTCGTCATCCTGGCAGATCAGCTCTTTGCACGAAGCGGATTTGCATCATGGACGAGCGCAGCCCGAAGCCCTTGATCGTGGCGATCGCAGGCCTCCTTTCTGCGATCATGAGCTTCTTTACGCCACATGAAGGCCTGAGTGCGTCCTTGTTCGGCGTCGGGCTGATTACGGCGGGTTTTTCCGCTATCTATTGGCTTGCCGATCCCGATCAGCCTCTAGATTGAGGTTTCGCCTGGGCCGTTGAGAAAGCGACAGGCAAAAAGCTGCCGCTCGAGCGTGCAAGACGCCTCCCCTGCCGCGACGCGATCCGACGAGTCTGGGCGGTCCGGCGCATCGATGCTCTCCTCGCGACCGCCGACGAGCGTGGCGCTAGCGTCGATAGCAAAGCGCCGATATTGTCCGGGCTTATCACGGCTCGGGCGCCTCCGCGAAAGCATGGCGCTTTGGGGACATCACGGAGCGGATGCAGGTGGAGATAGGCGTTGCCTGAGCGCGTAGCCTGGTTGCGCGGCCAGCGCGAGGCCCTGGAGTCGGCGCTGAATGGCGCGCCGCTGCAAGTTTCACTTGATGCTCTGGTACGGACCGCGACCGACGGGCTGGGGCGCGACACGCGCGCGGCCTTCTATCTCGGAGATGGCGAGGGGGTCTCGCTGCACCATGTGGTCGGCATGTCCGCCGACTATGCCGCGGCGGTCGACGGCTTCAAGATTGGGCCAGAATCTTTGGCCTGCGGTTTGGCGGCGCATACCGGACAGCCGGTCATCACCGCCGACGTTAGGAAGGATGCGCAATGGCAGCCATGGCTATGGCTCGCCGAGCGCTTCAATTATCGAGGCTGCTGGAGCTTTCCTATTCGAACTTCGGCTGGAAAGTTCGTCGGCACCTTGGCAATCTATTCGGGAGGCCCGCGCGAAGCGACAGACGGCGATCAGGAGCTTTGCTCCCTTCTGACCCGCACGGCCTCGATTATTATTTCCCAGCATTATGAGCTGCAGGCGCGCAAGCAGGCCGAGGCGGCGTTGCGCGAGAGCGAGGCGCGGGAGCGGCTTCGCGCCCAGGAGCTTCAGACTCTCTTGGACCTGGCGCCAATCGGCGTGTCGATTGCGTTGGACCCGGAAGGCCGGGACATAAGAGGAAACAGGGCGAGCGAGGCGCTCCTCGGGCTCCCGCCCGGCGCTCAGCTTTCCATGGCGAATCCCGAGCGGCCGCCGATCACCGTGTTCCAGGGTGGCAAGCAGCTCCCTCTCGAACAACTGCCTATGCAACGCGCGGTCAGAGGCGAGACTGTCGACGAGCAGATTATCACCATCAAATCGGCGGCGCACACGGTCACGGTCCTGTCGAAGGCGACGCCTCTCTACGACGATATGCAGCGCCCGCGCGGCGCAATCGGCGCGTTTCTTGATATTACGGCTTTGAAGCAGGCCGAGGAGGCGCTCCGAGACGCCGACCGCCGAAAGGACGAATTTCTCGCCACGCTCGCTCATGAGCTGCGCAATCCTCTGGCGCCGATCCGAACCGGCTTGGAGTTTTTGAAAGGCGCAGAGGTGGCCCCCGAACGTCGCCGCGTGATGATCGGGATCATGGAGCGTCAGGTTGGAAATCTCGTCCGGCTCGTCGACGACCTCGTGGAAATCTCCCGGATCACCCGAGGCAAGATCGAGCTTCGCAGCCAAAGCATCGATATTGCGGCCGCAATCCATCTGGCCTTGGAGACGAGCCGGCCGCTGATCAAAGAGGGCTCCCATCAGATAAATGTGAAAACGTCGCCGGAGACTCTGACGGTCTTTGCGGATCTGACGAGGCTGGCGCAGGTCTTTGCCAACCTCCTCAATAACGCCGCTAAATTTTCCCCCGGAGGCGGTTCGATCGAGATTTCATGCAAGCGGCAAGGCGATGAAGCGGTCGTGACCGTCAGAGACAATGGCCGAGGCATTTCGCCCGAGGCGCTTCCGCACATATTCGAGCCTTTCATTCAAGTCGGCCACCCGGTCCCCGGCGGCCTCGGCATTGGACTGGCGCTCGTGCGAAATCTTGTCGAGCTGCACGGGGGAACCGTCTCGGCGCAAAGCGCCGGACCGGATCAGGGGAGCGCATTCATTGTCAGGCTTCCACTTTGCGAATCCGAGCCGGAGCCGGCGGCGGCTGCGCCTCAGAGTCCACTCACCACCACACTCCCCTTCAACCGCGTGTTGATCGTCGACGACAACAGGGACGCCGCCGATATGCTTTGCGCGTTGTTAGAGTCCCTTGGGGCGACAGTCCGCGCGGTTTACGACGGGCGCGCCGCCGCGGCTGTCGTGGAGGCGTTCGCGCCGGACGCTGTGCTTTTGGATCTCGGAATGCCTGGTGTCGACGGTTACGAGACGGCGCGGCTCATCCGCCAGACACGCGACGGGCAAAATCTGCAACTCGTCGCTCTTACGGGTTGGGGGCAACAAAGCGATCGCGCCAAAACGGCTGAGGCCGGCTTCGACGCGCATCTGACCAAGCCGGCCTCGCTCGAGGCGTTGCAGGAAATTCTCTCACGACGAAGCGAGCGCGTCTTTCAGAGCCCGAAAGGATAGGTTTCGGGGGCGCCTTCAGGTCTGGCGGCGGCAAGCGGCGTCACCGCGCGGCTCTCCTCGAACCAGACATAGGCGTCGAACTGCTCCGCCATCACCGCCTCGAAATAGTGGCTCAGGAATTCGGTCTCCGGCCGATAGACGACGCCGATGGCGCGCTCCAGCATGGGCTCCCTCAAGACCTCGGCGAGGGCGCGCCGACGCGGCGCGCGCCAGTCGGTCAACGATCTTGCGAAGCCGCTCTTGCGGAAGGCGTATTCGTAGCTGTCCTCGCGAGCGGGCCGGACAGCTTTGATCTCCATCGGCTGGTCCCAGTCGCTTGCTGCCGCGACCGTGCCCCGGTCCGTGCCGAAGCCGATCAGCACTGCGTCGCTTCCCAGCGAAGAGCGACAAAGTTCGCCGATATTGAACTCTCCCGCCCATCCCATGGCGGTCGCGCCGGCATTGCCGATGTGCGAATTATGCGCCCAGACGACCCCCTTCGTCCCGCGCCCGCGGTGAGCGAGCAGCGCCTGCAGGGTGGCGAACATATGCCGGTCGCGCAAATTCCAGGATTCGCGCGCGCCCCGATACATCGCCCGATAATATTGCTCGGCGGCTCGAACATCCGCGCGTTCTGAGCGGCATCGAAGAAAGCTTCGCCATCTTCTTTGATATAGCGAGCCGCTTCGACAGCAGCGCCGTCAGTTGCGCGGCCGCCTCGTCCTCGCAGGGCTTCTGATAGCCGCGCAGAACGGCGCGCCCATAATCGGCTGGTTCGTCTTGCCATGGCGTCAGACAAGCATAGAGACCACGAGCGCGCTTGGCCGCCTCCGGGTCGACCCGATCGAGGTAGCGGACGACCTCGTCGATCGAGGCGCTGAGGCTGTAAACATCGAGACCGTGAAAAGAAACCCGCCTCTCGGGAGCCAGTCGCGCATTGTGGCTTCTCAGCCAATCGAGGAAATCCATCACTTCGCGGTTGCGCCACATCCATGTGGGGAAACGCGTGAAGGCTTCTGCAGCATCCGCTTTCGCGGCGAGACCCCGGACATAGCGGTCGATCCGCGCCGCATCTGGCCAGTCCGCCTCGACCGCGACAAACGAGAAGCCGTGACGCGCGACGAGCTCACGGGTGATGGCGGCGCGCGCCAGGTAGAACTCCGACGTGCCATGCGTGGCTTCACCGAGAAGGACCACTTGCGCATCGGCGAAACGCGCAAAGCAGCGGCCGAACTCTTCGACGCGCTCTGGCGCCGGGAGAGGCTCGCTCTCGCCGGTCAGCGCCCTTGTTATCGCGTTGCGCACGCTTTCGCGATCGAGCGAGATGGCCTTCATATCCGGCATTGGCCTCTCCTTGCGCCGGAAGGCGACGCCGATCCTGGCGGCCCGGCGCCATTTTAACGGCCGATGGGGAAGCCTCGTTCCAGCGCGATTTTTCCAGCGCGTCGAAGCGCGCCGCTGCGCTCTCCTGCCAACAACAAACGCGAGTTGGCACGCTACCCGCGCTGAGCGAGACACTCAACGCCTTCGATCGCCTCCTTGAGCGCTTCCAGACTGGCCGGCTTGGTAATCTGCAGATCGAAGCCCGCATCGCGCGCGCGTTGGAAAACCTGCTCGCGTCCCCATCCCGTCAGCGCGACGAGCTTGACGCGGCGCCCCTCTGGCAGCGCCCGGATGCGCTGCGCCGTCTCGTAGCCGTCCATCTCTGGCATGCCGAGATCCAGCAGGATCAAATCGGGCTTGAATATTGGCATGGCCTCGACTCCGGCGGCTCCGCTGTAGGCGACCCGCACTGTCGCGCCGGACGCTTCCAGCAACGCCTGCTGGCTGTCCGCCACGTCATGGTCGTCATCGATGACCAGAATGCGCAGGCTCGTGCGCATCGTGGTCAAAGACGGCCCCTGCTCGCGCTCTCGGACGTCGAGCGTCTGGAGCGCCGGCAGGCGCACGACGAAGGCGCTGCCCTGCCCGAGCCCATCGCTCCGCGCCTCGATCGAGCCGCCATGAAGCAGGATGAGATGCTTCACGAGCGCGAGACCAATGCCGAGGCCGCCTTGCGCGCGCCCCAACGTCCGGTCGATCTGCGTGAAAAGATCAAAAACGCGCGGCAGCATTTCGGACGGAATGCCGACGCCATTATCTTGGACGACGATGCGCGCCTCGGAGCCCAACGGCTCGGCCGTAAGGGTGATCCGCCCGCCGTGCTCGGTGTATTTGGCCGCGTTGTTGAGAAGGTTGGCGAAGACCTGCGTGAGGCGAACGGGATCGCCTTCGACAAAGAGGGGAAGCTCCGGAAAGCTGGCGCTGAACACATGGCCGCCGCGTTCGATCACCGGCCTCGACATGTCGATGGCCTGTCGCATGATGTCGGCCAAATCGACACGCTGTTTCTTCAACTCGATTTTGCCACTGGTGACTCGCGAGACTTCCAGCAAATCGTCGACGAGGCGCACGAGATGCGCCACTTGGCGCTCGACCATCGACAACAGAGACGCGTCTCGATCTCTCTTGGTTGAATGGGCAAGCGCATCGTGCCGTAGAACATGCACGGCGTTGCCAATTGGCGCGAGCGGATTTCGCAATTCATGGGCGAGCGTCGCCAAGAACTCGTCCTTATGGGCGTCCGCCGCGCGCAGTTTTTCAGTCGCCTCACGAAGACGCTTCTCGGCCTCCTCGCGTTCCGTCACGTTGATCGCGACGCCGCCTGTGCCTTTGATGACGCCTTCCGAATCCTGAATTGCAAATTTGCTCACGAGAAAGTGATGAATGACGCCGTCGGCCTCTTTCAACGTCTCGATTGCGACGATGCCGGTTTTGCTTTTGAGCGCTTCATTGTCGTGGAAGTGGAATTGCAGCGCTGTGTCCGTGTCGAAAAATTCCGCGTCCCTCTTGCCGTAAAGCTTCTCGGGCGGGACCCGAAAGACGCGTAGGGCCGCGTCATTGGCGTAGATATAGCGCCCCTCCACGTCTTTGATCCATGCAAGCCCGGGCAGGTGATGCATGAAGCTCGCAAACCGTTCTTCGCTTTCGCGCAACCCCTCCTCGGCGCGTTTGCGCTCGGTGATGTCCGTGTGGCTGACGACCACGGCGGCGTCTCCGCTATCGGCGCGCGCCGCGTTCATGACAAACCATAACTCCCCGCCCGGCGTCTGGCAGGGATACTCCATTGCAAATGCGCGCCGCTCGCCGGCGAGCAGCGCCTGAAGCCCGTCGAGAGCCTTGCTGGCGTAAAAATCCCCCGCCGCCGCGGCGCCGCGAATGGCGTCGAGGTAATTTGCGCCCGAAAACGTTCCGCTTGGAGCGAAGCCGTTTTCCCCTGCAAAGCGGTTCCAGGGTTCGTTGACAGCCAATATCACGCCGGCCTGGTCGATCACCGCGATCTGATGCGGCACAGAGTTGAGAATTCCGCCGAGCAGCGTAGCGCTTTCCCGCCGCGCCGCCTGGGCCAATTCGTTGGCCTGCGCGCGCGTGAGTTGGATTTGAGCCTCGATCTCTCCTTTGCGCGCCCTCGCCTTAGCTTCTGTCAAAGCGGCTATGCCAATCCCCATCACAGCGAAAACCGCCAGGCGAAGATGGTCGCTCGGGAGTGCGACTCCGAAGGAGCCGAGCGGCTCCATAAAAAAGAATGCGGCGACAGCCATGGACAAGCCGGTCGCGAGCAACGCAGGCCCTGATCCAGAAACGCCGGCGGTGAATAAGACGGCAAGAAAGAAGGGCGAGAGTGGCTGCGCGTCGAAGCTATGGCCCAGCCGAAATCGTACCGCCGCCGCAACCGCTACCGTTAAAACTGCAACAGCATAGTCCAAAGCGCGCGTCGTTGCACGCTTCTCCGCATCTTGGTTCAACCGACCGCTCCCGGCGCCCATTCGCAAGGAAAGATCGCTAAGGCATTTGCGTTTTTTTGAAAAGCTGAAGCCTAACTTCAAATGGCTGGCGAAGTACAGAACGCGTGCTAAGCACGAGCGTCAACTCGGCGGCAATCTTCACGAGAGTCAATCTCGTCGTTCGACTTTTCCGCTTCGCGCCCAACCAGCGGAAGAGTGAAACTGAACATGGCGCCGTGGCCTTCGGGATTTTCCTCGGCCCAAATCCGACCGTGATGCGCCTCGATGATCTCGCGAGAAATCGAGAGACCTACGCCCATGCCGCTGGGCTTGGTGGTGGCGAATGGCACGAACAAGGCGTTGCGCCTTTTCTCGCTCAGCCCGACGCCCGTATCGGCAATATCGACCCTGACGTCCGCCTCGTTTGAGCGCGTCGTAATCACGAGCCCGCGTTCGACGACGTGCTCCATCGCCTCCTTGGCGTTTCTTATGAGATTGATCAGCACCTGCATAATCTGCACCCTGTCGGCGAGAACTTCGCTCGAGGAGGCGCCAAGGTCGAGCGAGATGGCGATCTGTTTCTCATGCGCGACGGCGACGACCGGCTCCATCGCCTCGAGGATGAGTTCGTGCATATTCACCCGCAGCTTGTCGGGCTCTCCATGCGCGATGAAAGACCGCAGTCGCGAGACGATCTCCCCTGCCCGCATCACTTGAGCGACTGCCTTCTTCACCGTTTCCAACACGCTCGCGGGCCGTTGTGCAGGATCGATTTCGAGCAAGCGGGGCAGCACGCGCAGATAGGTCGCCGTTGCCGCGAGCGGTTGATTGATTTCATGGGCAATGCCCAAGGCCATGGAGCGCATCATGGCAAGCTGGCCCCTGTGCGCTTCCCGCAGTCTGGCCTCCTTTTCCTTCAGCTCGGATATGTCCAGTATGAAGGCGACGCCATTCATTGTGTCCCGATCGAGAATGGCCCTGGCCACGAGAACCGGCAGGCGGCTCCCGTCCTTGCGAAAATATTCCTTTTCGGTCGGCCGCGCGTTCTTGCCCGTCGCGATCACCTCGGCCATCGCCGCCTCATTCATAACGGCATATTCTGGCGGCGTGAGTTCTCTCCAGTTGATCCGCTTGGCTTTCAGATCCTCGCGCGTGTAACCGAGCATCTCGAGATATTTGTCGTTGGCCTCGGTGATCGTCGCGTCTGTGGCGCTCGCGTAGCAGACGCCGATCAGATTTGCGTCGAAGAAGGCGCGGTGCCGCGCTTCGCTCAGGCGAAGCTCCTCTTCGGCGCGCTTTCTCGCGGTAACGTCGCAGACGTAGCCGTGCCATATGATCGAGCCGTCCCGCTCGCGGGTCGGCATGGAGTGCACTTCGATCCAAATCGCGCCCTTGGTAGGGTGCAGGAAACGATATTCCTCGTGATATTTGGTCAGCTGGGCCGCTGATGTCGCAATCGCTGCGTCGATGCGCTCGATGTCGTCGGGATGGATCCGGGAGCGCATCGTCGGCAAATCCGCTGCGCTTTCTTCAGGAGGAAAGCCGAAGATCTCCTCGAAATTCGCCGACCCATATGGAAAGGACCCTATTCCGTCCGGGGTGAAACGGAAGGAGGCAATGGCCCCAGGCATGGCCTCGACGCAGGCCGTCATCATGGCGTGCGCGCTCATCTCGGCTTCCCTCTCGGCGGGCGCCGCTTTCTGCGCGTCTTGTTGCTCGATCGACGGCTCGGGACGATCCGGAATCGTTTCCATCTGGAACGACCGGAAGAATTTACGAAGCATCGGCTCTCTAGACCCTCTCCACGCGTCAGACTGAATTAGCGCCAAATTCTGGCGAATTGACCATCACTTAGCGAAAAATTGCGCACGACTACGGCCAAGCTGCGACTTGATACGCCCTCCGAATGGAGGCGCGCTGACAGCCGCCAAACGGGGCGCTCGGCTCCGTCGAAACTTCGCCTGATCTTGCCTGACATCGCCCCGCCGGCGCAGCAAGACGAGTGGGTTAGCGCAGCAGGGAACACCGCCCAGCCGATCGACGTTAGCGCCCTGAAAGCCGGGCATGACCTGGTTACATGCCCGGCCTCCCGAAGCGCTTTCAGCTGGGTAGTCAAATGGTCGAAGCCCTCACAACCGAAATGACGGAATACACGCTCGCGGCGTCCTATATGGCGGTTTTGGCGATATCCGTCACCGCTACACTCATGGTGCGAGCCGTTACATTCCCTCTCACACGAGGCTGAGAAGCCAAGCCGATCGCGGCGCAGTTTGGCATGTGACATCTTGCGTGTCCGCGCCAGCCATGCGGCTCCGCCGCCGGGACAACGGTTCCGGCAACTGTTCCCTGCTTGCACGAAGAGCGTTCGCCATGAAGAAAGCCGCCATTCTCCTTTCCCTATCTTTATTTGCTTGGCTGCCACAGCAACCAGCCTATGCCAAGGGCTGCATCAAGGGCGCCCTGGTGGGCGGCGTCGTCGGCCACTACGCAGGCCACCATGGCGTTCTCGGAGCCGTCGCCGGATGTCTCTATGGCCGGCACGAAGCGCATAAATACGCTAGGCGCCCACAACCGAGCGGCGGATGGACAACGCAGGCGGGGCATTCGCCGAGATCGTGGAAGGCAGGCACCTAAGTCACTCTGACGCGCTCATGCGGCTGGCGGCGACCCGGAGCGATGAAAGCTCGAGCAAACGCTTAGCAGAGCCGCGTTTCAGCTGCGCCGCGTTTGCGAGTTGAAGCATGTGCGATGCTGCAATTCATTATGCGAAGCGCGCAACCACTTCCCTCGAATCACTCCGAACATCTGCCCAGGGCCGGCATAAGGAGCCGGCCCTGGGTTCTCTGTTCTATTGTCGCGTTGTGCTGCGACAACGTTCTTACCAATAGTAGGGAGACCCCCAGCCGCCCAATGCCCAGAGCGGCGCCGTCGCCAGTCCCACCGCCGCCCCGGCGAGAGCGCCAGCCGGATTGTACGCGGGATAATAGCCGTAGTAGCGGTAATGGCGGTAAGGCCGCCAGTAACCGTACCGCCAATGACGATGATAATAATGGTGACGCCAATAGCGGTAATGGACCTGCTCCACCGATGACGTCGCGCCGACGATCTCCGCTCTTGGAATGCTCATGACGCCCGCGCGAGCCTGGGGCGCGGGTCCTGCGACTCCGGCAACGATGCAAGCTGCCGCGAGGGTGCATGTTTTGGCTAAGCCACGCATAACGGCCTCCTTCGGGCCGCGACGCGCGAGACTGTGCTGAAGTCTTTGCGCCGGCGTTCGCGAGCCCGTGCCGCCTAGCTAGATCGTCGATCATTTGGGGCAAGAGCAAGAGGCGCGTCTTCGCGCGCCTCCCATACAGAAGGCCGCGCCCAGCAACGTCGGAATCACGCGCGGGTTCGCCGGGGGCTGTTTCTTCCTGCTCTCTCAAAGCGAGTAGATTTGCGCTAGGCTTCGAGGACTAGCGCAGGCATTCGCCGCGCCGCGCCCATTCCGCCTCCTGAGCGTCAGCCGGCGCGGCGGGCGCGGAATCGCAGGCCTTGAACACCCTGCCCCGGTCGCCCATCGACACGCCGGCCGGGAACTGCTCCTGCGCCACATAGAAGCCCGCCTCGAGGCCCTGGGCGACCTTGGCCCGCGCGGCCTTGATCGCGGGGCTGACTCCCGCAGGCTGCGGGGACGCAAGGTGATACCAACGGCTGGCCGTCGTCAGATTGCATTCGCTTTGCGGAAGGCCTTTCAGACAGACCAGAATCCAGGTTTGCATCCCGCCTTTAGCGGCGGCCGGGGCGATCATCGTCGCTGCAAAAATGCCGGCAAGAAAATATTTCTTCATTGCGCCTTCTCTGGCTGTCGACTCGCGGGCGATCATAGGATCAGAAAACCGGCTAGAAAGTGAAGGCGCGCCTCAGAAACGCTGATCTTTCTGCGCCGCGGCGACAGCGGCGCGCGCCTTGTCGACCGCCTCGGGGTGGGTTTCCTGAAGCATGTCCAAGACCGCCTCGAGCATTTCGATATGGTCGACGGCTTCGTCGAGCGCTCCGGCGAGCGTCTGCAGCCGTTCGATAAGATTGCGTTGCACCGGGAAACTCCATTTTTCGATAAAGGCGGGTTACAGCGATATCGACCCAAAGCGCAAGCGACGCGCGTTTTTAACGGATGCGGGGGGCGCTCGGCTGAATGCGGCGCGAGAGACGGGGCGCGCGGCTGTTGCCGAGATTATGCGCCCGCACTATCCTCCCCGCGCCCCGCGCATTTACGGATAGCGCTTCTCCATAAGGAACTTCAGATGTCCAAGAGCCCAGAATCGGCAGGCGGCCACGCAGCCGGGCCTCATCCGGAAAAGCCGGACGAGAACGCGCAAGAGCATAGTTGGGTGGAGGCGCTCGAAGAAGGGATCGAGGAGATCAAGACTCAATCGGCGGAAGTGCTTTTCGTCGACGTGCTGAAGATCGACCTGCCCTATATCGTAATGCTCACGATGGCGGTCATCGGCGTCGGTCTCGTGACCTTCACCGGCCAATCCATCGCCTGGTATTGGGAGCTGCTCACGCCAGTCTATTGCGTGATCTGCATCTACGTCGGCTGGCGACACGCCGAGACGAAAAACGAGCGCGTCAAGCTGGTCTGGACGCAAATACTGCACTGGGCCGCCTTCCTTGCGGCGATGGCGCTGATTTATTCGCCGGCCATGCGGGCGCTGGTCGACGTCAACGCCACGGGCCTCAATCTGATGGTGATCCTGGCGCTCGCGACCTTTGTCGCCGGCGTTCACGCCGAGGCTTGGCAGATTTGCGTCGTCGGCCTGATCCTGGCGCTTTTCGTGCCGGGGATGGCGCTCATCCAGCGCGACTCGCTTTTCATCATGGTGGCTCTGGTCGGCGTCATCTTCGTTGGCGCCAGCCTGTGGCTCACCATGCACGCGCATCGGCGCGCAGCAAAGGAAGCCGCGTAGCTTGCAAAGGCCCGGCGGCGCAAAAGCCCGCCCGTCATTGCGAGGAGCGCAGCGACGAAGCAAATCCAGAGCCGCTGTAGCTGCTCTGGATTGCTTCGCTCCGCTCGCAATGGACGGTGGTGGCTCTGGATTCCAGGCGGGCCTTTGGCCCGCCTGGAATGACCTAGAACCTTTTTCAGATTTTCGGGGTCTGGGCCGCGAGCGTGGCGCGAATGGCCTCGTCCATGGACTTCTCGAAAGAAGTGCGCAGGACTGTGCCGCCGACGCCCTTGAGGCCCTCCAGCACCTTGTCCGAGGTCATCTTTCGCACCAGGACGAACAGCGCCGCGCCGCCCGGCGGGATCGCCTCCGCGACGTCCTTCATGAATTTATCGTCGATTCCGAAATCGGTGAGCGCGCCGGAAACTGCGCCGGAGGCCGCCCCGAGCGCGGCGCCGGCCAAGGGCATCATGAAGATCAAGCCTATCAGCGCGCCCCAGAACATGCCGGAAACGCCGCCGATCGCCGTCGTGTTGAAGAGCTGATTGAGTTTGATGTGGCCTTCCGCGTCCTTAACGGCGACGACCGCGTCGCCCATCTCGATCAAATATTCCTTCTGCATTTGAAATAGCTTCTGTCTCACTTCCTCGGCCTTCTGCTCCGAGGAGAAAGCAATGACGAGCAGATCATTCATGAGAGCTCTCCCGATAGGGCCGCGCGGCCTTCGGCGGCGCGCCCGTTCCGGATCTAGTCGAGCAGAATTAAATTACAATGCAGGCTGAGGCTTGGGGTAAACAAAGCCATAGCGGAGCAATAGGCTCGATAACGAGCCGCCCTTTCAGATGGGACGACTTCCCAAATTTCCATCCTTCGCCCCGCAGCGCTTGGCGGGAGCGGGGATTCGGCCCGGCGCAGCGAGCCAAAACGCCAAAGGCGAAAGCAGGGACGCCACCATAAGCAGGTTGATCATCATCACGCTTGCCTCCGTGGTTTGTCCGCTCGCGCCCTTAGGGGCGCGAGCGGGTCGTCACATCTTACTCGGTGAGGAGGGCGACGCCTTCCTTGCCGACCAGCGCATGGATGCGGCCGAGGATCTGCAGCACGACGCCGAACACGCCGAGCGCCATCCAGCCGAAGAACACGAAGCCCCAGTGCAGCGGAGCAACGAACAGCTCTTCCATGAACCAGAAGGTGTGGCCCCACTCATTCAGGCCGACGTTCGGGATGATCATGAACGGGCCGATGGCGACGATCAGGAACGCCAGCGAGTAGCCATGAGCAAAATACGGAATGCGGGTCTTCGCATAGAAGAACGCGCCAACCGCGATCACCGAATAGATCGGGTAGCTCATGTAGAACTCGATGATGTGCGACGGCGTGAAGTCCGTGTCACGGATAACCGTCATGTGCCAGGTGCCGTCCTGTTCGGTGAAGAACGAGGCGCCCCAGTAGATGGCGATGCCGTAAACGACCAGCCACTGAACGAGAACCACCAGGCGGCGCATCTCTTCGCGCGGCGAGACGGCGTCGACGTTACGGTCGCGGGTCTTCCACAGGAAGCCGGCGAGCGCCAGACCGGAGACGAGCTCCAGCGGGATTTCGGTCCAAAGGATCGACATCCAGTAGGTCTGGAATTCCGGAGCGAACGAATCCAGGCCGGCGCGCCAGCCGAAAACCTGCTCGTAAATGCGGACGATCAGATAGAAAACATTCAGAACCGCAAGGCCGATCCACATGCCGCGCAGATCGACTACGGACTCTACTTCAGCAGCTGCGCCGGCAGCCGTGCTCGTGGTGGAGGTCATAAGATTTCTCCCTTGAATCGCTCTCGAGGGGCTTGCCCCCGAAGCTGACGCAGCTTGCGCGTCATACGTCGGTTCGACAGCGACTTTGTCGCCGACGCCAGGGAAAAAACGGCTAGCTGAGCCCAAAGAAAAAGGCCCGGCGCGTGGCCGGGCCTTTATTGTTCAGCCGACGCTCATCAGACCGGCTGCGGAGCAACTCCGCCATCGACATCGGGCTCAGGCTTCTGCCCGGTCGTCGGCACGGCGGAGCCGCGCGGTGGCTGCGGCGTCGGGGCGCTCGTGTCCTCGCGCACCGGGCGCTTGCCGGTGAGCAGACCCTTCATCTCCTCGCCGGTCAGCGTCTCGAACTCCAAGAGGCCATTGGCCAGCATGTCGAGCTGCGCGCGCTTCTCGGTCATGATGTGCTTCGCCTTGTCATAGGCCTCCTGCACCAGACGCCGCACTTCCGCGTCGATCGTCTGCTGCGTCTGCTCCGACAGGCTCTGCTGGCGCCCGAGCGAGTAGCCCAGGAACTGCTCCTGCTGCGGCTCGGCGTAAGCCACCGTGCCGAGCTTATCGGAGAAGCCCAGCTGCGTGATCATGGCGCGAGCCACCCGCGTGCACTGCTGAATGTCCGAGGCCGCGCCCGAGGTCACCTTGTCGTGGCCGAACACCAACTCCTCCGCCACGCGGCCGCCCATGGCGATGGCCAGCATCGCCGTGAGTTGCTCGAAGGACTGCGAGACCTGGTCGCGTTCGGGCAAGCCCTGCACCATGCCCAGCGCACGGCCGCGCGGGATGATCGTGGCCTTGTGGATCGGCATCGCGCCGGGGACCGTCAGCTGCACCAGCGCGTGGCCGCCCTCGTGATAGGCCGTGAGCTTCTTCTCCTCCTCGGTCATGGAGAGCGTGCGGCGTTCCGCGCCCATCATGATCTTGTCGCGCGCGTCCTCGAACTCCTGGTTCGTGACGATGCGCTTCGAGCGCCGCGCCGCAAGCAGCGCCGCCTCGTTGACGAGGTTCATGAGATCGGCGCCCGAGAAGCCCGGCGTGCCGCGCGCCACGACCTTGAGGTCGACATCCGGCGCCAGCGGCACCTTGCGGGCGTGGACCTTGAGGATCTTCTCGCGGCCGATGAAATCCGGGTTCGGCACCTGGATCTGGCGGTCGAAGCGGCCGGGACGCATCAGCGCCGGGTCGAGAACGTCCGGACGGTTGGTCGCGGCGATGAGGATGATGCCCTCGTTCGCCTCGAAGCCGTCCATCTCGACGAGCAGCTGGTTCAGCGTCTGCTCGCGCTCGTCGTTGCCGCCGCCGAGGCCGGCGCCGCGATGGCGGCCGACCGCGTCGATTTCGTCGACGAAGATGATGCAAGGCGCGTTCTTCTTGGCCTGCTCGAACATGTCGCGCACGCGGCTGGCGCCGACGCCGACGAACATTTCGACGAAGTCGGAGCCGGAGATCGAGAAGAAGGGCACGCCCGCTTCGCCGGCGATGGCGCGGGCGAGCAACGTCTTACCCGTGCCGGGCGGGCCGACGAGCAGCACGCCGCGCGGAATGCGCCCGCCGAGCCGCTGGAACTTGCCCGGATCGCGCAGGAATTCGACGATTTCCTGCAGGTCTTCCTTGGCCTCGTCGACGCCGGCGACGTCCTCGAAGGTGACGCGGCCCTGAGACTCGGTGAGGAGCTTGGCCTTCGACTTGCCAAAGCCCATGGCCCGGCCGCCCGCCCCGCCCTGCATCTGACGCGCCATATAGATCCACACGCCGATGAAGAGCAGCAGCGGCAGACCGTTCACGATGAGCGTCGAGAGCCAGCTCGGATTGTCGCCCGCTGGCTTGGCGCTGATCTGCACCTTCTTGGCTTCGAGCTTCTGCACCAGAGACGGGTCATTCGGCGCATAGGTCGCGAAGCTGCGATTGTCGCTGAAATGGCCGGAGATTTCATTGCCCGCGATCACGACGTCATGGACGCGGCCTTCATCGATCTGCACAAGCAGCTCGCTGAAGGTAATCTCGCGCGCCGGGGTGCGAGTCTGCTGCTGCTGGAACATGGCAAACAGAATGCCCGCGACTGCGACGAAGACGACCCAAGGCAAATATTTCTTCCAATTCGCCTTCATTTTCACCTCCTGGGACGAGACCCGCTGAATTTGGGGCGCCTCTCCCGGTTAACAGCACTGCGACAGAGGGCGTGGCCCTCGCCTGCCTAGATATGTGGTTGGCCCATCCTAGGTCAGGAAGGCGAATTAGCCAAATCGGATCCATAATTCGCCTAAGGATTCAATGTTGCAGCGCAGTTCACGTCGTTGAGACAAGCCTCCGAGCGCCTTCACGAAGGCTACCACGCAATTTTGAAGCCAGCTTAAAAAAGGCCTTTAAGTTCACGAATCTCCCGGGGGGAGCCTTCGGCAAAATGAACAATGTTTAGGCAGATTTGAGCCGTAAACTCCATCAGATCACTTCTTAGGCAGCCGCGCCTAACCTGTTTTCTGCCCTATGCAAAACAAAGATTCCGACGGCCGCTTGATCTGCGTCAGCTACTCGCGAGGACGGCGCAGGGATCGACATTGCATCGCGGCGGTCATCGCGCGACGTTCATTTATCTGGTGATCGCCCGGTGACGCTGTCGCTCGAACAGGCGCTCCGATACTATTTTGGCGTGCAATGCAGCAACTTTTCCCGCTTGCGCCTTTTCGGAAGTGGGCGCGTTATTTTGTCGCGCCGTTGCGCCAACGGAAAGCAAAAGGCAGAGGAAGCGCCATGAACTCGTTCGCCGCCATCGTCTCGATCCTCGCCGCCGCCGCGGCCGTTACCTTCGCGATTACCGCATATGTGAATTAACGAGGGGAAGACGCGCGTCCGGCGGACGCGCGTCGATGATGTCAAGGCTCCCTACGCCGCGGACGTTCCCTCGGCGCCTTCGGCTGCGCGCGGCTCGCTCGGAGCGAAGGGGCTCTCCGCCGACCGCTTGGCTCTCTGGGCTCTCTCGAGCTTCGCGCCAAAGCGTCGACGTCCCTGCGCAAATTTCTCAGCCAGTTCCGGCCATTTTCATAACGTCGCCGCCGATCGAGAAGCGCGATGAGAAGCGCGCGTTCATCCAAAACATCGAGCAGGACGCAAGGATAGTGGTCGGGCGCGTTCGTGCTGCGCCGACGCCGATAGGCCGTATCGACCTCTGTATTGAGTAGCGCAATTCCTTTGTACGTCATGAGACGAAACATGCTTTGCCTCCTTGGCCGCCTGAAAATTTCTTTTCCCTGTTAAAATGTGCTGGCGCCCTGCCGCGCCAGCACGGCCGCCATGTCCTGAGGCGCGAGCGTGATGCTGCCGCCCGCCAAATGGCCCACATGCGGGTCCCATCCGGGCCCGACCTCATAGAGCACAGCATAAGTCTCGACGCCGCCGATGATCTGCGGCGGTCCGAGCGGTTCGCCGGCGCAGCCGACGCGCGTCAGCAAACGATGCATGGCGCGATCGTAGACGGTGACAATATGCGTGAGAGCCGCCGCCTTGCCGATTTCATTGAGCGCCATGCCAAGCTCGGCCGTCGCCCGGCCGATGATCGGCGAGTCGATCCGGCAGTCTCCGGTCATCCGCACGGTGAAGCGGCTCGATTCCCAGATGAGCGGGCTTTGAATGCGTGCGCCATCCGGCAACAGCTGAGGGAATGTGTCGTTCAGCATGTTGAAGCCGGTGGTGGGCAAGAGCCTTAGCCCGCCGATGACGCGCTCATTTTCATCCAGGGCCAGGACATAGAGCGGATCGAGCGCGTCATAGCCGTCAATCTCCCAACGGTTGATGAGCGTCACCTGCCATTTGAGGCGCTCGTAGAAGACGCTGCGCCGAAGCCGGTGCATTTCGTCGATGAGGCGCGGGAAACGTCCGCGCCATTCTCCCGGTATGATTTTGATCATGTCCAAACCCCGCTTTTTGTTTCAGCGGGGAAAAACTGACTTAAACTTTGCTGTTTGATCACCTCCCAAAAATGGGAGGTCCGCGCCCCTTCCGAGTCAGTTCCGCTTTTTGGGGAGGAGGTGGCTCGGCTCGTAAGACATGTTGATCAGGCCGAGCGCCAGCGCCTTCGCGACCGTATGAGTAGTGTTGGCGGTATTGAGCCGGGCGCGCGCGGATTCGTGATGGAAGCGGACGGTATGCGAGCTGATGCCGAGAATGCGGGCGATCTCGTCATCTGTCTTGCCAAGCGCCTTCCATCGAAGACAGGCGGCTTCACGCTGCGGCAGGTGAACCGCAGTCGCTTGCTCGGGCGCGCATGAACGCAGCGCCGCCGCGTGGAAATTAAATGCGAGCACCATGAGATCGCGAAGCAATTCCTGCTTCAGCGCCAGCCAGGCGGCGCTGCTCTCATTGGTTGTGACGGTAAAGAGCGCAAATTCTCCCAGGCGGCCACGAATAGGAATCGACAAGCCATTGAGGCCGACGTCCATCTCCTGCGCCTCGCCGAAAAATTTTCTGACAACCGGGTCGCTGCGGTCGATCTCCGCCCAGTCGATCGGCAGAATGCCCCCAAGGCCGGCGCGAACAATCGGATCGAGGTCGACGTAACCGCTCTGAGCGTAATGCTTTTGCCATTCGCCGGAATAGGTCACCGCCAAAAGCGGCCGCGCGCCGCCCGGCGTCGGCATGTTCAAGGCCGCATAAGCGCCGTTCTGGAGCCCCCGCTCGCGAAGAAAGCGCTCCATGATGTTCGAGGCGGTTTCGATCCGGTCGGCCTGAGCCAAGCGGTCGATGAGGTCGAAAAAATCGTCGGTATGCATGGTTGAAAATGGGAAAAGAGTAAAATTGGCGGTAACTTTACCGTGTCACCCAAATGTAAACAACGTAAATCGACATCAATCTCGCAAATGCCTGCGCATCACTGAAAAAGCCCGACCTTCCGGCCGGGCTTTGATTTAGCGGCGCTTTCTTGTCGGCTACTGCATTCCGCCAAATCCGGGCGGCGGTCCTCCCGAGCCTCCCCCAGCCCCGTGCTGACCCGAGCCCTCTCTAATTGGCTGGGGATGCGGCGGGGCCGAGGCCGGGCGCATCGCCGGCGGCGCGACTTGCGGCGGCGGCGCAGGCGGTTGCCGCATAAAGGCGGCGGGCGGAGCCGGTGGAGGTGCGGGCGGCGGCGGATGCATCGCAGGCGGCGCAATTTGATGCATTTGCGGGGGCATGCCGTAGCCGGGCGGCGGCGCGGCGCGCACATGCGCTGGCGCAGCGGCCTCCGGCCGCGCGGGCATGGCCTCACGGGGAACGGCGCGCATGGGCGGAGCCATGCTGTGCGGCGCCATCTCGCGTAGACCTCCCGAAGGCTCCCGCATTGGCGCGGGCGGCATATGGGGCTGTCCGCCTTCCGGGCCGCGCATCATTGGTTCGCGCGCAGGCTCGATGGCCCGATGCGGCGCCGTCCCAGCACCGCCGAGGAGATTTTGCGGCGCGGGTGGATGCGACTGGGCGGGCGCGACGTTTTTCGGTCCCATCCCATGACCCGGCCCCATCGATCCAGAGGGATCGAGGCCGCCGGCGGGCCCCGGAATACCCCGCACTGGCCTATCGACAGCTGTCGGCGGCGCCGATCGCGGCGTCCCGTTGGAGGGAGCCCCGCCCGGTCCCCCTGGCGTGGGGATCATATGATCTCTGCCTACGCCACCCATCGGCTCGCGGCCCAAAGAATGGGTCTCCGGCTGTTGAGCGGTGGCAGGCGGAACCTCGTGACGCAAGGGCAAGGCTTGATCGGGAGCCCCCCCTGCGGCGGGCGCATGCCTGCCGGGAGCCGGCAGAGGCGCCGCCTTTTCCAATGCGCCGGGACCGGCCGCGCCACCGAGGGCTGGAGCGCCGGCCGGCGTCGGAAGCGCATGACCTTTGAGCGCGCTATCGGTCGTCGCCGGCGTCAGCGGGGCGCCGGGCTTGTCGGCCGGCGGCGCGCCTCCCGCCGGCGGCGGGGGCAAGGCGTGACCCTTCAGCGTCTGGGCGCCCGGAGACGACGCTCCGGCAGGGCCGGCCGGCAACATCCCGGGCGCGCCAACTCCTTGCGGCGCACCTGCCGGATTGGTGGTCGCGCTCCCTGCCGGCGCCTGGGGCAAAGCATGGTCCTTCGGCGCCAGGGCGCCCGAAGGCGACGCGCCGGCAGGACCTGCCGGCGAGGTCGCGGGCCCGCTGGGCGCGTTCGCGTGGGGGATTCCGAGCCCGGCAGACGGCGGCGCATTGGGCCCGACAGCGGCTGGCGCCAGCGGCGCCGCGCCGGCCGGAGCCGGAGGCGCAGAGCCCGCAGGAGCGCCCATAATACCGCCCGGCCCCTGGGGGGCGGGCCCGAGTTGGGCAGGACCAACCGGCGCAGGCGTCGCGGGAACGCCCACAGCCGGTCCCATGGGCGGTTGAGGCGCGGCGGCAGGTTGAACGACGTTGCGCTTGGCGATGAAGTTCGGCAGCGCTGCGCCGACGGCGACCGCGGCCGCCCCGACCCCTGCGGCCGTCAGAGCCTCGGAGGAGACAAGGCTGCCCGCAGGGTTACGCACCACGACGTTATTCGCCTGCGGGTCGACGACCACGGAGTTGTGGACATTGGAGTAGATGAAGTTATCCGGAGGCGGCGCGATATAATCCGGCACCCGCTGCCAAACGGGTATCGGCACATATTGCGGCGCCGGCAGCGCATAGGGCTCCGCGATGACGACGGGCGGCGGCAGGACCACGAAATCCGGCGGCGGCGGCGGCAGGAGATAGACCGGCGGCGGCGGCGGCGGCGCAAAGCCCCAGATCGGATCGTCGAAGACCACGACCGGCTGCTCGACGTAAACGATCTCGTCGGGCGGCGGCGGCGGATAATCGTAATCGATCATCGCGAAGCGCTGCGGCGGCTCGAGTTCGTAACGCAACTCCCCAAGGCGGCGGCGCGCGTCCCAGGCGTGCGGACCCTTGGGGTAGCGGCGCAGATAGCTCCAATAGGCGTTGGGCGTATCGACGACCCGCGAACGGCGCCAGGTCAGCGCCTCACGCCGGGCGGCGAGAATGGCCCGCGCCCGCTTGGCGTAGGGCGCCGCGGGATAGGTCGCCACGTAATCCTGGTAACCCTGCAGCGTGTCGCGGCGGATCGCGGCCGAGAAACCCTCTTCCGGTCCGAGCGCGCTGATGGGCTTCGCCAGCCGCGCCACATCCTGGCTGCGCAAAGGCGCATTGGCCTCGCGCTGGAAGAACAGGAAATCCGTGTCGACGCGCTGGGAGTTCCATGGGATTTGCGCGCCCTTGGTGACGTCCGAAACGCGCAGGCGGGTATTTTCGAAGACGTCCATCAGCGGCCGTCCGCCGTCGCGGATCATTTCCGCGAGCGCATGGGCGTAGGCGCCATAGTCGCCGGTCTGCTCCGGCGCGATCGTCCCCGGCGCGGCGTTATAGGCGAGCAGCGACCTGCCCCCCGGCTCATAAAGCGCAAGGCCGCCGGCGAGCGGCTGGCCGGAAAGCTGGAAAGGATTGGCCCGCGCCGCGTCGAGCACGACGACGCTGAGCTTGGCCCCCGACGCAAGTGGCTTCAAATAATCGGAGACGCGCAGGGTTCGCATCGGGATGTCGACGTCGCGCGCCAAGGCGGCGTCGACCGGCACGAGGTAATTCTCGCCTTCGAGTTGCAGGCCGTAGCCCGAGAAATAGACGAAGGCGACCGCTTCCGGCCCGGCGACCGCGGTCTTGTCAAGAAAATCGCGGAACGCCTGTTTCAGCGCCGCCTCGTCGAGATCGCGCGCGCCGGTGACGTCGAAGCCCGCCGCCTGCAAGGTCTGCGCGACGAGGCCGGCGTCATTCGCGGCCGTGGGCAGCGGCTTCGCCGGATAGGCCGACTCGCCGATGACAAGCGCAAGCCGCCGTTCGGCGGCCAAGGCGCCCGATCCGGCGGCAAGCGCCAATAGCGCGGCCGCCGCAGCCAAGAGCGCTCGAATTCGAAGCATGCACAATCTCCCCTGGAGTCGCCAACCCTAGCATCTTCTTGTTATTCAGCGCCTTCCGCTGAACCTGTGCTGAACGATACGGGGACGCAAAGGGCGGCAGAGCGGTGAGCCGCAGCCATTTTATTGAACAATTTGTGGAATTTTTAAGCGCCAGGCGCCCGCGTGACAATCAAGTAAGCAGGCTGACGCCTTGATAGGCGTCGCCTCGTATAGATATTGCGCAGGCTGGCACGAGCATTGCTGATAAAACACCCATCATGCTGGCAATGAAAGCAAAATGCTCGAATGAAGATCATCACCGCCATCATCAAACCCTTCAAGCTCGATGAAGTGCGCGACGCTCTTCTGGCCGTCGACGTCCATGGCATGACGACGACCGAGGTCAAGGGCTATGGGCGCCAGAAGGGCCACGCCGAGATCTACCGCGGCGCCGAATATATGGTGTCCTTCCTCCCGAAACTGAAAATCGACATCGCAACGACGGACGACCGCGTCGAGGGCGTCGTCGCCGCGATCCGCAAGGCCGCCTGCACCGGCCATATCGGCGACGGCAAGATTTTCATCACCCCCCTCGAAAGCGCCATCCGGATTCGCACCGGCGAGAAGGACAAAGAGGCGCTGTAGGGGGTCACCTGTCACAGCAGGCCGTCATTGCGAGCGAAGCGAAGCAATCCAGAGCCACGGCGCCCGTGGCTGGATTGCTTCGTCGCTTCGCTCCTCGCAATGACGGCGGCGCCCGGAAAGACTGCCAAAGAACGCCAATCAACCAAGAAAGCTGAAAGCTCCTCCATGAAAAAACCGCTCCTGGCGCTTGCGGGCGCCCTCCTCGCCACCCCTGCCCTTGCGCAGGACGCCCCCAAGATCGACGGCGCAGACACGTCCTTCATGATCGTCGCGACCGCGCTCGTGCTGATGATGACGCTACCCGGACTGGCGCTTTTCTACAGCGGCATGGTGCGCAAGAAGAACGTGCTTGCGACAATGGCGCAGAGCCTCATCGCCACAGCGGTCGTCTCGCTGCTGTGGATCGCGATCGCCTACAGCCTCGTCTTCTCCGGCGACGGCCCCTTGATCGGCGATGCGGCGCGCGTCCTGCTCTCGGGCGTGGGGATCGACACGGTGAGCCCGCTCGCCAAGACCATCCCCGAAATCCTCTTCATGGCCTTTCAAATGACCTTCGCGGTCATCACATGCGCGCTGGTCGGCGGCTCTGTGGCCGAGCGCATGAAATTTTCCGCCTTCATCGTCTTCAGCGTCGTCTGGCTCTTCATCGTCTATGTGCCGTCGGCGCATTGGGTGTGGGGCGGCGGCTTCCTGCAGAAGATGGGCCTCCTGGATTTCGCCGGCGGCACGGTGGTGCATATCAACGCCGGCGTCGCGGGCCTCGTCTGCGCGCTGGTGATGGGCAATCGCGTCGGCTTTGGGCGCGAGAATCTCTCGCCCTTCGACGTCTCGCTCGCCGTGGTCGGCACCGGGCTTCTTTGGGTCGGCTGGTTCGGCTTCAACGGCGGCTCGGCGCTCGGCGCCAATTCGCGCGCGGTCTTCGCCATCGTCGCCACGCATCTTGCCGCCTGCTCGGGCGCGCTGGTCTGGAGCGGGCTCGAATGGCTCGAACGCGGCAAGCCCTCCGTGCTCGGCGTTATCTCCGGCGCGGTCGCGGGGCTCGGCACCATTACCCCGGCCTCGGGCTATGTGCTGCCCTGGCATGGCGTCGTCATCGGGCTGATCGCCGGCGGCGTCTGCTATTGGTTCTGCACGGTCGCCAAGCACAAATTCAACTATGACGACACGCTCGACGTCTTCGGCGTCCATGGCGTCGGCGGCATCATGGGCACGCTGATGGCCGGCGTCTTCGCGACCCGCGCGATCACGGCCTCCGACAGCGATCCGGGCGTCGCCGGGCTGCTGGAAGGCGATACGCATCAATTCGTGGTGCAGGCCATCGGCGTCGGCGTGACGATCGGCTGGTGCGTGATCGGGACGCTGATCTCGCTGAAGATCGTGTCGCTCTTCACCAGCCTGCGCGTGAGCGGCGACGACGAGCGCGAGGGGCTGGACATCGCCCTGCATGGCGAGGCGCTGCATCACCAGTAAAGAAGCTGGCGCAAGTTGGAATGGCCCTCTCTTCGGGAAGCCGGAGGGAGGGCCTTCATTCTTCGGCCATGATATTTAAAGAAACGCGCTCGGTTAAAGGGATTTTATTGATCGGATGGCCGAAACGATTGTTCATATCCTCCCCAGCCTCTCAGCAGCGGGAACAGCCAAACAAGCGCTCGAAGAACTAGGCGTAAACGAGAAGCTCGTCGTGATCGGCGATCACCTCGGCTATGGACCGATCAACGGCGGCCGGGACGCCAGACGCCAGTGGCTCGAAGACAATCTGGGCGAACATTATGGCGAGCGCGTAGACATGGCAGAGCTTGCATGGCGGGAAGCTTTGGCGCCGGAGGCCTATCCAATCATCTGGACCTGCCGTTCGGACGCTGGAGATCATGCGGCGTTTCTGGAGTTCCTTTCGCGCGTCGGCGAACGCGCATTTGGGCTCATCGATGCGACAGACGCGATGATTCAGGGGCGAGCGGGCCTTTGGCGCGTCGATGCGCTTGGAGTCATAAGCAAAGCAGAACTGATCTCCGCTGGCCTTCTCCGCCGCCGGACGGAGATGTCCCGAGCCGAAATCGCCGAAGGGCGCGAGATCTGGCACCGCCTCAGATCGGAAAACGCCCCGCTGCGCGTCACCGAAAACGATCGGCTAGTTTCCAAGCCTATTTCCTTCTTTGACGCAGAGCTCCTCGAGGAGGCGCCACAGGACTGGGAGCGAGCCGTCAGGATCGTCGGCGCCGCCCTCGCCCGGTTTTGTGCAAGCCATCGCCTCGTCAGCGACAGCTTCATTTGGTCACGCTACCTAGCGCTGGCCGAAGACGGGCTTCTCGATATGAAAGAAATCGAGGGTGCGGGCGATGGGATGCGGGGTTTCCTGATGCGGGCGCCCGTTCAGGCGGATTGACTTCGGTCGGATTCAATTGCTCGGTAATATAATACCACCATCGGGCCGCGCCTTGTTTTCCGGGCCATACAGATCGAACAACCCGCATAATTTGCTTGACCCCCGCCCCCGCATCCCCTATCCACCCGCATCCGAACAGTTCGTTCAGACGGAACTCGCATCCCATGTTTGGCAAGACCTATTCGGCGAAGCCCGCCGACATCGAAAAGAAATGGGTGCTGATCGACGCCTCCGGGCTCGTCGTCGGCCGCCTCGCTTCGCTCATCGCGCTGCGCCTGCGCGGCAAGCACAAGGCCACCTTCACCCCCCATATGGACGATGGCGACAACATCATCGTCATCAACGCCGACAAGGTGGTGCTGACCGGCCGCAAGCGCGACCAGAAGGTCTATCACTATCACACGGGCTTCCCGGGCGGCATCAAGGAGCGCTCGGCCAAGTTCCTTCTCGAAGGCCGCTTCCCGGAGCGCGTCCTGGAGAAGGCCGTGCAGCGCATGCTGCCGCGCGGGCCGCTCGGCCGCCAGCAGCTCGGAAACCTGCGCGTCTACAAGGGCGCCACGCATCCGCACGAGGCGCAGACGCCCGTGACGCTCGACGTCGCCGCCCTGAACGCCAAGAATAGCCGGAGCGCCTGATTATGGCCGAGACCACCCTTTCCTCGCTCGCCGACCTCAATCAGGCGGCCGTCGCCGCCGCGATCGAAGCGCCGAAATACGAGCAGAAGCTCGACAAATATGGCCGCGCCTACGCCACCGGCAAGCGCAAGAACGCCGTCGCCCGCGTCTGGATCAAGCCGGGCTCCGGCAAGATCACGGTCAATGGCCGCGACATCGAGGTCTATTTCGCCCGCCCGGTGCTGCGCATGATCCTGCAGCAGCCGCTCGGCGTCGCCAAGCGCGTCGACCAGTACGACGTCATGGTGTCGGTCGCCGGCGGCGGCCTCTCCGGCCAGGCCGGCGCGGTGCGCCACGGCCTCGCCAAGGCGCTGACCCATTACGAGCCCGAGCTGCGTTCGTCGCTCAAGAAGGAAGGCTTCCTCACCCGCGACTCCCGCGTGGTCGAGCGCAAGAAATACGGCAAGCGCAAGGCTCGCCGCAGCTTCCAGTTCTCGAAGCGCTAACAGGGGCGCGCAACGGCGCGCCTCCTCTCTCTCAGTTATCGAAGCGCCGCGCTGCAACCTGCAACGCGGCGTTTTTTCGTTATGCCGGCGCGCAGACGATACCGTTTCCGCTTGGTTCCGTATGGCTTGCCGCTGCGCCCGGCTGTCGCGCCTAGAACGAGCAGCCCTTCTGGGCTTCCCACATCTGAAGTTCATTCACCCGCCGACGTTCCCAGCCGCGCAATTCTCCATAGGGCGGAAAGCAGCCGTGGCCGAATTCGGCGCGGGCGCGCGCCGTCTTGAAGCAATATCCGTTGCGCGCATAAATCGCGTTTCGGGCATACCATAAATCGTAGCACGACATGTGAGCCGGGTTGTGCGCGCGCGCCGGCGACGGCGCGACGAACGTCCCGAAGATAGTGAAGACCGCCGCGACCGCGGCGATGCAGGCGAAAGAAAGAGAAGTCGGCCGTTTTCCGTTAATGTGTCGCTTTATCCAACGTCTCCTTTGCCGCCGCTTGAAAGAACTCCGGGCGGTATTCAAAATGCATCGTGTCGAAATGCCCCCATTTTCCGCCCCAGATAAATCCGTGGCGCTCGAAGATGGCGACGATCTCATAAGGGATCCGGCTGCGGTAGGAGCCTTTGCGCCACAGCCAGTAGTCCGAGTTTTTCACATTGATGTCGATCGCCGCGCCATAAGCGTGCATGCTGCGCTTTCCCGTATCCTTCACGGCGCGACAACTGAACGCGCCGGCGCTCGGATAGGCGAAGCCCCTCAGCGTCGCGGGCAGCCGCTCCAGCTCTTCGGCGATGGCGCGCATCTTCTGCGCGACGCCATTGACGGTGGTAGCCTTTATCTTTTGTCCACCGACCCATGTGACGGCGACGAGACGCTTTTGCGTCTCGCCCTTGTCGCAGTCTCCGTACATCTTGTCGAAAAATGACGCGTTGCGAAACCGTCCGGGATCATCTTGCGCCTGCGGCGGCCTTGAAAGCGGCCCCTTTGGATAGGGCAGGCTGAGTTGATCGAGCAGCGAGGCGTTCTTCAGCTTTTCATCGAAGCTCTTGTCGGGCGCGCCATCCGAAAGCGGCTGCCTGGTTCCGTCTCGCCAGACTAGCAAGGCGCCGTCCTCGCCAAGTAGCTGTTCGGGATAAGCCTGCACGAGAGCGGCGGGCGGGAGCGCCTGGGCGGAAACGGCGCTCGCGCCTCCGACCACGACGAGTCCGGCGACATACGCGCGCAAGCACGCTATTCGCGCCACCGACGGGCGTATTGCAAGTGCGACTGCGCCGGGCCTTCCCTCGGACATCTCGCCCCTCCCAACCAATCGCGGGCCGCTTCTCGGCGTGGGTGCGCAATCAGAATACTCCCTTCGCAATTTGCGGCAACAGCGCGGTTGTCGCGGCATTTCACCCGGACGGCCAAATTGGAAGGACGAGGTTCGCGCCGCCGTGCGACAATGCACGCGGCCGGTGAGTCGAGAGCCCCGCTCACTTCGGTCGCCGGGACAAAGGAAGACCCGATGCGTAAGCTAGCCTTGTTGATCGCCTTTTCGCTCTTCGGAGCATCCGCCCTCGCTGGCGATCCTCAAATCATCGGCGCCAAGGACGGCAAGGATGTCGTCACCGTCCGCGTGGGCGAGGCCTCGACGTCGAAACAGGCCCTGCCCTTCTTTCCGGGGATCTCGGGCAAAAACGCCGGCGCCAAGGGGCTGTCTTTGCTCAAGGTAGTCATTCCGCCGGGCGCCTCGGCGCAGGCGCATGTTCACAAGGGCTATGAGTCGGCGATCTATCTGCTGCAAGGCACGGTCGAAACCAAATATGGTGAGCATCTCGAAAAGAGCGTCGTCAATGTCGCGGGCGATTTCATTTATATCCCGGGCGACGTGCCGCATCAGCCGACCAATCTGAGCAAGACCGAACCCGCCATCGCCATCGTGGCGCGCAACGACGGCGAGGAGCAGGAGCATGTGATTCTCCTGCCGAAAAAATAGAGCAAAAAACACCGGGCGCCTTTCTGTTCGCTGCGCTCCAATCGGGGCTTCGGACTTCAGCTTGCAGTCGGAATAAAAGACGCGAGCGGCCGTCGCACTGCTTGGATGAAGACTGCGCCGACGACGCCGAGACCAGCCATCATCACGAAGAATTCGACGCTCGAGAAGCTCGATCAAAACCCTCCCAGCCACCCGGCCAGGAGATTGCCGAGAAACATCGACGCGAGCCAAAGGCCCATCAGCGCCGAGCGCACGCCAACGGGCGCGAGACGCGACGCGAGCGACAGGGTAATCGGCGAGAAATGCAGCTCGAAGATCGTGATGATGGCGAAATAAGCGAGCAGCCAAAGCCAGCTCGTCTTTTCACCGCCTCCGCTCCAGGCCGCGAGCGCCATCACCCCATAGCTGACCGCGACGCCGAGACAGCCGATCGATAATTTCCGCAGCGTCGAGGGCTCACGCCCGCGACGCGCGAGGCGTCCCCACAAGGCGACGAGCGGCGGGGTGAAGAGAAAGATCATCAACGGATTGAGCGCCTGAAACCAGGTCACCGGAATATCCCCGCGCCAGACCAGGAGATCGATGTGGCGGTCGGTGGAGCGCTCGACCCAGAGCGCGATCGTGTTGCCCTGCTGTTCGAAGGCCGCCCAGAACAGAGACGACGGAATAAAGAAAAGCAGAACCAGTAGAAGCGCTTGGCGAAGCCGGAGATTTTCGCGATCTTCCGCTACGGCGCGCCAACTCCCCAGCGGCGGATCAGGCGGCAAATGGGAAAGTCCGAGCAGATAGGTCGCAAGACCGACGCCCATGCCGACGCCCGCGCAAGCAAAGCCATAATGCCAACCGATTTTTTCCCCCAGCGTTCCGCACACGAGCGGCGCGAAGAAAGCCCCAATATTGATCCCGACATAGAAGACCGAATAGGTGCGGTCGCGGCGCAAGTCGTTTTCAGCATAGAGCTCTCCCACCTGCGTTGAAATATTTGGCTTGAAAGCGCCGCAGCCGAAAGCGATGAGCAAAAGCGCGATGAGAAAGAAAGGCTCATAGGCCATCATGAAATGGCCCATGAGCATCATGCCGGCGCCGAGCGCGATGGTTCTCGTGCGCCCCAGCAGCCGGTCGGCGATCAGCCCGCCGAGGATCGGCGTCAAATAGACAAGCCCGGTGTAGAGCCCGTAGACCTGCGAGGCGAAAGGCTGTGGCGCCAGCGGCCCGGAAAGCAGCTCGAGTCCGCGCCGCAGCTCCGCAAGGCCGAGAGCCTCTCTGGCGCGCTCTGGCGCAAGGAGATAATCGACCATGTAAAGGACGAGGAGCGCGCGCATCCCGTAATAGGAGAATCGCTCCCACATTTCCGACGCGAAAAGGTAAGCGAGCCCGCGCGGATGGCAGAGGATAGCGTGAGCTTGGCATATTCTCCGAGAGGCATCACGATGCGGCGTGATTCTGCGCATTTCAAACGGCTCGTTCCAGCAACGCTTCCGGTTGTCTAAACTTAAGCCAAAGATGTTGCTAGGGATTATTACTTAGCAATGTTCTAAAATTAACTGCAAAGCCACAGGCTATATGTGCCAAATATGCCACATCTATACAATAACTGATCGAGTCTCACGGTTCGAAACACCTTTTAGGCGGATTTCGAGCTAAAAAACCGATGCAGAGAGTTCGATCCCCAAGCGGACGCCTCCTTGATTCAGCGAAAGGGCAGTAAAATGAAAAGAATATTTCTGATCACGGCGGCGTCGCTTGCCGCGCTCGGCTCGGCGTTCGCTGCCGATCTTCCTTCGCGCAAAGAAGCTCCCGTCTTTGCCCCTCCGCCGCCCCCGCCGCCGTTGTGGACCGGTTTCTACGCCGGTTTGAACCTTGGCGGCGGCTGGATGGATCGCTCCTCCTCCAATGTCGTGGGTTGGGGCTGGAATAATGGCGGCAACAACACCGGCGGCGTCGTCGGCGGCGGCCAGATTGGATATAATTATCAATTCGGCCAGAGCTTCCTCGTCGGCATCGAGACCGACTTCCAGGGCACGAGCATCGGCTCGGGCGGCAACAACAACAACCCCTGGCTTTGGGGCGGCTTCGGTCCCTGGGGCGGCTGGGGCGGCCTCAACGCCACGGCTCGCGTCAACTGGTTCGGCACGGTTCGCGGCCGTCTGGGCTGGCTCTTCACGCCCACCCTGCTCGTTTACGGCACGGGCGGTTTCGCTTATGGCGACGTGCAGCGCAACTCCTGGTGGAACCAGAACAGCGTCGTGCAGACCGGCTGGACCGCCGGCGGCGGCGTCGAGTGGATGTTCCTGCCGAACTGGTCGGCCAAGGCCGAATATCTCTACACGGATATCAGCGGAAGCCGACAGAACTTCTTCTTCAACCCGGGCTTCGGGCTGAACAACGTCAACAATCACACCCGCTTCCACACGGTTCGCGCGGGCGTGAACTACCACTTCAACTTTTTCGGCGGCGGGGCGGCTCCCGTCCTCGCGAAATACTGATACGGCTTTCCGGCCGACAGGAACCCGGCCTCCCGGCCGGGTTCTCTTTGAACGCAGCCCTCGGCGTTTCGCGCAAGCGGAAGCCGGGGGTTTTGCCGTCTTGGGGGCGCCGATCCGCTTCTTCGGGGGCTCAAAACACCCCGGCGTCCAATCCCGCTGCGGCCAGCGTCCCCAGCTCTCGACATTGCTGGACAAAGTCCTCGCGCCAGTCGCCACGGCAGATCAGAGGCGGCTGAATCGCCCGCCATCTCAGCCCCGTGACGATCGTCTCGACGCCCCGCCGCGCGCCGGTCCCGTCGCTGCCGGCGCGGATGCACAAGGCGTAGGGAAGCCCCTGTGAGTGTTCGAGGCAGGGATAGTAGCAGCGGTCGAAAAAATCCTTCAGCGCGCCGCTCATATATCCCAGATTTTCAGGCGTCAGAAGAACGACGGCCTGGGCCGCCAGCACGTCTTCGGGCTGCGCCTCGAAGGGGCTTGATACGCGCGTCGCGACGTCCTCGATCTCGGGCGCTCGCGCGCCCTCGACAAGCGCGTCGCGCATCCGTTGCAGATTTGCGGAAGGGGCATGCGCAATGAGAAGGAGCTGCTTCCTCACCTGAACACACTCCTGAAGGCAGCCCGCCTGAATATGTTGACAAGGCGTCACGCAGCCATCATCCAACCCGCTCATAAACGCGCGCTTTCCGCGGGATGACACGGCCAATGACCACCAAGATCTTCATCGACGGCGACGCCGGCACGACGGGCCTCGAAATCCGCGAGCGCCTCGCCGACCGCGCTGACATCGAAATCGTCGCGATTTCCACTGAGAAGCGCAAGGATGTCGAGACCAAGGGCGCGATTCTCGCCGCTGTCGACATCGCCATTCTCTGCCTACCCGACGATGCCGCCAAGGAGACGGTCGCGCTTTGCGATACGCTGGGCGATGAGGCCCCGCGCCTGCTCGACGCCTCGACGGCGCATCGCGTCGCGCCGAGCTGGGTCTATGGCTTTCCCGAGCTCTGCGCCGGCCAGCCGGAGGCGATCGCCAAAGCGGCGCGCGTCGCCAATGTCGGCTGCTACGCGACCGGCTCCATCGCGCTGCTGCGCCCGCTCGTCGACGCCGGCCTTATTCAGCCTGACCTGCCGCTGACGATCAACGCGGTCTCCGGCTATTCGGGCGGCGGGCGGCAAATGATCGGTTCTTACGAGAGGGGCGAGGCGCCGGCCTTCGAACTTTATGGGCTCTCCCTCGAGCACAAGCACCTGCCCGAGATCATGGCCTATGCGAAACTCTCGGCGCGCCCGCTCTTCGTGCCGTCGGTCGGCAATTTCCGCCAGGGCATGCTGGTGTCGATTCCGCTCGCACTGGACGCTTTGCCCGGCAAGCCCAAGGCGGCGGAATTCGAGGCCGCCTATCGGCGCCATTACGAGGGCGCGCCGCATGTGCGCGTCATGCCGGCGCCGGTCGCTGGACGCCTCGACGCGCTCGCGCTCAACGGCACGGATGACATGGAGGTTTTTGTCTTCGCCAATGAGGCGCGGCGTCACGCCGTGCTGGTCGCGCGTCTCGACAATCTCGGCAAGGGCGCGTCGGGTTCAGCCGTTCAGAATCTCGATCTGATGATCGGCGACGGCAAGCGGGCCTGAAGGCCCGCGGTCCGGACCGCGCGTCGCGCGCCGCATGGGGCTCATTCCGTATAGGCCGTCACGCCCGCCGGCAGCTTCTGCGCCACATCCTCATAGCGGCTCGTGCGCGTGCCCATCATGGACTCGAAGGCCTCATGCACCTCGCTCAATGATTTGGCTTTGAGCTTGCGGCCCTGCTGGGCAAAGAAGATCGGCCTATTGGCGCGGGCGGGCTTGGGCAGCAGGGCGGCTGCCGACATGTTCGGCTTCTCGCCCAGCGCCCTCATAAAGCGCTCGGTGTCGTCCGGCCCGAGGAAGTGAATGAGATAGGTCTCGCCCGGCGTGAGTGGCCGGCCGATCTTCTCGGCGATCTTCGAGCCGTCCTTCTTCAGCATCTCAGCTGCGAGGGCCGCCGACAGATAGGGGTCGTTGCGCAGGCTGAGGATTTTGGCGCGCTGCTGCGGCGCGACGCGCCCGATGGCGTCCGCGCCGTCGGCGATGGCGTTCGCCTCTTCCTCGCGGCCATACAGATGACCGAAATCCTTCACCGCCTTGAGCCAGGTTTTCTCGACGAATTGGAAGAGCCCGCTGGCCGAAGAGGTGCGCGCCTTGGCAGTGGTCGAGAAGTTGGATTCCTTGTCGGCGATCGCCATGAGCAGCGCCGGGTCCATTTCCGTCTGGTTCGCGGCCTGCACGACGCGCTCAACGATCGATTTGTGCACCTTCACCGAACCGAAGCGCAGGACGCCCGGCGCGTCGGGTGCGGCCTCGCCGTCCTTACCGAGGCGATGCGCCCAGGTGAGCGCCGCCTGCTCGAGCGAGAAGTCGCTGTCGAGCGCGATTTCGTCATCGCCCCGCGTCAACTGCATGAAAGGCGTCGCCGGCGCATGAGGTTTGCCGGCGCGGGCGAGCCGCTCATAGCGGGGGGCCTCCACACGCTTGACGGAAAAGCTCAGCGCCGCAAGCGTCGAGAGGAGCGCGCCGACGCAAAGGGTGCGGAGAACGATGGGAAAAGAGCGGCCTTCGCGGATCAACGCCCAGCGGTCGCCCAAACTCATGCCAGGCGCGGACTCCAACGTGGGCTGTGGATAATCCGTCATTCTTTTTCGTCGACTCCCTGCACCGCAACGGCGGACCCTAACAGGAAGTTAAGCGGCGGGAACGGCGAAAGAGCGACGACCCGCGCCACCCCCTCGCCATATTCGGCGCAGGAGGGAGCTACGGGAAAACTCAAAAAAACCTGTGCATTCTGGAGGATTTAGCTGAGATGGCGGCGCATCGGGCCTTATTTGCGCCATCAACCCAGCAAGCGCTTCTTGGTCAGAAGGGCACCTTGGAGAGCAACGCCTGGATCAGGTGATATTCCGGCCCGGCGACCGGGGTTGTGCGGCTCAGGAAATCGACCGGCTTGCCGTCTTCCATCCCATAATCAGCGACGCGGGTCACTTTCCTCGATTTGTCGAAATAGACCGCCAGCACATGTTGGTCGGTGATGCTTTGCGGCATAAACGCCAAAGAGCGCTCGACTCGCTGGCTGACGTAATACCAGGCGTCGCCGCCGATGGTGGACGTCGTCGAGGGTGTGCCGAGCAACTGCATGACCTGAGGCGCCGCCATGCCGGGCTTCACCTGCATGACCTTGCGCGTGTCGACCACCGCGCCGCGATTGATGACGCCTTCATAGCCCAGGCAACCCGAGAGCGAGGCTGCGACGCCGAAGGCCGCCATGATTCTCGCGGCCGACGAACCGAGACAGTCCCTCGAAAAACCCAAGCCCTGCCCCGCCATATCGATCTCCATCCCGCCGGCGGCGCAGCGCGCGCCGGTATTCCATATCGCAATGCGGCTTGCCTAGCCTTCGATTGGCGCGAAAGCAAGCCGGTCATGGCCGGATAGATCAGAGAACTGGCGCCAATGAGGCGGCCAACGTATCTAAAAGCCATGGATGCGTCTGAAGTAGAGAAGAGAGGGCAAAATGGTTGACGAAAACAATATGGCCCTCGACGAGAAGCCGGCGCTCTCGCGCCCGCTCTCCGTGATCGAGGTTCCTCCGGAAGGTCTCGAGATAAAGATCGTCGCCTCGGAAGCCGAGCGCGCCGCGCTCGCGCAGATGAACGACCTCCCTGCCGTTCTCTCGCTCGAAGCGGCGCTGCGCGCGCGGCGTTGGCGCGGCGACGGGCTGGAGGTGACCGGCGAGCTGCGCGCCCGCGTGCGCCAGACCTGCGTGGTCACGCTCGACGCGTTCGACTCGGACGTCGCCGAGCCGATCGAGCTGCGCTTCGCGCCTCCGAAGCAAGCCCCCAAACCCCGCTCGCGCCGTCACGAGCCCGAGCCGGAGATGATCGAGCCAAACATGCTCGAGGACGATCCGCCCGACCCGCTGATCAATGGCGCGGTCGATCTCGGGGCGGTGGTCTCGGAGTTCCTCACTTTGGCGCTCGATCCCTATCCACGCAAACCCGGCGCGGAATTCGTGGAGCTCGCGCCCGAGGAGAAAGAGGAGAACGGCGTGGTCTCGCCTTTCACCAAATTGCGCCCGGCCGAGCCCTCGGGAAAGTAGCATCTGGCCATATGTGGGCCTGAAGGCCCCGCGCGGCTCCAGGCGCGCATCACACCCGAGTGACCGGGGCCGTCCATGTCTCGGCTCCGGTCAAGCAGGCTACGCGACGTGGCACTTGCGCAGCCGCGCCGCAAATGGCAATCACCCGCGCAGAACGCTGAGCCATCGTTGGTTCGGCACAGCGTCGCAAGTGGGAAGCCTCGCGCCCGCGAGATGATCATACGCCTGCCGACAGCAGGCGCGCCCCGGCATTCGAGGGAAACAGGAAGCAATGGCGGAGAAAGTTCGGATCGCGGTCGACGCGATGGGCGGCGATTTCGGCCCGTCGGTGACGGTCCCCGGCTGCGCCCTCGCCCTCGAACGCATGCCCGAGAGCCAGTTTCTGCTCTTTGGCGACGAGACGGCGATCCGCGCCGAACTTGCAAACCATCCGCGCCTCGCCGAGCGCGCCGAAATCCGCCATTCCAGCGTCACCGTCCGCATGGACGACAAGCCGAGCCAAGCTTTGCGCTACGGACGGCGCGTCTCCTCCATGTGGATGGCTGTCGAGGCGGTAAAGAAAGGCGAGGCCGACGCCGCGATCTCCGCCGGCAACACCGGCGCGCTGATGGCCATGTCGAAAATCTGTCTGCGCACCATGGCCCGCGTCGACCGGCCGGCGCTCGCCTGCCTGTGGCCGACGCTGCGCGGCCAGTCCATCGTCCTCGACGTCGGCGCCTCGATCGGCGCCAACGCCAGCCACCTTGTCGATCTCGCCATCATGGGCTCAGCCATGGCGCGCATCATTCTCGGGCTGGAGCGGCCGACTGTCGGCCTGCTCAATGTGGGCACCGAGGAAATCAAGGGCGTCGAGGAGGTCAAGGCTGCCGCCGCCATCTTGCGCGAAACCGACCTTCCCGGCCTCGAATATGCGGGCTTTGTCGAGGGCGACGGGATCGGCATGGGCGCCGTGGACGTCGTCGTGACGGAAGGCTTCACTGGCAATATCACGCTCAAGACGGCGGAAGGCACGGCGAAGCAGATCGCCGCCTATCTGAAGGCCGCCATGAGCGGCTCGCTCTTCGCCAAAATTGGCTATCTCTTCGCGCGCGGCGCCTTCGCCGAACTCAAAGGCAAGATGGATACGCGCGCCGTCAACGGCGGGGTGTTTCTGGGCCTGGAAGGCATCGTCATCAAGAGCCATGGCGGAACGGACTCAGTGGGCTTCGCCCGCGCAGTCGAGATCGGCTACGAAATGGCCAAGAACGATCTCATGAACCGCATTCGCGACACGGTCGCGCTCGCCCATCAATTCGAAAGCGGCGCCGCCGACCCGGCCAGTCCGCCGCAGGAAACCGCTCAGTGACGCCAAATCCCCTGCTTCGCTCCGTCGTTCTCGGCGTGGGCTCCTATCTGCCCGCCAAGACGCTGACCAACGACGACCTTGCGAAGGTCGTCGACACCAGCGACGAATGGATTTTCCAGCGCACGGGCATCAAGGAGCGCCACATCGCCGCCGAGGGCGAAACAACCTCGATGCTCGGCGAGAAGGCGGCGCGCGCGGCCCTCGCAAACGCCGGCCTCACCCCTGACGACATCGACCTGATCATCGTCGGCACGTCGACGCCCGACTGGACCTTCCCCTCGACCGCCACGCAGATCCAGGCGGCGCTTGGCATCGCCCATGGCGTCGCCTTCGATCTTCAGGCGGTCTGCTCGGGCTTCGTTTTCGCGCTCACGACCGCCGATAAATTCCTGCGCTCCGGCTCGCACAAGCGCGCCCTCGTCATCGGCGCGGAAACCTTCTCCCGCATCATCGACTGGGAAGACCGCACGACCTGCGTGCTCTTTGGCGATGGCGCCGGCGCGATGGTGCTGGAGGCGCAGCCCTCCAGCGGCGCCATGAGCGAGCGCGGGGTTTTGACGACGCATTTGCGCTCGGACGGCCGGCATCGGGCAAAGCTCCATGTCGACGGCGGTCCCTCCGCCACGCAGACGGTCGGCCATCTCCGCATGTCCGGTCAGGAAGTCTTCAAATTCGCGGTTGGCAAGGTGACGGACGTCGTCATCGACGCTTTCGCGGCGACGGGCGTCACGCCGGCGCAGATCGACTGGTTCGTGCCGCATCAGGCCAATCGGCGGATCATCGACATGTCGGCGCAAAAGCTCGGCATCGCGCCGGAAAAGATCGTGGCGACCGTCCATCTGCATGGCAACACCTCGGCCGCCAGCATCCCGCTCGCCCTGTCCGTTGCGGCGACTGATGGTCGCATCAAGCAAGGCGATCTGGTGATGTTGGAGGCTGTGGGCGGCGGATTCACCTGGGGATCGGCTTTGATCCGCTGGTAAGTGGGCGAAATGAATAGGCAATTGTATTCAACCCAATATGCGCCGGCCATCGCTTAAGCGTTGCAACTTCCGCTTGATTTTTCGCTGCGATTCTGAATAATTCCAACAACGGATGAGCGAGCCGGGCTTCGGCGACGGCTAGTGGTTCTTTGGCGGTAATTGCTGATTGCGCTCGGACCGATTGCAGTAAAAGCAGCTATCCGCACAAACTATCTTCGCCTCCAACTTTTCTTCGATCAAATTTACAAGGTTCCAAATGTCCCAGGAGCAAATCCTCTCGCCCGATGGCGATGGCGCTCTTACCTACGGCGACCATGCGCTAAAGACGACCACACGCGCGGATCTGGCAGAGGCGGTTCACCAGCGAACTGGCCTCGGCCGCACTGAAGCCTCTAAATATGTCGAATTGGTGCTCGACGAGATTTTCGAAAGCATCGTGTCGCGGGAAGACGTCAAACTGTCGTCCTTCGGCGCCTTTCTCGTCCGCGCCAAGCGGGCGCGAGACGGACGAAATCCGAAGACCGGAGAGTCTGCGAAAATCACCGCGCGGCTAGTCGTGACCTTCAAGCCCTCCAACGTGTTGCGCGCGCGCGTGAACGGTGGTTTCGATCCGGTGACGGGGACGTTGCCAGACGGCGACGGAGGCCCAAAGCCGGACGGGAAAAGGCGCCCGAACGGGAAGGCGAGTTGACGCCTCGCGGACCCGCATGCGCGAGCGCCTCTTGACAAGGCTTCCCGGCGCATGCGCCAAGCGCTCATGGCCAAATCCCGTTCTTTCTTCGTCTGTCAAAACTGCGGCGCCGTCGCTGCCCGCTGGCAGGGGCGCTGCGAGTCCTGCGGCGAATGGAATGCGATCGTAGAAGAGAGCGACTCCGGCCCGACGGCGGCGCGCGCAACACGCGGGCGCGCCTTCGAGTTGGAGGGGCTCGCCGGATCGGATCGCGCCGCGGAGCGCATTGTCACGGGGATCGACGAATTCGACCGCGTCACCGGCGGCGGATTCGTGCCGGGCTCCGTTCTGCTGCTCGGGGGCGAGCCAGGCATCGGCAAATCGACCCTGCTGATACAAGCCTGCGCGGCGCTCGCACGGCGCGGCGCGCGGGTCATCTACATTTCCGGCGAGGAGGCCGTGGCGCAGGTGCGGCTGCGCGCCACCCGCCTCGACCTCGCCGACGCGTCGGTCGAACTCGCCTCCGCCACGCAGGTCGAGGATATTCTCGCGACCTGCGCGACCGGCAAGCGCGCCGCGCTGATCATCATCGACTCGATCCAGACCATGCACACGGAGGTCGCGCCATCGGCGCCGGGCACGGTCACACAGGTGCGGGCGAGCGCCCAGGCGCTGCTGCGCCACGCGAAGACCAGCGGCTCGACCATCATTCTCGTGGGGCATGTCACAAAGGACGGGCAGGTCGCGGGCCCGCGCGTCGTCGAGCATATGGTCGACGCGGTGCTGTCCTTCGAGGGCGACGCGGCGCATCACTTCCGCATGCTGCGCGCCTCGAAAAACCGTTTCGGCGCGACCGGCGAGATCGGCGTCTTCGAAATGACAGGGCTCGGACTGGCCGAAGTCGCCAACCCCTCGGCGATCTTTCTGGCCGGGCGCGACGCCTCGGCGCCGGGCGCGGCGGTCTTCGCCGGCATGGAGGGCCAGCGCCCCATGCTGATCGAGATTCAGGCGCTGGTCGCGCCGACCTCGCTCGGCACGCCCCGACGCGCCGTCGTCGGCTTCGACCAGAATCGCCTGTCGATGATCCTGGCCGTACTGGAGGCGCATGCCGGATTGAAACTTGGGATGCACGACGTCTATCTCAACGTCGCGGGCGGCTTGCGCGCCGACGAGCCAGCGGGCGATCTCGCCGCCGCAGCGGCGCTCGTCTCCTCGCTCACGGGGGCCGTGCTCCCCGCCGATCAGGCGTTTTTCGGAGAGATCGGCCTTTCCGGCGCGATCCGACCCGTCATCCACGCCGGGATGCGGCTGCGCGAGGCCGCCAAGCTCGGCTTTCACCAGGCGGTTCTCGCGCAAGGCCAGCAGATCAACGACGACGACCGTCGCGCCGGCCTGACCTTGCGGCCCTGCGCCGACGTCGCCCAGCTCGTTGCGGCGATTGCGCAGACTGCGCCGCGGGCGCGACGGGCTGAAATTTAGCCTTTCTACTTCCCGCCGGCGGTTGAGTTGCGCTAGAAGCAAGCGGTCGTACGTTCCCGCGGCCGTCGACCCAGCCGCCTTCGATCAGCAGAGCGCGCTTGCGAAAGCGAATGACGTGATTGGCGCGCAAGGCGCGCGCCGGCGAAGCGTTGGGATTTCCGAGCGTCAGGGCGAAACGAAGAGGACTTCGATGCCGTCGTACCTTGATCTGGCAGTTATTATCATCGTTCTGGTCTCTGGCATGCTCGCTCTGCTGCGCGGATTCACCCGCGAAGTGCTGGCGATCCTCTCATGGGTGGCGGCCGCCTTCGCCGCTTACTATCTGCATCCCATGGCGCTGCCCTACGTAAAGCCCTACATCTCCAAGGACGAGCTCGCGCTCGCGGCGGCGGTCGCGGTGGTCTTCTTCGTCGCGCTGATTCTGGTGTCGATCGTCACCGTGAAGCTTTCCGACGTGATTCTGGACTCCAAGATCGGGGCGCTCGACCGTTCGCTGGGGTTCGTCTTCGGAGCGGTTCGGGGCATGCTGCTGGCCGTCGTCGCCTTCGTTTTCTACGGCTGGCTTGTGCCCGACGCCAATCAGCCGGAATGGATTCGCAGCGCCCGCGCCAAGCCTCTGCTCCAGGCGGGCGGCGACAAGCTGCGCGAATGGCTCCCTGACGATCTGGACAGCATCGTCGCCAAGATCAAGGCCAAGAAGTCCGGCGCGCCCGTCGAAGAGACCCCGCCTGCCGAATCTGAGCCCGAGAAGACCGTGGCTCCGGAGGAGAAGCCTTAAGGGCGAATGACGTGCGACAAGGCCGAGAAAACTCGCCGGCGTCCGCGCCGGTTGGCAAAGTTGATGCTACAGCGCAGCGACGCGCTTTCGATATGGGAGACTGCGCAATGACCGATAACCAATCCATTGCCGGCCCGATCGAAATGACGGACGATCTCGACGGCGATCGTCTGCGCGAATATTGCGGCGTCTTCGGGGTCTTTGATTTCCAGGATGCGGCCGCCATTACGGCGCTGGGTCTTCACGCCCTGCAGCATCGCGGCCAGGAGGCCGCCGGCATCGTCACCTATGACGCAGGCGGCCGTTTCCACGGCGAGCGCCGGCTTGGGCTTGTCGGCGATCATTTCTCCAAGGAAAGCACCATCAAGCGCCTGCCCGGCTCCGCGGCGATCGGCCATGTCCGCTACGCGACGACCGGTGAAACGATGCTGCGCAACGTGCAGCCGCTTTTCGCCGAGCTCAACACGGGCGGCTTCGCCGTCGCGCATAACGGCAATCTCACAAACGCGCAGGCGCTGCGGCGCGACCTCATCAAGGAAGGCGCGATCTTTCAGTCGACCTCAGACACCGAGGTCATCCTTCACCTTGTCGCGCGCAGTCGCAAGCCGCAGCTTGTCGACCGCTTCATCGAGGCGCTGCGCGCCATTGAAGGCGCCTATTCGCTCGTTGTGCTCACAAATAAAAAGCTCATCGGCGCGCGCGATCCGCTCGGCATTCGCCCGCTCGTCATCGGCGAGCTGGACGGCAAATATATCCTGGCGTCCGAAACCTGTGCGCTCGACATCATCGGCGCCCGCTTCGTGCGCGACGTCAAGAACGGCGAGATTGTCATCATCTCGGAATCAGGGATCGAGAGCATCGAACCCTTCCCCTCTCGGGTGGCGCGGCCCTGCATTTTTGAGTTCATTTATTTCGCGCGGCCTGACTCTCTCGTTCAGGGTCGTCCTGTGTATGAGGTCCGCAAGGCGATGGGCCGCGAGCTGGCGCGCGAGCAGACGATCGCGGCCGATGTCGTGGTGCCGGTGCCGGATTCGGGCGTCCCGGCGGCGATCGGTTATTCGCGCGAGTCGGGGATTCCCTTCGAGCTCGGCATCATCCGCAACCATTACGTCGGCCGCACCTTCATTCAGCCGACGCAATCGGTGCGCGAGGTCGGCGTGCGCATGAAGCACAGCGCCAATCGCTGCGTGGTCGAGGGCAAGCGCGTCATCCTGATCGACGACTCCATCGTGCGCGGGACGACCTCGGTCAAAATCGTGCAGATGATGCGCGACGCCGGCGCGACCGAGGTGCATTTCCTCATCTCCTCGCCGCCGATCACCCATCCGGACTATTACGGCATCGACACGCCGCAGAAGGAAAAGCTCCTCGCCGCGACCCATTCGCTCGACGAGATGCGCGCCTATATCGGCTGCGATTCGCTTTCCTTCCTTTCGGTCGACGGCATCTATCGCGCAATGGGCTATGACGGCCGCGACAATGCGCATCCCCAATTTACGGACCACTGCTTCACGGGCGACTATCCGACGTGTCTGACGGACCTCGTGGAGGAGAACCGCGCGCAGCTTTCGCTGCTGGCGGAGGCGAGCTGATGACGGGTCCTGCGCGAATTGTCGAGTTATGGCCGTCCCTGACCGAGAAGCAGCGCGTAGCTCTGATAGACATCGTCGAAGCAGCGGCTTTGCGAGACAGCCTGTATCTGACGCGAGAAGAAGCCGCCGCGCTCGCCCGGTCGAAAGAGGATTTCTCTGCCGGACGGGCTATCTCTTTCGATGAAGCCGAAATGGAGACAGACGGATTCCTGCGCGGCCTTCGTCCCGGCGCATGAGGTCGATACGGGTTTCACGAACCTATCTTGCGGCTCTCCATGATCTTCTGGCGTTCGGCCATACGCGCTTTGGCCGTGCTGTCGTCGACGAAAAGCGCAAGCGCATATCCGATGTGATCCGCAACGTCTTAGCGGTCTATCCGACGATCGGCGGCTTCGACGAGTCGCATGGCATCCATTTCCACGCGGTCTCGGGCACGCCTTTCGTTCTCCTTTATGACTTCGACGAAGCTGAACTTCGCATCCATCTGGTCATCCATCGTCGCGCGAATAGATCGAGCGTCGATGTCGCCAACATCGATTGGCGTTAGGACAATCCCACAATGGCCTCCACTCCCCCCATCGCTCTCGTCACCGGCGCCTCGCGCGGAGTCGGCCGCGCCTTTGCTCTCGAACTCGCGCGTAAGGGCGCGCATATCGTAGCGCTCGCCCGCACCCAGGGCGCGCTCGAAGAGCTCGACGACGACATCCGCGCGCTGGGCGGGCAAACGACGCTCGTTCCCTGCGACGTCACCGATTTCGACGCGCTCGATCGTCTCGGCGGGGCGCTTTTCGAGCGCTGGGGCAGGCTCGACATTTTCGTCGGCAACGCCGGCGTGCTCGGCCCGCTGTCGCCGCTCGCCCATGTCGACGTCAAGGACTGGAACCGGGTGTTGGCGGTGAATGTCACCGCCAATTGGCGGCTCATCCGCTCGCTCGACCCACTGCTGCGGGCGTCTGGCGCCGGGCGTGTCCTTTTCGTCACCTCGGGCGCGGCGCATAAGGCGAAGCCCTTCTGGGGGCCCTATGCCATCTCCAAAGCTGCGCTGGACGCGATGGCGCGCACCTATGCGGCCGAGGTCAAGGACAATGGCGTCACGGTTATGATCGCCAATCCCGGGCCGTTACGCACCCGCATGCGCGCCCAGGCCATGCCGGGCGAAGACCCGATGACGCTGCCGGCGCCGGAGGATTTTGCAAAAAAATGCCTCCCGCTGCTAGCGCCCGAGTGGCGCGAGACCGGGAGGCTCTATGACTTTCCCACGGACCGGCTGATGGACTTCCGCCCGCCGGCGTGAAAAGCGCGGGGTCACCCCCGCGCTTCGCCATCAGTGATGGTGATGATGGTGGTGGTGGTGATGGTGATGGTCATGGTGGCGCCTATGAAACACCGGAGCCGGCTCCGGGGCATAGGCGAGCGTGAGGCTCTCGACGCCCGCGTTCCAGCCAAGGCCCGCGCCCGCTTCGATCTGGAAGGGCTGCAGCGAGAAGGTGTTGTCCGAGCCGCCGACGAGGACCGCGCCGCCGCCGCCGACGCCGATCTTGGCCGAAACGCCTGGGCCGACGTAGTTGCCGGCGAGCGCGCCGGGGCCCACCTTGCCGGTGGCCGCGATCACGCCCCAGGCAAGCTCGCCCTGGCCGTTCACGGTGATATTCGGGCCGACCTTGGTCAGCGTGCCGACGTAATGGACCGGGGCGGCGCCTTCCTCGTCATCGCTATAGGCGCAGTCGATCTGCTGGTTCTCGACGATGACGCTCAGATCGTTGCCGAGCAGTCTGCATTGAAGCGTGCCAATGCGGCCGTCCGCGAGAGCCGCGGCCGGAGCCAGAAGCGCCAAAATGGCGGCGCCGCCGAGAGCGTGGCTGAGTTTGAAACGGAAAGACATAGAAACTCCTCCTCTTTTTTTTCTTTCGAGCCGTTGCAGCTCTTACCGCGATCGCAAACTTCCCCAGAATGCTACGCATAAGACGACTATAGGACAACTGGCGAGATCGCCACAGTAGCAACGGGAACGGCGCCATTCGACGCGTGCGGCGCCGCACGCGGCAAGGATCGCAAACCGATTCCCTTTAACTGCAGACCCTTGCAAAGGGCGAGCAGTCGGGCGATCTTGAGGTAAGCTAACGCGGCCTTAATTCGACGCTTGGACGCGGCGGCGGAGACGGAGCGATGAGCGCGCAACTTCCTGTTTTATATGAGTCCCAGCTTTCGGGCTCCGACCTCGAGGCCTTGCGTGCGGCCGTCGCTGCGTTGGAGCGCCAGAGCTTTGCCGGTCGCGTCGCGCGCCTTGCCGGCCGGCGCATGGGGCTCATCAGCCGCCCCCTGCCCCCTCAGCTTCAGGAAATGGCGGGAATCGCGGCGCGCAAGGCGCTCACAACGGCGCTGAAGGTGGCGCTTTCGAGCCTCGAAGGCGCGCCGCAACGCGACACCACGCGCTTTCACCGCCGCCTCGCCGCGCTCACGGGCGGCGTCGGCGGCGCCGTCGGCCTTGCGAGCCTCCCCGTGGAACTGCCGGTCTCGACGACCATCATGCTGCGGTCGATCGCCGACATTGCGCGCAACCAGGGTGAGAACCTACGCAATCCGGAGACGGCGCTTGCCTGCCTCGAGGTTTTCGCGCTCGGCGGCCATACGGATGACAATGTGCTCGAAGGCGGCTATCTGGCGGCCAGGGGCCTCCTCGCCAAATCCGTGAGCGACGCAGCTCGATATGTTGCGACGCGCGGCGTCTCGCAGGAGGCTGCGCCCGCGCTTGTGCGACTGGTCAGCCAATTCTCTGCGCGCTTCGGGGTCGTCGTCTCACAGAAAGTTGCGGCGCAAGCGGTGCCGATTATCGGCGCGGTCAGTGGCGCGGCGATCAATCTCGCCTTCACCGAGCATTTCCAGACGCTGGCGCGCGGCCATTTCGCGGTCCGCCGACTGGAGCGTATTTATAATCCGGCGCTGGTGCGCGCCCAATATGCCCGCATCGCCCGCGAAGAAGGCTATTGGGACGCGCCGCTCAACGCCTAGATTTCCAAAGCCTAGAGCACGGTTTCCCGAGCCGCCATCTTGTCCGCGATCCTTCTCCCGTGCGTCGCAGTCACCCTGTCGACCAGCGAACGCAAGGCTCGACGCGCATCCTCCGTCCGCGCCTCCGTGAGCCGCGAAAAACCATATGCAAAGGCCATGACGAGCCCGGTCAGGCAGGCAAAGGCGAAGATATGCAGCGGCCCGGCGCTGTCATCGGGCATCCATTCCTCGCCAGCGAAATAACGGATCGCGCATGCGCCGAAAAAGACGACCGCATTGTGAACTGCATAGAGAGAATAGGAAAAATCCGCGAGCTTGCGGTTGATCTCCGCTACGCCGCCGTCTCGGAACGGAGACGAGTTGAAACGCAGAGCGACGATCACATTGGCGAAGAGGAAGGCGTTGAGCACATCGGCGAACTGCTGCAGCTGCGGCACCGCCGCCAGCGCCGGCCCCCTCACGGTCAGACGCGTGACCACGACCGACACAATCAGAAGCGCCAGCGCCAAGTTGGGGCTCTTGAGAAGCGGGCGCGTCACAATGCGGGCGATAGCGCCCATGACCCAGATGAGGAAATAAAAAGCGAAGAGCGTCTGAGGCGCGCAAAGCGCCGCAAATAAGGCGACTCCCGCCGTGAAAGCCGCAGCTTTCGCCCGCCAGCTCAGCCCGCGATGCAGGGGCAAAAGCAGCAGCGGGAAAACGATATAGCTCCAGAATTCGCAGGCCAGCGACCACAGAGGGGCGCTCGTGCCATAAAAGGGCGAATAGATCTCCTGCAAGTTCAATAGATTAGGAGGGATTAGATTCAGGCCGAAATGTCCGTCGAAGAGGCTGTGTTCGTAGAAGGACTTACGAAAAAGCGCGCGACCGAGCGTGTCGAACGTGAACGTTACCAGTAGAGCAGGAATCAAGACGACGTAAATACGTGTCACTCGATTGATGAGATAGCTTTTCAAAAAGGCTTTATCTTGCAAGATAGCGGTCAGAGCATTGCCGCCGACAAGAAAACCCGAAATGACAAAAAAACCAATCACCGCAAAATGGGCGAACTGGAAGTGGCTAAAAAACCACCAAATGTAATTAGTCGTGCTCTGAGGGGTAATCATCATGCCGCCAAAGCGATTGAAGAGCGGCGTTTCATGCCCGATCAAGACGATAAAGGCGAATAGCCAGCGGCCGCCATCAAGAAAGTTTGAAAGTCGGGGCTCGAGTCTCAAATAATTTTTCTCCTCTTAAGGCTAAGCTCTTCTTCCATTTTTACACACTCGCCGACCGAGGCGGAAGTCTCTGCTTGAGCCTATTTGCCGCCCACCCACAGGACCCGTCTTGCGCGTATGCGCCCCAGCCCCTATCACCCTGCCCTATGGCCGACGCATTCTCCCCCAAATCCGAATTTCTGCGCGTTCTTTTGGAGCGCGGGTTCGTGCATCAGTGCTCCGATTTCGAGGGGCTGGACGAAAAGGCGACTGCCGGAGGACTTGTTGCCTATATCGGCTTCGACTGCACGGCCTCTTCACTCCATGTCGGCTCTCTTCTGCCGATCATGCTGCTGGCCTGGCTCCAGCGCACCGGCGGCAAGCCCTTGCCGCTCATGGGCGGCGGCACGACCCGCGTCGGCGATCCTTCGGGCAAGGATGAAAGCCGCAAGCTTTTGACGGTTGAGCAGATCGACGCCAACAAGGCCTCGATCAGACGCGTTTTCGAGCGCTTCCTGACCTTTGGCGATGGACCGACCGACGCCTCGATGCTCGATAACGCCGACTGGCTCGCCGGGCTCAATTACATCGACTTCCTGCGCGACGTCGGCCGGCATTTCTCCGTCAATCGCATGCTCACGATGGATTCGGTGAAGCTGCGGCTCGAGCGCGAGCACGAGCTCTCCTTCATAGAATTCAACTACATGTGTTTGCAGGCCTATGATTTCGTCGAGATCAACCGCCGCTATGGCGCGCTGCTGCAGATGGGCGGCTCGGACCAATGGGGCAATATCGTCACGGGCCTCGATCTCGGCCGCCGCATGGGAACGCCGCAGCTTTACGCGCTGACCTCGCCGCTGCTGACGACGGCCTCCGGCGCCAAAATGGGCAAGACGGCGGCGGGCGCCGTGTGGCTCAACGCCGACATGCTGTCGCCCTACGATTACTGGCAATTCTGGCGCAATACCGAGGACGCCGACGTCGCCCGCTTTCTGAAGCTCTTCACCTTCCTGCCGATGGACGAGGTCGCCCGGCTAGCGGCGCTCGGGGGCGCTGAGATCAACGAGGCCAAGAAAACCCTCGCGACGGAGGCGACCGCGCTGGTTCATGGGCGCGAAGCCGCCGAACAGGCGGCCGAGACCGCGCGCGCGACCTTTGAAGAGGGCGCGCTGGCTTTGTCGCTCCCGAAGGTTCCCGTCTCCGCCGACGAGATCGCCGCCGGGCTCGGCGTGCTCTCCGCCTTCGTGAAGGCCGGCCTCGTCGCCTCGACTGGCGAAGCGCGCCGGCAGATCAAGGGCGGCGGCCTGCGCGTCAACGACGTCATTGTGACGGACGAGCGCGGGACGCTCTCGGACAAAGACTTCGAGACTGGCGGCGTCGCCAAACTTTCGCTTGGCAAGAAGAAGCACGTGCTGCTGGAAGTGCGGTAAATTCCCTACCGCGTCTCCGGCATCCGCGCCGTCCCGTCCAGCACGCCCATGATCTTGCGCATCAGGCCGGGCGCGATCGCCGACAGCGGATTGACGCTGACGACAGGCGCGGATAGCGCCCCCGCCACGCGGTAGTTCAGCGCAAAAATACCCTCGTTCTGGCCGCCGGTGATGACGAGATTGAGCACCGGAATATTGGAGAGAAGGCTGTTCAGCGCATAGGCCGGCACATAAGAGCCGGAGAGGTCGAGCCGGTCACGCGGGAAGTCGATAAAGCCGTCGAAGGTGAGTCCGATTTCGGGGCCGGACATCACCCCCTCGCGCACCGACAGGCGCCCGCCGCTCCACGTGAAATTGGATTGCAGCCGGCCGACGCGCACGACATCGGGGTCGAAACGGACATTGCCGCGATCGTCGGCGCGTGACGCTCCGCCCTGCGCCATGAGCTGACGCATCGTCGGTTCGCCTTTGACGAAGAAATCGCGGATACGAATGGCGCCGTCGGCGCGGTTCTGGCCGAGCGCGACATTGGCGTTCAGGACGCCGTTCTCCATCTTCCGGTAGAGATCGAGGAAGGCCAGGAAAGAGCCGGCGTCATTCGTCGATATGTCGAGCTGCTGCGCGCCGTTTTGACCGCGCGTCATCGCGACGGCGAGGTCCTCTCGGCCGAAATTGCCGGTGAGCGCCACGGTGCGCGGTCGCCCGCCGCGCGCTTCATATTCGAAGACGACATTGGAGAGAATTTGTTTCCCGTGACCGGTGACGATCGGCAGCTTGAAATCCACGCTGACGTCGTCGCCGGCGCTCTTCTGAGCCCCTGAAGGCTTGTCGGCGCCGCCGCTCCCCGAGCGGATGAGCGAAGCGAGCATCGGCCGCGCGTCGAAATTGGCCCCCCGCACGACAATCTTCGTCGCGTCGCCGCCGCGCGAGACTTCGACTTTCATGTCATCGCCCGTCGAAAGCCGCACCGGCGCGAGCCGGGCGCTGCGGAAGCCCCCCTCTTTGGCGAGTTCGATCACGCCCTGCGCCTGGATGGGGCTGGCGTCGAAGTTGAACTGATCGAGCGCGATCGCTTCGCCGCGCTTCACCGCGACGAAGGACGCTTTGGCGGCTTTGCCGACCGGCTTCGCGACGCCCGGAATTGGGTTGTCGAAACCGGCGCGCGTCAAGTCGAGCTCGACACGGGCGTTGAGGTCGTCGGCGACGGGGAGCTGCGTTTTCACGATCGCCGAAACCGGCCCGCTCACGCCCGCGACGGCATAGCCCGCCCGCTGCCGCGCCGCTTCGTCGAACGTCAGGGTCAACTGCGCCTGCGCCGGCCCCTTTTCGCCAAAGCCGCGCCGGAGGTCGAGCGTCGCCGGCGCGCCATAGAGTCGCCCGGTCCCATTGACGCGCAGGCCACTGCGGTCGGAGAGCACATGTAAAGCCGCGCCCTCGAGCCGCTCTTTGCCGATGAGTCTCTCGACGACAAGATTCGTCGTGTTCGCGTCGACTGCGAAGGTTGTGTGATCGCCCCTCGCGTTGTCGCCCAGCTCGAAATCGACCCTGACGCGGCCGTCGATCTGACCTTTGAGCGTTGCGCCGTCGACGGGAACGGTCGCATGCGCCGCAACGACGGGCATCGAGAGAATATCGGCGGCCGCCTCGATGTTGCCCGCGACCTTGAGATCGAGCGCGGCGGGGGTCGGGATCAACGCATTATCGGCGACGGAGAAACGCCCTTCGGAGAGGGTGAGGCGACGTCCCGGGCCGGTCTCTATCATGCCGGAGGTCGCGTCAAAGACGGAGGTGCGGCCGGTGACGCGGAGCCTCCCTGAGACGCCCGTCATCGGCGCCAGGCCCGGCAAGACGTCGACCAGTGTGCAATTCGCGACCTCCCCCACGATCTCGAGGGACTTGTCCGGCGGCGGGCGCTCATAGCGCATGGCGGTGAGCGCGTCACCGTCGAAGTCGCCAGCAGCATGCGCATGCTTCACGACGCCGACGGGAATGTGATCGAGAAACCATGCGCGCACGGGCGCCGCGACATGCGTGGGCCAAAGCCGCATGAGCGCGCGCGCCTGGACATCGTCGACGTCGAGCGTATAGGCCACGCGCGGCGCTCCGCGATAGCTTGCCGCAACGCTTCCGGACGCGCGCAGGTCAGGTCCGGAGACGGCGAAGCGGTCGAGCAGCAGGCGACCCTGACCATGCATCAGCCGCGCCTCGAGCGTGGCCTCCTCTATGGCGACGCTCTTCTCCCCGGCGTGATCCGGCGCGATTTGGGTTGGCTTCACAAGTCTGGCGCTGATCAACCAGGCGTCGGCCCCCGGATCGGCGCCGGGAGGAAGCTCCGCCGGCGCCTGGGCCGATCCCGCAAGCGCCAAATCGAACCCGCCCGCCTTGAATTCGACGGGCGCGACGACAAGCTTGCGCTCACGCCGGCTCCAGCGGGCCTGGGCCGCGATGCGCTGGACCATGACCGGTTCATAGTCGGGCTCCTCGAGTCGGAAAAAGCCCTTGCCGATCTCCAGGCCGCCGGACGCCCCGAGCACGATCCCGTCTGGCGAGAGCGAGAAGCTCAGATCGACGCCGAGCGGCGCGTCCGTGTCGAAGTGAAGATTGCGGGCGCCCGCGACAAGCGAGATTTCGTCGATCGTCACATTCCGCAGCTTTGCCGAGAGGGCGCGGTTTTCGCCCGGCGCGCCCTTCGCCGCGGCCGTCATGCTCCAGCGCCGTGACGGTCCCGTCGCGGCCAGGCTGAACCGCATGCTGCCCTGGGCCTTCGCCAGGCTCAGCGAAACGTCCTTATATTGAATGGTGCGGTCGACGGTGCGGTCGTCGATGGTCAGCCGGCCATGCTGCAGGCCGAGCTTATCTAAACCGCCCACGGGGCTGTTTGGACTGACCGCCAGATCCATCAGCGAGCGCAGGGCGCCGGCCGCCGTCTTCAGCAGGGCGACGCGCTCGATTGGCGGGCTCGGAGCGGACGGCGCGCTCGGGGTTGGTTGAGCGGGTGGCGATTGAGGGACCTTGGCGGTGGCGAGCGGGTCCCCGCCCGCCGAGATCGCGATGGTGCCGTCGGCCTGGACGAGAAGACGCACCTCGAGGTCGAGCGCCTCCAGCCGGCGCGGTCGGAGGCGGCCAAGAAAGATCGACGGCCAATCGAGCGAGAGCTCAGCGCGCGGCGCAGCGAGAATCGCCTTGTTGCCGGATTTTACGACGAGGCCGTCGATCGTCAGCGTCGGACCATGGTCCGAATTGGCCACGGAAACGCCAGCGAGCTGGAAGGCGAATTGCCCGTCGAACCGTTCGTCCAGCGCGGCGACGATCGGCGGCGCGAGCCAGCTGAAGTCGATCGGCCCGCGCGAGAGAGCCAGGAAGAAGGCGCCGATCGCAAGACAGACGAGCGCCAATCCGGCCAGCCCAAAGGAGGCGCCAGCCCGGACCGCCCTCGGGACGCGGACGCGTCGGCGCCGTTTCGGCGGCCGTCGTGGGACTGCCAGCCGATCGCCGCAATGCTCGCGCCCTACCTGGTCGCTCAAATACCCTCGCTTCGCCCTGTCATTCCGGCGCGCCGAAAAAAGGCGCATCCCCTGGAGTTGCGCACTTGCCCGCCCGGCGCCGTCTCTGCATTGTCCAGCCAGATCCTAAATGCGGTTACGACGAAAGGAAGGCGCAATGGCGACGAAAGCGTCGACTAAGAAACCCGCGGCGGCCAAATCCACAGAGAAAAAGCCCGCGGAGAAGGCTGCAACCGCCAAAGCCACGGCCGCAAAGCCCGCCACGGAGGCGCCTGCGCCGACAACTTCTATTATCCAACTGAAAGAAGGCGATTCGGCGCCGGCCTTCACTTTGCCCGGCGCAGGCGGCGAGACGCTGTCGATTGCGGCGCTCTCGGGCAAGAAGGTCGTTCTCTACTTCTATCCCAAGGACGACACCTCCGGCTGCACCAAGGAAGCGATCGAGTTCAACGCGCTGCGCGACAAATTCGCCAAAGCTGGCGCGACAATTGTCGGCATGTCGCCAGATTCGGCCAAAAGCCACGACAAGTTCCGCACCAAATACGAGCTCGCCTTCCCGCTCGCCGCGGACGAAACCAAGGAGACGCTTTCGGCCTATGGCGTCTGGGTCGAGAAGAGCATGTATGGCCGCAAATATATGGGCGTCGAACGCTCGACCTTCCTTATCGACGCCAACGGCAAGATCGCGAGGATCTGGCGCAAGGTGAAAGTGCCGGGTCACGCCGACGAAGTGCTGATGGCGGCGGAGGGGCTGTAGCCCCGCACGGGCGCGAACGTTACCTTGGATTTTTCCTGTCAGGCCTCCGGCCTGACGGGGATGACCTAGACCAGTTTCTGATCCTTTTGGGATCGGAAACTGGTCTCGCTTTTGTCTAGAGCGAACGATTCCGTTCGAGAGGAACGCGCGCTCTAATCTCGGGACAGAAGTCGGTAGCTGCTCGAAGAAAGTCTGCTGGCGATTGCGATGGAGAGAAGGATTGCGACCGCCATCGCCTCCCAGGCTCCGGAGAGATCGGCGAAGCGATCGCGTACGGCGCCGGCGAAAAACGGCGCGAGGCTCGCGACAATATAGCCGCCGCCTTGAACAAAGGCCGCCAACTCGCCGGCGCGGACCGGATCGTCGACATGATCCAGGGTGACGATCAACGACAGCGGAAATAACGCGCCAATGCCGAGCCCGAGCAACAGCACGGCTGGCAGGGCCAGGGATAGCGGCGAGGCGACGAGACAGACGAGGCCTGCGAATATGCAGAGCAGCACGGCGACGAGCGGCCCGCGGCGATCGGGAAAGCGGCCGATGACGGCGGAAACGCCGAGCCCCGCCAATACCTCCGCGACGGTCAGGCCGGCGAGCAGATAGCCGCTCATGTCGCGGCTCTGGCCGAGGCTCATGTAATAGGGCGGCAGCCAGGCGAGAACCAGCGTGTAAGCGCCGGTGCCGATCCCGAAGAACAGCATCAATGTCCAGGCGCGACCCTTGCGCAAGAGCGGATCGCTCATTGCGTTCAGCGTCGCCGCGGTCGTTTGTGACGCAAGCGGCAGCGCCAACCAGCCGATCGTCGCGACAGCGGCCGGCAGCGCCCACACCGCAAGAGCGCCGGGCCAATCGAGCGCGCGGGCAAGTCCGGAGGCCGTCGCGGCGGCGAATGCGGCGCCGCCCATTATGGCGGTGGTGTAGAGTCCCATGGCGCGCCCGACGCCGGCGCCGAAGCGCTCCTTGATGACTCCCGGCAGCAGCGCCTGGATGACGGCGATGCCCAATCCTGCGCCGGCGGCCGTCGCCAACATTCCAAATGCGTCGTTCCAAACCGCTCGGCTCGCGCAGGCCAGCGCGATCGTCGCTATTCCCAGAGCAATGACGCGTTTCGTTCCGAAGCGCCGCCGTAGGCGCCCTCCGGCGAAGGCGCCGAGCCCCAGGAGAAAAACCGGCAGCGTGGTGAGAAGCCCCGCTTCGGCGGAGCTCAGTCCGGTGGAGCTCTCGATGAGATCGAGCAGTGGCCCCAGCCCCGCCATGACCGGGCGGAGATTGAGGGCGAGCAATATGATCGCGGTCAGGATCAGGCCATTGCCGGCCGCGCGTGCCTTAGGGCACGGCCAAGCCGATGCGTCTCTCGCTCTATCGTTTTGTGCGGTCATGATATTTCACCCTCGAAAGCCCGAGGTCGAAGGCGGTTGCCCTTCAATCGCCCGGTCGCTACTATCTTCCCAGAGAGTATCTTAACGTCGAGATATATCATGTCGAACCCCGATGCGCCAGAGGACCGCGCCGCCATTGCCGCCCGCCAATGGCGGCGCGAACGGCCGGATCTGGATTCATTTCCGATGGAGGCACTGGGCCGGCTGCTCGAGCTGGCGCAGCTCATTGCGCGCGACCGGCTCAACCCTGTCTTCGCCCGTTTCGGACTGCAGACTGGCGAGTTCGATGTTCTGGCGACGCTGTGCCGATCGGGCCGGCCTTACGCTTTGACCCCCACAGCGCTCTATGAAGCGACGATGATTTCGTCGGGCGGCATGACCGCGCGCATCGACCGGCTGGAAAAAGCCGGCCATGTCCGGCGCGTCAAACACCCGACCGACCGGCGCGGCACGCTGGTGGCGCTGACCGACCAAGGGAAGTCGCTGATCGACAAAGCCCTACCGATTCATGTCCAGACCGAGCGGGCGATACTGGCGGCGCTGACCGAAGACGAACAGAAGACACTCGATCGTCTGCTCGCCAAGCTGCTCGCTAGCTCTAGAGAAGGCTCCGATCAAGGTGGCTCATATCCGCACGCAGCGACGTAGTTCGCGCGTGAAGGGCTCTTCGCGGCCGCGTTACGCGACAGCCCTCCAGCGACGACAGTTTCTACCACGCGTTTGCGAAGATCGTCGGAAAGCCCCATGCCCGCCGCCTCCCTTCCGCGGCGGAAAGGATGTATCCGAGTCAGCCGATTCGGGAATCCCAAAGCGACTTACATCGTTCGGGCCCTGCTCTAAGGGCCCCCTCCCTGAATGACGCACAAATGCGATCGTCAGTTATGCTCATGCTCCGCGCTCGGCGGCGCCGCGTCGGCCGGGGCGGACCCGCTCGCCGCTTTCTTGGCGATGATTTTGGCCATGTCGTCCGCGCCCTTCTTAGCCGCGGCGAGATCGGGCTTTATCGCCAGCGCCGCCTCGTAATCCGCCTTGGCGCGTTCGAAATCCTTCTTGGCGCGCCATGCGTTGGCGCGGTCGAGGAGCGCGACGGCGTTCTTGGCGTCGGCTTTCACGGCCGCGTCGAAGTCGGCCAGCGCCTTATCGAAATCGGCTTTTGCGTAATAGCAGCCGCCGCGCCCGATGAGGGCGGCGACCAGCTTGGGGTCGCGCTTCAGCGCCTCCGAGTAGTCCGCAATCGCGCGGTCGTGGTCGCCCTTGGCGTGATAGTAATTGGCGCGAGCCGCCAGCGGCGCGGGCGATTTCTTGTCGAGCTTGAAGGCTTCCTCGATATCGGCAAGCGCCTTTTCCGCCTCCCCTTTCACGCGCCAAGCGGACGCGCGGGCCATGAAGGCGGCGGCGTTTTTCCTGTCGTTCTCGATGGCTTTGCCATAGTCCGCGATCGCCGCGTCGAGGTCGCCCTTGGCGTGCTCCGCCGCGCCGCGCGCGAGCAGGACGACCGAGGAGCCCTCAACCTCCAGCGCCTTGCTGTAATCTTCGATCGCGTGGAGGTAGTCGCCCTTGGCCTGATAGGCGCCGGCGCGGTTCACATAGGCCGCCAGCTGATTCTTCTTTGGCTCTTTGGCGATCTGGCCGATAACCTGCGTGCAGCCTGCGATGCGCTCGTCGGGATTCGCCGATTTGCACTGTTTCCAGCCTGGATTTAACGCGGCCGGAGCCGCGAGCGCATGGGAGCCTGTCAGGAAGCCGGCGGCAAACGCGAATGCCGCCGCGGCCCGCGCGGCGTTGAAAGAATGAAAAATCATGTCCCGGATTGGCTCCGTCGTTCTCGAGTGGCGCTTAATCCTACCCGACTAGTCGCCTTCTGCAAGTCGCAAATCTCTGCTGCAAATCTCTCCTGTTTGCGCGAACCGCGCAGGCGGCTAGGCTAGAGACGGATTACGAATCGGATTGCCTTTTTGGGGGAAGTGATGATCGTTTCGACCACCAATGACGTCGCGGGCTACCGGATCGTCCGACATCTGGGGCTGGTGCGCGGCATCACGGTCCGCTCGCGCTCGGTGGTCGGCAATTTCTTCGGGGGCATCCAGACCATTTTCGGCGGTAAGCTTTCCGTCTATGTGAATCTGGCGGAAGCGACCCGGCAGGAAGCTTTCGACCACATGTGCGCGCACGCGGCCGACGCGGGCGCCAACGCCATCGTCGGAATGCGCTATGACGCCAATGAAATCATGGACGGCGTGACCGAGGTCCTCGCCTATGGCACGGCAGTGATCGTCGAACGCGCATAAACGGCGAAAATGCTTCTTCCTTCGAGAGAAACTGAGTAAACTGGCGCTCGATGAGCCTTCTGACCACAACCGACGAACTCGCAGCCGTCTGCACCCGCTTTTCGCGTCACCCCTTCGTGACCGTCGACACGGAGTTTTTGCGGGAGACGACCTTCTGGCCGAAAGTCTGCGTTATCCAGATCGCTTCGCCCGAGGAGGCCGTAGCGATCGACACGCTTGCCGACAGCATCGACCTCTCGCCCTTCTTCGAATTGATGGCGAACCCCGAGGTCGTCAAAGTCTTCCATGCCGCGCGGCAGGACCTCGAGATCATCTGGCGGCTCGCCCGTCTCATTCCGGCGCCGCTCTTCGACACCCAGGTGGCCGCCATGGTTTGCGGCTTCGGCGAGCAGGCGTCCTACCTTGAGCTCGTCAAGGCGATCACCCGCGCCAGCCTCGACAAATCCTCGCGGTTCACCGACTGGTCGCGCCGTCCGCTCTCCGCGGCGCAGATCGAATACGCCATTGCCGACGTCACCCATCTGCGGGACATCTACATCTCGCTGCAGGCCCGGCTCGAACGCTCGAACAGGCTCGATTGGCTCGCCGACGAGATGCAGACGCTCACCTCGCCCGCGACCTATGAGCAGCATCCCGAGAACGCCTGGGAGCGTCTGCGTCACCGCGCCCGCAAGCCGCGCGATCTCGCCGTGCTGATGGAGCTCGCCGCCTGGCGCGAGGCCGAGGCGCAGAGCCGCGACGTGCCGCGCTCGCGCGTCCTCAAGGACGATATGCTGATCGAGATCGCCCAATCGGCCCCGCGTAGTCCCGAAGCGCTCGCCAATCTGCGCTCCTTCCCCAAGGGCATGGAGCGCTCGCGCTCCGGCGCGGACATCGTCGCCGCCGTCGAACGCGGCCTTGCCCGCGATCCTGCGAGTGTGCCGCGCATCGAGCGCGAGCGGCGCGGCTCGAACGGCGCGACGGTCGAGCTGCTGAAGGTTCTGTTGCGTCAGGTGACCGAGCAGACTGGCGTCGCCGCCAAAATGATCGCCACGGTCGAGGATTTGGAGGCGATCGCCGCTGATGACCGCGCCGACGTGCCGGCGCTGAAGGGCTGGCGGCGGGCCATTTTCGGCGAGAAGGCTCTGGAGCTGAAAAGCGGCCGCCTCGCCCTGGCCATCGAGAACGGCCGGGTCGTCACTTTCGACTGGCAGGACGCCGAAGGCGCCCAAGCCCCTGCGCAATCGGAAGCGCCGGTCGAATCTCGGGAAGAAGCTTCCGCCTCGGGCTGACATCCCCGCCTCTCGCCCTAACTGACCATTGCGCGCCGGGGGCAAAACCCCTCGGCGCCTGAACGAATTCGGCCGCGCGCTCCAAGGGCGCGCGCCGCGTATGATCGCGCCTGGGCCATTTGCTCTGTCGCCAGTAATGGAGGGCCTATGCGGGAATCCATGGCCCAGAAAGCTTCCAAGCTGAGGGCGGCGACGGCCGCGAGGGCGTCACGGCGCGACGCCGGTCCGCAACTCCCCTTTTTCCTTTCCTGCGACAATGGGGCGCAGCGCGTGCGCCTGTCGAAAAATGAGGGCCATTCTGGGACCGAGCAGGTGAAGCGAGACGATCTTGGCTGGGCGATCTTTAGGCAGATCAATAGAATATTTCTATCATAAAAGCCCACACACCCTTGTCTCTACGGGGCTTTTGCATTTTTTGAGCATAAGGCTCGGCTGCCTCTGTCGAAGGCGCCAAACCTGCCAGCTGCACCATTGTCGCCACTTTACGATCACATTATAGATCAAAGCAATATGCGATTTTTATTGCATTGCGGTATTGAAATGCTGCGGCGCAGTGATACCTTTGCCTCAGCGAAGGACACCCAGGTCTGACACATTGTTGTCCGCGTTTTGGAGAGGTCGAGCCCATCCCTTCGCTGCACTGATCGATAGAAGAAAGGAATAGATCATGAAAACACGGAATATCGCATTGACGCTCGGCGGCGTTTTGGCCCTGGCGGCTGCGACGGCCGTGTCGGCGGCGGACGCCTGGTCGGAGACCAAGATGAAGCCGCTGATGGCGGCCAGTCTGGACGCCGGCGGCGCTCATGTCGTGAGCTATTTCCAGCCGGCCAATGGGGCCTGCCGTTTGACCATGATGATCGCAGACAGGGATATGGAGACGAAGGGCGGCGCGCCGACCCGCGTGCAGCTCACCGTGGAGCCGGGTCGCGCGGCCTATGTGGACGACGCCGACGGCAAATCCTCGCGCTTCACCTGCCTCTATGGCGCGGAAGCGATGAACGTCATCCGTGTCGATCGGGTCGCGCTCTCGCCTGAGCGCTGATCCGCCACACTCACACTGGCGGCGGCGCGGCCTCGATTCCGAGCTTGGCCGCGACGCCCGGGGAGGATTTCACGACATCCTCCAGAGTATAGCGGTCGAGAACGGAAAAGAGCGCGTCCAAAGATTCATTGAAGACGCGCTGCAGGCCGCAAAGACCGAAGATCACGCACCCATTCTGCGCCGCGCCGAGACATTCCGACTCGGCGAACTCTGTCTCGAACTGGCGCAACAGCCCTCCGATCGTGACTTGCGCCGGCGCAACTGCGAGGCGCAGCCCACCGCTTCGGCCGCGACTCGCCGACACGAGATTTAAGCGAACGAGTTCCAGCGCCACCTTGCGAAGATGATGTTCGGAGGCGCTGAAAGCGGATGCTATTTGCGCGATCGTGGCGCCATCATCTCCCGCAACAGCTAGGAAAATCAGGGTCTTGAATGAAAGATCACTATGTGTGGTCAGCCGCATCTGTGGTCCCATTGCAAGGTTCGAGGATCCCGGCTACAAAAGAAGTATCAAAAATACTTCTTTAGGGAGGAAAGCCGATGTCCAGCCTCTATGAACGTCTCGGCGGCGAGAAAGCCGTCAACGCCGCTGTCGAACTCTTCTATCGCAAGGTTCTCGCCGATGGGCGCATCGCGCGCTTTTTCGACGGCGTGGATATGGAAGATCAGATCGCCAAGCAGAAGTCCTTTCTGACAATGGCCTTTGGCGGCCCCAATAGCTACACCGGCCTCGACATGCGCAACGCCCACAAGCGCCTCGTCGCAAAGGGCCTCAACGACTCCCATGTCGACGCCGTGATCGAGAATTTGGACAGCACGCTGCGCACGCTCGGCGTTCCCGAAAAGGAAGTTAGAGAGGTCGCCACCCTCGCCAACTCCGTGCGCGACGACGTGCTCGGCCGGTGACGGGCGCCCCAACCCTTTCATTCCAGGATCGCCCGGTGACTTTGTCGCCGGGCGAGACTGTCCTCGAGGCGCTGCTGCGGGCCGGCGTCGAGACGCCGCATTCTTGCCGCGCCGGCCAATGCCAGTGCTGCATGCTGCGCGCGATCGACGGCGCGCCGCCGGAAGAATCGCAGCGGGGCCTTACAGATGCGCAGAAGGCGCTGGGCTTCTTCCTGCCCTGCATCTGCCACCCCACCGCTCCTTTAAAGGTCGTCGCGCCAGACGACGCCGGGGCGCCGCAGGAGGCGACGATCCGCGCGATCGAGCCGCTTTCCGAGGATGTCGTGCGGCTGCGCATCGAAACCGAAAATTTTTCCTACCGGCCCGGCCAGTTTCTGGAGTTGATCGCCGAACCTGGCCTCAGCCGGCATTATTCGCTGGCGAGTTGCCCAGAGGAAGACGCCTTTCTCGAAATGCATATCCGCCTGCATCCGAACGGCCGCATGAGCCGGCGTCTGATGGCGGATCTTCGCTCGGGCGATAAGCTCCACATCGCCGGCCCGCGCGGGACGTGCTTTTACGAGGGCGTCGCCGCGGATCAGCCGCTGACGCTCATTGGCGCGGGCACCGGTCTCGCGCCGCTTTATGGCGTGCTTCGCGACGCGTTGCGCCAAGGCCATCGCGGGCCGATCCGGCTTTACCACGGCGCTCGAGACAGCAAAGGGCTCTATCTGACGGACGAGCTCCAGGCGCTCGCGCACGCCCGTGATTTCACTTACCTCCCCGCGACCTTGGACACAGGCGGCGACGTGGCGGCGCTGGCGCTCGCGGCCGAAGCCCCGCGCGCGGCGCACACGGCTTTCTTCTTATGCGGCGGCGAGAACCTCGTGAAGCGGCTCAAGCGAGACCTGTTTATGGCGGGGGCGAGCATGAAAGCGATACGGTCGGACGCCTTCACGCCAGCGGGTTAGACGCCCTCACCACGGGCGAGCGCTCGCGCGAGGCGCTGCGTTGGCGGTCTGCGCGGCGCGCGCCTCCGGCGGTTTCAGGAAGTCACGCGCGGCGCCCCGGGATTTCGCGACGCCTTGCGGGTAGCCGCTGCGGTCGCTGTATGAGCGCCGTGCGCCGCCGCTTCGGCTCTCGTTGCGCTTCACCCACATTGCCCCAACAATATCCAAGAAAGTCACGCCCAGAACCGCGGCCATGGCGAGACCCAGATTATCCTGCTTCGTGCTCCGCGGCTTGAGCGCCATCAAGGTCGCAATGTCGAGCGCGTCTCCCGCGACCCGGCTCTGCAGGCCGGCGCCCTTGTCTGCGGACAAGGACATCATCCCCGCGCCGATCTCGCGAAGGCCGTAGGCGCGCAACAGCGTCTCCTTCCCCCGAACGCCCATCATCCGCGTCAAGATTCGGGGCGCGAAAAGCTCTGTCAGTCCGAGACCGATGCTGAACCAACCGAGCGCGCGCGCAAGACGGTCCGACCCCCAGAAGGAACTTGGGCCGGTGCTGAGAACCCTGGGATCGCCCTTGGATCGCACGATGTTCGAGAGATTTGCGACTAAGGTCATGACCGCCTCCCCGCTCAGGGCGTCAAAACGACTTTGATGCAGCTGTCCTGCTTGTTGCGGAACAGCTTGTACATATCGGGCCCCTCGTCGAGCGAGGCGGTGTGGGTGACGACGAAGGACGGATCGATCTGACCTTCCTCGATGCGGCGCAAGAGATCGTCGGTCCAGCGGTTCACATGGGTCTGGCCGGTGCGGATGGTGAGGCCCTTGTTCATCGCGAGGCCCATCGGAATCTTGTCGATCAGCCCGCTATAGACTCCGGGAATGGAGATCACGCCGGCGGGGCGGCAGACATAGATCATCTCGCGGAGCACATGCGGGCGATCGTTTTCGAGCCCGACCATCTGCTTGGCGCGATCAAGCAGCGTGTCGGGCTGCGACCAGCCGACATGGCTTTCGAGCCCGACGGCGTCGATGCATTTTTCAGGGCCCTTGCCGTCGGTAAGCTCCTGCAAGCGCTCGATGACGCTTTCATCCTCGAAGTTGATGGTAATTGCGCCGCCGGCCTCCGCCATCTCCAGACGCTCCGGCAGATAGTCGATGGCGATGACCTGCTTCGCGCCCAGTAGTATCGCGCTGCGGATCGCCATCTGCCCGACCGGACCGCAGCCCCAGATCGCGACCGTATCGGTCGGCTCGATGTCGCATTGAACCACGGCCTGCCAGCCGGTGGGGAGAATGTCGCCGAGGAAGAGGACCTGCTCGTCGGTGAGCCCTTCCGGCACTTTGATGTGCGTCTTATCGGCATAGGGCACACGCACATATTCCGCCTGTCCGCCCGGATAGCCGCCCGTAAGATGCGTGTAGCCGAACAGGCCCGCCGTGGCGTGTCCGTAGACCTTATCGGCGAGCTGCTTGTTGCGGTTCGTCGTCTCGCAGACCGAGTAGTTGCCCCGCTTGCACTGCTCGCATTCGCCGCAAATGATGGTGAAAGGCACGACGATGCGGTCGCCTTTCTTGAGGCTGCCGTTCACGCCCGAGCCAACCTCGACCACCTCGCCCATCATCTCGTGCCCCATGATGTCGCCTGGGAGCATCGCCGGGATGAAATTGTGAAAGAGGTGAAGATCCGAGCCGCATATGGCGCAACTCGTGACCTTCACGATCGCGTCGCGCGGGTCCTCGATCTCGGGGTCGGAAACGCTGTCGCAGCGAATGTCTTCCTTGCCGTGCCAAACGAGGGCTCTCATATGGCGCTCTCCCCATTTCAGCGGCGCAGCCTGGTGCGGGCGTACACAGCTTCCGGAACGGCTGGGGCGAGCGTTGGTTCCGCCGAGAGCGATGCGCGGCGCGTAACGAAGCGTAGCTGACAAGGTAGCGTCGTCGCCCCTCGCGCTTCGAGACGGCTGCTGCGCAGCCTCCTCAGCAAGAGGGGCTTCTGCATTTTATGCTAAACACTGAGGCCTCATCCTGAGGAGCGAGCGAAGCTCGCGTCTCGAAGGACGAGGCCGCCTCGGAGGTGTGGCGTCTAAGCCTCTATCTCGATCTGCGCATCGACTCCCGCGAGCCGGCCAAGCGTTTTCAGCCGGCTGAGCACGCGGTCGCTTGCGAGATCTGCGAAGTCGCGCGGAAGCATCAGAACGAGCGCATCCTTGCGAATGAGAAGCTTGGTGCGCGGCAGGACGCCCGGCATCGAAGCCGAGAGCAGATAGGCGGCCCGCATCGCCGCGCCGAGCACGCGGGCGCGCACGAAGAGGCGGGTCGTCAGCAGGCTGCGCACGGCGCCGATGCCCTCCCCCGCCTCCGTTCCCTCGTGACGCATCACAATGGCGAGCGAGAGATAGGCGCGGCCCGGATGGTCGACCGACACGAAGGGGCCGTGCGTGACGATGTTCATGGCGCGCTGCGCGCGATACTCGGGATGGGCGCGCCAGGCGATGTCGGAGAGAAGGCAGGCGGCGTGGCGCAGGCGCTTCTCCTCCGGCGTTTCGTCTATGTCGCTCGACGCCATCAGCGCGTCTGTCCAGGAGATCAGCTCGTCGCCATAGCCAGGCGCGCGCGCGAATAGCTCCTCCAGCTCGCGCGAGGCGGAAATCAGCGGATCGATCTTGCGCTCGGCCTCGGAGAGCCGCTCGAACAGCATGCCCTCGCGCACGCCCGCCGCAGAGATGATGATCTCGCGCGGCTTGGCGCGGCGAATGATCTCATCGAGCACGATTGCGCCATAGGCGAGAAGCGGCCGGCGCGCGGCCGAGACGATATTGATGTCCTCGATCGCCGTGCTGTCGATATGCTCGACCAGCGCCGCGAAATCCGAGGCCTCGCTGGTCTGGATGCGATAATTGTGCATGACGCCCAGCGGATAATTGCGCTGGCGCATATGGAGCTTGGCGAGCGAGCGCCACGTGCCGCCGACCGCATAGAAGGCGCGGCCCTTGAGATGTTCCAGAGGCTTCGCCTCTGTGATCGCCTTGCGGGCGATCCGCGTTGCTTCGCGGGGGTTACGACGGGAAGCGTCCATCAAGGCGAGGCCGCCGAGCGGCAAGGTGACGCCCTTGCCGAGCTGGTCGCCCGTCACGTCGATCAGCTCCAGCGAGCCGCCGCCGAGATCACCGACGACGCCGTCCGGCTCGTGCACCGAAGACACGACGCCGAGCGCCGAAAGCTCGGCTTCGCGCTTGCCCGACAGCAGCGAAATCTCGCGGCCGATAACGTCGCGCGCCGCGGCGATGAAGGCCGGTCCGTTCTCGGCGTCGCGGGCTGCCGCCGTGGCGATGACCTCGATGTCGAGCACGCCCATGGTCTCGCAGAGGGCGCGATAGCGGCGCAGCGCCTTCAGCGCCTTCTCGACGCCCTCCTCCGGCAGCCGTCCGGTGGTGACGACGCCCTTGCCCAGGCCGCACATGGCCTTTTCGTTGAAGATCGGCGTCGGCGCGCGCGCGAGGCCCTGATAGGCGACGAGACGCACCGAATTGGAGCCGATGTCGACGATGGCGACAGGCCGCGTCGAGCTCGGGGCCGGCTGCGCGACGCGCTGCGGCCGAAGAAGGCCTTTAAACATCTTGCTTGCGCTTCAGAAGCGAACGCGGGCGCCAATCTTTGAGCGATTTGCCGCGCCCCGACAGGCTCGGATGGGTCATGAAATATTGATGCGCGTTGAAGTGCTCCTCGCCTGCCCCCGGGCAGATGCGCTGCGACGAGCCATCGGGGAGCACGCGGTAGCTTTGCTCATTGTCCATAAGATTGGCGAGCATGATCTGATCGAGCAATTGCTGATGCACCGTGGGATTGGTGATGGGCAGGAGAACCTCGACGCGGCGGTCGAGATTGCGCGGCATGAGATCGGCCGAGGAGATATAGACATGCGCGCGCGGATGCGGCAGCGGATTGCCGCCGCCGAAAGCATAAACGCGCGCATGTTCGAGAAAGCGCCCGACGATTGATTTCACGCGGATGTTCTCGGAGAGCCCCGGAACGCCCGGCCGCAGGCAGCAGATGCCGCGCACCACGCAATCGATCGAGACGCCGGCCTTGGACGCCATATAGAAGGCGTCGATGATTTCAGGATCGACGAGGGCGTTGCATTTCACCCAGATCGCCCCCGACTTGCCCGCTTTCACGAACTCGATTTCCTGCTCGATATGTTCGAGCAGGCGCTTTTTAAGCGAGATCGGCGAGACGGCCATGCGCTCGAGCCCTGCAGGCTCCGCATAGCCGGTGATGTAGTTGAAGATGCGCGAGACGTCGCGGCCGATCACTGGATCGGCGGTGAACACCGAGATGTCCGTATAAATGCGCGCCGTGACCGGATGATAATTGCCCGTGCCGATATGGCAGTAGGTGGTAAGCCCCGAACCTTCGCGGCGCACGACCATCGAAAGCTTGCCGTGGGTCTTGAGCTCGATGAAGCCGAAGACCACTTGCGCGCCGGCGCGCTCCAAGTCGCGCGCCCAGCGAATATTGGCTTCCTCGTCGAAGCGCGCCTTTAATTCCACGAGCGCAGTGACGGATTTTCCAGCCTCGGCCGCCTCGGCGAGCGCACGCACGATCGGGCTATTGTTGGAGGTGCGGTAGAGCGTCTGCTTGATGGCGATGACGTTGGGATCGCGCGCCGCCTGCTGCAGGAATTGGATGACGACGTCGAAGGACTCGTAAGGGTGATGGACCGCAAGGTCCTTCTGCTTGATGGCAAGGAAACAATCCCCGCCATTGTCGCGCACCCGCTCCGGAAAGCGCGGATTATAGGGCTTGAATTTGAGATCGGGCCGATCGAGCGCGACAAGCTCGGAGAGATCGTTCAAGGCGAGCATGCCGTCGATCTCGAAAATCTCGCTCTGCTGCACATCGAGCTCGTCGGCGACGAGGGCGCGCAGCGATTCCGGCATGTCGGTCGCGACTTCGAGACGAATGACCGAGCCGCGGCGCCGGCGCTTCAGCGCCGTCTCGAAGAAGAGGACCAAATCTTCCGCCTCTTCCTCGACTTCGAGATCACTGTCGCGAATGACGCGAAAGAGCCCCTGCCCGCGCGGCAGATAACCTGGAAAGAGCCGCTGGGCGTTCATCCCGATCAGCGCTTCGAGCTGCATGAAGCGCTCGCGCGCGCCGCCGTGATTGGGCAGGCGCACGAATCGCTCGATCTTGGGCGGCAGTCGCACCAGCGCCTGCAGCGTCTTGCGGTCGCCGGGCCGCACCAGCTCCAGCGCCAGAGTGAAGCCGAGATTCGGGATGAAGGGGAAAGGATGCGCCGGATCGACGGCGAGCGGCGTCAGCACGGGAAAGATGCGACTGAGGAAATACTCCTCCAGCCATTCGCGATCGGCCTTGGAGACGTCGCCGGGCTCGACGATGGCGATGCCGACTTCCTCGATCTCGCGGCGCAGCTCGCGCCAGCGGCGCAACTGCTCGTTGGTCAGCAGCACCACGCGCTCGTTGATCTTGGCGAGCTGCTCGGAAGGGCTCAGCCCGTCCTGCGAGACGGCGGTGAGACCCGAGCGAATCTGGCTGCGCAGGCCAGCGACGCGGACCATGAAGAATTCGTCGAGGTTATTCGCGGAGATGGAGAGGAAGCGCACTTGCTCGAGCAGAGGATGGCTCTTGTTGGAGGCCTCCTCCAGAACGCGGCGGTTGAATTCGAGCCATGAAAGCTCGCGATTGATAAAGCGTCGCGGCGAGAGGACGAGTTCTTCCGGGCGTTCCAGAATCTCGTCGGCCCTGTCCATCACCTCGATCGTCGCGGCCTCGATGGCCGTGGCGGCCCGCTCGCTCGTCTCTCGCATATTGGCTGTCATGCCGCTTTCCTGATCGTTTCTATTCTTATGCCACAATCGCGCCGCCGGCGGCAGGGCGAAAGCGCCGCATCGCCGGGTGGCTGCGCGCTGAAGCCGCGGGAACGCCTCCGAGCGAGCCTAAAGGCTCGCTACCAAAGAGCCTGTCTACTCAATTATCCCCATCGGCCGCGGACGCAGCGAAAGCCTCCATAACCTGTGCAGTAAGCGCGCGTGTGACAGGCCGGCGCTGGGCCAGCGCCTCGCGATCGAGCGCGGCGACGAAGGCGCGCGCCGAATCGAGCGAGCGTTCGAGACGAAGCGCGGCGTAGGCCAGCGCCGGCGGCTCGACGAGAAGCTGTCGATCCCGAAACAGCTTTTCGAGCACCGCGCGCATCAGATCGTCGTCGGGCGCGCCGATCTCCACCGTGGGCGCGCGGCGCAGCCGCGACAAGAGATCGGGCAGCCGCACCTCTGCGGCCGTCGGCGCGCGCCGCGCGGCCATCAGCACGAAGACGCGGTGCTCGACGGCGAAGTTCAGCAGGTGAAAGAGGGCTGTCTCATCGGTTATGCAATCGACCTCGTCGACGGCGATCGCCTGCGGCGCGGCGGCGACCAGCGCCTCCAGAGTGGGTAGGGCCGCCCCTTGCGCGCGCAGCGCCGACGCCCGCTCGGCCCAAATCGCAAGCAGGTGGCTCTTGCCGCTGCCGGGCGGGCCGATGAGCGTCAAAATGCGGTCGGGCCAATCGGGCCAGCGCTCGATCATGGCGAGCGCCGCCTCATTCGACGGCGCCGCAAGGAAGTCTTCGCGCCGCAGACTCGGCTCGAGCGGCAGCTCCAATGGGAGCTGCTCCGGTTTTCCATCGCCCACCGGCCCTTACGCCCGGTCCTGCGCGTAGGCGGAATCGCGATAGAGCGCGCTGGCGCGATAGCGGCGCGCGAGGAAGCGCATCAGCGCGCCGATCGCCGCCGCCGCCGGCACCGCGACGATGAGGCCCGTAAAACCAAAGAGCGCGCCGAAAGCCAGCAGCGCGAACATGATCCACACCGGATGCAGCCCCACCGAGGCGCCGACAAGTCGCGGCGACAGCACATAGCCGTCGAGAACCAGGCCAATCGAAACGATGATGACGGCCTCCAAGGGCAGATCAACCTGCGGCCAAGCCTGCACGACGCCGATGATGATGGAGAAAACGAGCGCCGTCAGCGTGCCGACATAGGGAATGAAGCTCAAAAAGCCCGCGATGACACCGATCAGGAAGCCGAAGTTCAACCCGATGAGGGAGAGGCCCAGCGCATACCACAGGCCCAGAAACAGGCAGACGAGCGATTGCCCGCGCACAAAGCCTGCCAGCGCGCGGTCGATATCGCCCGCGAGCATCCGCACATCCTCGCGATGCCGCGGCGGGACGAGATCGTCGATGATCTTCACCATATTGTCCCAGTCGAGCAGCATATAGAAGGCGACGACCGGCGTGATGACCACGAGCGAAATCACATTGATCAGCGCATAGCCGCGCCAGAGCAATGATTTGAGAAATTCTGCGGCGTAGGCGGCGCCCTGGCCCGCGAGATCGTTGAAATACTTCTCGACGTCGAGATTGGCGCTTGCGCCCGCGAATCCGTATTTCTCCAGAAAATCCTTCAGATGCTCGTTGGAGAAACGCCCGCTCCAATCGGTGGCGAGGCCGTGCAGCGTTTGCAGATAGCCCGGCAGCGCCGCAATCAAGCCCGTCAACTGATGGGTGAAAACCGGCAGCACCACAATGAGCGCCGTCACGACGAGGGCGATGAAAATGGCGAGCAGCAACAGCGCGGCGCCCAGGCGCGAGCACCCGAGCCGCTGCAGGCGGTCGGCGATCGGATCGAGCAGGTAGCCGAGCGCCGTGCCCGCCATGAAGGGCGCGAGCACGGGACTGAGCACATAGAGAACGCCCGCCAGGACGAGAAGCGTCGCCGCCCACAGGCCGAGCTGGCGCTCCAGGCTCAAGCCCGCCCATTTGACGGCAACAAGCTGGACGGGCTCCGGCTCCGGGGCGCTGACCGCCGCCGCCGAAGACAAGTTCCTGGGGGCGCGCGCCCCTTGCGCGCGCGGGCCGGCCGGCCGCGTCTGCTTCGCCATTCTCAAGGCCTCATATGCTGGACCCAGAGCCACAGATAGACGCTCGCGGAAGCAATGGTCAATGCAGCGACGCTTGCCACGAGCGCCCCCTCCAGCGCCTCTATCCTGAGGCCAAAGGCTTGCCCGGCGAGTATGACCGCAGCAAGCACGATTTGGACCGCAGTTGTGATTTTCGAGGAAAAATGCGGCCTGATCTTGAGCGGGCGGGCGAGGAACCAGGCGACGAGCACGCCGCCCAGAATAAGCGCGTCGCGCGAGACGATGAGAATGGCGAGCCAGACCGGCAGATTGCCGCCGGCGGCGAGCGATACATAGATCGAAATGATGAGCGTCTTGTCGGCCAGCGGATCGAGCACCGCGCCGAGATCGGACTGGAGATGGTAGGTCTTCGCCAGCCAGCCGTCGAGCGCGTCGGATATGCCCGCGACCACGAAGACCGCAAAGGCCGCGCCCCATTTTTCGTCGATGACCAAGCCGATGATGGCCGGCGTGAGGACCAGCCTGCCAATAGTGATGAGATTGGGCAGGGATGCAAACCAACGGGAGGCCATGGGCCCTATGTGGCGCGTGATAGGGCTTTCACAATCCCCGGCGCTTGCCCGCCTGCATGACGAGCGCGGAGCCGCCCAGCGCAAGCGCGACCAAGCCGAGAAGCAAGGTCGAGATGGCGTTGATCTGCGGCGAGACGCCGAGCCTGACCTGCGAGAAAATGCGCATCGGCAGCGTCGTCGCGCCGGGCCCTGTCGCGAAGCTCGCGATGACGAGGTCATCCAGCGACAAGGTGAAGGCGAGCAGAAAGGCGCTCGCCATGGCCGGCGCGATTTGCGGGAGCGCAACGAGCGCGAAGGCCTGAAGCGGCGTCGCGCCGAGGTCCATCGCCGCCTCCTCCAAGGCGAGGTCGCAGCTGCGCAGCGCCGAGAGCAGCGCCACGGTGGTGAAGCACATGGTCAGCGTGACATGGCCGATGACGAGCGTCGCGAAGCCGCGTCCGATTCCGAGCGCCACGAAGCACGACAGCAAGGCAAGCCCCAGCACCACCTCGGGCAGAACGAGCGGCGCATGCACCGCGCCGAAGAACAGCATGCGCGAGCGGAAGGCGCCGAAACGCGCCAGCGCCACCGCCGCCAGCAGGCCGAGGAACGTCGCTATAACCGCGGAGAGAACCGCGGCGGCGAGGCTGATCTTCGTCGATTCGATGAGCGGCTCGTTTTCAAGGAGCGCCGCATACCATTTGGTCGAGAAGCCGCCCCAAACGGAGACGAGGCGCGACGCGTTGAAGCTCATCGCTGCGAGAATGGCGATGGGCGCGTAGAGAAAGACGAAGCCGGCAATCAGAACGCCGATGCGGAAGATGTTGCTCATCCGCGCCGCTCCTCTTCGCGCAACCGCGCACGCTCCCATAAAAGCAAGGGCGCGAGGAGAATGCTCACCAGCGCGATTGCCGCCGCGGAGGCTGCGGGCCAATCATGATTGGCGAAGAAGTCGTTCCAGAGCGTGCGGCCGATCATCAGCGTATCGGAGCCGCCGAGCAGCTCGGGGATCACGAATTCGCCGACCGCCGGGATGAAGACCAGCAAAGCGCCGGCGATCACGCCGTCGCGCGAGAGCGGCAAAGTGATGCGCAGGAAAACCTGCCAAGGCGAGGCGCCGAGATCTTCCGCCGCCTCGCGCAGGCTCGCGTCCTGCCCTTCGAGCGCGGCGTAGATGGGCAGCAGCATGAAAGGCAGATAGGAATAGACGATGCCGACCACGACCGCGCCTGTCGTCGCGAACATTTCGAGCGGCGCGCGAATGAGGCCAAGCGCCATCAGCGCATTGTTGATGAGGCCCTCGTCGCGCAAGAGCGCGATCCAGGCGTAGACCCGGATCAGAAAGCTCGTCCAGAACGGCGCCGCCGCCATGCCGATGAGGAACGGCCGCCACTTGCGCGGGCTGCGCGCCATGGCGAGCGCGAAAGGATAAGCGACGAGCAGCGTCGCAAGCGTCGAGACGCCCGCGATGAAAAGCGACGAGACATAGGCGTCGAAATAAAGGCTGTCGCCGACGAGCGCGCGATAATTGGCGAAGGTGAGCGTCTGGATTTTTGCCCAGATGTCGCCGAGCGTATCGGACGGCAGAAAGCGCGGCTCATAGGGCGGGCGCGCCAGCACCGAGTTCGAGAGCGAGATTTTCGCAATGAGCAGCATCGGCGCGAGGAAGAAGGCGGCGATCCAGAGATAGGGAATCGCGAGCGTGAGCCGCTGGCCGAGGGAGAGGCGGCGCGATTTCATGAACTCCGCCCGTATGTCTCGCCGTCATTGCGAGCGAAGCGAAGCAATCCAGAGCCATGATGTGGCTCTGGATTGCTTCGTCGCTTACGCTCCACGCAATGATGGTGCCACTTTGGAGGCGGGTCACGGCTGTCATTCCCGACGCGCGAAGCGCGATCGGGAATCCAGAGCAGCATTCGAGAGAGCTGCCCTGGATTCCCGGTCGGGCTTTCAGCCCGCCGGGAATGACACGCGCGTCGAATGAAAGCGCTCATGCCGCCTCCGCGAACAGAACGCCCGCTTCCGGCACGATCGTCAGTCTCACCTCGTCGCCAATAGTGAAGCGCCCGTCATAGGCGCCGACGCGCAGCACGGCGTCGGGCGCCACCCGCACGCGCAAGAGCGTATATTCGCCGCGAAAGACGTAATCTTCCACGCGGCCCGCTATGCCCTGCCCTTCCCGCGAGATCTCGATGCGCTCTGGCCTGATGGAGAGCGTCGCGCGCGCGCCTTCGGGAAGCGCGCATTCGGCGCGCGGCAGCCGCGCGAAGGACGTCACGAAGGTTGCGCCGCTGTCCCGCGCCACCACGCCCTCGATGAAATTGGTCTCGCCGACAAAGCCCGCGACGAAACGCGTCGCCGGTTTTTCATAGATGTCGATCGGCGACGCGATCTGCTCCAGCCTGCCGGCGCGCATCACGGCGATGCGGTCGGCGATCGCCAGCGCCTCGTCCTGATCATGCGTCACAATGACGAAGCTCGTCTGCGTCTTGCGCTGGATTTCCTTGAGCTGAAACTGCGTCTCCTCGCGCAGCTTGCGATCGAGCGCGCCGAGCGGTTCGTCGAGGAGCAGCAGCGCCGGCCGCGGCGCCAGCGCGCGGGCAAGCGCAACGCGCTGACGTTGGCCACCTGAAAGTTCATTGATCCGCCGCGCGCCGAAGGGCGCGAGCTGCGTCATTTCTAAAAGCTCGCCGACCCGCGCGCGGATCGCCTCCTCGCGCTCGCCCTTCCGACGCAGGCCGAAGGCGATGTTCTCGAATACGTCGAGATGCGGAAACAGCGCATAGGATTGGAACATCATATTCACGGGCCGCCGATAGGGCGGCACGCCCGCGAGATCCTCGCCGCTTAGCGTCAGACGGCCGGCGTCCGGCGTCTCGAAGCCGGCGATGCTGCGCATCAACGTGGTCTTGCCGCATCCCGACGGGCCGAGCAGCGCGAAGAATTCGCCGGCGCCGACGTCGAGCGTGATCTCGTCGAGCGCGACCACGGCGCCGTATCTCTTCGACACGCCCTCGACCGAGAGAAGCCGCGCGCTCACTTGGCGGGCTCCTCCTTGGCGAATTCCGCGCGCCAATGCCGCATGAGCCTGTCATCGGCGGGAATATCCTCCAACGAGACGAGACGCAGCCCGTCGACCGCCAGCGCCTCGATCTGCGCTTGCGTCAGCGGCCACGGCGGGCGCACAGCCTGCTGCCCCTCGTCGCGCGCCCGGGCGATCACGAGCAACTTGCCGCCCGGCGCGACGAAGGACGCCAACGCCCGCGCGGCTTGCGGCAGCAACGCCGCCGGCAGCGCTTGCAATGTGTAGAGTTCGTGGACCAGATCGAAAGCGCCACGCCATTCCGCCGGCGCCTGGAAGAGATCGGCGGCGCGATAGTGAACCGCGCTTTGCGGAAAGCGGCGCTGCGCCCATTCCACCGCGCGCGGCACAAGATCGAAGGCCGTGACGTCCGCCCCCGCTGCCGCGAGCGCCTCGGCATTGTCGCCGAGCCCGCAGCCGACGTCGAGCGCGCGCAGCCCCTTGAGCGACCGCCCCTCCAGCCATTGCGCGAGCAAGGGATGCGGGACGAGATTGGCCCAGGGCACGCCCGCCGGATCGTCATCGGCAAGCTCATAGACCGCCTCGAACCAACCCTTGCGCTGCGGATCGGCCTCGGCGCCGCCTTCGCGCATGTGGGGATCGATGGCGTCGAGCCGCTCTCTGGCGCGCGCGCGCCTGTCGCCGAATTCAGCGTCTCTCATGCTTTTGCCTTTGGTTCGCGCGCCTTCTCCACCCAACGGCCACTCTCGTCCTGTTGCTGATAGACGAGCGTCTGCCCGGCGTCGCGCAGCTCTTTCCATTGCGCGCGCGCATTGGCGAGCTCTTCGGGGTTTTCGCCGTCGAAGAGCAGCACGGCGCGCTCGGCAGGCGCCGCGTCGCCCGCGAGAATCGGCGCGATATGCGCGCCTTCGACGAAGAAGCGCACATCGGCGTTGTTGGGATTATCATCACCGCAGGTGAGGTAGATCGGCTGCGTCTCGGGCGAGACGTCCCGCTTGGTCCCATGCGGCAGAAAACTCTCGGGCCGATAGGACCAAAGCCGCTGATCCAGCGCGTTCATCCGCGCGTCGCTCGTCGCCTGCACCACGACCCGCCAGCCGCGCGCCAGCGAGCGCTCCAGCAGAGTGGACAGCGTGTCTTCGATCTTGCGGGTCTGGTGGTGGTAGAAGGAGATATCGACCATTGGCCCCTCGCGACCGGCGGCGGGGCCTTTGATGGCCAATTCGGCGGCGGCGCGCAAGAGCCGGCGCGCGTCACGGAGCGGATGGCCAGCCCCGGGCCAGACAGACGCGCAATCTTTCTTGCGACTTTTGCTTTGAAGGGGAATTGGTCCAGATGACTTTCGAACGCCCCGCCGCGCCCGGAGCGAGCGGCCAGAACGCTGGTCTCTCGACCGCAACCCAGATCGATCTCGACGCATGGGAGGCCGCGAGCCTCAGACGGCAGGGTCTGTCCCTATGGGCGGCGGGCGCGCTCGTCGAGGCGACCGAATGCCTCCAGGGCGCGGAGCGACTCGCGCCGGCCAACCCGCGAATTATGAGCGACCTTGGCAGTCTTCTCTACGCGACCGGCCGGCCGGCGGAAGCCGTCCACTACCTCTCCAAGTCTTTGAAGATCGACCCCTCCCATCCGCAGACATGGCTGGTGCTCGCCAACGCCGCTCATACTTTCGGCGATATGGACATAGCAGAGCAGGCCTTTCTCGCCGCGCTCGACATCGCGCCGAATGCGCCGGGCGCCTTGATGGGCCTGGGTCTGCTCCATTTCGAATTGCGACGCTTCGAGAGCGCCGAACGCCTGCTCTCCATCGTCGTGTCGGACCAGCACGCCGCAGGGCCCGCGATCTATGCCTGTCTCGGCGACGCGCGCCGCATGCTTGGTCAGTTCTCACAGGCCCGCGAAGCATTCCAAAAAGCGGCCGCCGGATTCCCGCTCGAGGCCGCGATCCAGCGCAAATACGCGAGAGTCGGGCTCATCGACGCAGCGATCGAGGAGCCGGTCGAGGCGGCGTTGCAGGTCTATGAAAAGGCCGCCGGCTGCTACGCGGAAGACGTTGAAACGGTCCTGCGCGACGCCCTTCAAGCGCTCTGCGGCTTCGGGCACGCGGCGGGCGCTATCCGGGTCGCCAAAGCGCTGCTCGATCTCGCGCCGAATGATCCGGTCGTCCGCTATCATCTCGACGCCCTCCAAGGGACGGCCCATAGGCGCGCGCCCAACGCCTATCTGACCGCCTGCTTCGATAAATTCGCGCCGAATTTCGAGACTCAGCTCATCGACGTGCTGGGCTATAGCGTCCCCTCCACCTGCGAAAACCTTCTTTCAGAAACCGGCCGCAGCTTCGACAAAATCCTCGACCTCGGCTGCGGAACCGGGCTTGCGGCGCCCTTCCTGGCGCGGCTTGGCGAGGAACTCACGGGCGTCGATATCTCGCCTGGCATGTTGGAGAAGGCCCGGGAACGGGGCCTCTATCACCGGCTTCTCGAGAGTGAGGCCGGCGCCTTTCTCGCCGCGGGCGAGGAGCGTTTCGACCTTGTCACGGCGCTCGACGTTCTCGTCTATTTCGGCGATCTTTCGGACCTGTTCGAACAAACCGCGCGGCGTCTGACGCCTGGGGGGCTGTTCGCTCTGAGCGTCGAAACTGGCGAAGGAGCGGACTACCGCCTGCGCCCCTGCGGCCGGTTTACGCACGCCCCCGACTATGTCGCCGCAACCGCTGCACGCCACTTCGACACGCTCGCCCGGGTCGCGACGACGATCAGGCTCGAAGCCAACGCCCCGGTGGCGGGCGAGGTTGTCGTCCTGAGACGCCTCTGAGGCTGCTACCGGCCGAAGCCGGGCGTCCAGCAGGGCGGGTCACTCGCGGGGAAGGACTCCACGCCGGCCTCGTAGACGACGTCTTCCGCCCCCTCATAGATCAATGCGACCTCGAGCTCGCACCGCATCTTGGCGCGGCGCGAGAGGCGCTCGATCACGTCCTCGGCGGCCTCCTTTTCCCCTTGCGTGTTCACGACGCCTTTCACCACGACCTCGTCGCCGTGAACGTCAACGAGGATGCGCGAGATATCGACCGCGCTCTCCCGCATCTCCTCCAATATCGCCGTCTTCACGTCGTCCGGCAGGGCAGCCGTCATTTCGCTCTCCAGGACCAAATAACGCGCCGCGGCCGAGCCGCGACGCGAAGTAGTGGCGCCAAAAGGCTCACATATGCGCCGTCGTCACGCGGTCGGTTCCCTCCGAAGGCAGCATGTAGCCGCCCCAGATCATCAGCGCCGCGAGCGCGAGATGCAGCCAATTATCCGGCCCGTTGATCGCCAGCCAGCTCAGCGCGCTGGTGGAGATGAAGCCGATGACCGTGATGATGCCGTAGACGATGCCAATGACGCGTAGCGCCATTCCGGAGGAGTTGTAATTGGGCGCCGCCAGCAGAATGCCGCCGCTCACCAGATGGACGATATTGTGGACGGTGTTGACGTCGAAGACGCCGCGCCAGGATACGAGGGGATTGGGAAAGAATCCCAGGATGCCCACGACGAGGAAGATGCCGCCCAGGATCTTGGCCAGCGTGTCGGCGTTCACGTTCTGGCCGGCAATGCTGCGTTGCATTTTATGTTCCTTTCGCTCTGCCGCATCCAAGGGACGCGCCGATCGATCGGGAATGCGCGCATTCCCTCAGGCCCGATAGGTGGGTCGGAGCGAAAGGTTTTCAAATAAAAATCAGATGCTTGGGCGTTACAGCCCCTTCGGCGGCCGGCCTTGCGCAAAAGCCGGAAATCGTCATTGCGAGCGAAGCGAAGCAATCCAGGGCCGCGATGGCTGCCCTGATTTGCTTCGTCGCTTACGCTCCTCGCAATGACGGCGGGCGCGAATTACCCCTCGTAATTATCCTTCACCAGCCGATCGAGCAGCCGCACGCCGAAGCCGGAGGCCCAGCTCTGATTGACGTCGCTCGCCGGCGAGCCCATGCCCGTGCCGGCGATGTCCAGATGCGCCCAGGGCGTCTTGCCGACGAAACGCTGCAGGAATTGTGCGGCGGTGATGGAGCCGCCGTGGCGCCCGCCGGTGTTCTTCATATCGGCGAACTTGGAGTCGATGAGCTTGTCGTAGGACGGCCCCATCGGAAAGCGCCACAGCTTTTCCCCGGTCGCGGTCCCCGCCTTCGTGAGGCGCTCGGACAGCTCGTCATTATTGGAAAAGAGCCCGGCATATTCCTGGCCAAGCGCCACGAGAATCGCGCCGGTCAGCGTCGCAAGATCGACGACCGCGGCGGGCTTGTGCTTCTCGATCACATAAGTGAGCGCGTCGGCGAGCACCAGGCGGCCTTCCGCATCGGTGTTGATGACCTCGATGGTCTGCCCCGACATGGATTTGACGATATCGCCGGGCCGCTGCGCCTTGCCGTCGGGCATGTTCTCGACGAGGCCCAGCACGCCGACGACATTGGCCTTGGCCTTGCGCGCGGCGATGGCGTAGAGCGCGCCGGTGACGGCCGCCGCGCCGGCCATGTCGCCCTTCATATCCTCCATGGAGGCGGCGGGCTTGATCGAAATGCCGCCAGTATCGAAGACAACGCCTTTTCCGACGAAGGCGACGGGCGCGGCGCCGGCCGCGCCGCCGTTCCAGCGCAGCACGACAAGGCGGCTTTCATTCTCCGAGCCCTGCCCCACGCCGAGCAGCGCCCGCATGCCGAGCTCGGCCATGGCCTTCTCGTCGAGGATTTCGACCTCGACGCCGAGCTTCATCAGCTCGGAGGCGCGACGCGCGAATTCGTCCGGCGACAGCACATTCGCCGGTTCGTTGACCAGCGTGCGGGCCAGAACCACCGCCTCGGCGGTGTGGGTCGCGTCCGCGACAAGAACTTTCGCGCTCTCCGCATCGGCGACGCCGAGCTGAACCTCGATCGAGCCGTCCTTGTCCTCGTCCTTTTTCTTCGTCTTGTATTGGTCGAATTTATAGGCGCGCAGCCAGCCGCCGAGCGTGAACTGCGCCGCCGCCGCGGCAGGTTCTGACGGTGCTTCCGGCAGATCGAACAGGACCACGACTGCGGCGCTCGCCCCCAGCTTTCCGAGTGTCTGGCCGCCAAGCGAAAGATAGTCCTCGAATTTGGCGGGCTTGTCGGAGTCGTCCGAATTGCCGGCGCCAACGCCAATTACAAGGAGGCGGCTGGCCGCCACGCCAACAGGCGCGAGGATCTCCAGCGCAGAGCCGGATTTGCCCTTGAACTTCGTTGCGCCCGCGGCGCGCTCGATCTGCGCCTGCGCCTCCTTCAACAGCGCCTTGGCGCGGTCGGACATGGCAAGCTCGTTTCCAGCGAAGACGACGAGGGTTCGCGGGCGGGCGGCGTCCTCGGGCGCGCGCAGGGCGGCCTCCGCCTCGTCGAAGGAAAGGACCTCGAATTTCGCATTGAGAAACATCGCCGCCTCGCTGGAGGGTCGCGCGGCGCCGGTATTGGCCGCGCTGAAGGGACATTGGGCGCGCAATATCCCGGCCAAGGGCCCCGGTCAAATGGTGCCGCCAAATCGCGCCCCCAAAACGCCGCGATCGGGCCAGAAAATGGCGACGTTGCGGAAAGGCAACGCTCGAGAATTAGATTAATATGAACCGCGGTCCTGTCGCGAGCGCCGCTTGCCTGGACGCGCGCGAGCGTCTAGCCATCGTTAAAGAGCGCTTAACGTCGTGTTTCTGAGTCACTGGAGAAGGAGCGAGCCGAGGCGATGGCGACGATGATGCGGAGCCGCGCCCCGGCCTGTTTTTTGGGTCGCCGCCCGGGAGCGGCGTCATGATCGGCGTAACGATCACCCGCTATTTCGGCATGCGCTTCACACGCGCCATCCTGGCGATCTTCTTTGCGATTTTCTGCCTGATGTTCGTCGTGGTCTTCGTCGAGACGCTGCGCCGCGCGAGCGACAACCCGGCAGCCGGCGCGGGAGCGGTCGCGCTGATGACGGTTATGAAGGTGCCGGCCGCGGCCGAGATGATTCTCCCCTTCGCCGTCCTCTTTGGGTCCATGGCGACCTTCGTCGACCTGACGCGCAAGCTGGAGCTGATCGTGGCGCGCGCCGCCGGCATGTCGGTTTGGCAATTCGTCGCCGCGCCGGCGCTCGCCGCGCTCCTCATCGGGATCGTTTCGGTGACCGTCTACAACCCGCTCTCGGCCAAGATGAAGCAACGCTCGGATCAGATGGAGCTCGAGCTCTTCGGGCGGGAGGGCAGCGTCCGCATCGATCGCGGCGTCTGGCTACGTCAGCATGGCGTCGACGGCCTTGCCGTCATTCACGCAAATCTGACGGCCAACAGCGGCGTCGACCTCCAGGGCGTCAGCGTCAACATCTATTCCGCCGACGGCGGCTTCGTAGAGCGCGTCGAGGCCGGTAAAGCGCATCTCGAACCGGGCGTTTGGGTCCTCGAAGGGGCGACGGTCAGCGCGCCCGGCGAACCCGCGCGCCAAGTCGATTCCTACATGCTCGCAACCGATCTCACCCCCGAACAGGCCGCCGCCGCCACCACGCCGGCGCAGGGCACGCCCTTCTGGGACCTGCCGGCGATGACCGCCCGCACTACCGAGGCAGGCCTCGACGCGACAGAATATAAGCTGCAATTTCAAACCCTTCTAGCGCGACCGCTGCTTCTCGTCGCTATGGTCCTGGTCGCCGCGAGCTTTTCGTTAAGGTTCTTCCGGTTCGGCGGAGTGGCCAAGACGCTTTCCGGTGGCGTCGTGGCAGGCTTCGTGCTTTACATCGCCACTAAGGTCCTCTCCGACCTCGGCGGCGCAGGGATGATTTCTCCGCTCGTCGCCGCCTGGTCGCCTGCGCTTGTCGGGAGCATGTTGGGCACGCTTACTTTGCTCTATTCGGAGGACGGTTGATGTCTCGCCGGCTCCGCCGCCTCTCGGCTCTCCTCTCCAGCGTCGCCGCCCTGTCGGGCGGCGCGATGGTCTTTGCCTCGTCCGCCTCCGCCGCGCCGCAGGGCGCAGGCGAGCGCATGGTCGTCGAGGCAAGGGAGATGATCTATAACGAGAAGACCAACACCGTCACCGCGCGTGGCCAGGTGCAGCTTCTCTACAAGGGCCGTCTGCTCGAGGCGGACCGCGTGGTCTATGACCGCAACACGTCCCGGGTCTATGCGGAAGGCCACGCAAAGCTCACCGAGGCGAACGGCACGATCGCCCGCGCGGAGCGCTTCGACCTTACCGACGATTTCAAGGCCGGCTTTATCGACAGCCTTCAGGTCGACACCGCCGACAACACCCATTTCAGCGCGCCGCGCGCCGAGCGCACGGATGGCGTCACGACCTTCGACATGGGCGCCTATACGGCCTGCGAGGCCTGCAAGGACGACCCGTCCAAGCCGCGCACCTGGCAGCTGAAGGCCAAGCGGATCATCCACGACAACGTGGAGAAGACGATCTATTACGAGGACGCGACATTCGAGTTCCTCGGAACGCCGATCGCCTATGTGCCCTTCTGGTCCTCGGCCGATCCGACCGTGAAGCGCAAGTCGGGCTTCCTGACACCCGTCTTCACCTATCGCTCACAGCTCGGCGCGGGATTCGGGGTTCCCTATTTCTGGGCGATTTCGCCTGACTCCGACCTCACCGTCACACCCACCATCTTCTCCCGCCAAGGACCCTTCCTGACGGGCGAATTCCGCAAGCGCTTCGAGAATGGCGGATTTTCGATCCGCGCCGAAGGCACTCATGTCGGCGATCCGAGCGCCTTCGCTATCGCCCCCTACGGCGCCCGCGACCGGGCATGGCGCGGCGCGCTCCAGACTCAGGGCGACTTCTGGCTCAACGACCGCTGGCGCGCCGGCTGGGATATAACGGCGCTCTCCGACCGCTACTTCCTGCAGGACTACAAGCAGTTCAACTATCTCCTGCAGAACTACTATTTCCGCGAGTCGTCCTCGACGATCTATCTGACCGGCCAGGGGCCGCGCAGCTATTTCGACATGCGCGGCTATTACTTCCAGGGCCTCTCGCCCAGCGACGTGCAGGCGCAGCAGCCTCTCGTGCATCCGGTGATCGACTATAATCGCGTCTTCGACGTCGATCCGGCCAAGACCGCCGGCGTCGGCGGACAGATCGAAATCGACGCCAATTTCACGAGCACCTCGGCTGACGTCGCCAATTACGAGTCGATCAACCCGCGCACGCTCGACAGCGTCTACGGCCTCTACAACGTCTGTCAGTTCTACAATCGCGACATCGTTCCGCAACGCAGCACGTGCCTGTTGCGCGGCATAGGCGGCAACTACGAGCACGCCACCATTATGGGCGATTGGAAGCGCAAGGTGATCGATCCCGTCGGCGGGGTCTGGACAGCCTTCGCCTTCGCGCGCTTCACCGGCAGCTATCTCGATTACGACAAGCAGGGCCTCTACCCGATCTACAATAGTTTCTGGCAACCGATCCCCAACGCCAATCAGGGGCTATTTCTTAGCGGCCAGGATCAGCGTTTCCGCGGCCAGGCGACGCCGGGCTTCGGCGCCGAATGGCGCTATCCCATCCTCGCGCGCAGCCCCATCGGCAATATTGTCGTCGAGCCTATCGCACAGGTTGTCGCGCGCCCGAACCAGACGTCGATTCCCTCGCTCGTCAACATGGACGCGCAGAGCCTCGTCTTCGACGACTCGACCTTGTTCGAATGGAGCAAATTCTCGGGCTACGACCGCTTCGAGACCGGCACGCGCCTGAACTACGGCGGGCAGGCCACTCTCACGCTCGGCAATGGCGGCTTCGTCAACGCCATGGTCGGCCAGTCGACGCAGCTCGCCGGCGCCAATGGCTACGCCACGGCGGACGCCGCCAATGTCGGGTTGAACTCGGGCCTCAACAGGCGCACCTCCGACATCGTCGGCCGCTTCGCCTTTGCGCCAGCCTCCTTCATGAGCTTTGTCGCGAAAGGCCGCTTCGACAAGGACAGCCTGGTTGCGAAGCGCATCGATCTGTTCGCGACCTTCAACTTCGATCCGCTCTCCATTCAGCTGCAATACGCCAATTACGCCGCCCAACGCGCCATCGGCTTCGACGTCCGCCGGCAGGGTCTTTCGGCGACCGGCCGCTATGACATCACGAAGAACTACTTCCTGAACGGCACCGTCACTTTCGATATGAGCCGTTATCTCTACAATAATCTGACTCAGAACCCGTATCTTTACACCGCCTATACGGGCGCCAATCTCAACGGCACGGCGCCGCTCTTCTCGGTCGCGGCGCTGGGCGCGGGCATCGGCTATCATGACGATTGCACGACGCTGTCGATCAACTACTCGCAGATCTACCAGCCTCAGGCGAACACGGGCCTGCCGGCGCGCAACCAGGCCGTCATGGTGTCCCTGCAGTTCCGCACGCTGGGCGAGGCGCGCTTCAATTACGGCCTCGGCTCCGTGCTCGTGAACGACGGCGTGCACAACGCCACTGCGGGCAGCTCCTATTCGAGCGGCTACGGCGGAAGCTACGTGCGTTGATCAACGGCCTCGGACCTTGAATGACAGGACCGAGGCCGTCTGTTAAAAGCGCCTCGCTCCAGAACACGCCCGAATTGCGGAAGGCGCTCATCGCCCCGCGCATGAAGGAGAAATCGATGCGCCTTTTCCCGTCCCTCGCCGCCTCTTGGCGCGCTCTTGCCGCCGCCGGCGCTGTCGCAGGGATCATTCTTGCCGGCGTAGCGCCGTCGCGGGCGGACGACGCCTTTTCGGACCAGCAAAAGGCCGGCATTCAGAAAATCGTCCACGACTATCTCGTTTCGAATCCAGAAGTGATCCGCGAGGCGATCGAGGCGCTCAAGAAGCGCGAGGAAGCGGCCGAGCTGGCGTCGCGTGAGAAAGCCGTTGTGGAACAGGGCGAAAAGATCGTCCATTCGGCAAACCAGGCGGTCGTCGGCAACCCGGACGGCGACGTCACGCTGGTCGAATTCTTCGACTACAACTGCGGCTACTGCAAGCAATCGCTCGCCTCCGTCGCGAAGCTCATCGAAACCGACCCCAAGCTGCGCGTCGTTCTCAAGGATTTCCCGATTCTGGGCGCCGATTCGGTCGATGCGGCGCATGTCGCGACCGCCGCCCGCATGCAGCTTTCGCCCGCGAAATTCTGGGAGTTCCACAAGAAGCTGCTTTCCACGCGCGGCCACATCGGCAAGCAGCAGGCCATCGCGGCGGCGAAGGAGGTCGGCGCCGATATTGCCCGGCTCGAGAAGGACGCCGACGGCGCCGAAACGCAGGCCGCGCTGAAGGAAGTCGCCGCTCTCGCCGAACAGCTCAAATTCGACGGCACGCCGTCGTGGGTCATCGGCAAGGAAGCCGTCGTGGGCGGCCTGCCCTTTGCGCAGCTCAAGGCGAAGATCGACAATATGCACAAATGCGGCAAGGCCACCTGCTGAGGCGCCGGGACCGCAAGCTTTCAGGCTCGCCTTAAAAAGCGCGCCTGAAGGCGCGCGGTCCGGCGGGCCCTTTCCTGCCAGGCGCCCTGCCCCCTGCCGCCGGGCTTCCTTTGCGGGGCCAATGCGGCTAAGAGAGACGCGCTTCGCCCTTTGAAGAAATCGATCGTTCGGGAAGGCAATGTCAGCCGTACACGTGCTCAACGGTCCAAATCTCAACCTTCTCGGCAAGCGCGAACCCGGGATCTACGGATCCGCGACCCTGGACGACATCCGCGCCCAGCTCGACGAACGCTGTAGCGCGAAGGGCGTCTCGCTCGTCTTCAAGCAATCGAATTTTGAGGGCGATCTCGTCACCTGGATTCAGGAGGCGGGCGCCGCGGGCGCGCCGGTCATCCTCAACGCCGGCGCGCTGACCCATACCTCGATCGCGCTTTACGACGCGATCAAAGGCGCGCAGGCGTCCGTCATCGAAGTGCATCTTTCCAACGTGCATGCGCGGGAGAGCTTCCGCCATCACTCGTATATTTCCCCGGCGGCGCGGGGAGTCATCGCGGGCTTCGGCCCGCTTTCATATTTGCTGGCCCTCGAGGCCATTCTCCAAAACATCTGAGATAGACCTGGGAAAAACCATGGCGCGCAAAGCACAACCGACCAAGACCACGCGCGGCCGCCGCTCTTCGGCCGCCGCCCCCGCTCCCGCCGCGACCCGTGCGGCCACACCCCGCGCCGTCGTCGCGCCCGCCCCTTTGATCGACCCCGCGCTGCTGCGCACCGTCGCAGAGCTCGTCGCGCAGAGCGACCTCACCGAATTCGAGGTCGAGAAGGGCGATCTGCGCATTCGCGCCGCCCGCACGCCGGCCCCGCTCGCCGCGCCCGCGACCGTCACCATCGCCGCGCCGGCCCAGGCGGCTTACGCGCCGGCGCCTTTCGCTGCGCTCGCCCCTGCCGCCGCGCCAGCGCCCGCCGCGCCGCCGACAGAGGAATCGCTCGCCGAACATCCGGGCGCGGTAAAGTCGCCGATGGTCGGCACCGCCTACCTGCGCCCCAATCCCGACGCCAAGCCCTTCGTCGAGATCGGCGCGCGCGTTTCGGCCGGCGACAAGCTGCTTCTGATCGAAGCGATGAAGACCTTCAACGACATCGTCGCCCCGAAATCCGGCGTCGTCACCGCCATCATCGTCGAGGACGGCCAGCCGGTCGAATATGGCGAACCTCTCCTCGTGATCGAATAAGGCGCGCGGGATGTTCGACAAAATCCTCATCGCCAATCGCGGCGAAATCGCGCTGCGCGTCTTACGCGCCGCAAAGGAGCTCGGCGTCGCCACCGTGGCGGTGCATTCGACCGCCGACGCCGACGCCATGCATGTGAAGCTCGCCGACGAGTCCGTCTGCATCGGCCCGCCGGCCGCGCGCGATTCCTATCTCAACATCCCTGCGCTGCTCTCGGCCTGCGAGATCACCGGCGCCGACGCGGTGCATCCGGGCTATGGCTTCCTCTCTGAGAACGCCCGCTTCGCGGAAATCCTCGAAGAGCACAACATCACCTTCATCGGTCCGAAGTCCGAGCATATCCGGCTGATGGGCGACAAGATCGAGGCGAAGGCCACCGCCAGGCGCCTCGGCATTCCCTGTGTGCCGGGCTCCGACGGTCCCGTGCTCTCCGAGAAGGAGGCGCTGAAGGTCGCGCAGAAGATCGGCTTCCCCGTGCTGGTGAAAGCGGCCTCGGGCGGCGGCGGACGCGGCATGAAGGTCGCGCGCGACGCGCATGATCTCGGCGTCGCCATGGCGACGGCGCGCACGGAGGCCAAGGCCGCTTTCGGCGACGACACGGTCTACATCGAGAAATATCTCGAAAAGCCGCGCCATATCGAAATCCAGGTGTTCGGCGACGGCAAGGGCGAAGCCCTTCATCTGGGCGAGCGCGACTGCTCTCTGCAGCGCCGCCATCAGAAAGTGTTCGAGGAAAGCCCCTCCCCCGCGCTCAACGACACGCAGCGTCGCGAGATCGGCGAGGTTTGCGCCAAGGCCATGCGCGAATTGCAATATGCCGGCGCGGGCACGGTCGAGTTCCTCTACGAGAACGGCGAGTTCTATTTCATCGAAATGAACACGCGCATTCAGGTCGAGCATCCTGTGACCGAATCGATCACGGGCGTCGATCTTGTCTGCGAGCAGATCAGGGTCGCGGCGGGCTCGCCGCTCTCGATGAAACAAGAAGACGTGCAGTTCTACGGCCATGCGATCGAGTGCCGCGTGAACGCCGAGCACCCGACCACCTTCCGCCCCTCGCCGGGCCGCATCGCCTATTACCATCCGCCGGGCGGCGTTGGCGTGCGGGTCGATTCGGCTGTTTATCAGGGCTATTCGATTCCGCCGAATTACGACTCGCTCATCGGCAAGCTGATCGTCCACGGCCGCAACCGCACCGAGGCGCTCATGCGCCTGCGCCGCTCGCTCGACGAGTTCATCGTCGACGGCATCGACACGACGCTGCCGCTGTTCCGCACGCTGGTGCGCAATTCGGATGTGCAGAACGGGATCTACGACATCCATTGGCTCGAGCATTTCCTGGCGACGGGCGGGATCGAGCCGGAGGTCTGACAAACCGGCTTCGTCATTGCGAGCAGAGCGAAGCCATCCAGAGCCCCGCCTCGGCTCTGGATGGCTTCGTCGCTTTGCTCCTCGCAATGACGGCGCGCGGGCTTCCAGACGGGCTGTAAATACAGACGCTCTCCCGCGCCCCCAGGATTGCCCCGAGCCCGGACGCCGCCCGCTGCATTTTTCGAGATAAGGCGCTATCCTTTTACCCATGTCAAAACCCGGCGCATCCTACGCCATCACGCCGCAGCTTTTGCTGCGCGCCTATTCCATCGGCCTCTTTCCCATGGCGGAGAGCGCCGAGGACGACCAGCTGTTCTGGGTGGATCCCGAAAAGCGGGCGATCTTTCCGCTGGATACGTTTATCGTCTCGCGCTCGCTCGCCAAGACCGTGCGGTCGGATCGTTTCGAGGTCGTGGTCGATCGTGACTTCGACGCGGTGATCGAAGCCTGCGCCGCCCCCGCGCCAGATCGCGAGAAGACCTGGATCAACGACGAAATCCGCCGCCTCTATCGCCAGCTTTTCGACATGGGCTTCGCCCATACGGTGGAATGCTGGCGCGAGGGCCAACTCGTCGGCGGTCTCTACGGCGTCGCGTTACGCGGCGCCTTTTTCGGCGAGAGCATGTTCCATCGCGAGCGCGACGCCTCCAAGGTGGCGCTCGCCCATCTCGTGGCGCGGCTGCGCGCCGGCGGTTTCCACCTGCTCGACACGCAGTTCATGACCACGCATCTCGCCTCTCTGGGCGCGATCGAGATTTCCCGGGATTCCTATCATCGCGCGCTGGAAGAGGCGCTCTGCGTCGTCGCCAATTTCCACGTCTGGAAACCGGAAGAGACAGTCTCCGGCCGCCAGGCGCTCGCCGCGCTCGAAGATTGATCAGAACGGCAGAAGCCCGCCCGGCTGCGGCTCGACCGGCGTCACGGCAGGCGACGACCGCCTCTTCTTTTTCTTCTGCGGCTGGGGCTGCTGCGCCGGGGCTTCGGCCGCGCCGGCGTCGGGGGTCGGAGCACCGTCCATGGCGGGCTGCGGCGGAACCGAATCAGACGGGCCGATCGGCGCGTTCTCCACCGGCGTGGGAGCCTTGGGCTCCACCTTGCGCGACCGCTTCTTCCGGCCCGTTTCCGGCGCAGGCGCGGCGGCGCCGTCTACCGACGGCGCGGTTTCCTCGGCGGCGACAGGCGCCGGCGCATTCTCCTTGCCGCCCTTACAATCGACGAGCCAGACGTCGTAGACAGGATGCTCCACGCCATGGAGACCGGGGCTCGCCGCGAACATCCAGCCGGAGAAGATGCGCTTGGCCTCGGGTTTGGCGTCCGCCCGCGCGTCCTTTATCTCCAGTTTCGCCTGCCGCTCCTGCCGGTTCATGACTTCGTCGACCTCGACGAAACTCGTCGTCTGTGGCGCTTCGGTCTGCGGCCGGGTGTTGCAGACGCGCGGCGTTACATTGAGCGAGCCGAATTGAACGGTCTCATCGATCGCGACGTCGAAATTAATGATGCGGCCGGTCGTCTTGTCGAGGCCGGCGAAGATAGCTGTCGGATGGCGGATGGGCTCGGCGGCGGCCATGCCATAGAGCGCGGCCACAAAGGCGCCGAGCGCCAAGCCGTAACGAAGGGATGAGATCATCATGTCACCGCGCCGCGCGCAGCGGCCAGAGGAAAACGCTGGACCGACATAAACAGGCAAGAAAGGCGTTTCCGTGGACGGAAGGAATCAGCCCTCTGGCCGCCAGGCGACATAGTCGCCACCGGACGGCGTACGCTCGCCGGTCGACAGCTGCGATCCCGGCGGGCGGTAGGCGAGCGGCGTGCCGGTCATGTTCGGCTGATGCGGCAGCTCCCACTCCTTGCCGGCGTAGATTTCCTTGGTGGGCGGCGTATCCACCGTATGATGCAGCCAGCCGTGCCAGCCCTGCGGAATGGCGGAGCCCTCACAATAACCGTTGAAGATCACCCAACGGCGCTCGAAGCCCAGCGCCTTGTCCTTCTTCCCGCCGCGACGGCGGTAATAGACGTTGCCGAATTCGTCCGTCCCCACGCGCTCGCCATAGAGCGCTGTCCACAGGCTCGTGTTGAGGGTCGCGCGATCCCACCAAGTGAAGAAACGGGTGAAGATGGACATAATGCGTTCGGCCTCTTCTTTGCGGCGCGCCTTGCGCCGGCCAGTCGGCGTCGTTGCGCTCCTTATGGCGTTGCGGCGCGGCGGTGTCTAGGGGTGCCGAGCCGAGCTGTTCAATGCACCCCATCGGCGGCCAAGCTGCGCAGCTCACGCAGCACGGCAATGAGCCGCCGAACATCGTCCTGCTTGACGCCTCTCTCCAAATCGCCGTGCGCCAAGCTATTGCGAAGCCGGCCCGCTTCACGAAGGAAATCTGCTTCCGAGGGCGTGACATAGCCGCTGTTCGCGAGAGATTCGACCAGCCGCGCCGGCGTTTGCGGCTTCCGGTATTTATCGGGCGCCAGAAATCTCGCTAGAGCCTCGAAAATCCCCCAGCCCATCATCAAGGCCGCCGCCAGAGCGCCTGTCTGTGCCAAGCCCTCGAGCGATTCCATGGCGTCTTCGATCGCGTGGAGGGAGACCGGAAAAAGCTCTCCAGTTTCTCCCGGCCGCACGAAATAGACGTTGAGCTCCCAGTCGCGAGCATCTCTGAAGAGCCGCCGCAAATCGCGCTCCTTGGCCTCACCTGGCTGGCCTTCGACGATGACCTCGATTGCGATTTTTTTGTCCTGCCCTAGCGCGATTGCGTCAGGCACGTAGCTCCCCATGAACGGAGGCAGCAGTTGCCGGGGCGGTTCATAGACGACCGAATAACCCTCCGCCTCCAGCCGGGGCGCCAGTTGGTCGATAATGAGCCGTCTTGATTGCTCGGGCTCTCTCATGCCAGTTCCTCGAACGGATCATCCGAAAGCTTTACATAGAGAAGCGGCTTCGTCTGCGTGAGAGCCTTTTCCAGCATTGAACTCGGCGCGGCGAAACGGAAAACGCCGTCAGGTTCAAATTTCTGCACGACGACGCGCTCAACCTGTCCATCGTCAAGATAAACTTGCTGGGTCAGTGCGTCCAGGATCGGCTTGACGATATTGTCTATGTCGCCATCCATGGCGCTGTCGGGGAAATAATAGAGCGTGACGGCGATCCGGTCGTCGCTCGCGAAGTAATCAGGGGGCAAGGCGATGCGGCTTGCGGCCCGCACCCTGTCCTGCCAGTCGCGCTTAGAAGCCGCTCTTTTCGTCTGTAGGGAAACCGGCGCGCCTTCGACAATAAATTCCAAAGGGAAATGAATTTCCAAAGTTCACTCCGTCTTTATAAACGCCCCAAAAGCCCTCGGCCCATCTCCCGTCTCCGCCTTGCCCGCGACTTTCAGAGTTTTGGCGTCGATGGACCAGAGTTCGTTTGAAAACCAGCTCGTGACGTAAACCCGCGAACCGTCGCCGCTCGCAGCAATTCCTTCGGGATATTCGCCGACTTTCACGACGCCCAGGGGCGCGAATGTCGCGGCGTCGAAGACGCTCACGCTATCGGCGTGCTGGTTCGCGACAAAAACCCGCCCGCTCGCCAGCGTTGCCGTATACGGACGGCTTTGCGTCTTCAGCGTCGCGACGACCTTGCGGGAGGCAATGTCGATCACGCTGACGTCGTCCGATTCGACATTGGCCGTATAGGCGCGGGCGCCTGCGGCGTCGATCGTCACGCCGAAAGGATGCTTGCCGACCGGCAGCGTCGCGATCCGTGTGAAGCTTTCCGCATCGATGAAGGACACTGCGTTGTCGTCGCGATCGGCGACGATGATGGTCTTGCCGTCGGGCGTCACGGCGACCCCCGAGGCCATCGCCCCGACGCCGACGCTGCGCAGCTCGCCCTGCTCCGGGTCGATCTCGACCAGCCGGCGCCCGTAAAGGTCGGCGACATAGACGCGCTTGCCATCCCGCGCGGCGGCCACGCCGAGCGGCCCGCCTGCGATCGGGATGCGCCGCTCGATCTTATGCGCTTTGGCGTCGACGATCGTCAGGAACTTGCCTTCGGGGCTCGTCACATAGGCGCGCGCGCCATCGCGGCTGACAGTAATCCCCGCCGGCTTTCCGCCGATGGGAAGGCGCGCGAGCGGCGTCATCGTTGTGACGTCGATAATGTCGAGCGCATCGGCTCCCTGCGCAGTGACAAAAGCTTCGTCGGCGTAAGCGGGGAAGGAGACGAGCGCTGCGAGGGCGGCAACAACGCCGAGCTGGCAGAAACGCCGCTGGCCACCTCCCCATCCCTCCCCCGCTTCGCGGGAGAGGGGGCGCGTTCGGGCCTTAGCCAAGTTTGTGTGCGCCCACCGGACAACGACTCGGACGCTGATCGCGAGCGTCCCCTCTCCCGCGAGGGACAGGGAGGGGGCGCGGCGGCTCGAGATCACGCGCAGGGGTGTCATCTCCCCTCCACCCGCGCCTTCAGCGCCGCGAGATTGGCGCGGTGCAGCGCCGTCACGGCGGCGAGCGCCGTGTCGTCGTCAAGGCCCGGCGGCGGGTCGTTGAAGGGATGGCCGCGATAGAAGCGGCCTTTCCATTCGGCGAGCGACTTGCCCTCGCCCGCAGGCTTCACCGTCACATGCGTCATGTAATTGATGGCCGGCAGGTGCCTCACATCGTCATGGTCGCGATGCCAGGCGAGCGTCATGCGCTCGGCGTCCCATCGGACGAGCGTTTCCTCCACCGCGCCGCCATCGGCCATGAGGAGCTTTCGCTTGGCCCTCTCAGGCTCATTGCCGCCGCTCGCCTCGACGCCTTTCACGCCGGGCAGCCAGTCGTAATGGGCGAAGTCGCTCACCACCGCCCAGACCTTCTCGGGCGGCGCGTCGATCACAATGGTCTCGACGGATTTGAGGGGGGCAGCGCCATGCGCGGCCCAGGAATTCGGGCCAGGAACAGGAGGCCCGGCGTCGGCGGCAGCTTTTGCTGCCGACGCCCAAGGGACAAGCGCCGCCAGCGCGAGAAGCGCGGCGCGGCGCGACAGGTTGGACATTTTACAATCCTCCCGGCGCCCCTCTCGCGCTGGGTTGCGGGTTTACTTGCCCTCGGCCTTGGCCTTCAGCCCGGCGAGGCCGGCGGTGTAGACGCCCGAGACGGCCTTGATAGCCGCTTCGTCGGAGAGCTCCGGCGGCGGGTCGTTGTTCATGAAGCCGCGATAGAAGGCGCCCTTCCATTCGACTTCCGTCTTGCCGCCCGCGTCCTTGACGGTGATCGTCGAGGAGTAATTGTTCACCGGCAGAACCTTCACGTCGACATTGTCGATCTTATAGGCGATCGACTTGCCCGCCGCGTCATATTTCGTAAGCGACTCCTCGATCACGCCGCCGTCCTTGAGCGTCAGCTTGCGCTTGGCGCCGACGTCATTGCCGCCCGTGCCTTCGGTCTTGGCGACCGGGGGCAGCCAGCTCATGTCCTGGAAATTGCCGACGATGGCCCAGACCTTGTCGGCCGGCGCGTCGATCTCGATCTTCTCGACCACTTTCTGGCGCGAAGGGCCGTGCGCGAAGGCGGGGGCCGTCGCCAGCCCGGCGGAAACCAGCGACAGGGCCGCAACGACGACAGCGCGGCGCGCAATCACAAAGGACATGGGAATTTCTCCTGGGAACCTTCCTCCACCGCCAGCGCGGCGGCTGAGCACATAAGGGCGCCGCAAGCGGCGACGTCAAGGGCGGCGCGATCAGCGCCGCGCCAATGGAGCCGCGCACCAAGGACGGAATCAAGCCCGCCGGCCGAAGACAAATTGGAGGCGATATTAGAGGGCGTTAACGCGGCGCATGACATCCTCGAACCTTCCGCAACCTTGAAACGCCTCTTTTAGCGCTCATATACCATCCAACTGGATGGCGTGGAGATGGCTATGGCGGCGGAGCTGCATCGGTTGAGGGAGCGAACCAGCGAGTCCGAGAAGATCACAATCAACGTCGGTTACGTTGATCTCGGGCATATCGATCTGCTGGTGCATGAGGGCTTCTATTCCAACCGCAGCGACTTCATCCGCACCGCCATCCGCAATCAGCTTTCGGTCCATGCCGACGCCGTCAAGCAATCCATCGTGCGGCACACGCTCGAACTCGGCCTGCGACGCTACAGCCGTGACGAACTCGAGGCGCTGAAAGCCGCTGGGCGCAAGCTGCGCATACAGGTATTGGGGCTTGCGATCATCGGCGACGATGTCACGCCCGAGCTTGCGCGCGAGGTGATCGAGTCGATCACCGTGCTCGGCGCGCTTCAGGCAAGCAAGGAAATCAGGGCGGCGCTTGCCGACCGCATCGGCTGAACGGGCCTGCGCCCTTCCGTGGAGGAACCACAGCATGAAACCGATTTTCGGCGACGCGATCGAACGGGCGACCAAGCTCACGCGCACACAAAACCTCGTCGAGGCGACGCGCGTCCTGATGCGCGGCCTCGCCGGAGGAACCGCCTCGACCGCGCAGGAGACCCCGACCAGAGACCTGGACTGGGCTGGGAAGCTTGCAGAAGCTGCGAAATCCCTAACTGGGGAGGTCACGCCTGAAACGCCGTCGACGCCACGAACGGCGTTGCCGCTTGGAGAGACGCTGGAGCGCCTGCGAAACGGCGACCTCCCAAATCTCGGCCAGGGACTCGAAGCGCTGGCGAAATTCCGTAACCGCCCGCGCGTCGCCGTGCCTAAAGGCGCGGCTTTTGAGACGCGAACATTTGCCTGCGAGGCCGGCGCTCGGCCTTATAAGGTCTATACGCCCGCCACGGCGCGTGGGGCCGCGCCTGCGCTCGTCGTCATGCTGCACGGCTGCACGCAGAACTCGGACGACTTTGCGGTGGGGACTGGAATGAACCTGCTCGCCGAGGAATTCGGCTTCATCGTGGCCTATCCCGAGCAGCCAGCGACGGCTAATCATCTGGGCTGCTGGAACTGGTTCAACCCGCAAGACCAGCTCCGCGATCGCGGCGAGCCCAGCATCATCGCCGGCATCACCCGTGCGCTCCTCGCCGAGATGAACATCGACCCTCGCAGCGTCTATGTCGCGGGCCTTTCCGCGGGAGGCGCAATGGCGGAAGTCATGAGCGTGACCTACCCCGACCTCTACGCCGGCGCGGGCGTCCACTCGGGCCTCGCCTATGGCGTCGCGAGCGACACCGCGACGGCCTTCGCCGCCATGGGTGGAAAGCCTCCCTATCGCGGCGCGCGGCGGGCGCAGGACCGCGTCCGCACCATCATTTTCCATGGCGATTTGGACCGCAAGGTCCATCCCACCAACGCGGAGCTTATCCTCGCTGAAGCGCGCGCCGGCTTGTCCCGGATTCATCAGGAAACGACCGAGCGCGGGGCGGCGGGAGGGCGACCCTACAGCCGCACCGTCGTCGCCGACACAAGCGGGGTGCCCCATGTCGAATATTGGGCGATCGAAGGACTGGGCCACGCATGGTCGGGAGGGTCGCCGGAAGGCTCGCACACGGATCGGAACGGCCCGGACGCGTCGCGCGAAATGTTGAGGTTTTTTATGGAGGGTCGGACAATGCGCTGAAGCGGGCTGCTGTCATACGGGCGTCTTGCGCGGGAAGGATGAGGGCCGAATGCTCCCACTCCTCCGCGCCTTCGCCTTTGTCGCCGCCATGGCGGCCGCCTTCGTTTTTCTCGTTCCCGTTCAGGCGATCGCGCGGCGGCGCGGCTGGGCGATCCAGCACAAGATACAAACCAGTTTCTGCCGGCTGATGTGCGCGGTCATCGGGATCAGGGTGACGCCCGCCGGCGCCCTGCCCGCCTCGAGCCCGCGCTTCGTGGTCTCGAACCATGTCTCCTGGACCGACATCATCGCGCTCGCGAGCCTTTATCCGTTGGTCTTTCTGGCAAAGAGCGAAGTGGCGGGGTGGCCGGTTCTCGGCTTTCTGGCGCGGCTGCAGGGCACCGTCTTCGTGCCGCGCGGCTCGCGCAAGGATATTCCGGCGGTCAACGCCGCGCTCTGCGGCGTGCTACGCGAGGGTCGCGATCTCGTCGTCTTTCCCGAAGGCACGTCGAGCGACGGCGCGGACGCGCTGCCCTTCAAGCCGGCGCATTTCGACGCCCTTCAGGGATATGACGGCGCGGCGGCCCTTGCGCCCGCGGCCATCCTTTATACGGAAGGCGCGCGGCCGGTCGATGTCGGCTGGTATGGCGACATGACCTTCCTGCCGCATCTGTGGAGCCTCATGAAACGCAGCGGCGTCCATTGCCGTATAGCCTTCGGCGAAGCGATTTCACTCGAGGGCAAGGATCGCAAAGCGCTGGCGGCGGAGACAGAGGCGCAGGTGCGGGCAATGTTGCAGCAAATGCGAGCATAAGGGCGCGCCTGTTAGGCTGGCCTTCTGGCCCTACCGTCATTGCGAGGAGCTCAAGCGACGAAGCAATCCAGAGCCGAGGCGTGGCTCTGGATTGCTTCGCTTCGCTCGCAATGACAGGCGCTGCCGGCGGAAAGCCTCACGCCGCGCGGCGTTCGCCTCCGCCGAAATATTCGATGTAGCGCGCGCCGATCTCCGCGACCGGCATCACCACGAAGACATCCGTCGTATTGAATTTGAGGTCCACAACTGCGCCGTCGCCGAAGCGCGCGCCGAGGCGCAGATAGCCCTTGATCAGCGGCGAGAGCGCCTCGCGCGCCGCCTTGGCGTCGAGGCTGTCCTTCGGCGCCATGGCCATGGGCACATAAAGATCGGTCTTCGCCTTCACCCGCCACTCGCCCTGCGCGCCGGCGTAATGGGCGAGATAGCTCAGCGCCTGGGCATGAGCGAGCGGGCTCACGCCCGGAAAGCTGGCGCAACCGATCATCACGTCGATCTGATGCGCGCGAACATAGGCCAGAAGGCCACGCCACAAGAGCTCGATCGTGCGCTTGCTGCGATGCGACTCGCGCACGCAGGAGCGTCCGAGCTCCAGAATGCGCTTGCCGGCATGACGCGCGAGCAATGGCGCGATGTCATATTCGCCCGCCGAGTAAAAGCCGCCGGCCTTTTGCGCCATATCGCCGCGCAGCAACCGATACGCGCCGACGATCTTCGGCTTCACCTTGCCGCGCTTGTTCGTCCAGGCGTGGTCGATCACGATGAGATGATCGCAATATTTGTCGAATTTGTCGGCGTCGCGGCGCATGAAAGCGGTCTTGGCGTCCGGGATCGCGCCGCCTTCCTTATAGAAGACCTCGTAACGCAGGCGCTGCGCTTTGCGGATCTCGCCCTTGCCGCGCGCAAGCCGCGCTTCGAGCGAGCCCATGCGGCCGAGCGTTTCTACAATGGTCTTTTTCTGCGGCGACGGCGGCTGAAGATTGGTCAGAGCGGCGATCGTCCGCCCAATATCCGCGTGGCTGGTCCACATCCGCGATAATTCCCCCGCGACTACACGATTTTCTCATCACGATTCCACAAAGCTTTTGTGACGTGCGAATTGGTGACACAAGGCCTGCCAGGCTCTAGTTTCGCCCGCAAAGCTCCGGAGGCAAAGGATGATTTTTGGGCGGGGAGCGCTTTTCCTGGCGGCGTCGATCGCGCTTGCCGCGCCGTCCTGCGCGGAGGAGATCGTTCCGCTCGCGGGCTGCTACGAACGCGTCTACGACTCCGCCTGGCTCGCGGCGCACCGCGGGCAGATCGTCGGCAAAGCCACCCTTTCGGTCGTGAAAACTTCCGTGCCCGAGACGCCCGGCGAAACGCAGCACATCCTCGCTGACGCCATGCTCGTGATGTGGTCCGGCCAAACCGCCTTCGGCACCATCGGCGCCTGTTTTTGGGAGCGGACCGGCCTCGTCTGCAACGCCGCGCTCTCCGCACAGAAAACGGCGCTCTGCAAAAGCAAGGAAGACGGCGTGCGCGCCTGCCGCGTCTCGTTCAATGACTCGGGCTCTTTCACGCTGGAGCAGAAGCCCGAAGGATTGATGCTCACAATCCGCGAGCGGCTGGAGCTCCCGGGCCCCGAGGCGCGCGGAACCTACCTCTACCTCAGCCCCGCCAACGCCGAGAACCACGCCTTTCTGCTGAAGCCCGCGCCGGCGGCACGGTGTAAATAGCCTGCCGTATTGGGAACAACCGTCATTGCGAGGAGCAAAGCGACGAAGCAATGAAGGGCAAGCGCCGACATTTTAGGCCTTGCCTCTGGATTTATCCCCAGAATTCACCGATTTGTCCACATGTTGTCTCCCTGTTAATATCTGCCACAATATCTTGACGACATCTTCAGACTCGCGCAGTGTGGAGGCACAAGATCATGACGTCACGGCGAGCGTTCTCCCCAACGTGTAGCTGTGTCCGGCTCCCTCCGGATGTCGTCATTATGCTTGAGCGTAATCCTCGTATCCGGCGTTCCAGCCTCGCGGGCCGATTCGACCGCGGGCGACGGCGCGCCTCTACAGAGTTCGTATTGGCGGACATTTACGTCGCGGGCCGGCGAACGGCTGCGCGCGACCGCGGCCTCGCGCCTGATGGAGATTGAAGAACATGAAAATCGAGCGGCGTCACACCACGGCGGGCGAGTCTCCTTACGCGTCTATCGAGTTCCGCACGACGAAAAGCGAGATCCGCAATCCCGACGGGTCCGTGGTGTTCTCGCTCGACGGCATCGAGGTCCCGGCTCAATGGAGCCAGGTCGCCTCGGACGTGCTCGCGCAGAAATATTTCCGCAAGGCGGGCGCGCCCGCGCGGTTGAAGAAAGTCGAGGAGACCTCCATCCCCTCCTTTCTGTGGCGCTCCGTCGCCGATACGGAGGCGCTCTCCGCGCTCCCCAAGGATCAGCGCTACGTCTCCGAAATTTCGGCCAAGCAGGTCTTCGACCGGCTCGCCGGCGCCTGGGCCTATTGGGGCTGGAAGGGCGGCTATTTCGACGCCGAGGAAGACGCCCAAGCCTTCATGGACGAGCTGCGCTACATGCTCGCCATGCAGATGGCGGCGCCCAATTCGCCGCAATGGTTCAACACCGGCCTGCATTGGGCCTATGGCATAGACGGGCCGAGCCAGGGACATTTCTACGTCGATTTCGCCAATGGCAAGATGGTGAAGTCGAAGTCGGCCTATGAGCATCCGCAGCCGCACGCCTGCTTCATCCAGTCGATCGAGGACGATCTCGTCAACGACGGCGGCATCATGGATCTCTGGGTGCGCGAGGCGCGCCTGTTCAAATATGGCTCCGGCACCGGCAGCAATTTCTCGAAGCTGCGCGGCGAGAAGGAAAAGCTCTCGGGCGGCGGCTCCTCTTCGGGCCTAATGTCCTTCCTCAAGATCGGCGACCGCGCGGCAGGCGCCATCAAATCGGGCGGCACCACGCGCCGCGCGGCGAAGATGGTCGTCGTCGACATCGACCATCCCGACATCGAGGCCTTCGTCGGCTGGAAGGTGAAGGAGGAGGAGAAGGTCGCCTCGCTCGTCACCGGCTCCAAGATCGTCAAGAAGCATCTCAAAGCCATCCTGCGCGCCTGCGTGAATTGCGAGGGCTCGGGCGACGACTGCTTCAATCCGGAGAAGAACCCGGCGCTCAAGCGCGAGATCAAGCTCGCCCGCAAGAACGATGTTGCGGACAACTACATCAAGCGCGTCATCCAATTCGCCAAGCAGGGCTACAAGGATATTTCCTTCGACACCTATGACACGGATTGGGACAGCGAGGCCTATCTGACCGTCTCCGGCCAGAACTCCAACAACTCGGTGCGCGTGACGGATGAGTTCCTGCATGCTGTCGAGAACGACGGCGATTGGTCGCTCATCAAGCGCCTCGACGGCAAGGTTGCGAAGACGCTCAAAGCCCGCGATCTGTGGGAGAAGATCGGCTATGCCGCCTGGGCGTCGGCCGATCCGGGCATCCAGTTCCACACCACGATCAACGACTGGCACACCTGCCCGGCCGGCGGCGAAATCCGCGCCTCCAATCCGTGCTCGGAATATATGTTCCTCGACGACACGGCGTGTAACCTCGCCTCGCTGAACCTGCTGCAGTTCCGCGATCCGACGACCAAGCGCATCGACGTCGAGTCCTATGAGCACGCCGTGCGCCTGTGGACCGTCGTGCTCGAGATCTCGGTGCTGATGGCGCAGTTCCCCTCCAAGGAAATCGCACAGCTTTCCTATGAGTATCGCACGCTGGGCCTCGGCTTCGCCAATATCGGCGGCCTGCTGATGTCCTCCGGCGTCGCTTACGACAGCGAGGCCGGCCGCGCGATCACCGGCGCGCTTTCAGCGATCATGACGGGCGTCTGCTACGCCACCTCCGCCGAAATGGCGAAGGAGCGCGGCCCCTTCGTGCGCTTCATGGAAAACCGCGAGGCGATGCTGCACGTCATCCGCAACCATCGCCGCGCCGCGCATGGCGAGCGCGCTGGCTATGAGGGCCTCTCCGTCAATCCTGTGCCGCTCGACATCGCCTCCTGCCCCGACGCGCGGCTCGCCGAACATGCGGCGGCGGCCTGGGACAAGGCGCTGGCGCAGGGCGAGCTCTACGGCTATCGCAATGCGCAGGTCAGCGTCGTCGCGCCCACGGGCACGATCGGCCTCGTCATGGATTGCGACACCACTGGCATCGAGCCCGATTTCGCGCTGGTGAAATTCAAGAAGCTCGCAGGCGGCGGCTATCTCAAGATCGTCAATCGCGCCGTGCCGGAGGGTCTGCGCGCGCTCGGCTATCGCGAAAGCGAGATCGCCGAGATCGAGGCCTATGCCGTCGGCCACGCCTCGCTCGCCAATGCGCCGGCGATCAACACCGCTTCGCTGCGCGCGCGCGCCTTCACCGATGAGAAGATCGCGGCGATCGAAGCCGCCCTTCCGAGCGCTTTCGACATCAAATTCGTCTTCAACAAATGGACGCTGGGTCAGGATTTCCTCACAGGCGTGTTGAAGGTCAGCCCTGAGCAGCTCGAGGACAAAAACTTCGATCTGCTCACCCATCTCGGCTTCTCGAAACAGGAGATCGAGGCGGCGAATATTCACGCCTGCGGCGCCATGACATTGGAGGGCGCGCCTTTCCTTAAGGCTGAGCATTACGCCGTCTTCGATTGCGCCAATCCCTGCGGCCGCACCGGCAAGCGCTATCTCTCGGTCGACTCGCATATCCGCATGATGGCGGCGGCGCAGCCCTTCATCTCGGGCGCGATCTCCAAGACCATCAATATGCCGAATGACGCGACGATCGAGGATTGCGAGCAGGCTTACTTGCTGTCCTGGCGTCTCGGCCTCAAGGCCAATGCGCTCTATCGTGACGGCTCCAAGCTCTCGCAGCCCTTGTCGGCCCAGCTCATCCAGGGCGAGGACGAAGAGGACGACAAGGTCGAGGAGCTCATTGCGCAAAACATGCCGGCGCGCGCCGCCAATGTCGCCGAGCGCATCGTCGAGCGCGTCATCCATCAATTGGTGCGCGAGCGCGAGAAGCTCCCCGATCGCCGCAAGGGCTATACGCAGAAGGCGGCCGTCGGCGGCCATAAGGTCTATCTGCGCACCGGCGAATATGCCGACGGGCGCATCGGCGAAATCTTCATCGACATGCACAAGGAAGGCGCGGCCTTCCGCAGCTTGATGAACAATTTCGCCATCGCGATCTCGCTCGGCCTGCAATATGGCGTGCCGCTCGAAGAATATGTCGACGCCTTCACCTTCACCCGCTTCGAGCCCGCGGGCCCAGTGCAGGGCAATGACGCGATCAAGAACGCGACGTCGATCCTCGACTATGTGTTCCGCGAGCTTGCTGTCTCTTATCTCGGCCGCAACGATCTCGCCCATGTCTCGCCCGACGACATCGGCCATGACGTGCTGGGCCGCGGCGAGCACGAAGGCAAGGCGCCCGAGACAAGCGCCATCGTCTCGCGCGGCCTACTGCGCTCCAAGACCGACAAGCTGATGGTGGTCCACGGCGGCGCCGTGGCGCTGCGCGAAACGCCGGAAGTGACGCGCGAGGAAGCCGCCGAGCCGCTCTCGCAACTCGGTTGGACGGAGCCGACGAAATCCGTGCAGGGCATGGCGGAAAAACGCGCCGAGGCGCGGATGAAGGGCTATGTCGGCGAGGCCTGCCCCGAATGCGCAAATTTTACCTTGGTGCGCAACGGGACGTGCCTGAAGTGCGAGACCTGCGGCAGCACGACGGGGTGCTCGTGAAAGACTAACACTTTATGTAACGGCAACCATACCTTGTCACCAAATCCGGCTTGGGTCTGTCACTTGACAGGCCCAACGAATCGTATGGCGACCCTGACATCGCATTTATTTTCAAACAGTTACAGAAGGATTAAGCGCGGCTCACCTAGCTACCACGGACGTCACCGCTTGATCTTCGACGACGGATGCCGCAACCAATCCTGACAGGGCCGTAGCGGCGACGCGCTCGCGCACAGAGCAACTGACTTTTAATTTGGGGGTCCTGGGTTCGAGTCCCAGCACGCTCATCACACGATTCCCTCTGTCCACCCCTTATCCTAGCGCCTATGCCCCCATAGGGTCTGGCAAGCGCGACCATGGCACTTGACACGCTGGAGATTTCGGCCATCTTTGAGCGCCATGGAGTCGGGACAGATATATTTTGGCAGCTTTCGACGGAGTTTTGTCGTTGGCGTCATCGTATCTGTATTCCTGTTTCAACTCGCGTCGTTCGCCGGTGCAACAAAGCTTTCCGGCGTGGGCGGTTATCATGCATCCTTCGAAGCCGCCGTCCTGTGCAGCCTCAACGGCGACAACGACGGCCCGGCGCATGACGACTGCAATCACTCCAAATGCTGCGAGCATTGCCTGGTGGGCGCCCGCGTCGTGCCTGTTCTGGCGCTCGCCGTCACTTTCCTCGCCATCTTGGACTTGCTCCCGGAAAAGCAAGTCATTTTTCCCGGAGCCTTCGACGAAGCTAGGCCTATCTCAGGTAGGTTGAATAGCTGGTCATCTCGCGCTCCGCCTTTCTTCTCCTGATCAACCGAACGCGGCCAGAGAGGCTGCGTAGATATGTTTCGGTCGAGCGGCCTGTAGCGCCGTCAAGGGAGAAGCAACGTGTTTTCAACGTTTTCATCTAGCGGCAGCCGGCCGCGTGCCCCTATTGGAGAAACTTATTCGCTCCGCGACGTCTTCCTTTCTAGCCAAGGAGACCTTTTGCGCTACCTCATACGAAAAGTCGGCTCCGCCGATGCGCCGGACCTTCTTCAAGAAGCGTTCGTACGGATCGTTCGACTAGAAAAGCCGGAGAGGATCAATGATCCGCCGGCGTTCCTGAAGACGATAGCGGCTAATTTGGCGCGTGATTTTGCGCGCCGTCGCAAAACCGAAGCTAGCTATATTCAATTTGGCGAGTATCTGGTTGAAGCGCCCTCCGCAGAGGCGTCTCTCGACGAACGTTTGGACTATGAACGCAAATCCCGCCTACTTGACATGGCTGTAAGCTCTCTACCGCCGCGATGCCGCGAAGCTTTCAAACTTCATATCTACGAAGACGTTCCTCTTCAGGAGATTGCGCGGAAGCTCGACATCTCGGACAGGATGGTGCGCAAACACATCAGCCTTGCTTTCCGGACTTGTCGCGCCGCGCTCAGGAATTCTTTGGAGTGAATCTCGGGCCCCGTGGAGCACATCCGGAAAAATCACTTCGACGAGGTTCCGCTTTTTCGACTTACTGCGTCCTCCCAAGAGGGAGCAGCCAATCGTTCTAAAGATCATCTTGGGACTGCGGCAATCGACTTGGGGAAGGCCGAGCATAGCTGCTGAATTCGGGTTGATGGGTGTCTCGCCGTTAATCCGCCCTGGGTGTCTCGCGTCGCTGGAGCGCCGTTAGCGTCGATGGTGACATACCGAGGTTGTTAACGGAGATTTACGCCGTTCTCCACCTATGATGCATGGGAAGGGTCAAGCGCGCGTGGGTCTTTCCGGTCTGCGAACGAGGATCGAAGCGACGCTGGGATTGTTTCAAAGGACTATGTTTTGGTTGCTATTCATACTCGCGGCGCTCGGCGGCGTCGAAGAGGCCGCGGCGAAAGATCAGCCCGTCGCCATCACCTTCGGATTGATGGCGGACGGGAAGGAAGTCGGCTGTGGGGCACCGCTTGCCAATCTCGGCGGCGGCCATTTGCAGGCCAAGCTCCGTGAGGCGCGCTTTTACGTTTACGACGTCAAGCTCGTCGACGCCAAGCGCACACGCACGCCCGTCGCTCTGACGCAAAATGAATGGCAGTACGGCGATGTCGCCTTGCTCGATTTCAAAGACCCGCGCGGCGGCAACGCCCTTGCACGGAGGGAAATCCCGCAAAGAACACAACAATTTCCGGAACGGCGCCGCGGCGCGCTTATGTCGGCCTCGAATTCTCTGTCGGCGCGCCTGTCGAGACGATTGTCGACGGCAAGCCCGTCCCTATCAACCATTCCAACGTCGAGACCGTGCCGCCGCCTCTCGATATCGCCGGTATGGCCTGGAATTGGCAGGCGGGCCGCAGATTTTTGACGATCGAAGTTGACCCGCCTTCTCCCATAATCAAACCTGACGGCTCCAAGACGAGGACCTGGATGGTCCATCTCGGCTCGACTGGCTGCAAGGGCAATCCGGCCACGGGCGAAATCGTTTCCTGTGCGCACGAGAATCGTTTCACTGTGGCCTTCGACCATTTCGACCCGAAAACGCAGCGCGTCGAGTTCGACCTCGCTCGACTCTTCGAAAGCAGCGATCTTCTCGCCGATAAGGGTGGTGCGGTCGGCTGCATGAGCGGGCTCGATGATCCGGAATGCCCCGCGATTTTCGCCGCGCTCGGCCTCAATCTCACGGGGACCGAAGGGGCCACTGGCGAGGCCGTCAAGCAAACGAAGCCAGGCGTCTCCCCGGTCTTCAAGACGGACCCGGCGAAGGTGGCGGGAGGCAAGCAATGAGGCGCGGGCGGCTTTTCGCGATTGCCGTGCTGAGTCTCGCCGCCGCGTCACCCGGGGCGGCCGAGCCAGCCAAACAATCCGGCTGGCAATGGGACCTGCCCAATTATGTTCCGCCGCCGCGCGTCCCAGCCGACAATCCGATGTCGGAGGAAAAGTTTCAGCTCGGTCGGCGCCTGTTCTACGACAAGCGCTTGTCTGGGAACGGGACAATTTCGTGCAGCTCCTGCCACCTGCAGGAGCGCGCCTTCACTGACGGGCGAGCGCTCAGTGTCGGCTCAACCGGCGAGAATACGCCACGCAACGCTCCCTCGATTGTGAACTCCGGTTGGCATGGCACATTGACCTGGGCCAATCCGGCGCTGGTGACCCTCGAGCGGCAGATGACGAACCCGTTGTTGGGGGAGCGGCCGATCGAAATGGGCGTGAATGACGCGAATAAGAACGAGATCCTTGCCCGTTTTCGCGCCGATTCCGATTATCGGAAATGGTTCAAGGAGGCGTTTCCCGAAAAGGCTGATCCCATCTCTCTGGAGACGATCGTCAAGGCGATTTCAGCATTCGAGCGCGGAGTCGTGTCGTTCAACAGCCGTTACGATCAATATCTGCAAGGCAGACTCAAGTTGAGCGAGGCCGAGCAACGGGGGCATGATCTCTATTTTGGTGAGAAGGCGGAGTGTCACCACTGCCACGGCAGCGTGAATTTCAATGATCAGTTTGTTCACGTGAAGACGCGCGAGGCTGAGACGCCGTTCCACAACACCGGGCTCTACAACATCGACGGCAAGGGCGGCTATCCCGATCCGAACCGAGGTCTCTTCGATATAACCGCCGATCCTGATGACATGGGCAAGTTTCGTGCGCCCAGCCTGCGGAATATCGCTTTGACGGGCCTTACATGCACGACGGGACCGTCGCGACACTGGAAGACGTCATCGAAATCTATTCGCAGGGGGGCCGCAAGATCGAGAAGGGGCGCAACGCTGGCGAAGGACAAGCCAGCCCGCTCAAAAGCGGTCTGATCGTCATGATCGACCTGACGCCACAGGAAAAGGCCGATCTCGTGGCGTTCCTGAAAACCCTCACAGACGACACGCTTCTCACCTCCGCGAGATTCTCGGATCCATGGAATAAAGCAGCGGCGAATTAGCAATTGGTCGACGCCTCATCGAGGTGTCGCCTACTTCCACCAAAGCAACGCGCGGGGGCGTTGTTTGTTAATGGCACAGAGTGAATCACTATGACCCTTGCGAAGCGGCATATAAGAGACTCCCGAGAAAAAGCCGCCTCGCCGCCGGTTTCATTTGGCTTGTTGGCTACCGCTGCTATTTGCTCGAACATTATCTGGCCTCTGGCTGCTCTTGCGCAGCTTTCGGACTCCCAGGCGCGGCCCGGGGAAAGCCTCATTCAAACGGATTGGCAGACCTGCTTCGCCCCAGGCCCTGCACGGGACCGCGAGGCTGCCCTTGCCGCTTGCGACCGGATAAGCGTGTCGCAGGAATCTTTTCCTCCAGACCTGTTGCAGAAAGCGCATGATCGTTTAGATGTTTAGTCCCGGCATCTGATGGAGCGGATCGAGTATGAATCTGTCTGGCTCTTTCGTCCAGAGTTTGCAGATGAATTCGTACGGCGTGAGGCCTTTGAGGGTCTTCAAGCGGCGGGCGAAATTGTATGCGGTGACGAAGTGGTCGAGATGCGTTCGCAGCTCTGCGTGCGTTTCATAGAAGTAGCGCTTAACCGTCGCTTCCTTGATCGTGCGGTTCATGCGCTCAACCTGGCCATTGGTCCAAGGATGCTTGGGCTTGGTCAGGCGATGATCGATATCGGCGCGGGCGCAGGCGAACTCAAACGCATGCGCCCTGAAGGGTCGCCCCTCCGCCAGCATTTGCTTGATTTCCGCAGGGGTCCAGGTCTCGCCGCGGGGATCAGTAAAGTGCGTTCCATTATCCGTGAGCACCGTGTGGATTTTATAGGGAACGGCTTTGATCAACGCGAACAGGAAGTCGGCGGCGATCCGCGTCGTGGCCTTCTCATGCAGTTCGACGAAAGCGAATTTCGACGTTCGGTCGATCGCCACGAACATGTAGAGCTTGCCTTCGGCCGTGCGCACTTCGGCGATGTCGATATGGAAATAGCCAATCGGATAGGCTTTGAACTTCCGCTTGGCGGAGACCTCGCCCTCGACGCTCGGCAACCGTGAGATGCCGTGGCGCTGAAGACAGCGATGCAGCGACGATCGCGTCAGGTGGGGAATAGTCGCCTGGAGGGCATAGAGGCAGTCGTCCAAGGGCAGCAATGTGTGACGGCGGAAGGCGACAATGATCGCCTCCTCCTCGATCGTGAGAACCGTGGATCTGGGCTCTTTAGGCCCCGTGCGCTCGTCGCAAACCGACGCCCGCTTCTTCCACTTGGCGATCGTCTTCTGGTTGACGCCATACCGCTTGGCGAGAGCTCTCAGGCTCTCTTGACTATGTTGTATCGCTCGACGCACCGCCTCAGTCGTGCGGGCGCTCCCGTGGAGAACCTGGCCCATAGCGCATCCTTCCATTCGCTGGAAAAGATTGCACCATCAAATCCTGGGATCAAACATCTAGAGCGTCGGCGCCGGATGATCTTGGAAGGAACCGACCCCGCGCCGAACCGAGACGCAACGGCGTCAAGCAAGAAGTAAGACTCGGCTTTTCTTCTGAGCAGACCGTTCGCCTCAATTTCCGTTACAACTTTGACGACGCGAGGAGGCGAGGAGGCGAGGTCATCTTGCCAGACGAGAATTGGAACGACGATCCTTCTGACACGCGTCGTCCGCTGGCACATGATGCACGTTTTGACGCAGCCCTAAGCTCCAAAAATGACGGGCAACGGACCCCAATCTCACGGAATAAGACGGCAAGCAAGGCCACATTCGAACTTCCATCGCCTCGTTCAGGCCCCTTCCCCACACTAACCAGATCAGACGTGACGGCTACGCCAAAAACCTCTCCGCGGGCACAAACAAGGCTCGAGCCATTGCACATGCCATTAGCCCTTCTGCGTCGATTTGACTTGAGGCCGAGCGCCAGGCGACGAAGCCGTCGGGTCGAACAAGCAATGCGCCGTCGCGACCGAGGCCGGTACGAGCGAGAAATGCGTTATCCACGTCGAATATGTCCCCGTCAACTCTAAAGGCCGTGATCGGCGCGAGCGAGCGCTGCGCTATCGCGCGCGCTGCATCGACCCACATTTTGCCATCGGGTCCCGCTAGCACCAGAAAACCGTCGCCGACAAGGTCGTGAGTCGAAATCAATTCGCCTTTTCGCTCGAGGGGGACATGTGCAAGACGGCATCCCGGTTTGCACGATGGGCTACGAACATCGTCTGTTAGCCGTTCGTCATCAGGTTCTTCGAGCGAAATGGCGGCAGAGCGGTAGCGATAGCTCATCGCAACCTCGAGATAGCTCAATCGCCCGCGCGCCTCGGAAAGGTCTGATCGGTCAATCCGCAACCGCTCGACATAATTCTCTTTCGCCCGCATGATAGAAAGCCACGCAATCGGACGTCTCTCGGTCTCATAGGTATCGAGGAGAGCGGCGCCAGCTTGGTTCCCGACCACCATTGAAAGCTTCCAAGCGAGATCGGCGGCATCCTGAATTGCAGCCTGCCCCGCCAAGCCGCCGACGGGTGGCATGATGTGAGCGGAGTCGCCCACCAGGAAGACACGCTCGATCTTCATGCGCTCGGCTACGACGGCCGACATTTTCCAGGGCAGAACATCGAGAATGCCGATATTGAGATCGGGCTGGCCCAGCGCAGCCCGCACAACACGCTCACAACGCGCTGCATCGTAGTCGGCGGCGCTCTCTCGGGCGGGATCATATTCAACGTTGAGCTGACCCCGATCGGGATCATCACAGCTTACGAAGGCGCCATTGAATTCTGGATTGCGAATGTAGCACAGCAAAAAGCCGCGGCCATCCATCACCTTCCTCAGATCGGCCTCGAATAGGATCGATATTGCGTGCGACAACACGCCCGGCCCTTCCATCGCGACGCCGAGCGTTTTCCTGATTGAACTTCCGCTTCCGTCTCCGGCGATAAGATAATCCGCAAAAATAACGGTTTCATTGCCGCTTTGAGCGTCACGCAAGACAGCGCGGACGACCTTGTCGTCCTGACTGAAACTCGCCAACTCGGTCGAAAATCTGATTTCGGCGCCCAGTGACAGCGCATACCGCATCAACACCGGTTCCACCCTGTCCTGCCCAGCGCTGCACAACGACGCAGGTGAAAGGGAGCGGGTATCGAAGCCTCCTGGCCAATCAATTGTTTTGATCGGCCGGCCTACTACCGTTTCGGCGATCAGCACCGTGTTATCCCCCGGGGCTGCGCGGCTTGTGCGGTGCAAATCCGCCTCGAGGCCGGGAATCTGTCTCAATAATTCTAGCGTGCGCAAATTGAGCCCATGAGCTCTTGGGTGGCGCGAAAGGAAGTTGTTCTTTTCGACAAGCACACAAGAAATTCTTCGCAGCGACAGCATCGCGGCCGCCGTCAGTCCTGCATAACCAGCGCCGACAATCAGCACGGATACATGTCGAGGCGCCATGGGCTACCTCCTTCTGAATAGCGGCAGAGGATGAAAGCGTTTGGCCATATCTGAGACGTCCGATGGCGTAAGCCAACACCATAGGCATGTTGCGCACGCTGCCTCAGGAAATACCAGTGACGAATAGGCCAGAATCGGCGAATCTGCATAAAGGCCAAGCCCAACCAAGGGCACAGCAATCAGCCAGAGCGCGGTGGAATCGACCGCCGCGACCGCGCCGAAGTCGCCGTGCGCGTGCAATATGGCTCTCAAGACATTTGCAATAAATCGAATTGGCAGCGAAATTGCGAGCGCCTGGACCAGAGTCGCCCACCAAGGGCCTTGTTGGCCGTATAGGCGCCCCAGCCAATCTTGGCTTTCAAACAAGAGCATCGCCGAACCGATGGCAATGAAAGTGCCGGGCGCCCAAACCACACGCAATACCGCTAAATATTGACTGCGATCCCATCCGGCGAGTCTAAACGACAAAAATCTAATTAGCGCCATGAACGGCGTGAATAAGATAAGCATCAACGTCTGGCCTGCGGCATAGGAGTTCAGGCGTGAAATGTCGTGTTGATTTGACCATTGCGCTGCAAACAAGGCGAAACTGATCAACACGCCTATTTGTACAGAGGCCAGGCGCTGGGCTTCGCAAGCGGTCGCGCGCAAGAATTGCGCCGTCCAATTCCATTTAGGGACAGCTATCCAGCTATTGCAAAAACTGGCCAGAACTTGGTTGCACCAGATTGTTGAGCAGAAAACGACAATAAGTCCGCTCACGAAACACCCCGAAAATCCCAATCCAAGCAGGTTCATGAAAACATAGTTTCCGGCCGTCTTGGCGACCGCCTCGATCAATTTCCATCTCACGACCAGCGACCCACGGCCCACCGCATGAAGAACAAACGCCGACACATTGCTCAAAAATCGAAAGGGAGCGGCGACGGAATACCAGAAGACGCCGTCTTCGATGAATGACGCAATCCTCTCGTCACCGACAAGCCTCTCGCCGAACCACGGATAGAATAAAAGGCCGCAAATCGAGCAGCACACGCCAGCTCCCACGGCGAGCGTGCGTATCTGGCTGACCGCGCATGCCGTCTGGCCGGCACGCTGAGCCTTCACAACGGATGTCGATGCAACGGCGCTCAACGCCATCATCGCGACGACATCCACGAAAGCCAACCGCATCAGCACTGCATATGCTCCGACCGCGGCGCCGCCCATGTGGCTCACCATGATGATGTCGGCTTGCTGCGTTAGTTGCGCCGCGACCAGCGCAAAAAGCAAAGACCAATAGCCCCGCCAGAAGTCCCTATTGCTCATAACGGAATTGATTTCCAACCGGGAAAATAGTCGAGGTCGAAGCTTGGCGCATAGAAACAACCGAAGTGCCCGGCTGGACTGGAAAGCGGTTCTTCAAGATCAAGACGCTCGACTGGAATCACGGTTGTTTGAAGGCTCTTGAGCTTCCAACCCACGACGACTGCGCCTTCAAGCATCGGGCTTCCGATTACGAGCGCGCAGCGGTCTGTGTCGCGATCGACCCCGATCCAGCGTCCCGCGGCTGCGCTCATCATTCTCAAGAGAAGATCCCTTCCAAGGCGGTCACGAAATCCTGACTGCATCAGCCATCCATAGACCCAGAGGTAAAAGGCCCAGTTGAATGTTACGCCCTTTGCGCGCGCCCATTCCATAAACGGCAGGAATATCGCCCGCCCATCGGGACCGGAGAGTTCCAGGAGCTCCGGAACCTGATCGAACAAAGCATGCCAATACGCGCGAATGCTGATATCAACCCGGACATAGGCTCTAGATTCTCTTGGGTACGCGCTTTGTCGCTCGGGATTCGCGAAATCGTCCAGTAGATCCGCGTCGAGCCTAGCTGGCGCTGGTGACAAGCATGTCATGGGCTTTTTCCTGAGTCCGAGGGAAAATATCGTGAAGGCGTTGGAGGTCCCTGGAGATCGAATCGTAATCGATCTCAAAATCGCGCTCGTAGGTGATTGTTGCGCCAGGTTTGTCGAAGACGTCGCGCATATCAGTCAGAAAAGCGATCGTATCCGGCGCCAATTCGCGGTCGTGCGTATCGACGATCACGTTGGGTTCGATGAACGACGGGCCGTAGCCCGCGACGTGAAAATGTCGAGTGCTCGCGATGACGTCTTTCCATAAGTCAACAGGCGCGCCGCAATTATGCTTCGCGACGATGGCATTCGACGCGTCGAAAAGAACGCCGGCGCCAGTATCCTTGCAAAGACGTTCGTAGAAGGCGGGTGCCTCCCAACCGCCCTCCATGATCGAAGGATAATTCTCAAGATAGAGTCGGGTTCCGAGCGCATCCTGCCACCACTCGACGCGCCGTCGAACCGAGTCGTATTCTCCGTAGTCAATTTCGGCAAGGTGCAACAGACGCCTGTCGTTGTGGCTGAAACACAAGAGATGATCCGACACGTAAACCGGATTCATTGCGTCGATAAATGTGCGCACATTCTTGGCAAATTGCTGTAGCGCCTCCGTATCGTTTTCGAGGTGCTTCGAAAACATAATGTGAAATGCGACCGGGCAATCGAAAGCGTCTACCAGCTCCTTAACTGGAAAGTGAAAAAAATTATCGATCAGCAACTCGCAATAATCGATCTGGCGCTCCTTCACCATGCGCTGAACCATTTCGAGGGTGCCATTCAGCGTGAAATTGAATCCGATCTGCATTTCCAAACCCGCCTCCAGAGAAGCGGCGCCGGAAAACGGCGCCGCGGAGCGCCGGCCCGGTCAAGCCGGGCGCGGCGCAGAAGCTTCAGACCAAATTAGGCCGGGCCGCAGCCGCATTGACCGCCGCCCGAGCACGAGCTGCAAAACGCCTGAACGCGACCAACGACGGGCAGGATTTCCTTCTTGGTGATCTTGATAGTCATTATCGTCTCCTAATTTGATGCCAAACATAGCTCCGCATGCCTGTAGTATAACAAAGCATTACGAACGTTTCTCGCAGCATCTATTCGAAAAACAGATGGATAGTCACATTCAGTAATACAGGAGTCAATACTAATAAATCGTTTTTGAATGGAAAAATATGCGAGACACTGAAATAGTATGCCTGCATTCGAACGCTAATAGTCCGCTATCCTGGAGATTGGAGGGCTCAATTGATTTGTCGCCACGTCTGCTTTGCGCTGACGCCGGCTACCTCCGTACTTTCGATCGCCGCCGATTTCTGTCGCGGCTCCTCGGTACCAAGCTTCTTTTGCCGGGCCGCATATTTTTTCTACTCGTTCTCCCAAACGGACATTTTTTGCCGGTCTTAACTCACTTGACGATATGCGACCGCATTTCGGAACCTTCTTTGAAAAAAAAGTGCTCTTGAAACCTGACACTTCACGAACGTTTGGGTCTATTGGGTCGGCTTGCATTTAGCGCGTGAGGAGTATTCACTCATTTGAGCGCGCGTAGGACGAAGAGCTGTGATTTCTGTTCGATCGATGAAGCCAATCAAGGAAACACCGCGTTCCGACGCCGACGACGCCGGGGACGCCGCCATCGACTGGTTCGTGAGATTGAGGGGCGGGCTGTCCTCCGCCGAGGAAAAGGCGGCTTTCGAGCAGTGGCTCGCCGAAGATGCCGAAAACGCCGCGGCGTTCGAGGAGGTCCTGCGCATGTTTGGCCATCTCGCTGGGATGAGCCCGTCCCTTCGGGTCCGACGCGCGCGCCGTGGCCGCAGGCGGCGCATCACGGCCACGGTCGCCACTCTGGCGGCCGCTCTCGCGATGCTGCTGTCGCTGGGCGACGTCGTAACACGAATTCGGGCCGATCATTACGCCGGCGTCGGGGAAAGGAAAGTCGTCACGCTGGATGACGGCTCCTGGGCGCAGCTCGACTCGAGGTCGTCTATCTCTGTCCATTACAGCGCCGCCGAGAGACGCGTGACGCTGCTTTCCGGCGAAGCCTGGTTCGACGTTGCGCCCGATCCCGCGCGTCCCTTCGTCGTCGAGGCCGGCGAGGGCTCCGTGACCGCGCTCGGCACCGCCTTTGACGTCGCCTTGGACGGCTCCGGCGCGCGCGTGACAGTGAATGAACATCGCGTGCTGGTCATGAGCCGGGGAGCCTCGGTCGTTGTAGCGGAAGGCCAACAGAGCGGTTATGAGCGCGGCGCCGCGGCGCGCGCGCCTGAAGCCGTGGACATCGACGCAGCCACCGCTTGGCGACACGGGAAGCTGATCGTGACGAAGCAGCCGCTTCGCGATGTTCTCGCAGCGGTCGGACGTTACCATCGCGGGATTATCTATTGCGTCGATCCATCTGTTTGCGCGCGCCGTGTTTCCGGCGTTTTCGGCGTCGACGACCTGCGGCAACTCGTCGACGAAGTGGAGATCTCGCTCGGCCTGCACGCCATCCACATGACCGAATATGTGACCTTGTTGTATTGACGCTCGAGGAACGAGAATTTTTTTAAAGGAGAGGTTCCGTTTTCTTGCCTTGCCACGTCTAGGGTTAGAGGCCTTGCCGTGGGACTGCATGTATGACGGAGCGAGAAGCAATAAGGAAAAGAACTCCGCAGCGGCTCCGAGATAAGTTCAGTATCGATCGAACGGCCCAGGGCTTGCCGCCCATCTGCGTAGAGATTTTAGAGCCGAAGCACGCGCACTTTGAATCAGGCGGCGCCCAGCAACCGCCTGCCCGGCGCAGATGAACGTCTCTGCGCCTTTCATTCGACGCCCCGTCGCGACCACACTGATCGCCGCCGCCTGCTTCCTGCTCGGCTCTCTCGCCTATTTCTTTCTGCCGGTCGCCAGCGTTCCGTCCGTCGAGCTGCCGATAATCGGCGTTTCCGCCTCTCGTCCGGGGACCGATCCGGCTACCATGGCCGCCGCGGTGGCCGCGCCGTTGGAACGGCGGCTCGCAGGCATATCCAGCGTCGCCGAGCTCACTTCCGCCAATTCATACGGCTCGACTTCGATCACCCTTCAATTCCGGCTCGGACGAAACATCGACGCCGCGGCGCGCGACGTGCAGGCTGCGATCAATGCGGCGTTGACCGATCTTCCCTCCGACCTGCCGTCCCCTCCTTCCTTCCGCAAGGCCAGCCTGGCTGGGCCGCCGGTCTTTGCCCTCGCGATGACGTCGGATACGCTGCCGACCAGCGCGATCTATGACATCGCAGACTCCATCATGGCGCAGCGGATCGCGCAGGTTCCGGGCGTCGCCGATGTCAGGATCGCCGGCGCGGAGCAACCGGCGATCCGCGTCCAGGCGGACCCGACTCGACTTGCCAGCATGGGCCTCAGCATCGACAGGGTGAGCGAGGCAATCAGGAAGGCCAACGTCCTTGGCCCGCTCGGCGCGCTGGACGGCGATGCGCGTTCTCTCACTTTCGCGGCCAACGGTCTCCTCTCGACGCCTGACGAGTTCCGCCAAATTGTTGTCGCTTCCTCCGCCGGAGCCGTCGCGAAGCTCGGCGACATCGCCTCCGTCGAGCTGGGCCAGCGCAACAGGCTGTCCGCCGGATGGTACAACGGGAAGCCAGCCGTTTTCGTGGTCGTCTCCAAGCAGCCGAACGCCAATGTGATCGAGACGGTAGATCACATAAAGGCGTTATTGCCGCGGTTGCGCGGCTGGATTCCAAGCGGCGTCGAAATCTCGGTGCTTACAGACCGCACGCAGACGATCCGCGCCAGCGTCTCAGAGATTCAGCGCGCCCTGCTGATCTCGGTTGTCCTCGTCATGCTGGTGGTGTTTCTGTTTTTTCGCCGAGGCGCGCCCACTTTCGCGGCTGGGGTCACAGTGCCGCTCTCTCTTGCGAGCGCTTGCGCGGCGATCTGGGCGGCCGGATTCACGATCGATAATTTTTCGCTTATGGCGCTGACAATCTCCGTTGGTTTCGTCGTCGACGACGCCATCGTGATGATCGAGAACATCGAAAGGAATATCGAGCGCGGTATGGGGCGTCTAAAAGCGGCGCTCGAGGGCGCGCGGCAGATCGGCTTCACGGTCGTTTCCATCAGCCTATCTCTCGTCGCCGTGTTTATCCCTCTCCTGTTCATGACCGACGCCATCGGCTTGATGCTGCGTGAATTCGCATTGACGCTGAGCTTCGCGATCATCGCCTCGACGCTCGTGTCCTTGACAGTCACGCCGATGATCTGCGCGCATCTTCACTCTGCTCGGCCTGAGAGGCGGACGGTCATGGACCGGATCGTCGGCGGCGCGCATGGCGCGATCCTGCGGCTTTATGTAAGAACGCTGCGCCCCGTCGTGGATCACCCGCGCGCGACGCTCCTCGTAATTCTGACGACAATGGGAGCGACCGCGCAGCTCTATCTCACCATTCCGCAGGGCGTCATGCCGCAGGACGACATCGGGCTGATCAACGGCACGACGGAGGCCTCGCCCGAGATATCTTTCACGCGGATGGTCGAGCTGCAGCGCAAGGCCGCGGATGTGGTCTCCGCCGATCCGGACGTCGCCGCGGTCGGTTCGATCCTCGGCGTCGCCGGTTTTAACCTGCTCGGCAATCAGGGCCGGTTTTTCATCGCGGTGAAACCAGCCGATCAGCGCAAGGCGACGAGTGCCGAGATCGTCGCGAGGTTACGGCGGAAACTCGCCGAGATTGACGGCTTGAAAGTGTTCATGGCGCCGGCGCAGGATTTCCGCTCGGGCGGCCGGCAGAGCAAGGCGCAATTTCAATTCACGCTCTGGGATTCTTCCGTCGAGGAGCTCGCGCAATGGACGCCGAAGGTTCTCCAGCGGCTGAAAGCTCTACCTCAGCTCGCCGACGTGTCGAGCGACGTCCAGAGAGGCGGCCTCAGAGCAAATGTGATCATCGACCGCAATGCAGCGTCTCGAATGGGCGTGGCGATATCCTCGATCAACGCCGCCCTGAACAGCGCTTTCGGCCAAAGGCAGGCCTCGATCATCTATACGGAGCGAAACCAATATCGCGTGATCGTCGAAGCGCCTGAATCGCGTCAGCGCAACCTGCCCGATCTCGACAATGTCTATGTGGCTGGAGGCGGCGGAAAGATCGCGCCGCTCGCCGCAGTTGCGCGTATCGAGAGCGGGGTCTTGCCACTCGCCGTCAATCATCAGGGCGTCTTTCCCGCCACGACGCTGACATTCAACACGGCCCCCGGCTATTCGCTCGGCGCCGCCACCGAGGCGGTCCGGCAAGCGGTGAACGATCTGCGCATTCCGGATGGGCTACATGCCGATTTCGTCGGCGACGCGGCGGATTTCATCAAGACGATGAAGGGAACGCCGCTCTTCGTGCTCGGCGCGCTCATAGCTGTCTATATCATCCTCGGCATGCTCTATGAGAGTTTCATACATCCCTTGACGATCCTCTCCACGTTACCGTCGGCTGGGCTCGGCGCCCTGGTCGCGCTCGAGGCGTTTCAGACGCCCTTCACCGCCATGGCCTTGATCGGCGTTCTGTTGCTGATCGGCATCGTCAAGAAAAATGGCATCATGCTCGTCGATTTCGCACTGCAGGCAGAGCGAGAGAACGGCCTCTCGCCGCGCGACGCCGCCTTGGCGGCGGCGACCGAACGCTTCCGTCCGATCCTGATGACGACACTCACAGCGATGCTGGGCGCGTTGCCGCTTGCTATGGCGACGGGCGTCGGCGCGGAATTGCGGCGTCCGGTCGGCGTCACCATCGTCGGAGGCCTGCTTCTCAGCCAAATTATGACGCTCTACACGACGCCGGTCATCTATCTTGTCGCGAGCAAGCTGCAGAGGAAAGCCTCCCGCGGCGGCGGCGCGCGGCCGCGGGAAGCGCCCGAAGGTTAGAATTCCAGCCGTAGGGAACCGACGATGGTTCGCGGAGTTCCGGGCATGATCTGGAACCGTGATGCAGAGCTTGCATAATATGTCGTGTCCAGGAGATTTTTAGCGTTGAGCTGCGCGGTGAGATGCGCCGGACCGACGTCGAAACGGTAGGAGAGCATTCCATTCAGGATCGCATAGGCCGGAATCGTGAAGGAGTTGGCGTTGTCGCCGAAGGCGGTCCCCACGACTTGGGCGCCGCCGGCGATGCTGAAGCCTTTGAGTAAGCCCTCAGCGTCGTATTTGACCCAAAGATTGCCCATGTTCTTGGGAACGGTGGGAAGCCGATTTCCGGCAATAAACAGCTGGGTATTGATTTCGGTGAGCGGATTGTAGAGCGAGCCTTTGGTAACGCGTACATCGTCATGTGTATAATTGGCGATCACGCTCCAGTTCTCGTCTATCCGCCCCTTCAAATCGACTTCGAATCCTTTGCTCTCCGCTTCGCCCGCCACCAGCGTGTTGCCGGGATTGGTCGGATCAGGCCCCGGGACGTTCGTCTTGACAAGGTCGAAATACGCCAGCGTCAGCAAGAGCCGCTTATCCAAGAATTCCGCCTTCATGCCGCCTTCCCATTCATAGGACCGGACTGGCGGCAATGGCGAAGGAATCGCGCTGCCTGCGTTGAGCCCGTTGTCGGCATTGAGCGCCTTCGTGTAGTTGGCGTATACGGAAAGCCATGGCATCGGCTGAATGGTAAGACCCACGCGAGGACTGAAAGCCTTGCTCCAACTCGGGCTCACAATCCAAGCGGTGCGCAGATCGTTGTTTTTCACCTGGTAGTCGACTTCCGCCCAATCGTATCGACCGCCGAGAAGCAGATGGATTTTGTCGTCCCAGAATGAAATTGTGTCCTGGGCGTAGACGCCTTTCCATGATTCCGCATTGGTGGTGAAAAGGTTCGGCGTTACGCCGGCATATCTGCTCCCATAAATTGGCGCGTAAATGTTGAACGTGGGCAGATATTTCGACGCCGGCACGACAAGATAGAAGGGCGCGAGCGGCTGATAGTTGCTATAATAGTCAAATCCGACCAGCGTGGAGTGGCTCAAGGGACCTGTGACGAACTTGCCCTTCAGATCCAGATTTGTTGCCATGCCTTGGTTGGTGATGGACTGGTAATAGGAGCCGCGCGTCAGGACGCCTGTCGCTTGATTGAGGCCGATGAAGGACACCGACGATAGATCTTGCCCTTGGCTCCTGTAGTATAGCCTATTCGTCAGGCTCCAATTCTTGTCGATGTCGAAAGTCCAGTCATATCCATAGTATCTAAGGTCGAACCGCTGCGGAAGCTTGCCGGTGTATGAGGGGTCTTGAAGGTAGCGCGTGATTAGGATCGACGCGGGTCTGTTGCCAACCGCAACGGTGTTGGACTCGGGCATGAACACGTCATGCATGAACTGCAAGTCGATATTGGCCCTGAATTGGTCGTTCGGGCGGAAGGAGAATGTCGGAGCCAGGAAGTAATATTCTTTGTTTGCAAAGTCCTGGAAAGAATCGGAACGAACATAGCTCCCGTTGAAGCGATAGGCGAGCGTTTTCTCCTTGTTCAAAGGCGCCGTCGCGTCCACCGTCGTCCGGGTGAAGCCATATGAGCCGGCCTGCTCCTGCACGGAATAGTAAGGCGTGTCCAAGGGGCGTTTTGGCACAAGATCAACCAAGCCGCCGGGCTCGGATCGCCCATAGAGCATGGCGGCCGGACCTTTCAAAACGTCAACCGACTGAAGATTGGCGGTATCGACGTTCATCAGCTGGTATTGGCGCAAGCCGTTGAAATATAGGCTTGTGTTCGTTGAAAAACCGCGAATCATAAGACCGGTGTAGAAGGAGCTGTTGGGCACGGCAAGGACGCCGCTTGAATTGCCTACGACAGCGTCCTTGAGGTCGATCGCCTGCTGATCGTCCATCGTCTCGCGCGTGATGACCTGCACCGAGAATGGCGTCTTCATCAAGGGCATATCGGTCTTCAGCGTCGTGCTCGCCGTGTCGGCCATGTAGCCGGTCAACCGCCCGCCGAGAGCATCCTTTCCGGGATGAGAGTCACGCGGCGGCTCCGCGCCGTAGTGGCCTTCTCCGCTCCCACGAGATGTCTGTGGGGTCGATGGAGAGGAAGCGCCAACCTCGATTGGCGGCAATGCTTGCGCGCCGCGTGGGCCTGCATCGTTCATGGTCTGGCCGGATTGAGCCAGGACAATGGAGATTGTCTCCCCATTCTCGCTCAGGCGGTATTTGAGCCCGGTTCCGGACAACAGAGAGTCTAGCGCGCCGGTAAGCGTATAATTTCCTTTCAGCCCGGGCGTTGTGAGATGCTCGGTCAGTCGCGAATGATAGAGGACGTGAATGCCGTTTACGTCCGCCAAACGATTCAGCGCGGCGTCCATCGAGCCTTGCGGAATTTGGTAGATTTTGACAGCCTCAGCGATTTCCCTGTTGGTCATCGAGGCGTGCGCGACGGCGGGGCTGCCTGCTTCGATCGCTTTCACGCCCATGACGATCGCGATCGCCGTTGTTCTTTTCCACTCTCTCCTGGCCGCCGTCTTGTTCATCTTCCACCGCTCAGAAATCGGCGAGGACAAGTCCTCCCTTTGTTCTGAGACGCGCGAAGCCTCAATCTTGGAACGTCATTCGAAATATTTTCTATACCTTCAGGCAAGCGACGACGATGGCGGGCAAGACCCAGTAATTGAATGGCGCGCCAACCGCTTGCGGCCAATGGCTCAGATGAACAAACCCAAGGGACGTGTTCTGGGCTTGTGGAAACCGCGCGAGCCAACGCGCTCTTGGCGCAATCCATCAAACGTGATAAGCGAACAACCATGATCGTCAATCGCCCAACCATACGCCTCGTTAATTCGCCGCGGATAACCGCGGGCGCAAACGATTTGGCGTGGATATTTTTCGGGGATTGACGCCAACGGCTCGTCCCCAAGGGGGCGGGCAATGACTGTCGACCGCAAATTCCAAAAATTCGACACGGCGAAATCCGACGCTGCGCCCCGGCAGGCGCCAGTGGGCCCCGAAGGCGAGCTCCGCTTGATCAAGCTTCAGCAACTCGTCGCCGTTCTTGATCGATACGGCCGCCTCAAGGACGGCGTCCAAATCAGCGCGCGACAAGGATTCGGCTGGTTCCAGCGCAGCGGTCTGGCCCCCGGCGAGCGTCACTGGCTGCGACCCCATAACAAACCGGAGGCGACTTTCCTAAGCGTGACGACGCCCGGCCGCGACGCCGACACACCCGCTTCCCGTGCCGAAATTACCTGGGGCGCAGCCTTTCTGCGCGCCGAACTGAACTGTCTTGTCGCCGAACAACGCAATGCATTGTTCGCGGCGCGCCGCCCATTCGCGACGCACAGCGCGGGGCACTCGTACGCGCCATCCGACGCGCTGGTGGTGTTGAAGGCGGCGCTCGTCTTCGCGCTGGACGGAGCCTATTTCGGCCACGGCGATCTCCCGAAAGAACGCCGCATCGAGATCGCCGGCGACCATGCGAGAGAGATTTTGCGGCGATATCCTGGTCGCTGCTGGGGCGACCTTTGGGATTCCCTCGACGCTCATTACGCCGTTTGGCGCAAAGAGAAATGGATGCGACGAGGGCCACGGTGCGCGGTTGGGGCGGGATGCGCTCCCATGGCGCCGCCCGAGCTTTGCCCGATCCCGTTGCATGTCTTGCTGACGGGACGATCCGGATATTGGCTGCCGCACCCCCTGCTCCATCGCTGGCTAAGCGAGCAGGCCAAAACGCGCGAAACCGCCATGGCCGTCGCGGACCCTGTCGGTCATGTTCGCCTCATCGCGCCGCTAAAGCCTTCGTCTCAAGCCGGGTCCAGATTTGGCGGCCGACGGAGCTCTGAGGGAGAGATCGATGCGCTGAAAGAAAGACTGGCGAAACCGCGGCCTCTGGCACCTGCGGGGGACGTTGACGCAGCGATCGCCGCGCTCTACGCGCGCTTCCCCTGGTTCGCCTCCGTTTTGAACGCATTGCGCCGCGACATCCTCGCCCACGCGAAACGACACCATGGCGGCTGCGGCTTTGCGCCAATCCTGCTTTTAGGTCCGCCCGGCGTCGGTAAATCGCGCTTCGTCCGCGCCCTGGCGGAAGCCTTCGCCTTGCCATTCCAACGCGTCGATCGCGCGGGGGAAACGGATAATCGGGATTTCGCGGGAACAGCCAAAGGTTGGTCGACAGCCGAAGTCGCGGCGCCAGTTCGTTTGCTGGGGCGGATCGATTTCGGCAATCCATTGATCTTCGTCGATGAAATCGACAAAGAAAGCATGAACAGCCGCAATGGCGCGGTGAGCCGGACGCTGCTGACCTGGTTGGAACCAGAAACCTCGAACGATTGGCAGGACCCTTGTCTCGGCCTGCCCGTCAACCTCTCATACGTCATGTGGGTCCTTGGCGCCAACGGCACGCAAAGCCTCCGTGGGCCCCTCCTCTCGCGCGTGACGATTCACGAAATCGGTCCGCCGCAGCCGGAGCATTTCGACGCGCTGCTCGCGTCTATTCTGTCCGACCTTCAGCCAAAGAGTTCAGAAGAAGCGGAGGTTGAAGTACCGATCGACCTTCTTCCGGAAGCGATCGAGCGACTTCGCCGTCGTTTCGAACGCGAAGGCATCAGCGCGCGCAATTTGCGATGCGCGGTTGAAGCCGCCCTGCACGCGGGCTATGCGGCAAGCCAGCGGCGTATGCTTAACTAGCCTGTCTCCCGGTTGTTAGGATAGCGTCGTCGACGCTCCTTCCTGGGTCATCGTTTGCAACCATCAACCAACCCGACGCCTCCCAAGGAAACGCTCGTCGGATCCGTCGAACGCGTGACCTTCCACAACGAAGACAACGGCTTCGCCGTTCTCAAGGTGAAGGCGCGCGGCAAGCGCGACCTCGTGCCCGTCGTCGGCCACGTCGCGTCGATTTCCGCGACGCCGTCGGCGTCTGGGTCACCGACCGGGCGCACGGGCTCCAATTCAAGGCCGACTTTCTCAAGACAACTCCGCCGACGACGGCCGAAGGGATCGAGAAATATCTCGGCTCTGGCATGGTCCGCGGCATCGGCCCCGTGCTCGCGAAGCGTATCGTCACGGCTTTCGGGGAGCAGACCTTCGAGATCATCGAGGCCGAGCCCGAACGGATGCGAGAGGTTTCCGGCATCGGAGAGTTCCGCGCCGCCAAGATCGTCGCCGGCTGGGCCGAGCAAAAGACCGTGCGCGACATCATGGTGTTCCTGCACGCCCACGGCGTCGGCACGTCGCGGGCCGTTCGCATTTTCAAGACCTACGGCATGACGCCATCCAAGTCATGACCGAGAATCCCTACCGGCTGGCGCGCGACATTCGTGGCATCGGGTTCCGTACGGCCGACACCATCGCCATGAAACTCGGCATGACGCGGGAAGCGCCCCAGAGAGTCGGTCACTGCGGGCTGCCCGTCGAGGAGCTGGTGAAGCTCGCCGTCGCCCTCCTCGATGTCGACGCGCTCATCATTCGCGGCGCCCTCGAGGTGGAGCTCGCCGAGGGCGAAGTGGTCGCGGATACGATTCAGGGAAAGCCTTGCGTGTTCCTGCGCGGCCTGCATCTCGCCGAGCGCGGGATCGCCGAGAAGCTACGCGTTCTCGCGCGGGGCGCCCCACCCTGGCCAGCGATCGACGCCGGCAAGGCAGTCCCCTGGGTCGAGGCGCGGACGGGGAAAACGCTCGCCGCATCGCAGCGCGCGGCGATTGAGACCGTGCTCAAATCCAAAGTGACCATCGTGACGGGTGGCCCTGGCGTCGGCAAGACGACCCTGCTCGACGCCATCCTTCGCATCCTCATCGCCAAAGGAACGAAGCTGCTCCTCGCGGCGCCCACGGGCCGCGCGGCGAAGCGCATGGCCGAGCAGACCGGAATCGAGGCCAAAACCATCCATCGCCTCTTCGAGACCGATCCCAAGAACGGCGGTTTCCGCCGCGACGCCGACAATCCATTGGAGTGCGACCTCCTCGTCCTGGATGAGACCAGCATGGTCGACGTGCCGTTGATGTTCGCGGTCATGAAGGCGATTCCGCCGGGCGCAGGCCTGCTTCTCGTTGGCGATGTCGATCAGCTTCCCTCGGTGGGGCCGGGCCAGGTTCTCGCCGACATCATCGATTCCGGCGCGATCCCCGTCGCTCGGTTGACGGAGGTCTTCCGCCAGGCGGCGGAAAGCCGGATCGTCGTCAACGCCCACAGCATCAACCGCGGCGAGGCGCCGGAATGGCCCAAAGCCAGCGAGGCATCGGATTTCTATTTCGTCGAGGCCGGCGAGCCCGAGGCGGGAGCCGCGAAAGTCGTCGAGATCGTCCGGGATAGGATCCCGAAGCGTTTCGGGCTCGACCCGATCGGCGACGTGCAGGTCCTCTGCCCGATGCAGCGCGGCGCCCTCGGCACCCGCGCGCTCAACGCCGACCTCCAGAAGGCCCTGAACCCCAACTTGGCCGTCGGGATCGAACGCTTCGGGTCGAGCTTCGCCCCCGGCGACAAGGTCATGCAGACCGAGAACGACTACGACCGCGAGGTCTTCAACGGCGACCTCGGGCGCATCCTCCGCATCGACCAGGCCGAGGGCGTCCTGTGGGCCGATTTCGACGGGCGCGAGGTCGAATATCCCTTCGGCGAACTCGATATGCTGGTTCCCGCCTATGCCACCACGATCCACAAGTCGCAGGGTTCGGAATACCCTGCGGTCGTCGTCACCTTCGCCACACAGCACTACACGATGTTGGCGCGCAATCTGGTCTACACGGCGGTTACGCGCGGCAAGCGTCTCGTCGTCATCGTCTATCGGAGGAGTCGACACGCTTCATCCGCTTGAGCGTGTCGAGATCGATGAGTGGAACGTCCCCACTCATCACGCTCCTCCCTAACGAGCGAGTCATCGAGCAGCTGTCCCCTGACGAAATCAAAAAGCTCGAACGCGCTCGCATCTGGGTGACTGTCCTTGTCGACGTCGCTACTCGATACGTCATGGCGATCGTCTTGTCACGGACTCCGTCGCCGAAGAGCGCCCTGAAGGCGTTGAAGCTGGCGATGTCTGACAAGACGAGGGTCGCGAAGGCGTACGGTGCGTCGGCCGACTGGGCCGCAAGAGGACTTCCAGTCCTCATCGCCGCAGACAACGGCTCCAGCTTCATCGATGCCGATTTCCGCGAAACAGTCGCTCGTCTCGGCATTACGATTCTCTACACGCCAGCCGGCTTGCCGCAGCTGCGCGCGACCATCGAGCGCATCTTCCGAACGCTGACTCTCGAAGCAATCGCGCCTTACACAGGGCGAACCTTTGAAAACCCGGTCCGGCGCGGCGACTATCCCGCGGAAGCCCGAGCCACGCTGACTTTCGAAGAACTTGCCCAGGCTTTGACGCTTGCCGTCGTCGATATTTACCACAACAAGCCGCACTCGGGTCTCGGCGGCGAAACGCCGCTCAACGCCTGGCGACGTCTCGTGGACAAATACGGCGCTCCTCCGCCCCCGGACCGACTCACAATGATTGTCGAATTCGGAATCTCCGCGCAGGCGAAAACTGGCGTCGAGGGCATCAGGCACGCCAATTTTTGGTATCATTCCGATGACCTGCAGCGGCATCGACTGCAGCGGGGTGATGGTTACGTCGAAATTCATTTCGACCCGGACCTCATCAGCGCGATTGCGGTAAAGCTCGAGGAAGAATGGATCCTCGTCCCCGCCGTCGATCAAGTGTTGTCTAACGTCTCGCTTATGGAGTGGGAGCGCGAGAGCGCTTACTTGCGAAAGTTGTTCGCCAGCCAGGCGGAGGTCTCCCGCCCTGCGGTTCGACACGCGGTCGAAAAATTGCGCGCAATCGATCAACTCGCGGTCACCCGCGCTGGTATTACGCCGCAACTCATCAGCGATGGCGCCCTGCGCGCGGCGGCTGAGAACACGATGATCAACTTTGCGATTGTCGATGTGGCGGACGGGGTCGAGGCTGGCGAATCGACGTCCGCAGGCTTCCTGTCGAACCAAATTCCGACCGGTGAACCAGAGCGTCCCGTGGACCAGTCGACAACTTCCGATAATTCCCAGCCCGCGAAGCGCTCGCGGTCATGGCGGATCGAGGATTAAGCAACGCCATGGCGACCAACGCTCAGCAACGCGCGGTCGACGATCCGGCTGAGATCGTCGAAGGCCTCCGGCAGGTCTATTTTGCTGGCGCCAGAGACGATCTGTTGCGCGACGCATTCGATTGGCTCCTGCGGCGTCATTTTGCCGGCGCCGCAGGAGCAGGCGACGATCCGAGGGCGCGGTATCGGAACCGTGAGGGGCGTAACCTTGCGCTAATTGGCGAGAGTGGCGCCGGAAAGACCACGGCCACGCTCCGAATGGTCGAGAAACACGAGGCGCTCGTCGGTTATGGTTCGCTCGGCACCCGTTGCCCGCTTGTAACCGTACGCGCGCCGTCGCCCTGCACGTCGAAACAGCTCGGTCGCGCCACGTTGCGACAGCTCGGATATCCAATCGAGCGCGAGTTGCCCGAGCACAGGATCTGGGAAGAGGTCCGCGCCAGGCTGAAATCAACCGCGATCCAGATTGTCCACGTTGACGAAATGCAACACGTGACCCAGGTCGCCAACGCGATCGAGGCGCAGCGTGTCGTCAACACGCTCAAGGCTCTCATGGTCGACCCCGACTGGCCGGTCTCGCTTCTCCTCAGCGGTGTTCCAACCCTGAAGTCTTTCCTGGAGTCCGACGCGCAGATCTTTCGTCGCACAAGATTCGTAGAATTCTCGCCACTCAAAATTCCCGACGACTCTCCAGAGATAACCGCTATGGCGGAGACCCTCGTCGAAAAGGCTGGTCTCCGCCTCGTCCTTTCGGACAGTACGGATTTCGGGAGCCGCCTTCTCCATGCCGTCCAATTGCAATTCGGCGCGGCCGTAGACCTCGTCCTCGACACCATCTATGGAGCGTTGACGCGGTTGCGCGCCACGTCGCCCCTCCAAGTCGCGGAGATGAATGCCGACGACTTCGCGATCGCATGGCGTTTGCGTACCGGCTGCGCCGAGGACGCCAATCCATTCCTTGCGCGCGCCTGGCATGAAATCGATTCCGGCAAGGCGTTTGCAACCGTCGCACCAACGGCGCTTGGCGCCCACAAGAGGCTCGATAATCAATCTATCCGTAACGGACGGAGAAATTTCTGATGGGCGGGCTTTACCCTACCCTTGCTCTGGCGCCGGGCGAGGCGCCGGAGGGCTACGTCTCCCGGCTCGCACATCTGCACAAACGAGAGGCGCGGCATTTCTGTTCGGATTTCAATCTCTCCTTCCAAGCGGTGATTGACGGACAACCAGCCGCGCTCGCGAAGATCGAAAGCCTTGCTGGCCTCGAACGCGGGGCGCTTGGCGCGCACGCGATCAGGCGCCTTGGCGACGGCCGAGCTATCCCCCTGTCAAATATGGATACCAAGGCGTTCAGGCGGTTTTAGGCCCGCTAAACGAGTGGCTCCGTCGGCCCGACACGTCACAAAAGCCAATTATTGATCTCATATATCGCCATGCCTGCGAAACGATGCCGGTCGGCCCAGGCGATCTCATCTTGGGCGTCCCCGTCGAACGCCGTCGCTTGCACTCTATTCATTCCGCCGCGATCGAATACCGCGTGCATCCCAAGCGCCTCAGAACGCTGCTATTCGCCGCCGGCCTGTTCAGCGATACGGAGCGCGACAAATTTAACAGCCGCCTTTTGTTCAATGCCGACAAGCATCGGAAACTTTTGGAGCGGATTGCTACTTCGATGCCGCTCACCGAAGTCGAAGACTATCTCGGCGCCGGCCGTGTGAACGCTAGAGTTTTGTATGAACACGGCTTTATTGAGCCCCTTGTATCAGCGAAGGCGTTAGGCGTCGGCGATCACGCGTTTGCCGGGGACGATCTCGATGATTTCCTGCGTCGGCTCCAAGAGGGAGCCGAAGAAGTCGACGCAATCGCGCCCCCGATCTTCAAAATTGTGGACGCAGCCAGGCGCGCCAATCGGAGCACCGCGGAAGTCGTTTCCGCGATTCTTGATAATCGCCTCTCCTGGAAAGGGCGCCTGCGGACTGAGCGAGGCTTCGCCGCCATCGTCGTCGATCTCCGAGAGGTCAACGAAGTTCTGAAAGACGCAAAATTTGACGCTTTGCCCTTTTAGCGTCGCCGCGAAGCGCATCGGCGTTGGCCTTGCGGTCATCGACCGAGATGTGTCGGCTGGATTAATGTCGTCGATCGTAGTCAGAAATCCAAAAAATCGATACCCTCTGCGAGCGATCCCAATTAAGGAGATCGAAGCATTCGACAGAAAATTTGTTTCGCTGTTTTCGCTTTCTCGTTCGTTCTCAATCCATCATTTGAAGCTTCAAAGGCTGCTCGACGAAAACGACGTTCACCCGGCGCTGAACAAGGACGCCTTGGGCGCGACGTTCTATTTGCGCGACGACGCAGAACGCCTGATCCGCGCGCGGTAAAAAGACAGCGCCGACTTAAACTCCAAGAGCGCGCTTTCCAATCTCCAAGGACTGATCCGGCCAGAACTCTCGCCTGAACGACGCCATACGGCAGTCGGCGATTGCCCTACGCTAACGAGCGAAAGGTGACAAAGATTGCCTTCTACTGGAGCCAAACCGAAAACAACATAAATATTTTTATCATTAGATATCAATACGTTATGATACCCGCAAGTGACAAAGTATGGCTGCCGTTACATGCGGTAAAGCCTAGTGGTAGTCTCCATGACCGGGCACATCGAAAATCAGGCTAAGAGGGCCGCCCCATATCTTTCCCGACCGATCATCCCGGGAGAGCCATATGGGGATCGCGCTTTCTTCTTCCCAGTCAACTCGCTTCTTGAATTCCTTCCTTCTGAGGAAGGTGCGGACATTCTTGGAGAAGTTCACGGTGACGATACCCATCGCTATTTCGTGAAAAGCAACGAGGCGAGCCCTCGCCTCGCTGCATCTGAACTAGTCTCCGCCCAGCTAGCTGAGCTAGTTAATCTTCCCGTACCAACTCCGAAAATTGTGCGCTTAAGGAGTGGCTTGCTTGTTTTCGGTTCTCGCCAAATAGCTACCATCGGCGAAAAGGTTGATACCGCCGCGATACTGACGTCGATGTCCCTTCTTCCAAGCGGCTTCCCAATTGCGGGCCTTAGGCGCGTGCTCGCAGAAGTGTACGCGTTCGATCTATTCATCAACAACGTGGATCGCCACGAGAACAATTTTATATGCTGCAAACACGATGGCTATTACCGTCTCTATCTTATCGATCACGCCAGAGCCTTGTTTTCACGCGGTTACGAGGGGTTTCCGCTAGCGAAAGAGCACGGAACGATATTCACAGCCCGCGGCATCCGGGAGCGGCACGGATTTGATCTCGATGCAGCACTTGCGCTAGTTGGTAAGCTTGAAAAGCTTGCTCCGGAATCGATAACTCGCGTTGTCGATTCCACCCCCGACGAATGGCTGCCTTCGGACGAAAAGGTGCAGTTCGTAGATTGGTGGACCAACGGCGGACGAGCTGCAAAGATAGATCGCCTACGTGACGGCTTGCGCAATGGCTCACTGCTATAACTTCGCGATTATTCGGTTCTCGCCCGACAAAGTTCGCGGCGAGAGCTTGAATATTGGCGCTGCCGTGTTCAGTGACTCAGGCATTGATATCCGACCAGCTAAGCGCCTTGAACGCGCTAAGGTGATCTCTCAAGCGTTAGATCTGGATGCTTTGTCCGACTTGCTTAACAACCTCAAGCGGATCGACGAGAGCAATTTACGTCGCGGCGACCTGTCGATCGAGCAACGTCTCGATCTGCTCTCTCGAGTCGGGACTCTTTCATTTTCACGTCCAGGCACCTTCCAAGCAGAAGATGCGGTCTCTTACGAGGAGCGCATTGGTTTTATTCTGCAGCGCTTCGTCGAGCCGGAACCCGGCCTTGTCAGAGCACGTCCGAAGAAATCTAAGCTGCTAACTCAAATAAGGAACGTATTCAAGAAGCAGCGAGTACTCGCGAAGAAAGGGGAGGACCTCCAATCTCATCGTATTGTTACAGGTGTTGAGCTGGACGAAGGCCTAGTTGCTGACTTGGTTTTACGTAATGGTTCCTATCATGTGGTGGAGACAGTCGACGCTTCAGGCGATGAACACGCATCTCGGAAAGCAATAACTGAAATTGCGATTTCTGCTTTAGTTCTCGAGCGAGCTCGAATGCGGTTCGGTAACGAGCTAACGAAAGGACGCTTGGTATATTCTGCATCGTCCGCACTCGAAACCGTTGCCAGGCCTTCGCTTGAAGCCGCGGCCCATCAAGGCGCAGAGCTAGTCAATTGGGCTAGCGAGCAGGATCGCATGCGATTTGTTCAAGCGCTCTCCATGTTAGCAATCCCAATAGAAACGAAACGGAAGCAAAAATTCTTTTCTACGCCGGGCGGTAATTTTTTCCAGTAGCTCGCTCGCGGCCAGGAAGAGGGTTGTATTCCAAGCGGGCTGCGTGATGTCGCAAGAATGCAATCGGCAATCTCCGCTGAAGCGACGCGGCGCGTAATAGCGCCGAACACCCTCCATATCCTCGCTCGCGCGGTGCCCAGACCAGTAGCCTAACCTTGGTCATGCTCGGCGCGCGCTTCCCGTATCAGCGCCTCGATATCAAGCGGCGCGCCGAGGCCGGCGTCGAGTTCCGCGATTCCGGCGTCGACCTCCGCCCGCAACCGCGACGAAGCGTCGATGCGGTCCAGCAGCTCCCGCGCGATCTTTTCGCGCGCCGGTTCAGGTAGTGCGACGGCCTTGGAAAAGGCCAATTGCAGCGTGTCGCTCATAGACAGACCCTATAACATTCCACGCCAATGCGGCGAAGGGCCCCAAAATCCCCCACTCGAACCTTGCCGCCCTGCCTCTTCCGCTCCCTTTAACAAAGCGAGAGCGCGGTTGGTTCAGGCGGCTTCGTCGCGCCGCGCTCGGGGAGCACGGGAATGGAAACGCAAAAAGCTCTTACGCCCGAGCAACGTGGCGAGCTGCGCGAGGTCGTCGGCGTGTTCGACAATCTCGACCAGATGCAATCGGCGATCGACGATCTCCTCGTCGACGGCTTCGACCAGACGACGATCAGCGTTCTCGCGCCCCAGACAGTCGTGCGCGAGGCGCTCGGCGATCAGAGCCTTTCGGCGGAAGAGCTCGGCGGCAGCGCGACAGCGCCCCACGGCGCCTATATCGATCCTGAGGCGCGCAACGAAGCCAAGGCCAGCCTGATCGGGGCGCTCTTTTACATCGGCGCGGTCGGCGGCGCCGGCATGGCGCTGGCCGCGGGCGGAACGCTCGGCGCGGCGATCGCGGCGGCGCTGGCGCTGGGCGGCGGCGGCGGCGTGATTGGCGCCACTCTCGCCCAGCTGCTGGGCTCGGCGGAGGCGACCTGGGTCAAGGCACAGGTGGCCCATGGCGGCATGCTGCTTTGGGCGCGCGCCTGGGACGAGGCGAAAGAGAAGATCGCTATCGACGTCATGCAGAAAAACGGCGGCCATGACGTTCATGCCCGTTCGGCGGCGGCCTGAAAAAATCCCTCCCCCGAGCGTCGAGGGAGGGGTTTTCATCACCAAAGACCCCAGCCGGCGTTGAGCAGCCCGGGCCCGCCCCAGCCGCCATAACCCCAGGCCGGATAGCCCCATGTGCTGCAGATATTCACCCAGCGGCGCCGCCAACCCCAGTAGGTCCGGATGGTCCGGGGCTGCAAGCAGCTTCCATAATCCGACCAATAGGGCCAACCATAGCCGCCGCCCCAGCCCCAACCCGCGCCGAGGAGGCCTGCGCCATAAAGCGGCCAGCCGCCCCAATAATAACCTCTGTGGCGCCACCAGGGCCGCCGCCAGCCCCAACCTCCGCCCCAGCCATAGGCCGCGCGGCGGTAGCCGAAACCGGCCCATGGGCGCCCCCAATGTCCGCCCCAGGCGAGGCCACGACCGCCCCACATCCCGAATGGGCGTCCGCCCCAGGCAAGACCGCGACCACCCCACATTCCGAATGGGCGTCCGCCCCAAGCGCCGCCGAGCGCGCCCATGCGGGGTACGCCGCCGAAAGCGCCAGCGATGGGAGCCCCGCCAAGGCGTCCCGCTCCAAACATCGCGCCGCCGCCCCCAAGTCCGCCAAAGGGGCGCACCATTCCGCCGCCTGCAAATCCGCCCCCGCCGAGCCCTCCGATCGGTCCGTGTGCAAATCCCCCGCCGCCCAGGCCTCCGCCGAGGCCGCCGCCGCCAAGCCCGCCGATCGCCCCATGCGCCATTCCGCCACCGCCGAGCGCCGCGCCGCCGAAGCCCCCGCCTGCGCGGAGTTGCGCGTCAGCCGCCCCGGTCTGCGCGAGCAGCGCCGCACCTAGCGCCGCGCTCGCGAGGGCGACGTTGAATTTACGGGTAACCATCTCCGCCTCCTTGCCGAATGGCGGCGCGCAGCGAAGAAAAGCGTGGGCGCGCGTCTACCACCGCAACGCCGCCAGAAGCCGCTAGATGCGGCCGCCAAGAGGCAAATCAAGCAACGCGCGCCTGCCCTGCGGCCAGGCTAGCGCCCCAATGATTTTTTCGTGGTGTTGCGATTATGCAACGACGCCTGCCCCGTAATATCTGACATGAATCGTATAACTGACTATTTTCTTTCTATTATGAGAGAGTGTCGACGCGTTGTTTGCGCCGCACAATTTATAATGAATCGTCACACTTCTAGACGTTCCTATCTCTGTGACGTCTTCTTCCTACCTTTATTTTGCCTGAACGCCACTCTACTGACAGCAGTCACGCTAGCGCACGGTCGCCAGCGTAAATCACCCGCAAGCACGCAAGTGCGAGGAGGAGACTGCTGTTGAGAAAAATGTTGATTGGAGCCGTCGCGCTGGTTGCGTTGACCGGCGGCGCCGAAGCAGGTTGGGTTGGCAAGGCTTCTTATTATAAACTTGGTGGACGCACCGCGAGCGGCGGCCATGTCGGCGCCTATACGGCGGCCCATCGCACGCTGCCCTTCGGCTCGAAGGTGCGGGTTACCAATCTCGTGAACAATCGATCTGTCGTCGTGACCATCAACGACCGCGGGCCCTTTAGAGGCGGTCGCGTGATCGACGTCTCCGCCACCGCCGCAGACGCGCTGGGCTTCCGCTCGGCGGGCGTCGCCCATGTGAAGGTGGAGCCGGTCTCGACCGTCGCCGAGGCGCAATAACCGCTCAGTAGCGCCACCAGACGGCGCAGATCAAACCGCGCTCGGGAGGCGAATTCACGCCATTGAGCGCGGCGGCGGCCCCGATCTGCGCCGAAACCGTGGTTGTGAAGTCGTAGACCGCGCTCAGCTGGAATTTCTGCGCGGCCATCAAGGTCGAAAGCCCGCCGCGTGGCGCGACAGCCGAGAAGCTTTACGCCATCAGCATAAGGCGGTCGATCGGCCGAACGCCGGCGGTCAAATCCACGCGGACCTCGTCGCCATTCTGGCCGCCCGTGCGATAGCCGATCTGCGTATCGAGAAAGCCCGTAAAGCCGAAGAGGCTCAGAGAGCGACCCATAAGGAGGCGCGCATCGAATTGCGCCGCGTCGCGCATATCCAGAAAGTGGCGCGCCTCGCTCGACGCGGCGCGAAGGCTGGCTTCGACCGAAAAAACATATTGAGCGTGGGTGAACAGCCGCAGGCGCGCCCCGGCGGCGCCGAGCCCGAGCCCCTGGTATCTAATTCCTGTCTCCGCCGGAAGGATGAAAGGCAGGCCGCTCTTGGCTTCCGCAATCAGCGCATCGAGCTGTTTGAGGCGCGCCGACTCGCCGCCGCCCTGAAAGCTCATCGCGCTTCCCTCGGCGACGACGCTCAGCCAATCGGTCACGCCATGTTCGAGATAGAGGCGCGTTTCCAACTTGCGATAGGAGGGCGTCTTCAACAGCCGGCCGCTGGCGTCGAACGCGTCTTGGGCGTCGGCGAAGGCGGTCGTCAGGATGAGCTGCCCATGGCCTTCGGGGTACAGCCAGGCGCCCGCCCGCGCTGTGGCGGCGCTAAGCAAATAAATAAAAACAAGAAATAACACCGAAGCACGCATAAAAGAACGCCAATACGAGCGCCCAAACGGCGCTGAATGGCGTAAACGCTACATTAACAGCCAGACCGAGACAATATAAATGTAAACGAAGCCAGTGTTCTACTTATACCCCACAGCTGTTCTCTTTCGTAAACGTCTTGCCTTTGTAAGAGACGCTTTTCAATTGCAACCCGCCCTTCGGATCGAAGGCGTCGGCGCGCAGGCGCAGCTCGCCACTCTCGAATTCCACACCGAGCATGGCATAGGCGGCGGAAATCATGCGCGCGGCGGCGCCCGTGTACCAGCTCCATCCGCCGCGGCCCTCATAGCCCTCGCCCTCATAGACGTCGGCCGGCTGCTGGTGCGGCGGCAATCCATAAACATCAGCCTCCGCCGGCGTGCGCAGCTTGGAGATCGGCGAGATGGCGATCCAGCTCTCGAAGGCCTGGGCGAAAAGTTCCTGCGCTGCTTTTACGTCGCCCTCGGCCTTGGCCTGCGCGCCGAGCTTCGCCAGCGCGTCGACGAACCAGGAGACGCCATGCGAATATTGTCCGCCGTTCTCGCGCACGCCCGGCGGATATTCCGCGCTGCGGCCGGGATAGGGATCGGAATGTTCGTCGAAGGGCGGCGTAACGAGCAGGATGCGGTTGGAGCGGCCGAGCACGGCCAAAGCCTTCTCGATCGCCTCGCGGCCGCGCGCCGCGTCCACGGCATGGGTGAGCGTCGGCCAATGGGCGGTCATGGCGCTCATCGGAGAAAGCTCGCGGCCGTCGTCTGCGAAGTCGCGCACATAGCGGTCGCCGCGCCAACATTCTGCGAGAGCTGCGCGCAGCTTCTCGGCGCGCGCCAGATAGCGCGCCGCGCGGGCGCCGTCGCCCTTCGCCTCGAACAGCGGCGCGATATCGACCAATATGCCGTGCAGGAAGAAGCCGAGCCACACGCTCTCGCCGCGCCCCTGCGCACCGACGAGATGCATGCCGTCGTCCCAGTCTCCCGAGCCGACGAGCGGCAGGCCATGGGCGCCGAAACGATCGAGCGTGTAATCGATGGCGCGCGCGCAGTGTCCGAGCAGCGTGTCCTTATCGCGCGAATTGAGCGGGACGGTCGCCTCGCCCTCCTGATCCTTCGGCACCGGATTGGCTTCGAGGAAGCTCTCGACCGCGTCGAGGATCGCCGCATCGCCTGTGCCCTTCACATAGCGGATCGTGACATAGGGCAGCCAGAGATGCGGATCGGAGGAATGGGTCCGATCGGCGAGGCCCGTTCCGCCATTGGGGGCGCGGTGCCACCATTTGCAGGCGTCGCCTTCGAGATATTGATGCCTGGCGTGCAGCAAGATCTGAGCGCGGGCGCGCGCGGGCGCGAGATGGACGAGCGGAATGACGTCCTGAAGCTGATCGCGATAGCCGGTCGCGCCCGAGCGCTGCGCCGGTCCGGTGCGGCCCCATAGGCGCGAGGCGAGAAGCTGATAGGGCAGCCAGTCGTTCACGAGGCGATCGACGTCGGGGCGGTTGGTCTCGATGCGCAGCACGGACAGCTGCTCATTCCAGGCGGCGTCGCTTGCCGCCAGCTGCGCCCTCGCAAACTCGGGATCGCGCGCGAGAGACGCGAGGCGCCTCGCCTCGTCTATCGTGGTGGTCTGGCCGAGCGCGACGACGACGACCGCCTCCCCGCCCGCCGCCACGTCGATTGAACCGGAGAAGGCCGCCACCTTGCGCTCATGCGCGGGAGCGCCGGCGTCCGGATGGCCGTGCTCGACCATGTAAGGCAGATAGGGGTTGCGGCTCTCGTGGCCGAGGAAGCGGCGGCGCGAAGTCTCGGCGAATTCGGCGGGGATGGAGGTCGTGACGAAGGCCCAGCCTTTGACGAAGTTGTTTTGGGGATTGCGGAAGTAGATGGAGCGCACGTCGTCGTCGATGACGGACTCGACCGCGCCCAGGCTCTCCGTCGGAATTTCGGCGAGAATGACCTCCATCGCCGGCACGATCTGAAGCAATCGCTCGTGGTCCGACTTGTTGCGGATTTTGAGCAGGCGGAATTCGATCGGCTCCGTGGGGCTCACGAAGACCGTCATCTCCAGCTCGAGATTATCACGCTCCGAGCGGAAGACCGCCGAGCCTGGCGCGAAGGTCACGTCATAGCGCGCGTCCCGTCGGCGCAGCGGCACGAAGGTCGGGCTGTGCGGGTCCGTCCGGGCGAGATCATAGACGTAGATCATCTGCCCAGGAGGCGCCATGCGGCCCTCGCCCATGCGGAAGGGCGTGAAGCTGTTGAGGCGCGAATTGCTGGAGAAGGAGAAGATATCGCCGTCGTTCGTCAACACGCAGCCTTGCCCCACCGCATTGGCGATGACATGGGCGAAGGGACGCGGCGTGCCTGGCGCAAGCGTGAGGCTGCGACCGTCATCCGAGAAGGCGTAGCGTTGCTGCGCGGACGGCGGCGGCATCATGAGCGCGCGGCGGCGCGACAGCGCCTTATCAAGAATTTCCGGCGCAACGGGCGCAAGCCCGAGATGGCGCGCGAGCGAGTCCGTGGCGCGGCCCATATCCTTCGCCCAGCCGTCGACGATGACAAGCTCGGCGGCGCCCATGGGCGCGATTTCGATTTCGACGCGCAGGCTCGCGCAGGGCTCGAAACCATAGAGCAAGCCTTCGTCCTCGGGGCTGCGCGGCGCTTCGCCGAGGTCAGTGAGACTATCCGGCGCGTTTGTCGGCCCCATGCCGTAGAAGCGCGACTTGACGTCCTCATAGCCAAGGATGGTCATCTTGGTATCCGGCCCGGCGGCGATGGCGTGGAAGCCAACCTCTGGCGAGAGGCGGCGATCGGCCTGACGCCGCGCCCCGCCCTTCAACAGGCGGTTCTGCGCAAAGATGGCGTTCAGCGACTTAACGTACCAAGTGCCGACATGGATGGCGTTGTAGGCCGCGTCGCGCAGCTCGACCGCGGTTTCGTTCAGCACCCATTCGCGCAGCGAGGCGAGCATGAGCTTGCGTGGCCGCTGCTCGAGATTCACGATCTTGAGATGCTGAATCTCCACCGCCTCGTCGGGCGCGAGCGACACGCGCGCCTCGACGACGAAGCCGTTCTGCTCAGCGATGAAGAAGAGGCAATTCTCGCCGGCGTCCGTCAGCTGGGCGCAGGCGCAGGGGCACCGCGTCGGCGCCTCGCCCACCGACCAAAGCTGGCCGCCGTCCTCACGCACGAACAGGAACCGCCCGCGCGGATGGGCGTGATCGTCGGGGCGCCGTGTTAGATCGATCGCCGGGCCGCCGCGCGCGACGCCCTCGATGCGGATCGCGCCCTGCCCGTCCTGGAACCATTCGCTGATCATCAGGCCATTGGCGAGCTTCAAGGGCCGCGAACCCGGCGCGCCGCCGGCCCCGGTGATGCCCTCGAGCGGGATCTTCTGCGCCTGCGCCAGCCGCGTGAGCAGGAAGAGCACCAGCCCGAGGGCGATGAAACCCGCGTAAGCGAGATAGCCGCCCACGAGATAAGTGTAGGAAGGCGGCCGCGAACCCGCCATCTGCTCGGCGGCGTTCCAGGCTTTGTCCCATTCCGCCCCGCGCGGGATGTAGAACGGCAGAAGCAGCGGCGCCCATGTGCCAAAGCGGCGAATGCCCTCGGGAATGGATCGGCTCACCTGCTGTTTGCCAACGAAGCGCGCCGCGTGCTCGTCCAAAGCGTCGCCGCCGACAAAGGAGAGGTTCACGAGCGTCGCGACGCGCAGGCCCATGTGATCGAACCAGATCAGCACGCGGATGACGTCATAGGCGAGGAGCGCCGTGAAAATGTCGAGGCTCCAGGAGCGGAACTCATTGTCCGGCAGGACGTAGCTCATCCAGGTCGCGACGCCGGTGCGGATCAAGCCGTCCTGATTGTACCAAGTCGGGTCAGGCGTCGCCTTGAGGAAGGAATAGATGACCGGCGCCATCCACAAGCCCCAGCGCAGCACGCGCACGGCGTTCTCGACGAGCATGTCGAGACCTTCCCAGCTCGCAAGCTGCCTCAGCGGCTGGAGGCTGCGTTTCACCAAAGCGGTCAGGAAGAAGAGATTGATCGAGAAGAGCGGCGCCGCGAAAACCCACTGAATGACGCCGGAAAGCGACTCGTCGTAAAGGAGCCGCACGCCGCCGTCGACGACGCCGAGATCAGTCGCGCCCCATTTCGAGAAGAGCGGTCTCACCACGTAGGCGTTCAGCGGCCGACCATCGGCGGCGTAGTCCAGCGAAACATAGGCGAAGAACTTGCGCACCACCGTGCCGAGCTGGTCCGCGTCGAAATACCAGGCGATGGCCCCCGCGACCGATGCGCCGAGCAGCGCGGCCAGCGTGTAAACGCGCCAGCTTCTGAAATGCTGGCGGCGATCGCGCATGAGTGCGGCGAGGTCGAAGGCGAGGTCGACGCCGGCATAAGCGAGCACGCCGACCGCGGCGCCGAAGAGGAACCGGTTGCTTGCGCTGGCCGACGGCAGATCGACCATCACCGCGATCGCCACAGCCGCGCCGACGACGGCGCCGCGCGCAAAATTTGCCTCACTCCGATAGGCCTCCCGCAGACGCCCGAAGAAGGGAGACGTCGAATCCGTGCTCTCCACGATCGTGCGTGCGAGCGGATAAAGGGCCGCGCCAATGATCGCGCCGCCAATGGGACCGGAATAGGCGATGGCGGTCACGGCCGGCGGGAAAGAGACGACGAGCCCCGCAACGAGCAGCAATCCAATGAAGGCGAAGCCATAGACCGCGCCCTTTTCCGCTCCGGTTTTCCAGTCCTGATAGACAACGACGGAAAGCGACGGCGTCGCCCGCAGCAGGCCGGCGATCGCCTGAGTGACGAGGTAAGTCTCGCCCCAGAGACCGGCCTGCGCCAGCCCCTCGGCAATAGCGGCGGCGATCGCGGCGATGGGGGCCGGGACGTAGGGCGCGACGAATTGAGAGACCGCCGTCGCAATGAACGGCGTCAGCGAGGCGATGAAAGCGGAAGCGAATAGGATGCCGTGCGGACGCCATTGCCGCGGCAGGAAGCGCCCGAGCGCCAGCGGCACGCCGATGACGACCGCCTCGTTCAGCAGGAACAGCGCGAGTGTCCGCGCCGCGATTTTCGCCACCGGTTCGGGAACCTCGAGGCCCAGGAACAAGGCCGCGCCGATTTGCGTCACGGGCGGCGAGCCGAGGGCGATCAGCAGGCTGAACAGGAAGGGCAACAGAAAGAGCGCGCCGCGCAGCCGCATGCGCGAGCGCGCTGTCAGCGCGATGGCGCCGCCAAGATAGGCCAGCGCGGCAGCGCCGGCGCCCACGGGTGAGAAGCGGAAGAGCTGCTCCAGCGTCTCGGGTGCGCGCCAAAGCACGCCGGAACGATCGCAGAGCGCCGCAAAGACGCCGACCGCCGCGAAATCGACGGCGAAATTGGCGGCCTGGCGGTTCGTCTCTCGGGCTGGTCGCAGAAGATAAAGAGAGGCCGCGGCGAAAAAGCCCGCGATCAGCAGATGCGTGGGACCGCCGGACGCCTCGAGGGCCGCGACGGCGGCGAAGGCGAGGCCGAAAAGAACGCGTTCGACCAGAGCCACGCCAGTTTCCGATTCGCCATGGGTGGTGGCCATGGGGGGTCCTCCGCGCTTCCGCCGCCGCGTTTCGTGGTCAATTGCCGGAATCACCGGCAGCCTGACGATTCCCTAGCCGGAGCATGGGGGAAAAGTCGACCCCCGCCCCAGCGGCGCCCTTGCCGGCGCTTCGCAACTCCCGCCCTTGCCGCTATAGTAAAAGAACTCTTAAAGTTCCGCGCGCCGGCCGAGGGCGAAGCGAGTGAGCGACATGGAAGATCCTTTGCCTGCCAAGCCCGACAACGGCCGTCCGACAGCTCTCAAGAAGCCCGCGCCCGCCTCCACCAATCGGATTTCGTCCATTGTTGGCGGAGAAAGCGGCGTCGGAAAGGCTGCCGCTGCGGATAAGCCGACTCAGACGCCGCTCGAACAGCGCATGGCGAGTCTCGCGACCGCCTTGCGACGCGCCCGAATCGAAAACGCCGAACATTCGGCCGCCCTCGCCGATCTGCGCGCGGCCGAGGTGGTGCGGCTCGAGATCCTTGGCGATGCGCTCGCGCCTGTTCTGGCGCAAGTGCCGCCCGACTGCGATATTTTCGACATCGCCGTCGTGCCGGGCGAACGCCCGCGCCTGTTCATCGACCAGATCGGCTTCGTCGAGATGGACCGTGACCGGCGGACCTATCGATTCCTGCAGGACACGCGCCACGGCCGCATCACGCTTCGCGAAACCGCTGACATCGACGAGATGGTCGACGCCGCGACGGACTATATTGCGCACCGACTGATCGAGCGGGAGAAAGCGCTGGCGGTCGATTACGCCAGCGGCGGCGGCGCCCAGGCGCTGCGCTCGGGAGTCCCGGCGGTCGTAAAAGAGAAAGGGAGCGCGCTCGACGGCAAAGCTTACCGGCTCTTTCTCTATCTCGTCGAGCTTCTGAGCTCCGCCGCCTTCTTCGGCCTTCTCGCGGTCATCGCGGCCTGGGCCTATAAAACCTATGTCGCGGGCTGAACCAGCTCCTCGGCGCCTGCCTCGACGACTTCTCCCGCTTCGTTCAATTCGCGGCGTCGCAGGTTGATGCGCAGAGCCTCGCCCGCCCGCTCTATGGCGTAGAGATTATAGGCGGCCGCCGGATAATGGCCGCCCGGCCGCGCCGAGGCCGACGCGACGCCGACGACCGGCGTGCGGCCGTTGGAGCTGGCGATATAAGCGACGCTCGGCTTGTGATTATGGCCGTGCAACACAAGCTCGGCGCCATGCCTGGCGATCACCGCCTCGAACGCCCCGGCGTCGTCGAGCCCGCGCAGCAGGCGCGCGCCGCCGACATGGGGCGGATGATGCAAAAATACGATGCGCGTCAGCCCCTCGGCCTTAGTCTCATCCAACAAGGCGCCGAGCGCCGCGAGCTGTCGTTCCCCCAGCCGGCCGGAGGCGACGAAAGGCGCGGTCGGCACGCCGGAATCGAGCCCGATCAGCGCGACGCCCGAGCGCCGGCGCAAATAGGGAAAGCCCGGCGTCGTCAATTCGCTGGTCGTCCAGGGCTCGAAGACCTCGTGCACGAGCTTCGTCACATCGGCCACATAGGCGTCGTGATTGCCGGGCGTGAAGCTCACCTCTTGCGCCGCGCCCAAAGTGGCGAGCCAGTCCTTGGCGAGCGCGATCTCGGCCGGCAAGCCGATGTTCACAATGTCGCCCGTCATCAGCACATGGTCGGGCGCCTGCGCGCGCATATCCGTCACGAGCCGCGCGAGCACGCCCATGTCGTGCTGGCCGGCGCGCTTATAAAGCCAGTTCACATAGCCGGTGACGCGTTTTCCGAGCAGATCGGCAAGATTGGGGCGCGGGATCGGCCCGATATGGGCGTCGGAGAGATGGGCGAGAAGGAAGCTCACATTCGACCTTTGTTGGGAGAGCACGGGTTAGGGTGATCGTCGGCGCCCTTCGGACCGCGCGCCTTCTGGCGCGCATCTCTCAAGAGCGGGCCTAAGGCTCGCGGTCCACGCTATTCACCCGGTCGTCATCGAGAATAGTCCTAGAGCCTTCCCGCGCCATTTGCCATAGTTGCGTCATGAGACAGCACCCGCCCGTTGCACCCGCGCCGACCGAGGCGTCCCCAGAGCCGACGCTGCGCGCCTGGCTTGTCTCGCGGATCATCACCTTCGGCGCGCTGTTCCAGCGGCCGATGACGCTCGGCGTGCGCGGCCTCGTCCTCGACGCCGACGACCGGGTGCTGCTCGTGCGCCATACCTATGTGCCGGGCTTCTATCTGCCGGGCGGCGGCGTCGAGGGCGGCGAGACGATGCTGCAGGCCCTGATCCGCGAGCTCGAGGAGGAAGGGGGCGTGCATATTCTGGGCGCGCCGGCGCTCCATGGCGTCTATCTCAACCGCCGCATCTCGCCCCGCGACCATGTGGCGCTGTATGTCGTGCGCGACTTTCACTGTCAGGGGCCGCGGGCGCCAGACCATGAAATCGCCGAGGCGGGCTTTTTCCCGCTCGACGCCCTGCCCTCGGATACGACGCCCGCCACCCGCGCGCGGATCGCGGAGGTCGTGGCGGGCGAGCCGGTCTCCCCCTATTGGTGAGCCGCCGCGACCCGGCGCCCATTCTCTTCGGGCCAACCGCCAGACAGGAAACCGGGGCGAGCCACAAACGCCGCTGTCTTAGGGATTTTAAATGAATCGCTTTCTTGCCGCGCTTGCCCTCTTCGTCGCCATCGACCCCCTGCCCGCCCATGCGCAAAGCGACGCCGTCCATGTGCTCGACGCGATATTCCAGACATTCGACGAGAACCGCGACGGGGTCATCACGACGAGCGAAGCCAATCGCTTCATCGACAAGACCTTCGCCGAGATGGACATGAAGCATACAGGCGCCATTTCGCGCGACGCCTGGATGCGCTTCAGCTTCGGCCTCGCCGATCTTGCGGCGGAAAAGGGCCGCTCCGACGCCTACGACCTTGCGAAATACAAGATCTTCAAGCGTTGGAATAAAAGCAAATCCGGCGCGCTCTCGCTCGACGAATATCGCGCCGGCGTGCTCGGCGACGCTCGAAAGGCCGTTGGCGGCAAGCCGAAGGACGGGGAAGAAATGAAGATCGACCTCGCCGCCTTCAAACGCGCCCCCTTCGTGCGGCAATTGTTGCATAGCCTCTGAGAGGGGCTGAGTGGAAGCGCGTCGCCGTTTTGCCTCCGGCGCGCGCCGCGTGCTATGGCCTCGCTCCGGCTCATGATCGACCTTGTCATCCAATTCTTCCCCATGACGGCCGCCGACGAGGCGCAGATCGAGAAACTCGACGAGCGCGCCTTCGGCCCTGGCCGTTACGCCCGCACGGCCTATCGCCTGCGGGAAGGCGTCGCGCCCGACCTGTCTCTGTCCTTCGTCGCGCGCGTCGGCACGCTGCTCGTCGGCGCCAATCGCATGACCAATATTCTCGTCGGCGATGCGCCCGCCCTTTTGCTCGGCCCGCTCACTGTCGAACCAGCGTTCCGCTCGCAAGGCGTTGGGGAGAAGCTCATGAAGCACTCGCTCGACGCCGCGCGCGCCGCGGGCCATGGGCTGGTGCTGCTCGTCGGCGATCTCGACTATTATTCCCGCGTCGGCTTCGCCCGCGCGCCGCGCGGCAAGATCGTCATGCCCGGTCCCGTCGACCCGGACCGCCTGCTCTATTGCGAATTGCGTCCCGGCGCTTTCGAGGCCGCGAGCGGCAGGATGCGGCGCGCCTGATGAAGCATCCTCTTGTCGAAGGCTACGACGCGCTCGTGGTCGAGCGCGGGCTTCATCCCGATGTTTCGCAGCGCGAGGCGGTGAAACGGCTGCAGGCGCTGATCGACGCGCTGGCCAAGCCCAAGAAGAAACCGGCCGGGCCGCTTGTGCGCGCCCTGCGCTTGCTCAAGCGAGAGGAGCAGCCGCGCGGCCTCTACCTATGGGGACCGGTCGGCCGCGGCAAAACCATGTTGATGGATCTCTTCTTCGGCATGGCGCCGGTCGAGAAGAAGCGCCGCGTCCATTTCCATGGCTTCATGTTCGACGTGCACGATCGGCTGCACCGGCTTCGCAGCGAGGCGGCGAGCGGCGTCGCCGATCCGGTGACGCTCGTCGCGCAGGAGATCGCCGCCGAGACGCGCCTGCTATGCTTCGACGAATTTGCTGTGACGGACATCGCCGACGCCACCATTCTGGCGCGGCTGTTTCTGACGCTCCTGGCCGATGGCGTCGTGATCGTCGCGACATCCAACGTCGAGCCGTCACGGCTTTACGACGGGGGACGCAACCGCGATTTGTTCCTGCCCTTCATCGCGATCCTGCAATCGCGCATGGACGTGCTGCGGCTCGCGGCGCCGATCGATTATCGCGCCCGGCATGGTTGCACGGGGGAAGTCTATTTCGCGCCCGCGGATGAAAACGCCCATGCCGCCATGGACGCGCTCTTCCTCGCCCTTGCCGGCGCGCGCCACGGCGCGCCAGCGACCATAGAGGTGAGACGGCGCACGATCTTCGTTCCGCAAGCCGCCGGGCGCGTCGCCAGGCTGAGCTTTGCGGATCTTTGCGGACGGCCGCTCGCGGCCTCGGATTATATGGAAATGGCGCGGCGCTTCGACGCCATCATTCTCGACGACGTGCCTGTTCTCGCGCCGGAGCAACGCAATGAGGCGCGGCGGCTGATCACGCTCATCGACGTGCTCTATGAGGCGCATGTGCTGCTGGCGATCTCCGCCGCTGCGGCCCCGGACCAGCTTTACGACGCCCCGCATGGGAGCGAGGCGCGCGAGTTCGAGCGCGCCGTCTCCCGCCTCGGGGAAATGCGCGCAAGTGCCTATCTTGATAATTGCGCCGCCGGAAAGACGCTTGCAAAAGCGTCGCGCGGCGGCCAGAGCCTTACGGCTTCGACATGCACTCCTTGATGTCGCTCGCCTTTTTCATCTGCTCGAACGTATCCGAGCAATAGCGCTCGAGGTCGACGCGTTTCGTCGGGTCGTTGGCGACCGCCCGCATTCCCATGGCGCCGTCGAGAAGCTCCTTTTGCGCCGCATGCACCTGCTTCGGCGGGAGCAGCGAAGAGCAAGCCTCGTAGCGTTTCAGCAAGGCGTCGCATTGCGGGATGCCGGTAGGATCGACGGCAAGCGCGGGCGAGACGGCGAAAACGAACAGGCAGGCGAGACGATATTTCACAGACCAAGGCTCCTTCAAGCTGCGGTGCAGGCGGGTGATTTCTAGCGCGCTTTCCGCCAATCCGAAATGTGCTTTAGCGGCAGTTAACGATTGGCGTCGCGTTCAATAAACCGCACACCTTCAGAAGCGCTTTTCGAAAGCACAACCGCTAGTTTAACTTAGCCGACATCTGGCGCGGTCAAAGCTGCCGGCCCAATCGAGCGCCGAAGTCCGGGCGCGCAAAGGACCGAAAGCCGACCCATGATCGAGGATGACAGAGACGCCGACTTTGGGCGGGGGCTGAACAGCATTCCAATCCGTTTCTGTCTGATGAGCATGGTTGTCTCGGGCGCCTGTGCGTTGGGCCTGACCTATCTCCTGCTTCACGCCGTCGGGCCGCAGCCGGATTGGGCGGTCATTGGCCTAGCCATCGCCGAGACCGCGGCCCTGCCTGCAATGATCACCTATGCGGCGGCCAGTCGGCTCGCGGGAACCATCGTCGCGCTTCGCGAAAGCGCCGACGCCATCGCGGCGGGCGACGTCAACAGCCCCGTGGAAATCGACTGCGCTTGCGAGGTTGGGGGGCTGGCGAAAAGCTTCCACAAGATGGTCGAGCGCCTGAACGCCAACATCAGGCGGATGAATACGCTGGCGCATAGCGACGCCGTCACCGGCCTGCCCAACCGCGCTGCGATCAATCACGTTCTGTCCCTGGGAGCGAAGCTCAGCGGCGAGCCCGGCGCCTGTCGCGGAAGCCTTTTTTTCATCGACCTGGACGGTTTCAAATCGATCAATGACACTTTCGGCCATGAGATCGGCGACGAACTTCTCAGGGCGGTCAGCCGGAGGGTTGCGGCCGAGGCCTTCCACCGGCGCTTCGAGGATCTCGCCACTTGCATGACCGCCTTTGGAGAGCTTTGCGACACCTGCCCCGAAGATATTGTCTTCGCCCGTTTCGCCGGAGACGAGTTCATCGCGCTCGTTCCCGAGGTAAATGATCCCGCGCATGTCGAGCATATCGCGCGGACGATTGTGGCGTCGCTGGCAAGGCCTTTCGAGATCGAGGGACATAAGATTCAGATCGGGGCCAGCGTCGGCGTGGCGCGCGCGCCCCAGGACGCCACGAACCCGCACGAGCTTCTCCGCCTCGCTGACATTGCGATGTACGCGGCGAAGCAAAAAGGAAAAAACAATTATGTCCGCTTCGAGCCGGCGCTGCGGTCGAGCGCGGTCGAAAGAAACGAGCTGGAATATGAGCTGCGCGAGGCCATCGAGTCAGACGCGCTGACCATGTATTTCCAACCGAAGGTCGAGTCTGCGCGCCTGTCTGTCGCGGGCGTCGAGGCGCTGCTGCGTTGGAACCATCCAATCCGCGGCATGGTGCCACCGGGCAAATTCATCCCCATCGCCGAGCAGGCCGGGCTTATGCCGGAGCTTGGGACCGCGGTCCTCAACCTGGCGCTGAGGCAATGCCGGAAGTGGGCCGATCAGGGGATGCGGATTCCGGTCGCGATCAACGTGTCTCCCGCGCAATTCGACGACCCCTTATTCGTGCCGGGCCTCATTTCGCTCCTGAGGCATCACGGCGTCGACCCTGGGTTGATCGAAGTCGAAATCACCGAGACCATGGTGATGACGGACTTCGACACCGCCGCAGCCCGCGTCGCCGCCTTGCGCGACGCGGGCCTCGCCATTTCCATCGACGATTTCGGCGTTGGATTCTCGAACCTCTCGCAGCTTGCGAAGCTTCCGGTCAATTTCCTGAAGATCGACCGCTCGCTCACCGAGGCGGTGGCCTCCGATCAGAAGGCGCAGGCGATCGTTCGCGCGACGATCAGCATGGCGCATGCGCTGGGTCATGCGACGATCGCAGAAGGCATAGAGACCGACGAACAGGCCGCCTTCCTGCGCCTCGCCGGCTGCGACAAGATGCAGGGCTTCCTCTTCGCGCGCCCAATGCCTGCAGACGAATTGGAGCGCTGGCTCGCGGTGCGCGACGGCAAGGCGCTTCCCGCGCAACATATTCAATCCCGGCGGACAGTGAGCGCGGCTTAACGCCAAGCCCCCTTCTCCCGACGTCCATTGCGCGGCCATCGCCACCCGGCCTATATCGAACGTCCAAAGATCGGAAGCGATCGCGCAGCCGCCCCTTATGGAACAGATCAATCCCTGCACGACCTGCGGCGCCTGTTGCGCCCAATTTCGCGTGTCCTTCTACTGGGCGGAGGCGCTCGAACGCGGGCTGCCAGAGGAATTCTATGGCCCGCTTACCCCGACCATGGCGCATATGCTCGGGACGAATTGCAGGAAGCCGCGCTGCGCGGCGCTGAGCGGCGAGGTCGGCCAGGAGACGCGCTGCGCCGTCTATGACGCGCGCCCTTCCCCTTGCCGATCGGTCGAGCCGGGTGACGAGAAATGCCTGCGGGCGCGGTCGAGCTACGGGCTCGCTGGATTATAAAAAATCAGGCGGCGGGCCTTTCTTGGGACCCGCCGCCTCGCTATCTCCGCCGCCAGTGTCTCGCGGACGCCGGAGAGTTCCTCTCTCGCTCGTTCAGAGACCGGCGAGATAATTCGTCGGATCGACCGGGGTCGAGCCCTTGCGCAGCTCGAAGTGAAGCTGTGGCGAGCCGACATTGCCGGACTGCCCCGACCGGGCGATGGTCTGGCCGCGCTTCACCGTCTCGCCGCGCTTGACCTCGAGCTCGCCATTGTGGGCGTAGGCGGTGACGAAGCCGTTCGGGTGACGGATCAGCACCAGATTGCCGTAGCCCTTCAGCTCGCTGCCGGCGTAAGCCACCTGCCCGCCTTCGGCGGCCTTCACAGGCGTGCCCTCCGGCACGGCGATGTTGATGCCGTCATTGCCGCCGGACGAGAAGCCCTGAATGATGCGGCCGCGCGCCGGCCACCGGAACTCGGGACGGTCGCCCTCGGTCGCCGCGACCTTGGTCGTCTCCTCGGCGGACGGGATGGAGGCAGTTGTTCCCCGATCGACCTGCTTGCCGGCGGGAGCCGGCTCAACCGACCTCTCGGCCATCGCAACTTTCGGCTGCTCACGTTCGGCGGCCGCCTTGGCGAGGCGCTCGGCCTTGGCCGCCTTGTCGGCCTCAGCCTTAGCGAGCTTCGCCTCCGCCGCCGCCTTCGCGGCTTCGGCCTTCGCCACGGCGTCGGCCTTGGATTTAGAAGCCTCGGCCTTTGCGAGCTTGGCTTTCTCGGCGGCGACTTTGGCCTCGGCGGCCTTGGCTTCCGCCTGCTTCTTCGCCTCGAGCTTTTTCACCTCCGCGAGCTTCTTGGTCTCGGCCGCCTTTTCGGCAACCGCCTTCTCGGCGTCGATCTTGGCGAGGCGCGCCCCTTCGGCGGCCTTTTCGGCCTCGGCCTTCTTCAGACGCTTCGCATCAAGCTCGCGGGCGGTCGCTTCGGCCTTTTTGGCCTTGGCCTCGTCCTCGCGGGCGACCTTGGCGGCGCGTTCGGCTTTCGCCTGCTCCTCGCGAGCGACCTTCGCAGCGGCTTCCGCCTTGCGCTGCTCCGCGCGGGCGGCGGCGGCTTCCGCCTTGGGATCGACCTTCGGCTCGGCGGCCGCGACCTTTGCTGGCGCAGGGGCCGGCGCCGGAGCCGCGGCGGGCGCCGTCGAACGGGCGACCGCGCCGGCGCGATAGACCGGAATGATCAAACGAGCGCCCGGCTGCACCTGAGCGGCGTTGTTGTAGCCATTCGTATGCAGCAGCGCATCGGCCGGGACGCCGTAGCGGGTGGCGAGCATGGCCGCCGTCTCGCTTGGCGCCACAGTGATCGGCGTGCCGCCATCCGCGGTCCAATGGGCCTGGGCGGGCCCCGCTGAAGCGGGCGCAGCGGCGGCGACAGGCGTGCGGGGCGCAGCGGCGGCAGCGTTGGGGGCCGTAGCGGCGGTCGGCGGCGCTAATGGACGGGATTCGACGCGAGCCGGAGCCGGATTGGCGATCGCGCCGGTCGGCGAACGATCGACGCCGCGCACGGCGGCGCTTCGCTGGGCGGCGGCGCTGGAGCCGGACCCGCCGAAAGGATCAGAGAAGGGATCGGAAAAACGCGTGGCGTCGGAGCAACCCGACATCAGAGCGGCCGCCCCGGCGGCCATCATGAGCCGCAATGCGACCCGCGAATTGGAAATTTGACGCTTGATAGCCATGACGCCGACCCACTCGCACGCACCAACAACGTCTTGGTTGTAGGCGCAGGTCGGTTAAGGAGGCGTTTAAGATGAATCTTTGACGAGCGCCTTCATGAAAATCTTCATCATATGCAAATTCTCAATTCATAAGGCTTTTGCAAGGCCGATCGCCGCTGCGCCGAGCCTGTGCGGCCCGAGATCGGTCTCGCGCGGCCCGTCGCTTTCCGTGCGATCAACCTTAATCAATCGTTGACGCGCGCGCTTCTCGCCCGTCTGAGGCTCCCTGCGGGCGTAAACCAGCGTTCCGCCGGGCGAAAGCATGGCGATGAGCGCATCAGGCGGGGTGTCGAGCGCGGCCTCGACAAGGATGCGGTCGAACTCCCCAAGCGTCGGCTCCGGCGCGAGACCGTCGGCATGAAGCACGGCGGCGTTGGCGACCTCCAAGGCGGCGAGCCGCCGCACGGCTTCGATGGCGAGAGTCTCGAACCGCTCGAGCGAGACGACCTCCCAGGCAAGACGCGCGAGGATCGCCGTCCCATAACCGGAGCCGGTCCCCACCTCCAGCACCCGATGCCCCTTGCCGACCCGCAGCGCTTCTATGCGCTGGCCCACATCGGCTGGGCGAGACATGACCTGCCCGCAGCCGAGCGGCAACGCCAGGTTGCGATTGGCAAGATCGTGGAACTTGTAAGGGGCAAAGGCCTCGCGCGGCACGGCCTCGACGGCGCGCATGACCGAGATATCCCGCACCCCCGCCCGACGCACGGCGAGGAGCAAGGCCGCGCGCTCCTCGACGGCAGCCTTGGCGGCGGGATCGTTCATATGGGCTCCTTCAGGCCTTCCTCGAAAGCGCCGGCGAGCCGCGTCACCGTCGGATGATCCGTAAGATCGAGCTGAAGCGGCGTGACGGAGATCCTGTTCTCGTCGATCGCCAGCAGATCCGTTCCCTGCCCCGGCGTGAAGCTGCCGCGCTGGAAGGAAATCCAATGATAGGGATTGCCGCGCCCGTCCTGGCGATCCTCGATGCGCATGAGATCATTGCTGCGCCGCCCCTGCATGGTGACGGCGACGCCCTTGACGTCGCCGGGGACGCAGGCCGGGAAATTGACGTTCATCAGCACATTGCCGGGAATGCCCGCCGCCAGCACCTTGCGCACAATGGCCCCGCCATGCGCCTCCGCGCATTCCCAATGGATCGTGCGCCGGCCCGAGAAAAAATCATAGCATTGCGAGAGCGCGATCGCCGGAATGCCGAGGATCGTCGCCTCCATCGCGCCCGCGATCGTGCCGGAGTAAGTCACATCCTCGGCGAGGTTCTGGCCGCTGTTGACGCCAGAGATCACGAGATCGGGCGGGCTATCGAGCATCAGCTTGCGCACGGCCATGATCACGCAATCGGTCGGCGTGCCCTTCACCGCGAAATGGCGCGGCGAGATTTCGCGCAATCGCAGCGGATCGTTGATCGACAGCGAATGCGCGACGCCCGACTGCTCGGTTTCCGGCGCCACGATGAAAATGTCGTCGGAAATCGCCCGCGCGATCTTTTCCGCGACTGCGAGGCCGGGCGCGTGAACGCCATCGTCATTGGTGATGAGAATACGCATCGCTCGGGCGTGACCGTGGAGGAAAGGGCATGTTTTTGAGCGCTGGGCAAAGGCTCGCGCCCACGCACGCCCTACATGGTTCAGGGGTCTGGGTAAAGCGTAGGGAGTCTGCCATGCGTTCGAAATTCACGCCTGTGTTTGTCGCTGTTGGGCTTGCGGCTTCGGTTGGCTGGGCGGTCGCCGCCCCCGCCATTGTTTCGGCGGACACCGCCTTGCGCGCCCGCCCGGGTATGCGTAGCGCCATCCTCGCCACGATCCCGGCTGGCGCGGCCGTCGAGGCCGGCCCGTGCCGCGCCTGGTGCCGCGTTCAATATGGGCCTGCCGTGGGCTTCGTTCCATCGCCGCTGCTCGTCGCAGGCACGGGCGCGGCCGGCTATTACGGTTCGGCCGGTTACGGAGACGCGGGCCCGTTCGGATTGCTGGCGGCCCCGTTCGAAGCCGCTGGCGACATTTTCGGCGGTCCGGCTGCTTATGGGCAGGCAGGACCGATGCAACCGCCGGTCGTCGCAGGCTACTGAGCATTGTGCTGCAAGGCGAAGCAATCCGGAGGAGCGGCTCCTCCCCCGGGTTTGCTTCGGTCGAATCCGCCGCGGCCTTTTGACCCGCTCTTAGTGAAGCCCGAGAAAAAACGCGGCCTCGGGCATAGCCCTCGCGTTTTAGCGCCCCATATCCTCGCTTGCCTGCATCTTAAGTGGGGAGGCAATCATGCGTACGATTTACTATTCACTGATCGCTGCTGTCGCTTTTGTTGGCTCGGTTTCGAGCGCGTCCGCCTTCGAGGCCATGCTCGGCGGAAACTTCATGCTTCACGCGCACCCCAATGGACCCCATTTGATGACGCTCGCCGCCGGCGACATCATCAATATCGACCACTGCAACCATAGCTGGTGCGCCGTGATTCACGGCCCGCACGCCGGCTACATTTACATGCCGCGCGTCCTCGACGGGACGGTATACGGCCCGCGCGGCGGCGTCGCCGGCTATCAGGATGGCGGCCCGGCGGAGCTGGGCGTCGCAATCGTCTCCGCGCCGGTGATGGCCGCGGGGCAAATCGTCGACGCCGGCGTCAGCGTTCTGCGCTAGCTGACGCCCTGGTCGCCCGGCATTTGCTAGGCGCCGGCAAATCCCTCCCCTTTACGGGGAGGGTGGCCCCGCGCAAGCGGGGTCGGGTGGGGTCCGCCCCAACCCGAGTCGTAACGGCGCGAGCCCCACCCGGCGGCCTTTGGCCGCCGACCTCGCCGTAAAGGGGAGGTATTTGGCGCCGCTGCCGCCAGCGCTTCCGTTGTCTCGTTACACGCTTCGCGCAATGCGCGTGAGGCCGCCCATATAGGGTTGCAGCGCCGCCGGCACTGTCACTGCGCCGTCGGCCTCCTGATAATTCTCCAGCACCGCCACCATGGCGCGGCCGACCGCGACGCCCGAGCCGTTGAGCGTATGCACGAAACGCGGCTTGCCATCCGGTCCGCGCGAGCGCGCGTTCATGCGGCGCGCCTGGAAGTCGCCGCAGACCGAGCAGGAGGAAATCTCGCGATATTTCCCCTGCCCCGGCAGCCAAACTTCGAGATCGTAGGTCTTCTGCGAGGCGAAGCCCATGTCGCCGGTGCAGAGCACGACCTTGCGATAGGGCAACTCCAGCGCCTGCAGCACTTTCTCGGCGCAGCCGGTCATGCGCTCGTGCTCTTCCAGCGATTGCTCGGGCGCGGTGATCGAGACGAGCTCCACCTTGTAGAACTGATGCTGGCGGATCATACCGCGGGTGTCCTTGCCCGCCGCGCCCGCCTCGGCGCGGAAGCAATAGGTGCCGGCGGTCATGCGGATCGGGAGCTGGGACTCGTCGAGAATGGATTCGCGGACGAGGTTCGTCAGCGGGACTTCGGCCGTGGGAATGAGCCAGTAATGATCCGCATTCCGCAGTGCAGCCGCTGCTTCGCGGCTTCGCGACGCTTGTTGCTTTTTTGCGATCTCTTCAAGCTGAAGGCCGTGCCGATTTTGTGCGCCGGCATCTAATTTTTCCCTAGCCGCAGCAGCGGCGGCCTCTTGCTTTGCTGCCGATCCTTCTAATGCATTTGCCGCAGCCAACTTCGAAAGCTCTGGCGTATAGCTAACGTAGAACTGGTCCTCGTCAAATTTCGGCAGTTGCGCCGTGCCGACCATTGCTTCGTCGCGCACGAGCAGCGGCGGGTTCACTTCCATATAGCCATGCTCGCCCGTGTGCAGATCGAGCATGAATTGCGCGAGCGCGCGCTCCAGCCGCGCCAGCGGGCCTTTATTCACAACGAAACGCGCGCCCGAAAGCTTGGCGGCCGTCTCGAAATCCATGAAGCCGAGACCCTCGCCGATCTCGAAATGCTCTTTCGCGGTGAAGTCGAATGTGCGCGGCGTCCCCCAACGGAAGACCTCGACATTCTCATTCTCGTCCTTGCCATCCGGCACAGCATCGAGCGGCGTGTTGGGGATGCTCGACAACGCAGTATCGAGCGCCGCGATGGCGTCGCGCTCCGCCTGCTCCAGCGCCGGCCAATTATCCTTGATCTGCGCGACTTCGGCCTTGAGCGCTTCCGCCTTGGCGCTGTCGCCGGCCTTCATCGCGGCGCCGATTTCCTTCGAGGCCGCATTGCGGCGCTCCTGCGCCTTCTGCAATTCAGCGATGGCCGCACGGCGCGCGTCGTCGAGCGCGAAGAGTTCGGCCGACATCGGGGCAAGCCCGCGCCGCTCACGGCCTTTGTCGAAGACTTCAGCGTTCTCGCGAATCCATTTGATGTCATACATGTCGGGCTACCGGGCGTTTGGCGTCAGAGTTCGAATGTAACCGCGTCATGCCCGGCCTTGTGCCGGGCATCCACGCCGCGCCGCTGCGGCAGTGCTCCTGCGCGCTTTCCGCTCGCATCATCCGAGCGATGAGAAAGCGCGCAAATTCAAAAAGCTGGAGCGCATTCTTTTCGCAAAAGTCTATCAACTTTTGCGGAATGCGCTCTAGCGTGGCCGCGACGTCTCGGCGTGGATGGCCGGGACAAGCCCGGCCATGACGCTGGAAAAACTTGGGGCCTTCTCCCGCAGGCGCGTAATGCGGTCAAGCGGCGCGCTGTCGCTTATTCCTGCGCCGCTGCTTCCTGCTCCGCCCTCTTCTTCTCGACCATGCGGACGGAATAGATCGACGCCTCGTAAAGCAGCATCCCCGGCAGCGCGAGCGCGAGCTGCGAGAAGACGTCCGGCGGCGTCAGGACCGCCGCGATGACGAAGACGATGACGATAGCGTAGCGGCGCTTCTCTTTCAGGAATTCGGAAGAGACGATGCCCACCTGCCCCAGGAGAGTCAGAATCACCGGCATCTGGAAGACGACGCCGAAGGCGAGCACCAGCGTCATGATGAGCGAGAGATATTCCGAGACGCGCGGCAACAGCTCGATCTGCGCCTTCCCCGGCTCGTTGGCCTGCTGCATGCCGATGAAGAAGCGCAGCAGATTGGGCATCACGAGGAAGTAAACCACCAGCGCGCCGACGGCGAAGAACACGGGGGTCGCGAACAGATACGGCCGGAAGGCCGCGCGCTCGTTCCGATAGAGCCCGGGCGCGACGAAGGCGTAAAGCTGCGACAGCACGATCGGGCAAGACAGGAAGGCCGCCATAAAGAGCGCGACCTTGATCTGGGTGAAGAAATATTCCTGCGGCGCGGTGTAGATCAGTCGCGCCTCCGGTCCCGCCACTTGCGTGTAGGGGATGACGAGAATGTTGTAGATGTCCTTGGCGAAGAAGAAGGCCAGGATGAACGTCGCCAGAAAGGCGAGCAGCGCCTTGATGAGCCGCTCGCGCAATTCCATCAGATGTTCGATCAGCGGCGCCTTGGAGGCTTCGATTTCGGCTTCGTCGGCCTCGGTCATTTATCGGCCTTTTGCGCAGCGCCCGCCTCGACGTTACCGCCGACCTCATCCTGAGGAGCGGTCGAAGGCGTCTCGAGGGGTGAAGCGTCCGTGGCAGGCTGCCCCTCCGTCGAGACGCCGCTTTGCGGCTCCTCGGAATGAGGCAGGTGCTCCTGCGGGGATTTTTTGTCGCCGTCCTCGATCGCGCTCACGATCTGCTTGCGCGCCTCCGCCAGCGGATCGAAGGCGCCGTTGAGATTCGTGCCGGCCATGATGGCGCTGTTCGTCTCTTCGATCTGCTTTTTCAGATCGTCGAGCTCGGCCTCGCGCATGGCCGCCATGAACTGGTCCTGGAACTCATTGGCCATGCGCCGCATGCGGCCCGTCACCTGGCCCAAAGTGCGCAGCACGCGCGGCAAATCCTTCGACGGAATCGCGATCAACGCGACGATGCCGATGACGAGGAGTTTTCCGGGGTCGAGATCGAACATTCCCAGTCCGAGAAGAGTATGGGAGGCGCCCCCTCCCCAACCCTCCCCCGCTATCGAGGGAGAGGGAGCAGATTGCGGCCTGCATCGACAACGCTGATCGTGAGCGTCCCCTCTCCGGCTTTAACGGGGGAGGGACAGGGAGGGGCCAAAGCCGCCCCTACGCCGTCAAACCTTATCGCCGCTCGCCGATTTATTCGCCTCGATGGCCCGCGGCTCGACGCGCTCTCCGACCGGCTTCGCCGCCTCGGCGGTTTCATCCTCGGCCATGCCCTTCTTGAAGGCTTTGATGCCCTTGGCGACGTCGCCCATCACGTCGGAAATCTTGAACTTTCCGCCGAACAAAATGAACGCTACGCCGCCGACGATGATCCAGTGCCAGATCGAGAGACCGCCCATGGCGGAAACCTCCGTTGGGAAACAGGCCGGGACCGCCGACCAAACTCACGGGAACCTATGCGGCCCGCGGCTCAAAAACAAGGCGACAGGCTAGCGAAATGATAGGTTTTCACCGTCATTGCGAGCGGAGCGAAGCGATCCAGAGCGGCGTCGCGGCTTCTCGATGGGGAGAAGACGCCGCGCATCCTGCGCCCGGGCGACGACGCCGAGACCCCGGCGCGCAAGAAGCGCCGGGTCGAGTGGACCGACCCTAAAGAGCCGACGGTGGGGCTCGCGGCGCATTCCCGTCCGGTATAAGTGGCCGGTCGGCCATTGTAAGGTAATATCGCGCCCCATCGGCGGGCAGGAGTTGTCATGTCGTCTCGACAAAGCACCGTGGACTACATCGTCGAGCAGATGGCGAAGGCGGGCGCGGTTTCCGCGCGGAAGATGTTCGGGGAATACGGGATCTACTGCGACGGGAAAATGGTCGCCCTCGTCTGCGATGACCAGCTTTTCGTGAAGCCGACTGCTGGGGGACGAGACTTCATCGGCGACGTCACCGTGGGCGCACCCTACAAGGGAGCGAAGCCCTGCTTCGTCATCTCGCCCGAGAGATGGGACGATGACGAGTGGCTCGCGGATCTGATCCGGATTTCGACGGTCGAGTTGCCGGCTCCGGTCCAGAAGCGCCGAGCCAAATGACGAGCAGGTTATTTCGGGCGGCGCTCACCTGTTGCTCTTCGCATTGAAGCGGCCGTTTCAGCAGGTGATTTCCAGATCTCCGAAATAAAGAAGTTCAGATCGATTGCTTCGTCGCTTCGCTCCTCGCAATGATGGATCAATCGTCGTTGAACGCGTCCGGCGCGTCGATTGGCTCGGGCTCCTCCGGAAAGTCCATCTCCAGCGCCTGCGGGGCGTCGTCCTCCAGCGGCTCCTCGTCGTCGCGCAGCGCCGAGTCGTCGGAGGGCTGCGGCACGCCGAAGCCCTTGGGCAGGCGGCCGTCGAACAGGCCCGCCGCCTTGAGCTCGTCGAGGCCGGGTAGATCGCTGATCTGCTCCAGGCCGAAATGCATCAGGAAAGCATCGGTCGTGCCATAGGTGATCGGCCGCCCCGGCGCCTTGCGGCGGCCGCGCAGGCGGACCCAGCCGGTTTCCATCAGCGTGTCGAGCGTGCCCTTGGAAATGGCGACGCCGCGAATCTCCTCGATCTCGGCGCGGGTCGCCGGCTGGTGATAGGCGATGATGGCGAGCGTCTCGAGCGCGGCGCGGGAGAGCTTCTTTTCCTCCACCTGCTCGCGGGCGAGGATCCAGTTCAAATCCCCTGCGGTGCGGAAGAACCACTTTTTGCCCACGCGGGTGAGGTTCACGCCGCGATTGGCGTAATGGTTGCGCAGCCGCTCCAGCACCTGGGCGAGCTCGACCCTGTCGTCGACGCGCCGCGCCATTTCGCTTTCATCGAGCGGTTCGGCCGAGGCGAAAAGCATCGCTTCGACGACGCGTTCGGCCTCGCGCAACGCAACCTCGTTGCGGGCCAGTGCCTCATCGCTGTTGATGTCGAAAAGCTCTATTTTTTCCGCTGGCTGCGCCAATGCGCCACCTCCTTTAAGGATCCCGAGCCCTCAGGCTCGCAGCCGATAAAGAGCAAGCCTGACGGCTCGCGGTCCGAAATCCTGCCTAGATCAACGCCTCGCTCTCCACCGGCGTAGCGCGGCGGCGGAGCCAGAGCGGCGCGAAAGGCCGGTCCTGCCGAATGTCGAAAAACCCCTCGCGCACCATTTCGAGCGACGCCGAAAAGGAGGAGGCGCGGACGGTGCGCGCGGTTTGCAGGTCGGCGCAATATTGCAGCAGATAGTCGTCGAGCACGGTCCATTCCGCCGCGGCGCCGGCAAGCCGCTCCAGTGCCTCGCGCGCCTCGGCGAGCGACCAGACCGTGCGCTGTTTCAGCACCACATGGACGGCGGCTGTCTTCTGCCGCTGGCGGGAATAGGCGGAAAGCAGATCGAAAAGGCTCGCCTGATATTTCGCCTGCGAGATGGTCTCCAGCCCCTCCGGCCCGCCGCGCAGGAACATATCGCGCCCGAGCCGCCCCCGCTGGGTCAGCTTGTCGGCGGCCAGCCGGATCAGCTCCAGCCGCTTGAGGCGCTCGGCGAGCGCGGCGGCGAGCTCGGCCGCCGAGGGTTCGTCGCTGTTCTTGGGCGGCTCCGGCAGCAGCAGCCGCGACTTCAGAAAGGCGAGCCAGGCGGCCATGACGAGATAATCGGCCGCCAGCTCCAGCCGCACCCGCTGCGCCGCCTCGATGAAGGCCAGATATTGCTCGGCAAGCGCCAGAATGGAGATGCGGGACAGGTCGACCTTCTGGCGGCGGGCAAGCTCCAGCAGCAGATCGAGCGGCCCCTCGAATCCGTCGACGTCGACGAGAAAGGCCTCGCCTTCCGCGCGCGGTTCATCGGACAGATCGAATGAGAGGTCCTGGGCCATTCAGTCTCCGGCGACGCGCCGTCTAAGCGGCTTATTCACCATGTCGAGCCGAGATTGGTCCCTTTGTGACAGTCCCGCAAGCGCAGCGGGGTCGTTGCGGCGCCCATCCACAAGATAGAGGAGTGGATAAAGCCCCCGCTACTCCCCGTAGATGTCGGCGAGCGCAATCTCCATCCCCGGCGGGTCGAGCGTGACCGAGCCCTCGCGGATGATCCGCGTCAGGATCGTCTCCCCCTCCCCGCGCGCGTGGTGGAAAATGAGCCGCGCATCCGGCGAGACGATCAGGTAATGCGCGACGCTCGGCAGTCGGAAATAGGCCGCGAGCTTGCCGAGGGAGTCGTTCTTCCCGGTCGACGGCGAAAGAACCTCGACCACGACGACCGGATTCTCGACGATGATCGTGTCGGGCGGCAGCTCCGGGCCGCAATAGACCTGCGCATCCGGCTCGAAGACCGTGTCGGCGTCGATGCGGATGGCCATGCCGTCTGGCAAAGAATGGCATGGCAGGCCCTTGGCGCGGATGGCGTTGTGCAGGGCCATATAGACCCGGCCTTTGATCTTCGCATGCGCGACGCGCTCCGACGCCTGGGCGAAAACCTCGCCGTCGGCGAGTTCATAGCGCCTCGCCTGAGTCTGCGACCAAGCGATGAATTCTTCGGCGCTCATGCGCTCTTTCGGAAGGGCGGCGGCGGACATGAAGCGAGGATAGCGCGGCCGGACTGCCCGCGCCACTCGCCGAATCGGCTCTGCTCCCCGCACTATCGCCAAAGCAGCGCGTGCGCCCGCGAATCAGGCGCGAGCGAAAACGCCTGCGCGGTCGCCCATTGATCCTTGCGTGACGCTCCGAAGGCGTAAGCCACGAACGCGCAGCTTCTCGAGCAGACCCGCCCGAACAAATATTATTGTAAATATATTCAATACCTTATTCAGCAAGCGCATGCTTTCGCCGGCCTTCTTTCCTCTCATCCACCCGAATTGGACCAACGAAAATCGTCCCGCGTGGCTCTTTGTGAATTGGTGATCGAAATGTAGTCCATATGACTAACTAATCGTCACTATGCCTAATCAATGGACGGTTATTTGCCTTGTTAATAGGCACAAAATGTAAGAACGCATCGACACAAGGGGGAATATCCATGATCCGTAACCGGCTTTTTTTGACCCTGATTTTGGTGGGAACCAGCCTGGCCTCGGGAGCGCTCGCGGCAGAGAAGCACAAACGCGCACACCCTCAGGATTTCTATGCGCGCGCTGCAGAGAATAGCGCCGACGACCTCATGGCCGGCGCGCCCCAGACCAATGCTCGGCCCGACTGCTTCGTTTCCTATTCGCCGGCAGAAGTCACCAAGGGCATCCGCCACTGGACCGGCAGGTGCCACTAGGCTTGCAAGATTTGGCCTGAGACGAAAACGCCCCGACCCGTTGCATCGACGGTCGGGGCGTTTGTTTGGATGGGCCGCGACTGGGTAGGAAGCGCCATTAGCCTGAAGCCGCCTTCAGACTCGCGCCCCCGCTCCTATCGCCGCCTCGAACTCCGCAACGCCGGCGGCGACGTCGAAGGCCTCGACCTCACGCACGCACGCAAGCGCCTTTTCCGCCCGCTCCAACGCCTTGCCCGCCAACGCCGGCGCGCCTTCGGCCACCGGGAGAGCCTCGGCGAGGTCGGCATTGCAATGCAGAACCATGTCGCATCCCGCGGCGATGGCGCGCTCGGCGCGGTCGCGGAAATTTCCGGTGAGGGCCCTCATGGAGAGATCGTCGGTCATGAGCAGGCCATCGAAGCCGATCGAGCCGCGAATGATGTCGTTCACCACGGTCTTCGACTGGGTGCCGGGCGCGCTCGGATCGATGGCCGTGTAGACCACATGGGCGCTCATCGCCATGGGCAGATCGGCGTTGGCCTTGAAGGGCTGAAAATCCACCGCCTCCAGCTCCGCACGGCTCGCCTCCACCGTGGGTAGCTCCAAATGGCTGTCGGCCTTGGCGCGGCCGTGGCCGGGGATATGTTTCATCACCGGCGCGACGCCGCCCGCCATCAGCCCTTCGGCGGCGGCGCGGCCTAGCTTCGCGGCGCGGGCAGGGTCGCGGCTGTAGGCGCGATCGCTGATGATGGCGTGTGAGCTTTCGGCTGGCACGTCCAGCACTGGCAAACAGTCGACATCGATGCCCACTTCACGCAGGTCATGCGCCATCAGCCGCGCGCCGAGCCAGGCGAGGCGCTCCGCCTTTGCGGCGTCGGCCCCCGTCTGCTCGAAGCGTGCGGCGCTCGGATACACGCGCCAGTTCGGCGTATTGAGCCGCTGCACCCGGCCGCCTTCCTGATCGACCAGCACCGGCGCGTGACGGCCGAGCGCGTCGCGCAATTGCGCCGTCAGGCGCGCGACCTGCTCGCGACTCTCGACATTGCGGCAAAAGAGGATGACGCCCCAGGGGCTGGTTTCGCGCAGGAAGGCGCGCTCTTCGGCGTCAAGGGAGAGGCCTTTGAGGCCGCAGATGAAAGCACGCATGTATAAGCTTTCGGGTATTCGACCGCGTGTCACGCCCGCGCTCGTCGCGGGCATCCACGCGACCATCATTATCGAGCGGCGAGTTCCGCGTCGTCTCGGCGTGGATGGCCGCCCGGCCAGGATCCGTTCGATTGGGCTTCTTGTCATTCCCGACGCTCGCGAAGCGAGCGATGGGGAATCCAGAGCAAAACCAGCGCTCTGGCGGTTCTGGATTCCCGGTCGGGCTTTCAGCGCGCCGGGAATGACAAAGCTATTTAAGCGGAAATGGCGTCAGTTCCCTGCGACAAAGCAATTGCCGCCGGACGCCTTGACCTTGTTGCAGATGGCGTTGGCGGACTCCTTGCTAACCCCGGCGACGCGGACGCGATAGACGGTCTTGTCGCCGACCTTGGCGGGCTTGAAGGTCGGCCGCACACCATATTTGGCCGCGACGGTCTTCAGGAGCGTGCGGGCCTCATCTTCGGTGTTGGCGGCGCCGAATTGCACGGCGTAGCCGCCGCTCGTCGTCGCAGGCGCAGCGGCGGCGTCCCCGGCGTCGGCCGGTGGCTCCACAGCGGCGACCTTCGGGGCCGGCTTGGGTTTCGGAGCCGGCGTGGTCGCGGTCTTCGTCTCCGGTTTTGGCGTCGCGCCTTTGGACTGGAACGGATCCAATGGCACGACCGGATTGGCGCTCTTGGCGACCGCCGGCGGCACGCTGGCGTCGTCCACCCGGCTGCCGTCGGGGCGGACGGTGACGGTTTTCACCTTACGGGGCTGCGTGCCGAGCGCCGGCTCGTGCGGCGCATCGACGGGACCGTCGCCTAGCGTCACGGCCTTCGGCGCGACCGTCGGGTCGATCGCCTGCTCCTGATGCTTCACCACCTGCTTAACCGGCGTCGCGTCCTTGCGGTCGAGCACCGCAGCCCCGCTGTCGCTCGCCGTCTCCTGCTCGGTCTCGGCCGAGGGCTTCACCTTCACGGGGCCGTCGGGCGCGTTGACCACGGCGATCTCCTTGGAGCCGCCTGCGCCGCCGCGATGCAGGAAGCCCCAGCCGATGCTGGCGACGGCGATAACGGAAATCGCCGCGACCGCATGCCAGGGGCGCAGATATTTGCCGACGCCGCCGCGCGCCGTCTCGGGAGCCTCCTCGGCCCCATAGTCGAGATATTCCGCGTCGTCGGGCCAGCCGCCCTCGGCCCCGCCGTGATAGGCCGCATCGTAATGCTGGTCAGGCTGGCCGTGATGGGCATAGGCGTGCTCGTCATAGCCCTGATGCTGCTCATGGCCCTGATGCTGCGCGTAATGCGGATGCGCCTCTTCGTAATGGCGCGGCTCGGGCTCCACCGGCGGCGCGGCGTCCAAGGAGCCGCGTAGCGGCGCGTCCCATTGCGGCTGTTGCGGCGGCGGGGGAGCCGCGCGCGCTGCATGAGGATCGGGCAGGATCTTGCTGTAGGGATCGGCCTGCGCCGGCTCGCCCTGCATCAGCCGGGCGAGCTCGCTCAGAGGGTTGGCCTTCGGCGTAACCTGCGGCGCCTCCGCCGCCCGCATGCGCCGCTCGAATTCCGAGAGGTCGATGGCTGGGCCTCTAACGGACGATTCACGCATGATCTACCTCAATCCTCTTCCCCGTCGCGGAGCTTATCGTCAGGCGTCGCGCGGGCTAAGGCCGAAAGTCGCGCGTCAACGCATTTCGTCGGGGGCGCTCACGCCGAGAAGTCTCAAGCCCGACCCCAGGACGATTGTTAAGGATAAAACCAACGCGACCCGGGCGCTCGTTAAATCTCTCTCCTTGGCATTAACAAAGCGTAATTGTGGCTGATCTTTGCCGCGGTTCCAATGCGCATGGAAGACGCTTGCGGTCTCATAGAGGTAGAACGCCACGCGGTGCGGCTCATGGGCGGCGGCCGCCGCCTCTATCGCGCGCGGATATTGGGCGATCACGCGGGCAAGCTGCAATTCGCCTTCATCCGTGAGCAGCTCGAGCTTCGCCCCGGCCAGCGCCGGCAAGGAGACGTCGAGATCGGGGAAGGCCGCGAGCGCCTGGCGCAGCGCCGATTTCGCCCGCGCATGGGCGTATTGCACATAGAAGACGGCGTTGTCCTTCGACTGCTCGATGACCTTGGCGAGGTCGAAGTCGAGCGGCGCGTCATTCTTGCGATAGAGCATCATGAAGCGCACGGCGTCCAAGCCGACTTCGTCGACCACCTCGCGCAGGGTCACGAAATCGCCGGCGCGCTTCGACATCTTCACCGGCTCGCCGTTGCGCATCAGCTTCACGAGCTGGCAAAGCTTCACGTCGAGGGTGGCCTTCCGGTCGGAGAGCGCGGCGACGGCGGCGCCCATGCGCTTCACATAGCCGCCGTGATCGGCGCCCCAGACGTCGACCAGCGTATCGAAGCCGCGGTCGATTTTGTCCTTGTGATAGGCGATGTCGGCGGCGAAATAGGTCGGCGAGCCGTCCGATTTCTTGAGCGCTCGATCGACGTCGTCGCCGAAGTCCGTCGAACGGAAGAGCGTCTGCTCGCGATCCTCCCAATCGTCGGGAAGCTGGCCCTTGGGCGGCGGCAGACGGCCCTCATAGACGAGCCCCTTCTCGCGCAGCCACTCGATCGAGGCGTCGATCTTCGACGGGCCGTTGGAGCCGTCGTGCAGGGTGCGCTCGGAGAAGAAGACCTCATGGCGGATATTGAGCGCGGCGAGATCGTCGCGGATCATATCCATCATGGCGTCGATGGCTGCGTTCTTGACGATCGGCAGCCATTCGCTCTCGGACTTGTCCAAAAGCGCCTTGCCATGCGCCTTTGCGAGCGCCTGGCCCACAGGCACGAGATAGTCGCCTGGATAAAGCCCCTCGGGAATCGCGATCGTCTCGCCCAGCGCCTCGCGGTAGCGCATGAAGGCTGAGCGGGCGAGCACGTCGACCTGGGCGCCGGCGTCATTGATGTAATATTCGCGCGTCACCTCGCAGCCGGAGAAGGCCAGGAGATTGGCGAGCGCGTCGCCGAACACCGCGCCGCGGCCATGGCCCACATGCATCGGTCCGGTCGGATTGGCCGAGACATATTCGACGTTCACTTTGCCCTGCAGCGCCCCTGCCCGGCCCTTCGCGACGCGGCCGAAATTCTCGGGGTCGCTCAAAGCGGCGCGCAGCACCTGCGAGAAGATTTCAGGCTTCAGGCGGATATTGATGAAGCCCGGCCCGGCCACCTCGGCTGTCGCGACCCCCTCGGATTCGGCCAGGGCGTAGCAGATCGCCACGGCCAGCTGGCGCGGATTGGCGAAAGAGGGCTTGGCCTCCTTGGCGAAGACCATGGCGGCGTTGCAGGCGAGATCGCCCAGCGCCGCATCCTTCGGCGGCTCGACGACGAAGCGCGCAGGGTCGAGCGTCGGCAGGCGGCCGTCTGCCTGGAGCCGGTCGAGGATCGAAGCGATGCGGGCGTGGAAGATGTCAAAAATGTTCATGGGGGTCCGGATCAAGGGATTTCGCGCGCGGGTCTAGCAGACCCCGCGCGCGAATGCATCTCCGGCGGGCCGGCCCCTCAGGCCCCTTGCCGGGCCTGGACGTCGAAATGCAGCATCATCCCCATGTCCTCGTGCTCGACGAGGTGGCAATGGTAGGGGTAGTGGCCGGTGTAACCCTTCGGGAAATGCACCAGCAGCTCGACCAGCTCATTCGACTGGATGCGCACGGTGTCGTGGCGCGCCGCCTTGTCGAAATCGAGCGGGCGGTTTCCCGTTGTCTCCACGAATTGGTTCGCGCTGTTCAGCGCCCAGCGCCGGGTGACGACGAAATTCGCCAGATGCAGGTGGAAGGGGTGCATATCCGGCGTGCCGCCCGCGAGGTTCCCCGGGTCGTTGCCGATATTCGCGACGTACCACCGCTCATAGGTCCCTTCCACCGGCTGGATCACCTGACGGCCCTGCGCCGGATTGATCCGATAGAGGTGGGGGTAGCGGTAGATCGGCGGAAAACCCGCCGGATTGCTGTTCTGTGTCGCAAGCCCCCAGAGCGGGTCCTTATGTGTGGGCGCATGCGGCGGCATTGGCTTCTCCGGCTCGAAGAAGAAGGCCCGCGCCACCTGATAGGGCACGGCCGGCGCCGGCGCGCCTTGTTGCGTCGGATCGTCGAGCTTGGCGTCGAAAGGCACGGGGAAAGCGGTAGGATCGCCTGACGGCGCGGTCGCCGGGCGAAGCTCCCAGATTTGCGTATCGCGCCACGGCGTGTCGCCCGTGTAAGGGGAGTTTTCGCGTTTTTTAGCCAGCTGGCGCGTGTCGTTCATCAAAAGAATGAAACGATTGTGAGCGATCGGCGCGTTGGCAGGGCTCGGCGCGAGCTCCGGCGATGCCCCCGGGACCCAATGGAAGCTCTCGTCGTCAGCGTCGCGGCGCAGAATTTTGTCCAATATGCAGACGTCGAGCGCCGAGGCGTCGCCGTCGTTCATTCCGTGGCCCCCGCCGCCGTGGACGTGCCCGGCCCCAGCGAACCTGAACTGGAGCAAATTGGCGAGCGGGAGATAAGGGCCCGGATTAGGCTGATTGGCGGCGCCAATGGCGGCGAGCGCCTTGTCGCTGTCCGGCGGCATCACCGAGTTTCCGTCGAACTGGAAAATCGGTTCCGCGTCCGGGGCGCCGGGATCGTATCCCGCGAGCGCCAAATTGACGAGGATGAGCGCGTTGACCTCGGGCTTGACCTTCGTGAAATCGACCAAAAGGTCGAGACGTTCGCCCGGCGCCAGCAGCAGATATTGCTTGTCCTGCAGCGTCACGCTTTTGCCGAGCAAGCCCGCTTCATTGCCGATCGCGGTCAGCCGATCCCCGTACCAAACCTTGCCGTTGTCCGCTCCAGCAGGATCGGCCAAGGTGAGCGCATAAGTGCGGGCGTTCGAGCCGTTGAGCACGCGCAGCCGATAAATCTTCCGATCGACGTGAACATGCGGCCACGGCCGCCCATTCACGAAAATCGTGTCGCCGAGAAACTCCGGCCTGTCCCCGAGCGTCCTGGTTCTCAGAAGCGGGACGCCCTTCTGATAGTCGATGTGCGTATAGTCGGTTTCCTGGCCCTTCGACGCGAAGCAGCGGTCCTGGATGACGAGCGGAATTTCCTGCGCTTCGCCGCCGATCAGATGGAAAATCTCGGCGTCCGAGTGGTCGCGGATGAAATAAAGGCCGGCCAGGCCGGCGTGAACCTGCTGCGCCGTATTATCCATCGAATGGTCGTGGAACCACAGCATCGTCGCCCGCTGATCATTCGGGTAAAAATAGGTCCGATGCGAGGGCATATGGAAGGGATTGCCTTCGTAGCTCGCCGGATGCAGCGGCCAGCCGTCCGAGGTCGGCAATACCTTGCCGCCATGCAGATGGGTGACGACGCCGAGCGCGTAGTTCATGGAGCTGAACTGGGGAATATCCTTGCCGATCTCCATGTCGGCGGGATGGATCGGCGGCATGGCGAGCGGGCGCGCTTCGCCCGGATTCGCCGCGCCCATGGAGGGCAGCTTGTTGATCCAGACCGTCGTCAGCGGCTGACCGCGCTGGACGTTGATCACAGGCCCAAGATAGTTTTCTAGCGTCGCCGCCCGCTCCTGCGGCGAGCCGGTGCGAATATAGCACCACGCGTTCACATTCTTCGGGTCGGGCGGGTTGTTGGGATCGACCGCGTCGATGAACTTCACGTTACGCGCTTCGACTGTAAATGTGAGGCAGCCCCATACGCTCGTCTGCCCCGTCGTAACGATATCGAGCGCTCCCAGCGGCAAATGGTTTTCGAAGTTCAGAGTCATCACTAAGTCCCTCCTGAAAAATCAGCCCTCGAAAAGCATCCCCGACACCGGGGGAAGAAAATGTGCGGCGACGCACGCCCCTTCGGCTAATTGCCTTCGAGCGCTTAAACCCTGCGTAACGCAAGCGTATTTCCTTCGCAACAGCTACCCAAAAAGCCGTTTGACCTCGCCGAGCGCATATCTGTCGGTCATGCCGGCGATGTAATCCGCGACCACCACCGCTCTTGCGGCGCCGTCGCGCGCTGCGGCCTGCGTCGCCCATTCCGCCGGCATGCGCGACGGCTGTTCGAAAAACGCCGGGAATAGGCGGGAAATCGCCTCCTCCGCGCGCGTCCACACGCGCATGATCAGCTCGTGCCGATACATATTGGCGAATAGAAAGCGCTTGATGTCGCGCTCGGCCTCGCGCATCGCGGCGGAGAGCGCGACCATCGCCTCCCCTGCCCCGCGGACCTCTTCGGCCGAGCGCGGAGAATGCTGCTCGAGACGCGCCTGCGCCGTCCCGATCGCATCCTCGACGAAGCGCGTGATCACCCGGCGCACCAGCTCATGGATAACGCGGCCGCGTTCGAGGCCAGGATGCTTGCGCGCGATCTCCTCCAGCAGCCCGGCGACGAAGGGCGTAGCGCCCGCAATGTCGTCGAGCGTGAAGAGATTGGCTCGCAGGCCATCGTCCATGTCGTGACCGATATAGGCGATATCGTCGGCGAGCGCCGCCGCCTGCGCCTCCACGCCCGCGAAGGAAGAAAGCTCCAGCGGATAGCCGGCGTCGAATTCGCAAATATAGCGCGACGGGGGCTTCAACGCCTTGGTCCCCGCAAGCGGCCCATTGTGCTTCACAATGCCCTCGAGCGCCTCCCATGTGAGATCGAGCCCGTCGTAGTCGGCGTAACGGCGCTCCAGCAGCGTCACGACGCGCAGCGCCTGGGAGTTGTGGTCGAAGCCGCCATAGGGCTTCATGCAGGCTTCGAGCGCCTCCTCGCCAGCATGGCCGAAGGGCGTGTGGCCGAGATCATGCGCCAGCGCCACAGCCTCGGCGAGGTCCTCGTCGACCCTCAGGGCCCGGGCGATGGCGCGGGCGATCTGCCCCACTTCGATCGTATGGGTCAGCCGCGTGCGGAAATGATCGCCGTCGAGCGGCACGAAGACCTGCGTCTTATGCGCAAGGCGCCGAAAAGCCGTGGAATGGATGATGCGATCGCGGTCGCGCTGGAACTCGCTGCGCGTCGGCGAAGGCGCAACGGCGTAGAGGCGCCCGCGCGATTTTGTGGCGTCGCAGGCATAGGGCGCGAGGGGCTGGCGCAGCGCCACGGTCGGGCTCCAGTCATTGAAAGGCCGGGAGATCGGACCTATGTTGCCGCCATAGCCCGCAATCGACGGCATAAGCAAGAATCCAAAGAGGACAGGCATGACAGCGACCCTGTCGAGCGACGTGGCGCTCACAGAACCGGCGGCAAAACGAATTGCCGCAATTCTCGCCAATGAGCCCACGGGCGCGGTTTTCCGCGTCGCCGTGGAGGGCGGCGGCTGTTCCGGCTTCCAATATAAATTCATCGTGGACCCAGCGCCCGCCGCCGACGACGCGCTTTTGGAGCAGGGCGGCGCCCGCGTTGCGATCGATTCGGCGTCGCTGGGCTTTCTCGCCGGGGCCAAGATCGATTTTGTGGACGATCTGATGGGACAGTCGTTCCGGATCGAGAACCCGAACGCCGTCTCTTCCTGCGGCTGCGGCACGAGCTTCGCGCTCTGATCGACAGGACCGCGAGCCTTCGGGCTCGCCGCCAGATGCGAGCCTGACAGCTGGCGATCCTATGACATGCCGGCGCCATCGAAACCGGCAAAAGTGACCGCATCGCCCCACCATCGCGGAGCCTGATTCTTGGAAGCGCTTTTCCTCGGCCACGCCTATATCGACGTCACCATGCTCGCCGACGAAATGCCGGCCGGCGACGAGAAAATGGTCGCCCGCGACTACGCCGTGAGCTTCGGCGGCAACGCCGTCACCGCGGGCTTCGCCTGCGCCAAGCTCGGCCACGATGTCCATCTCCTGACGACGCAGGCACGCGACTGGCTCGGCCATATGTTCGCGGAAATGGCCGACGCTTACGGAGTTGGCCTGCATCCGCGCAAGGTGGCGCGCTCCTCGCTCTCCTTCGTGCTGCCCAACGACGGCAAGCGCGCCATTCTGCGCGCCCGCGACGATCACTATCTGCAGCCTTTCGTGCGCCTCGACATTTCGAGCGCGCGCGTGCTGCATCTCGACGGCCATATGGCCGACGCCGCGATCCATTATGCCAAGGCGGCGCGCGAGCGCGGCGTCCTGGTCTCGCTGGACGGCGGCGCGCTGCGCCCCCGCCTCGAGGAGCTGATTGAATTCGTCGACGTCGCCGTGGTCTCGAAGCAGCTCTGCAAGCAGATGTCCTTCTCCGAATCGGAGATGCTCGCCTGGCTGAAATCCAAGGGCTGCCGAATCGCCGCCGTGACGGTGGGCGAGAAAGGCACCTTCTGGTGCGGCGAGGACGGGGTTTCGCAGCATCTGCGCTCGCTGCACGTGCCATCCGAGCGGGTCATCGACACCTCAGGCGCGGGCGACGTCTTCCACGGCGCCTATTGCGCCTCCTATCTTGAGCGGCCAGAGGCAGGTTGGCGCGAGCATTTCGAATTCGCGCGCGCGGCATCGGCGCATAAGGTCCAACATCTCGGCAATGAAGCCGGCCTGCCGGGCCGCGAGGAGATTGCGAGGGCGCTCGCCGAATTCAGCGAGGCCGCTGCTGCGGAAGCCCAGGTCTGAGGGAGTTATCAACAGGCTACGCGAAAGGGCTTGGCAAACCCGCCAGGGCCTTGTATACGCCCTCCACCACGTCGTTCCCCGATAGCTCAGCTGGTAGAGCACGCGACTGTTAATCGCTAGGTCGTAGGTTCGAGTCCTACTCGGGGAGCCATCCGCCTTTTTCCCACAGCGTTCACCGCGGTTCATTCCGAGCCGAATTTAGCGCGTGTGCGGATTGTTGGCGCCTCGTTGATATGGGCTGGCCTAGCTGCCGGCATACCAACGGGGAACCATGCGCGTTGACTGACGCACGTGCTCAGTCTACCGCAGCAAAATGCGCCATTTGGTCCGAGTGTGCTTTCAAGAAAGCAGGGCGCGCTGTCGCGCGCGCGACATAGGCGCGACAGTTGTGGGATATTCCACCAGCCCATCGAACCGGTCGACCAGACGCAGCACATCCGCCATGAGAATGTCAGCGATGGAGAAGTTACCCGCTAGCCATTCGCGCCCCGCCAACACAGCTTCCATGTGCCGAAGCCGAGCGCTCAAGAAGTCGTCCAAACGCTTCCAGCCGGGCGTGTCGCCGGTATAGCCGGAGAACTGGAATAGGGACCACGGCAGGCTCGCCATCTCGACTGAGTTGAGCGCCGCAAACACCCATTCCAGCACTTCGCTGCGCCCGCGCGGATCGCGTGGCGTCAGCGCGTCGCCTCGCTCCGCCAAGTGCAGCAGGATCGCGCCACTCTCGAAGATCGAGATGTCTCCATCCGCCAACCATGGCGCTTGGCCAAAGGGTTGATGGGCGAGATGCTCGGCATTCCGAGAACCAAACGGCACACTCTCCACACGATAAGACAGCCCGGCCTCTTCCAACGCCCAACGCACGCGTAGGTCGCGCACATAGCCGCGCGGCGTCTCCGGAACCCAATCAAAGGTGAAGAGGATCAGGTTGCCCATTCGGCATCTCCATGTGTTCGACGCCGATCCATGATCGCGGACGCTTCGCCTCGCCGCCACTGGAGCGAAAATTCGCCCTTCACTAACCTAGAAACCCCTGCCGCCTATTTGCAGCAGGCATAGGCGTTGTTCTGCGAGCACCTATAATCATAGGTGTAGCCGCCCCTAACTCTGGCCAAATATAATCCGCAACGTGGACAAACAGAATTTTGCATGGGATGAACCTGAAGAAGACCGACGTCCTTGAGTGAGAACACCGCTCTCACGGTCTCTTCCCCGTGCTCCTTCATGCCTTGTTCTATGAACTCATAGGTACTATAGTGATTTCCGCAACGCGGGCAGTCCATATTGTTGGCGTATCCATCTATCTCTATGTTGAAATCCGATTTAATTCGGCTAACTTGCTCGGTCGGAATAGGTTGAAGGCCGACGGTCTCGACGCGTTCGGGCGTCCAGTATCGTCTCGTGATCTCATTGCACACCATCGTCTTGAGGTAGAACGTTGCAGTTTTACCCTCCTGAATGGTCTTCATTACCAATTCGATGATTTCCGAATCTTCGGCAGAAATGATTGTTTTGCCTTGCTTGACCAGAGTTCCAACGGCCCCCAAGTCAATTTGTGCCCCTTCCGATATATGAATCGTTGTCATTTTTTCCTCCCTTCCACCAACCTCATTCAAAATCTGAAATCTCATCTAGAGCGATCGGTCAGCATTCCAATTTCATAAGTTCCGCTCCCGCAGCCGTGCACAGGAACCGGCAGTTCAGGACTTTGATGATCCCAAGCGCCTGCTTAGCGGAGCGCCCGAGCGTTAACACGCATTCGAACCGCTTCTTGCGAGAGTTGAGGCGCCGACAAAGCGCCCTAAGTTTTTCTGCCTCAGTGCGGGAGGCAGTAATGCGAAAACTCACGCTTCTCACAATCGCCGCGCTTATGGCGGCCGCCGGTTCGGCCTATGCGCAGCGCGCCGGGCCGTTTCCCTATGATGGCGACATACAGGCCTATGGCGGCCACTGGCGCTACCAACACCGCGATTGGAGCGGGCCAGGGCACCCACTCAATCCCGGAGTCTGCTGGTATTGGAACGATTACATGCGCCAATGGGAATGGGAGTGCTGAGCACGCACGCTCATCGAAACAGCGACACGCCCCCCGCCGCCCTCTACGGTCGGGGCGTGTCGTTCGTGCGCTCAAGCTAATTGCATGATCGCTCGTCGCTCGCCTGACGCTCGACCGCGCCGCCCTAAATGACGACTCGATGCGCCTACTCTCCGCAATTTCGCGTAGGCGTTTCCAAAGCAGAGGGCGCCATGAATACTGCCAATCTTCAGCTCGAGGGAATTTATGTCATCCTTGCCGCCATTCTTGGTGCAATGTGCGAGAAAGGCGTTTTCAAAAGAGAGGAAATCGACGCGCTTCTTTCCAAAGTAGAGGCGGCGTTGAGCGAGGATCCGAATAGGCCCGAAGAAATGCGGGGCTCGAACGTCGAAGCGATCTGTTTCCCGGCGCGCTTTCTCAGGCAAGCCATTCACGGTTCTTCCGCGGAGCCGAGCCTGTCGTTTGCCGATATCGCAATGCGAGTCGGGCAAATGAAGAGAGAGGCCCAAAACCGGTAGGGCCGGCGCCTCGCTTAGATCGAAAAATTCATCCCCGCGGCGCGCAATAAATCTATCAGCTCGCCGCGCTTGCGTTCGACCGATTGCTCCCCCTCCCAGATCGCCTCCTTGGCGCGCTCGAACTCAAGCAATCCGATGTGTCCAACGCGAGGGGTGATGTGAACGTCGGGCGGATCGCCTGCGAGGCGCGAACGAGTCAGCCGGTCCTGCATAATGCCAAGCGACGTCGTCATCACGCCGAACAGGCTCGGGATATTGGCTTCCTGTTGAACGAAGGCGCGGGTTGCGCTTGCCAGGCGTCGCTCTGGTGTAAAATCATCGACGCCCAGCACCATCGGATCGAAGCCGATCGACGTTCGAGGCGTTGCCGCCTGGCGGCTCATTTTGCCGATGACGTCGGTATTCAAATTGATCGCGATTACGAGATCGGCTCCCAAGGCGCGGCAAGGCGCAACCGGCAGGGGATCGACAAGCGCGCCATCCGCAAGGACACGATTGCCGGACTCTATCGGCGGCAAAAGACCCGGCAGCGCAATGGAGGCGCGAACAGCCTCGACGAGGCTGCCATGTTGAAGCCATATCTCGTGACCGGTCCCCAGATCCGTTGCGACCGCGACAAAGGGATTTTGCAAATCCTCGACGCGACGTGTTCCCAAGAGCCGCCGCATCTCGTCCACGATCCGATTGCCGCTGAGCAGGCTTCCGCGCCCAAAGTGCAAGTCGATGTAGCCGAGAATCCTGCGTTTGGTGAGCGACAAGGCCCACCTCTCCAGCTCCTCCAACTCCTTGGCGAGATAGCAGGCGCCGATTAATGCGCCTGCCGAAGTCCCAGCGACGATATCGAGAGGAACGCCCAGTCTCGTCAGCGCGCCGATCGCGCCTATATGCGCCCAGCCTCTCGCCACGCCGCTGCTCAGCGCAAGACCGATCTTGCGTCGCCCAAAGGGATTGCCGATCGCCGCGGCCATATCCTTCATTCTCCAATAGAGCGAGTTGGACGACGTCACCTCACTTCCAAAACAACCAACGCCGCGTCATCGCCCATGGCCGACGGCGCGCAAAAATCCTTCACCTCCCGCAGAAGCTTTTGGGCGATGACCTCCGGCGCGAACCGTCGATTGGCGGAAAAGCGCCGGCATAAGCGCTCCGTGCCAAAAAAATCGCCGGACGAGTCTTGGGCCTCGATCACGCCGTCGGTGTAAAAGAGCAGCTTGTCGCCCTGTGAAAGAAGCACGCTACGTTCTTCGAAATCGACCATGCGCTTGGCTCCCAGCACGAGCCCGTCGCTATCGAGCTCCATGCAGTTCTGCTGTCCGGATCGCAACAGCAGCCCAGGATTATGGCCGGCGCTTGCATATTTCAGACGGCGCGTCGTCGACTCATATCGACAGAAAAACATTGTTATGAACAATTCTGACCGGTCGAGGTCCTCATATAGCAGCTCGTTGAGCTCACGCAGCATATGGGCGGGATGGGCGCTCGCCGGTCGGCGCGATTGTGCGCGGACCATGCTTCTGACTTCCGTCATGATAAGCGCCGCGCCGACGCTATGGCCCGAGACATCCGCAACGACGAAGTCGACGTTCTCGCCACTTTCGAAAAAATCGAAATAATCCCCGCCGACATGGGTCGCCGGTAGGCAGATTCCCGCAATCTCAGCATTCGGCAGACGCAGCGGCTTGTCGGGCAGAAGCGACAGCTGAATTTGTTTTGCGATCTCGAGATCGCGGCGGCTTTCCTCCGCCCGCCGCTTTTCGGTGACGTCCGTCTGGACGCCGATGTAATGCGTAATCTCTCCAGCTTCGTCAGGCACTGGAGAAATAAGAAGTTCGTTCCAGAAGGCTTCGCCGTTCTTACGGTAGTTTCTCAGGGTGACTTCACAGCCTCGGCCGGTTTGGAGCGCCTGACGGATCTTGGCGATCGCGGCAGGATCGGTTCCGGGCCCCTGCAACAAACGCATGCCACCGCCCTGCAGCAGCTCGTCTTGGGTATAACCGGTCATTTCGGCCAGCGCCGGATTGACGTATATATTGGGGTTTCCTTCGACGCGCGCGTCGCAGATCACGATCCCGACATGAACCGCCTCCATCGCTCGGTTGCGCACGCGCAAGGCGTCCTCATATTCCATTCGCTCCGTGATATCGCGGTCGACTCCGCGCCATTTCACCAAACGACCTTTTCCGTTGAGTATGGGAGCGCCGCTCGACTCGGTAAAAACGCGCCGCCCGTCCTGCCGCCGATAGCAATTGACGATGCGACGGAAAGGCGTGGGCGGCGTCGGCTGTCGGGGAGCCGCCGGATTTGCGTCGTCCTGGAGAAGGTCAAGATAACACTTGCCCAATATTTCCTCGGGCTCGAGCCCGAGGATATCCCTTACAGCGTCGCTGCTATAGGTATAGCGTCCGTCCGCGTCCTGCTCCCAAAGCCACTCGCCAACCATCTCGGCAACTTTGCGGAAGCGCTCCTCGCTTTCTGCGAGCGCCTCCTTATCGCGCCTCTGTTCGGTGACGTCCTGCTGAATCGCGAGATAATGCCTGATCTGCCCTTCCTCGTCGCGCAGAGGCGCGATGATCTCATACGCCCAGTAAAGCGCGCCGTCTTTTCGCTGGTCCTGAATTTCTCCACGCCATTCCGCTCCAGCTTCGATCGTTCGCCACAGACGCTGATGCTGGTCTCTCGGTGTGCCCGCAGAATGAAGGATGCGCGGGTTCTGGCCGATGACCTCCGCTTCGCTGTAGCCGGTCAGCTTTGCAAAATAATCGTTCACATATTCGATGACCCCATGCGTATCGGAAATCATGACGGCCACTGGGCTTTGCTCGATGGCCGCCGTCAGCATCCATAGGCGGCTCTCGGCGCGCTTGGTCTTTGTGAGGTCGTGTGTAACGCCGACAAAGTGACGGCGCCCCTCGAGCCAGATTTCGCCTACCGAAAGATACATGGGAAAAACCACGCCATCCTTGCGCCTTCCCGAAACCTCCCGCCCGCTTCCGATTATCTTGCGGACGCCTGTCTCACGGTAGGCCGCAAGATAGCCGTCGTGCTCGTCCTTGTAGGGAGAAGGCATCAGCAATTTGACGTTCGCGCCCATAACTTCCTCGGCGCCGTAGCCGAAGAGTTTTTCCGCGCCCGTGCTGAAGAACTCGATTTTTCCAAATTCATCGATGACGACAAAGCCGTCGGCCATCCCGCCAAAAATCGCCTGGAGCTTGATTTTCATATCCTCGAGCGCCGCTCCCTCCGCCCCTTCGGTTCTCAATTTCAGCAATATGCCAGCGAGACTTTTCGTCCCAAGCCGATAAATCTCGCAGCTCGCGTCGATCTCCTTCTCGTCCTTGCGCTTGATCCGCATATCGAACCACTGCCGAGCCGGCGCGACCAGCCAGGCGAGCGGCGCCTCTTTCGCGTTTCCCATTGCCGCCTTTGGTTTGCCGGGGAACGGGCGTCCGATCAGCTCGCCTTCCTTGAATCCGGTCATTTGCTCGGCGCGGCTATTCAACGCCAGCACGAGACCGGACGGGTCCATCAAGCATGCAGCTTCGTTGCTGGTTTCAAGAAGGAGATGCGTGAGCGGTTTTTCTTCCACGACCTCGTCCTTCCCGCATGTCACGCTGCTCGCCGGGGAGAGTCACAGGCCTCAACCAAGGCGTCTAGCTCAGAGGCGAAGAGCGCAAAGGGCACAACCGTCTTCGGCGCGCTTTCGATGATTTCGCCGCGCAGTTTTCGAAGTTCCGTCAGCTTTGGCGCTAGACCCGCAAGCCGGAAAACCGCCGCGGGCTCATCGACGCCAACTCTCAGAGCGATTGCCGCAATACGAGCGGTTGCGGAACGCAATCGTTCATCGACCGCGCTCTGCAGTTTGCCTTCCCAAGCGTCCCTGGCGGTAAGCTCGGCAGCCAACGCAGCAATCTGGCGCATCCCGAGGCTTCCTCCCACCTCGTCGAAGAGCCGCGCCGCTACGGCGATGTCTTTGCCAGCCTGCTGCGCAAGATCGACGAGAAACGGAAAGTCCCGCAGCCTGTTGAGGAACATCTCGCGAGACGCCTCTGGCGCATTGGCGTCCAGGATCGAGACTTCTGCGCTTTGCGAAAAATAAGCGAGATATTTCTCCAGATAGGCGCGCCATTCGGCGACCTCGCTCTCCACCGGCTGAAGCCGTCGCCCGCCTTGCAGCGCCCAGCGGCACAGATAGGCCAAAGCGTCTTCGAGCTGCAGCAGATATTCATACTGCCGGCCGCTGTTCATTCGCCCATCCAAGCTCCGGACCGCGCTGCGCCAACGCTCGCCCCCCAATATCTGGTCGAAAGCGAGATAAAGGCCGACCGCGTCGGTCAGGAGGGTCGGGGCGAGAGGGTCTCCGAACAGAAGAAATCTTGCGCCCGCCTGATTGACGATCTTGTTGCAGATGACCGTCGCGGCGATTTCGCGCGCCAGTGGATGAGACGCAATCCGAGGGGCATAGCTCGAGCGCAAGGATTCGGGAAAATAGGTGACGAGAAAATCTGAAATCCATTCGACCTCGAAAAAGCGCGGCGCTTCCAGAAGAGCCCGCTTCAACGCCAGCTTCGCGTCCGCCATGAGTATACTCAGCTCGGGCCTTGTCAGGCCCCCTTCTGTTCTCGCGAGCAGCTCCCGTCGATTTGGAAATGCGTCGCTCTGGCGGTCGAGCTGTCCCGAGGCCTCCAGGCGATCCGCCACGTCCAAATAGGACGCAATGTCGGAGAGCGATCGCTCGCGCTCGAGCGAGATGCAGAGGCTTTGGTGATAATTGTCGTCCAGGACCGCGGCGCAAACTTCGTCGGTCAGACTTTCGAGAAGACGATGAATTTCGTCAGAGGCCGCGAGCGGCGCCTGACGCGTTCCACGCAACAAGATCTTCAGATTGACTTCGTGGTCGGATAGATCAACGCCCGCCGAGTTGTCGACGGCGTCGGTATTGATCCGGCCGCCATTCAAAGCGTATTCGATGCGGCCGCGCTGGGTGAAACCGAGGTTCGCGCCCTCCCCCACGACTTTGGCGCGCAGTTGATTGGCGTCGATGCGCGCGCCGTCATTGACCCGGTCGCCAACGCTTTCGTCCGTCTCCGGACCTGCCTTTACATAAGAGCCGACGCCGCCCATCCAAAGCAGATCCACAGGCGCCGCCAACAGAAGACGGATAAGCCCCTCTCCATCGACCAGGCGGTTTCTCGCTTGCAGCCACGACCGCGCCTCAGGGCTCAGTTCTATATCCTTGGCGTCACGGCGGTAGACGCCGCCGCCGCGCGAGATCTTCGAGGGGTCGTAATCCGCCCAAGACGAACGCGGCTTGTCGAACAGCCGTCGGCGTTCGGCGTAAGAGATCAGCGGGTCGGGGTTCGGATCGATGAAGATATGTTCGCCGCTGAACGCGCCCAACAGCCTGATCGTGCGAGTCTCCAGCATGCCGTTTCCGAAGACGTCTCCATCCATCGAGCCGACGCCGACGACGGTGAAGGCCTGGTCGTCGATGTTGCGGCCAATCTCGCGGAAATGACGCCTCACACAGACCCAGGCTCCCCGCGAGGTTATTCCAAGTCGCTTATGGCTGTAACCGTTGGACCCGCCGGTGGCGAAGGCGTCGTCGAGCCAGAAGGAACGAGACCGCGCAATCTCATTTGCGATATCCGACCACCCGCCCGTGCCCTTGTCGGCTGCGACGACAAGATAGGGATCGGGTTCGTCGTAGGAGATGCGCTCGGCTGGCCCGGACTTGGCGGGATCGAGATTGTCCGTCAGATCGAGCAGCGCGCCAATAAAGGCGCGATAGGCGGACTTTCCCGCCTCTTCGCGCCTGGTAGGGTCGGCGCTCGAGACCTTCAAAACAAAACCGCCCTTGGCGCCCTGCGGAACGATCAAGGCGTTCTTGGTCATCTGCGTTTGCATGAGATCGAGAATCTCGGTCCGCAGATCATGGGCGCGATCGGACCAGCGGATGCCGCCTCGCGCGACCTTGGCGCCGCGCAAATGTATCCCTTGCATGGAGCGCGCGTGAACGAAGATCTCGAACATTGGCTTGGGAGCCGGCGCGCCGATCACGCCGAGGCTGTTGATCTTGAGCGCGAGAACTTTCGGCTTCGGTTCGTCGTGCAGATAAAAATTCGTGCGAAGCGTTGCGTCGATGAGATTGAAGAGATCGCGAAAAACGCGATCGTCGGTCAGATTTGTCACCTTGTCGAAGGCGGCGATCAGGCGCTGTCTGACGTCAACCATCGCGTCAAAGGAGCCTCGGCCTGCATGATCCGGATGAAACCGGGTTTCGAAATAAGCAAAGAGCAGGCGCGTGACCTCGACGTCACCGAGAAGCGCATCATAGAGTCGAGAGCGATCCACGCGCACGCCAAGTTGCAGATAGTAGCAGCAGTAGGCCCGAAGAACGCCAATCTCCCTCGCGCTCAACCCCGCGAGCAGGACGAGCTTGTTGAGAGGATCGTCCTCCGCCTCACCTGACAGCAATGCCGCCAACGCCGCGAGGAGCTGCGCCCGTGATTGCTGAACCCGCTCAGGATCTGCCGGCCTCACCCGGAAACTGCGAATAAAGCGCTTTTCCCCCGAAACCGTCGCCGCAAACAGAATCTGGTCGACAGCGGGGAGCCCGAGGTTATGCAGGACCGGAATGAGATCATCGAGCGCACGCGTCTGCGCGCTGTAGATGCGAAGATCATATTCCCGCCCGTCAGCAAGCCGGCGAAGATCGATGGCGTGGCCGCTGGGCTCGAAGACCTCGCCCAGCTTCAGCAGATCTCGCAAGCGCTGCCGGGGCGCGACGAGATCGCGATAATCCGGAGAAAACTCCGCGGCGGCGACGTTCAGCGGTTTGCCGCGGGGCGATCTCTGCGGAGGTTTCTGCACGGGGTTGCGAAGGCGGATGTCCCCCTCCATGGCGCGCTTTCTCTTCCATTACGGCTGCCGCCGGAGCGCCTTACTTCAGGCTCTTGTGCATTTCGAGAACGTTCCCGGCCTCGCCGCGATGGTAAGCGACGGAGTCCATCAGAGTGCGGATAAGGAATATGCCGCGACCGCGCTCGTGGAGTTGATCGAGGTCGGGGATTGGCACGGCCCCTATGTCGAAACCCTGCCCATGGTCGTAAACGCGGATCCTCAGGTCTTCATCCTCGATCGACAGGCAAACTTTCACCGTGTGGTCGAGGCATTTATCGTCGGAGTATTCCATGGCGTTGGCGACGGCCTCGGTGAGCACGAGATTGAGATGATAGGCAAGCATGTCCTTGTCGAAAGAATCCGTCTCGAGTTCTCTCGCGATTTGCTCGCCGATATTGCCGATCAGCCGCAGATAGCGCGTCTGGTTCGGCACGACGATGTCGACGCTCACGCTTGTCTTGGACATGCCCGCATCGCTAGCTGACGCCTTGGCTGCTGATCGCCTCCTGCAGGCGTGGGTAGATTTCAAAGACGCGATTGAGCCGCGTCAGCTCGAACATCGAGCGCACACGGGGCTGCAAGCCAGAGAGCACGAACGTCCCCGAGCGCTGATTTGCATTCTTGTAGCCCGAGAGCAAAGCGCCCAATCCGGAGCTGTCGATGAATTTAACATCCGCCAGATCCACGACCAGACGGCGCCCGCCCTCTTCCAGGGTTCGTAAAATGCGCTCCTTGAGCTCGCTCGAGTTATGCGCGTCCAGACGCTCCTCCTTGACGATGATGGCGACCCGATCGTTCTGGATTTGCGTTTCGAGCTGCATATTCGAGGTCGTTCCGGAGATCGACAAAGGACGCATAGCGATCAATCGGCTAGCTAGGTCGGCCTCTAGCGTTGTCAACGGATAAGCAGCCCCCGAGAACGCGGCGCGATTGCAGGCGCCGCGAAGCGCGGCGACGCGCGACTAGCTGGTTGAGTTTGACGACCGTCAATCTGCAGCGAGCAATGGCGCGCTAACCAAGTCCGGCAAACGGCGGCATCTCCAACAGCCTTTCAGGCTCGATCTTTGTCTGACGCAGGCGCAGCGCGTTGGCGACGACGCTAATCGACGACAGCGCCATAGCGGCGGCGGCTATCGTGGGCGAGAGCAGCAGGCCAAAGGCCGGGTAAAGCGCGCCGGCCGCGAGCGGCACGCCCGCCGCGTTGTAAATGAAGGCGAAGAAGAGGTTCTGGCGGATATTCCGCATGGTGGCTCGCGAAAGCCGCCGGCCGCGCACGATCCCCCGAAGGTCGCCCTTGAGCAAGGTGACGCCGGCGCTTTCGATCGCCACGTCGGTCCCGGCGCCCATGGCGATCCCGACATCCGCCGCGGCAAGGGCAGGCGCGTCATTCACCCCATCGCCCGCCATGGCGACAACGCGACCGGCCTGCCGCAGCCGGGCGACGACTTTGCTTTTATCCTCGGGGAGGATTTCCGCCTCGACGTCCTTGATGCCGAGGCGCTTGGCCACAGCCCGCGCCGACGTCCAATTGTCGCCGGTGAGCATGACGACCGAGACGCCATCATCATAGAGCGCCTGCAACGCGTCGGGCGTCGTCTCCTTGATAGGGTCGGCTATGGCGAGGATTCCGGCTGCACGGCCGTCGATCGCAACGAAGATCGCCGTCGCCCCATCTTCGCGCAAACGCTCGGCGTCGCTGTCGAGCGCGCTTAAATCGACGCCGACCTCGGCCAGGAAGCGGCGATTGCCGATGGCGACGAATTGCGTCCCGATACGCCCAGTGACGCCTTTGCCGACAGGTGAATTGAACTCCGAGGCCTCGCTCAGCGGCAGGCCTCGCGAAACGGCGGCGTCGACGATCGCTCGCGCCAGGGGATGTTCGCTCCCCCGCTCTAGGCTCGCCGCGACCGACAGGAGCTCATTCTCGCTCACGCCGGCGACGGGGCGAATAACTGTGACTTTGGGCTTGCCTTCGGTCAGCGTGCCGGTCTTGTCGGCGACGAGCGTATCGACCTTCTCGAAACGCTCCAGCGCCTCCGCGTTCTTGATGAGCACGCCATATTGCGCGCCGCGCCCAACGCCGACCATCACCGACATTGGCGTCGCGAGACCAAGCGCGCAGGGGCAGGCAATGATCAACACCGAGACGGCGGCGACGAGGCCATAACTCATCCGTGGCTCGGGGCCCCAAACCGCCCAGGAGGCGAAAGCAAGAATGGCGACGAGGATCACAAGCGGCACGAACCAGCCCGAAACCTGGTCCGCGAGCCGCTGAATGGGGGCGCGGCTGCGCTGGGCGGAGGCGACCATGTCGACGATGCGCGACAGCATGGTATCGGCGCCAACTCTGTCGGCCCGCATGATGAAGCCGCCCGTCTGGTTGAGCGTCCCGCCGATGACCGTGTCACCGACGCTCTTCGTCACTGGCATGGACTCGCCTGTGACCATGGATTCATCGACCGAGCTGCGGCCTTCGAGCAACGCGCCGTCGACCGGCACTTTTTCGCCAGGGCGCACGCGCAGCCTGTCGCCGACGTGAACCTGGTCGAGCGCAATCTCTTCGTCGGACCCGTCCTCTGTCACTCGCTTCGCCGTGACAGGCGCCAGATTGAGCAGCGCACGGATGGCGCCCCCGGTCTGTTCGCGGGCGCGCAATTCGAGGACTTGGCCCAGCAACACCAGCACGGTGATGACGGCCGCAGCCTCAAAATAAATTGGCGCAGACCCATCAGAGCTCCGAAAGGCGGGCGGGAACAGCGACGGCGCAAGCGTAGCTACGATGCTGTAGATCCATGCGACGCCCGTGCCCATGGCGATCAGCGTGAACATGTTGAGATTGCGGGTAACGAGTGATTTCGCGCCCCGCACGAAGAAAGGCCACCCAGCCCAGAGGACGACCGGGGTGGCGAGGGCCAGTTGCGCCCAATTCGAAAGCTGTGGCGCGATGTAATGATGGAGGTTGAAGAAATGGCCGCCCATTTCAAGAATGACCACCGGGACTGTGAGCGCGAGTCCAATCCAAAACCGCCACGTCATATCGATGAGCTCGGCGCTCGGCGCCTCGTCCGCCGTGGTGACGAGAGGCTCGAGGGCCATGCCGCAGATCGGGCAATTGCCGGGACCAGCCTGCCGAATTTGCGGGTGCATGGGGCAGGTATAAATGACACCTTGGGCGGGTGCGCTTGCGAGCTCCTTTAGGTCCGCGCGGGTGGGAGCCCGGCCTGCCGGCGCATCATGTTCGCGCTGATGCCCGTGATGGCTTCCATGCCCAAAATGATCGTGGGGATGCTCGGGAATCATGGTGGTTCCTTCTGGGCAAGGCGCCAGCTGCTCAATTAGACATCATGCTTTTCCGCATCGTCGGGCCGCCTCTCGTGGTGGTGACCATGGCCATGATGCATAAAGAGATGCATGAGCGGACAGGCCAGCACGACCAGGAAGGGCAAAGCGTCGAGAACGTGCCGCCAGTGCCAATACAGCAGGAAGGCGGCTGCCAGGGCGTAAATGGCGATCAGCGCCGGTTTCGTCATCGGTAATCTCCTCTTGAATGAAGCTAACGCCATCCCGAGTTGGGCAGCCGAGGGCATGACGGGAATAATCAATCAGGAAAAGAGATAAGCAAGCAAATTGATCGCACAGGCTGACGAAACGGCGCGCGCATCCACGGCGCCGCCGCTATGATATTCGGAAGTCTTTGATGTTGAAGGTGGGCGCGAAGCTCGCCGCCGTGATCCAGTATGGAGGGCGCGAAGGCGATGCAGCGCTCAAGAACGCGGCGAGCGAAGCCGCCGAGCGCACCGTAGTCGAGATAGAGCTTGAGTATAAAGGGCGCTGAGCGCGCGGATGAAGCTCTGACGGAAAAAGCCTGCCCAGGACATTGCCCGGGCAGGAGTTGGGGAGCCCTGCCCGACGAGCACAGCCGGGCAGAGATCAGGAAATTGCCTAATCGAGCAGATCAACCGCTCGCCAGGAATTTTTCGAGATACACCTGTTCCTTGGGAACGCCGGCCGAAGAAGCCGCCGCGAACGCCGCCTCGATCATTCCCGGAGGGCCGCAGAGATAGATGTCGGGCTTGTCCGAGAGCCTGCCGAGTTCGTCGTGAAGGAGGTCGATCACCGTTCCCTTGGCGACGCCATTGCCCTCCGAGACGTTCACGACAGCAATCTGCACATCGAGGCCCGGCATTGATTGCTGCAGCGCCTTCAGCTCCTCGACATAAAAAAGCTCGTCATAATTGGTGACGCCGAAGAACAGAGTCGCGGGCTGCGGATCGCTCTCCTTGTGCAATTGCCGGATCATCGACAGGACCGGCGACAATCCCGTCCCGCCGGCGACGAAGAAGCGCGGCCGGTCGCTCTTGTGCAGCGAGAACGAGCCAGCCGGCCCACGCAGCGCAACGCGTTGGCCGACGCGCGCCTGCGTGCGCAGATAATTGGAAAAGGCGCCATCCGGAAGCAGGCGGATGAAGAACTCCAATCGACCGTCCTCAGCGACCGAGGCCATCGAATAAGAGCGGCGCGTATGTGTGCCCGGAATTTCGATGTCGACGAATTGCCCAGGCATGAAGTTCAACGAAATGGGCGCCGCGCCGTCGGCCGTCAACGGCTGCAGAACGAGCCGCACGACATTCGACGACACCCTGTCGCATTCGGTGATCTCGGCGAGCCAATTGGTCTGAATCGCCTGGAAGGAGATGCGATCATAGGTGTAGGGCACGATGACGTGTAGATCGCTGCGCGGAAAGGTGCGGCACAGAAGAACCTTGCCATCCTCCTCCTCGTCCGGCGGCAACGCCTGGACCTTGACGTCAATGAGCTCATAGTCCCCATCCGTGCAATCGGCCTTGCAAGTCGCACAACCGCCGGCGCGGCAGGAGGCCAGAAGAATCACACTCTGACGAAGGCCCGCAGAGATGACGTCCTCGCTCGGTCCGCATTCGAATGAACAGGTTTCTCCATCCTCTGTCTCAATGACAATCTGGTACATACGTCTCCCGCCCTATGCTACTCTGGCTGCGCCAGTTCGTTTTTGGTCGTGCCGTTCTTGTTGATGGGCTCCGGCGTGCCGATCGCGCGCAGTAGCCGCCTGATCTCTTCGCTATTGTCGCCCGGCGTTCCGGCGGCTTCGTCCTGCCGTCTGAAGTAGCTCAACACGTGAGCGACCGCCTCGCGCGCTGAATCCTGCGACAGTGAGCATCCTTCCTGGATAAACTCGCCGTCACGCAGGATTTCCCAGCGCCACATATAATCAAGGTCCATCGTATAGGCGGCGTAGCGTGAATCCGCGTGAATCAGAATCCCCTGCTCGGCCGTCGCATGTTCCGCCGAAAGCGTCATGGCTTTCTCTCCTCTCTAGAGGCGGCGTTCGGGCGAAAGCCGCCCGAACGCTCGTTCTTTACGCTGCGGATAACGCCATCACGCCTGCAGATGCAGGACCTTGACGCCGCGCTCCTTACGCAGGCCCTCGAGAGGCGTTGCGTAATAGTCCGTGTTGCGCAGCTCCATGAGAATGGTGCCGAGCGCCGCATCCGTGCGCAGGAACACATTCACCGGCAAAACCGGCGGCTTGTAGAGCTGACGGAACTCGATGTGAATGCGTTCCGCCTCATATTTGCTCTTGGCGGACTTCATCTTGGCGACCCAGGCGGCCTCCACCGCGGCGGCGTCCTCTCCGGTCGTCGCCTTGGTGATGAGTTCCGCGACGGAGAGCTTCTCGGTCTTGAGCACCGAGAGACGCTCCTCGATCTTTCGTTCGATATATTGGTAATCGACGTCGAGATCGTAGTTCTTGCGGAACGGCGAGCTGTAATTGACGCGGAAGTCCTGGATGAACCTCGTCGCCTGTTCCACGCTGTTCAGCTTTTGGATCTTACCTTCCCACTCTGCACGAGTGGAATTGTCGTGGATCGGTTCTCTCTTCGCCATTGTGGCATTCCTTGTCGTCGACCGATCAGATGTCGGTCAGGGCGCGATCGAGGCCCATGAGTTCCGAGGTGATGGTGAATTTCGACCCGAGCGTATAGGCGCGGCCGACGGTCGATGACACATTCACGAGAAGGTCGTAGACCGAGAACGGCTTGCCGAGCAGGTCTGAGGCTTCGGCGGCGTCGATCTCGATCGCGCCGTCGGCCTTGATCCACCAGAAGCCGGCCTTGTCCTCGACGACGATCGACGGATTCTTCGCCTTGCCGCCCTTGAGCACGATGTCCTCGATGATCGCGTCGATCTCGTCGCTCTTCATCAGGACCAAAACCACGGCGTTGGATTCATGGACGACCTGGTTCTCCTCGGCGAAGAACTCATCCGCGAAGGCCTTGCCGGTCTTCTGCATGATTCCGGCGTTATAAGCGTTATGCGCGCTAGACATAGGAGCGTTTCCTTCTCAATTCTTGTAGCCGGCGAGAACAGCGTCGACCTTCTCGTCGACGTCGATCTTGAACCCGATCTTCTCCGCGTAATCGATCTTCCAATCGCCGAAGACGCGTTGCAGCGCTTCGCTGACGCCAGCGCGGTCGGTCGCGCCCGCGACCTTTTCGACTTTCGCGTAGATGCCGACGAAATCCTTGAGCGCGCTGACCGACCGCGCGAGATAATGGTCGGTCCAGGCGTTGAGGAAGGTGCGGTTGTGCGCGCCAAACTCCGGATCATTAGCGAGGCTGTAGACGAAGAGGTCTTCGATCGCGCCGCGGGTGATCTGGAAATAGGTCTGCGACTGCGCCGTGAAGAAGGGCGTCAGCGTGTCACCATAGACCGTCGCCAGACGCTGGAAGAATTCGCGACGGGCGAACTGGCCGAAGGTCGCGTCATAGACGGCGTGACCCGCCCAGAGGATCTCGTTCCAGTCCTGAATGCCCTGCCAGATCTCCTCGACGGTGCCACGCGCGCCGGCGTAGATCGGATCGCTCGTCCAAATCTTCTTCGGCACGTCGGTCGAGGCGTCGAAGCCGGGGACGAGCTTGGCGATGAACAGGCGCTCCATCTGGATCATCTGCGCATTGTCGACCTTGTCGAGACCAGCGAAGGTCGCCGACTGGCGGATCGTGTCAGACAGGCAATCGCGGCCGACCGACGAATGCGCGTTGAACAGGCCATACTCGTTGAAGAGCAAAGCGCCGTAATATTTATTGAGAATTTCGTCGCGCCAATAAGGGTCGATGGTGCGGATCGAGCCTTCGGACGAATAGGCCTCGAGGAAGCGTTGCGTGTAGCGCGCCTCTTCCGATTTGTCCTTCACATAAGGCGCGTGCCAGCGACGGGCCGGATCGCGATGGCGATACCAATC